>CAZWAK010000039.1:27286-52092 GCA_964631865.1 uncultured Heliobacteriaceae bacterium | reverse complement strand
TGCCAATCGCGCGCGCATCGTATCCGACGCCCAATACGCGCGCGACCAAGCCGTAGCTCATCACACGCCCGGCAGGAATGCGCAGCACCAATTCGTACGCGCGTTCGCGGAAGCTCGGATCATCGCGCGGACGATCTTTGACTGCGTTGCCGATTATGTTTTTTGCCATGAGCGAGCAATAAAAAAAGACAGGATGAACAGGAGCAACAGGAAAGAAAAATCCTGTCCATCTGGTCAATCCTGTCTGCAAATTCTTTAGCCAAACAGCGGTGGGCATTCGCAGCCCAAAATGCGCAGGTACGTGTACAACTGACCGCGATGGTGAATCTCGTGTTCGAGCATCACATTCATCAGGAACGAGCGCGGCATCGCTTTTTCCGGGCCAAACGGCGCAACAATCTCACTCATTTGTTCGGGCGTCAGCGAAGCAATTTTCGTTACGCCTTCGTCATGCAATTTATCGAAGGCGGCAATCAGTTCGTCGGTGTTGTTGATGGCCTTGGGCAGGTTTTCCGGCTTGAATCCGCCCGTCATCGCCGAGTCAATGAATAAGGATTCGGCGACGTACAAGTGATTCATCAATTCACCAAGCGGCATCGCACTATCTGTGGGCTTCCAATCGTATTTGTCGTTGGGCGCAGATTTCATAATGCTGGTGCTTTGTTTGTGAACGCGATTCCAGTTGGCGATAAAGGGATCAAGATGAGATGCAGGTGCGGACATGAGTTTTTCCTTTCGTTAGTTTAAAGAGTAAATAAATGGATTTGCGACGGCGCGGATTATACCGCTGAAAAGAAATGAATGCGATGGTGCGTCAGTCTTCGAGTTGTTTTCCGCGCGTTTCGGGCAAGGTCAGCATCAACGCCGCGCCTGCGAGCAAAAACAACGACGTCACGCCGAGCGCGCTGCCCACGCCTTTGCGTTCAGCGATGGCTCCAACCAACCAGGGCGCAGTCGCGCTCAACGCGCGCCCGATGTTGTAGATCACGCCCAAGGCCGTCGCGCGAATTCGTTGTGGAAACAGTTCCGACACCATCGCGCCGAAGATGCCGAAGTAGCCCGAACCAAAAAATCCGAGCACCGGCCCCAACGTCAGCAGCAGCGTTTGATTCGTCGCATTCAAGCCGTAAATCGGCGTCACAATCGCGGTGATGAGCAGGTACAAAATGAAGGCTGGTTTGCGTCCGAGCCAATCGGCGATCACGCCAAAACTCAAGTAACCGAAGAACGCGCCGATTTGCACCGGAATGATCCACCACGTGCTGCGCACAATGCTCATCCCCGCACCGCCGCGTTCGACCGGTGAAGCCAGAAAGCCCGGCAGCCATGTGAACACGCCCCAATATGCGATCAGCACGCAAATCGCTACGCTGCCCGCGCGCAATGTGAATTGGCGAAACGCGGGCGCGAAGACTTCGAGCGGCGACGCGGGATTTTGTTTGCGCTCTTCGTCCAACGTTTCGGGCACGTGGCGTCGCACCCACAACGTCAGCAACGCCGGAAACAATCCGATCACAAACAACAAGCGCCAATTCGGCAAAAATGCTGCCGCGAGCAAGGCGGCAAGAATGTAGCCAATCGCCCAGCCCGATTGCATAATCGCAATCGCGCGTCCACGCAGTTCAGCAGGCCAGCTTTCCGCCACCAACGCCGCGCCACAAGCCCATTCGCCGCCCATCCCAAAGCCCAACAGCCCGCGCCAGAAAATCAATTGCACGAGCGGCGACACGGGAATCAACCCGACGGTTGCCGTCCCCGCGCTCGCCAGCGAATAGAGTAACAACGTCAACGAGAGCGAGGTCTTGCGGCCAATGCGGTCGGCCAGAATGCCAAAGCCGATGCCGCCAATCGCGGCGGTGAACAATGTCGCCGAAGCCACGCTGCCGGCCTCGCCGCTGCTCAAACTGAATTCACGCATCAATGTCGTGAGCGCGAACGAATACAGCATCGCATCCATCGCATCGAGCATCCAGCCAGCTTGCGCGGCGAATAGCGTGTTCCATTGCGCACGGGAAATGTTCATACGAGAGCCATCAGCGATTAGCCGTCAGCTATCAGCGATTAGCCGTTAGCTGTCCAAGTTAGAGGTTGAGAGTGGAGGAAGGATTGTAAACAAACAACCGCGAAAAGCTAATAGCGAGTGGCGAAAAGCTAAAAGCTGATAGCTGATAGCTGACCGCTTACTTGGGATTGAATTCCGCTTTGATGGTCGAGATTTTGCCTGCCGGGAGGAAAAACTTTTGCTCGAATTGACCGTGCCCTGGTGCGACAATCAGTACCGTATGCACGCCCATCGGCAACTGCACGGCGCGCGGAGCCGTGCCGCTGTATGCGCCGTCAATGTACAATCGCGCGCCTGTGACTGAGAATTCGATGACTAACTCGCCCAGGTTCGGTGCGGCTCCGACCAGTTCTCCAGTCACGGGAGCAATGGCGATACCTTGTGCCTCGGCAGCTTGTTGCGCGCGGTCATTGGCGCTGGGGCGGGATGTGGCTTCGGGTTTTGGCGCGAGTGCCGCCGCTGGGGCGAGGGGCGCAATTTCGACCGCAGGTTCCAGCAACCGATTGATGCTTTGCAGATTCAAGTCGCGCGTTTCGATGTCGCGCGAAAACCGCAAAATCACACGCGGATCAGGCAGTGGTTTGGCGGGCTTGGCTTCTTTCGCCGCCTTCGCCACGAACGCCGCTTTGGGCACAGTGGCGTCAGCGCCGTGTGGCCCAACGGGTGCTAAGATGAGCGCCGCTGGCTCGGCAGCCGTCGCTTCGCCCAGATGCTCGCCGCTAAACCGGACTTCGATTTCTTTGGCCTTGAAACGGAGTTCCTTGATGAGCACCATCTCGCCCGGTTGCACCGCCGCCGTCAAGTCGGGCAGGGGATAGATTTTGAGTTGCCCGTCCACGACTTCGACGCCGCGTTCGGTGGCGGGAATGACGACGCGCGCCCGCACGGGTTTGCCCGCGTAGTAATCGTTGAGCAACAGCTTGAGATCAGAGTCGAGTTGTCGTTCGGAAATGGCTTGCCGCTTACGCTCCGCCTGCTCGGACTGTGCGATGCCTGGGATGGCAACACAAGCCATCAACAACCAACCGAAAAGGATTGTCCCGGTGCGTTTGGTAAGGAAGCATGGCGGCATAAATCTCTCTTTTCTGAGACGCTAGGCTTTCGGTGAGGGAGAAAGCTGGCACGCGGGGCGGATTTGGGATTGCGGATTGTCGAAGGCGGAAGGCGGAATCGGCTTTTCAAAATCCGCCTTCCGCCTTCCGCCTTCGATCAGGTGGCCTTGACGACCGTGAACACTTCCTTGCGCGTGAAGGTTTTGCCGGCCACGTTGTCCGTCACCTTCACGGCGACGTCGTACGAGCCAGGTTGCAGTTGCTTGAGCGAAATCAGACGCGCCAACGTGATCTGCTGGCCATTCAACGAACTCAGTCCCGACTTGCCGTCTTCTTTGAACTTGACGACCTCTTTGTCCTTGCCGGAATGCGTGATGACGTATTCGATGTCCACGCTGGGCCGCAGCGTCGCCTGATCAATCGCCACGTTATAGACCTGCATGTACAAGCCGAGCGTTTGATCCGCTTTGTATTCCGCCGTTGCATTCGGAATCACCTTCATCTGCCCGCGAATAAATTGCCCCGTCGCCAAGCGCCCATTCAGCGGTTCGATCCGCGAAGCCAGCACGAGCGTCGAAGACGACAATTCGCCTTCCGAATATTTCGGCACCACAAAGCCCTGATGCTTGATGTCCGTACGACCGCTGTTCACGTCGCGCACGACCAAATCAATTTTGTACGTGCCGGGCGGCAACGGAATGTCTTTCTGATAAACCGATTTCGTTTTCTGCCCGGCTTCGAGTTGTTCGGGCAAATACGTTGAAGTCACGACATCTTCAAACAACGCCGCGCGCCGCCCGGAGACATTCGTGACGCGCGCGTGAATGTTCGCGGCGGCTTCCTGAATCGGGCCTTTCGATTTGTAGACCAGATCAGCGTTGTCCAACTGCAACGTGAACGACGTCATCACGGCGGAATCCGTTACGCGCGCAAAGTTGATGGCCAAGCCGGTCGAAAGCACGTCCACGTTGATCTTCGGGTCTTCCGAAAAACCGAGCGTGGCTTCGAGGTCTTTGAACTTGACCTTCGGCGCGCGTTGCAAGGCCACCAACGTCGCCAACCGCTCGAACGGCTGATCTTTCGCGCGCGTGCCGAACATCTGATTGCCGTTCGTGTTGTTCATGTTGTAGCCACCAATGCGATCCGCTTTCGTCGTCAAGCCCAACTCTTCAGACAGCGTCAGCCCCGCGTTCGGCACATACAACAGCGCGTCTTTTTCGTTGGCGTTGCGGGCGATGCGATATTCGCCGGAACCGGTCGGGTCTACGAATTCGATTTCAATGTCCGAGCCGACGCCTTCGATGTAGCGATACCACCAGGTTTCAAAGGGGAACGTCGAAGTCGTCCCGCCGCCTTCCCAAATCGGGCGATTGTAGCTACCGCCCGAAGGATGCGATTCCTTTTCGTCGGGCTTGCCGAACATAATGTAAATGCGCCCGCGATCTGTTTTCCAACCGGGAATCCCGCTGGCGAAGTTTTCGTTGGCATAAGCGATGCGCTGGTAATAGTCCTCGCGGTATTCGTTGACGTCGGTGTCCGGGTCGGGATCGCGGCGCAGCCAGAATTGCTCAATGAACTGCTCGCGCTCGTCGTCGGTCTTCAGCGTCTTGAAGATTTTCTTTTCTTCGTCGGTGATGATGTACGCGACATCCTCGTCCATCCATTTCTTGTAGACGCTGCCCATCTTTTCGCGTTCAGCGGCGCGTTGTTGTTCTTTCTTGCGCTTGTCCTGGTCTTTGGTTTTCTTATCGTCTTGCGCAAAGACAGTGACGGACGAAGACAACAACGCACAAATCAAAAGCTGCGCAATGCGGCGCACGGTCGTTCGGTGGAAATCAAGTGACATAGGAATTCTCCTCGGTATTTCACAGCGGACACCACTTGGGCGTCCAAATCATCTAGCTCACATCAGCTTCCTCAAACAGCATCAGCTTCTTGTCAGCCTCGGCATTACATTGCCTGCACAGGGCGTACCGAGTTGGTAGGAGTAAAGTGCAGCAAATTCTACGCGAGCCAACCGGGCGGCGTCAATCGCCAATCCACCGTTGGACTTTCGCACAGGCAGATTCGCGCGACAAACGCGCCTGGGCGAAGGCGCTCCCTTCTTTTCTTAGGCCCCGCGGCAAAAGTTTGCGCTATCATGCCTTCTCGCTTTTTGTTAAATCGCGTGCGTTCTGCGGTGCACCCCCGCTATTTACCAAATCGCGATACAGTGTAGAACCTACGCCCTGATACTTATTTCCGAAAATTCGGACGAGATTCAGAATAATGGATAAAATCGAACGCGGCGTTGAACGGCAAGGCGGCTAACTGATTGTTGGTCATCAATATATTTTCTGTGCCGTCATGGCATAAAGATTGCTTTACTCATCGACACACTGGCTGTACCAAGATTTCGAAAAAGTTATAGTGAATGCGCGACAGCATTTTAGTTTGTCTTCAACCCATCTGAAAAAAGCACTCGTACTTGCACTTACGACAAACTGAAAAGCCCGCAGACATTCCTCGCACTAAATAGGTTTTACCCAGAACTCTCTTGCCGGACTTCCGGCGCAACAACCAACTTTCAGGAGGACCCAACTCATGAAATGTTTGCTTAGGCTTGCAGCCTTCGCCTGGTGCAGATCGTCACACGGCTCAATCTCTAAACTTTGGTTCACCCGAACCAACGGGGAGGAAGACAGGAAGTTTGTTCCGTCTTCCTCCCTCTTTTCCTTTTCGACGGTCGAAAAGTCCTGTTTCGGCTTCCCAGGTTAACGTTACACTCAGAGGATACGAATATGAGACAGCCCTTTCTCAAACTCTTCTCCCTTTTGCTCATCGTCAGTTGTTGGGCGAGTCTGATCGTCCAGGCGCAGGTGAGTTCGTCGCTGTCGGGCGTGATTACCGACCCGAATGGCGCGGTCATTCAAGGGGCGGTTGTCACCGTCAAGCAAGATGCGACCGGGCAGGAATTCAAAGTCACGACTTCGACCGGCGGCAATTTCACCTTGCCTTCCATGTCGGTCGGCACCTACACCGTCTCGGTCACGGCGCAGGGCTTCAAAACCGCTGTTGTGCAAGGCGTAGAAATTAATGCGGGCACGCCCGCGAATGTGAACGTCGCGCTCGAAATCGGCGGCGCGAACGAAACCGTCACCGTGCAGGGCGGCGCAGAAATCGTGCAATCGCAAACCGCCAATATCACGACGACCGTGCAGGCCGGGCAAATCCTGAACCTGCCACTCGTCTCGCGCAATCCGGTCAATTTCGTGTCGCTGATGGCCGGCGTCAACACGCCGCGCGACGTGCGCAATTCGACGATCAACGGTTTGCCCGAAAGCGCCATTGACATCACGCTGGACGGCATCAACGTGCAGGACAACTTCAACAAGACGGGCGACGGCTTATTCGTGCGCGTTGCGCCGACGCTGGATTCGATTGAAGAAGTCACCGTCTCGACCGCTACCCCAGAAGCCGCAGGCGGCGCGATGGGCGCGGTGCAGGTCAAATTCGTTACGCGACAAGGTGGCAATGAATTTCACGGCAGCCTCTACGAATATCATCGCAACACGGCGCTGAATTCGGCCTATTGGTTCACGAACCGCGATGCGCAGCCGTACAACGTTGCGACGGCGAAAAATTGTGTGAACGGAACCAACACCGTCACAGGTGCTCCCGGCCCGACGCCGGTTGCGATCAATCCTGCGACGCAGGAACTCTACACGCCAGAAAATTGCAGAGCGCAACGCGCCGCCAATCTGTTCCACCAATTCGGCGGACGCATCGGTGGCCCGATCACGATTCCGGGACTCTTCAGCGGCAAGAACAAAGCGTTCTTCTTCGTGAACTACGAAGAGTTCCGCCAGCCCACGCAAGTCGTGCGGCAACGGACGATTCTGCACCCAGATGCCCAAGGCGGTCTCTTCCGCTATGGCACGGGGGCGAATGCGCGCGCCGTGAATCTGTTTACGGTGGCAGCGGCTGCCGGACAAACGGCTACGCCTGATCCGACGATTGCGAAGCTGCTGAGCGATATTCGTGCGGCGACGGGCGGCAACGGCATCACGGCGTTGACCGATCCCAACCAACAACGCTTCACCTACAACCCCAGCGGCAATGCGCTGACCAAACGCCCGACCGTGCGCTTTGATGTGAACGTCACGGCGAACCATCGCGTCGAAGCTACGTGGACGTATCAGATGGGACGCGGCGGCCCGGACTTCCTGAACAACGTGGAACCGGCGTTTCCCGGCTTCCCGAATCAAGGCAATCAACCGGCGGATCGCTATACAGGTTCGGTCGCGTTGCGTTCGACGTTGACGCCCTCGTTGGTGAACGAAGCCCGCACCGGCTTGTCGGGCGGCCCTTCGCGGTTCAATCCGGCGGCCACTGCCTCGACCTACAGCGGCTCGGTCGCCAATCAGAATGGCTTCGCGCTGAACATGAACGGCGCATTCGGCATCACCAATGCCCACGTCGTGAACGCGCCCAGCCGTCGCAATCCGCTCTTCCGCGATGTCAGCGACACGCTGACCTGGACGCGCAACGCGCATACGCTCGTGTTCGGCGGCAAGCTGATTGACACCCAACTTACTTATAACGCACAGACCCTCGTGCCGACGATCAGCTTTGGCGTGGACACGAACGACCCGGCGATTGCGATGTTCAATACAACGAACTTCCCGAACGCCGCTGCCGCCGATTTGACGCGCGCGCAAAACTTGTATGCAGTGCTGACCGGGCGCGTCACCGCCATCGCCGCCAATGCGCGGTTAGTGGAAAAAGATGGCAAGTATGTCTACCTCGGCAATGCCTTTGAGCGTTCGCATCAGAAAGAATTCGGTTTCTTCGTGCAGGATTCGTGGCGCGTGCGGCAAAACCTGACGGTGAACTATGGCGTCCGTTGGGAAGTGCAACGCCCGTTCACGGTGGACAATAGCAGCTACACGACTGCGACATTGGAAGATGTCTGGGGCATTTCCGGGCCGGGCAATTTATTCAAACCCGGTACTATGACCGGACGTACTACGCAATTCATTCAGATGAAAGATGGCACGCCTGCCTACAACACCGATTACAAGAACTTTGCGCCGAGCCTCGGCTTTGCGTGGCGCATCACGGGGCAGGATGGTTTCCTGAAACGGATCGTAGGTGATGGACAAACCGTCATCCGCGCGGGCTATTCGATAGCCTATAACCGGCAAGGCATCGGGGATTTTCGTGGTCTGCAATCTGCCAATCCAGGTTTGATTATCACCGCCGACCGCAACCTGACCATTGGTAATCTAGTCACGAATACAGGCACGGATCGCCTGCCCGTTTTGTTGCGCGAAACCAGCCGACTCGGCCCGCCTGCTTTCACCAACACTCCCACGTATCCCTTGACCGGAGCGCCATTCGTTGCGGTGACGAATTCGGTGAACGTCTATGATCCGAACATCAAAGTGCCGTACTCGCAATCATGGACGTTCGGTCTGCAACGCGAGTTGGATCGCAACACCGTGTTTGAGGCGCGCTACGTCGGCACGCGCAATCTGCGCGGCTGGACGACCTACAACCTGAATGCGGTGGAAAACAACATCGCGGAAAATGGCTTGCTGGCGGAATTCCGCTTGGCGCAGGCGAATTTGGCCGCCAACATTGCCGCTGGACGCGGCTCGAATTTCCGCTACTTCGGGCCGAACACGGGTACCAATCCGTTGCCGATCACGCTCGCGTACTTCAGCGGACGCCCCGCAGCACAAGCGGGTACGGCAGCCAACTACAGTTCGTCGAACTTTGCCAGCAACACCTTCGTCAACACGCTCGCGCGCAACAATCCTTTGCCCGGCACGTATGCGGCCAATCTGGATGCGCAAGCGACGTTCCGCGCGAATGCGATCACAGCGGGTTTGCCCGCGAATTTTATGCTGACGAATCCGGGCTTGCGCGGCGGTGCGAACTTCACGGGCAACGGCGGCTACACGCGCTACGACGCTTTGCAGATGGAAGTGCGGCGACGCTTGTCTGCCGGAGTGTCGGTGCAGGCGAATTATCAATTCGGCAGAACGTTTGAATCGTCGCGCGTGTCGTTCCGTGCGCCGCGCGTCAACATCCAGGACACCAACACGTTGCTGCATTCCTTCAAAGTGGCGTGGGGTTATGAACTGCCTTTCGGACGCGGCAAGGCGTTCCTGGGCGGCGTGGGCAATGTAATGGATCGCATCGTGGGCGGTTGGGAGTTTTACGGTTCCGGTCGCGTGCAGAGCGGGCAGTTGTTCAATTTCGGCAACGTCAGTCTGGTGGGGATGACGAGGAAAGAATTGAATGACGTCTTCAAGCTGCGCTTTGATGATGTGAACCGGATCGCGTACCTGCTGCCGCAGGACATCATTGACAACACGATCCGCGCCTTCAATGCCAGCGCCACTTCGGCGACGGGCTACGGTACGCTTGGCGTTCCGACGGGACGTTACATCGCGCCCGCCAACGGCCCGAATTGCCTGCAAGTGTTCAGCGGGCAATGCGCGCCGCAGAACGTGTTTGTGACCGGGCCCAAATTCACACGGTTTGATTTGAGCGTAAAGAAGCAGATCAGGATTACGGAAAAGACGAACTTTGAATTGCGGGCAGAATTCCTGAATGCCTTCAATAACATCAACTTCTTCAATCCGACTGCCGCCGCCTTCACCAACCCAGTCAACCAGACCTTTATGCAGGTGACGACGGCGTATACCGATGCCTCGAACACGAACGATCCGGGCGGACGCTTGGTGCAAATCGTCGCGCGATTCAACTTTTAGACCCGGGGCGCGCGCGCGTTTGGAGTGCTGCGGCCCCGGCTGATCTCAAATCTCAGATTTGAAATTTGAAATCTACCGCAGCCAAAGCGACGTCGAGACCGTCGCACTCCAAACGCTTCGCGCCTTCGGTTCTTATTCCTACTTTTGAGGTCGGGATGAACAGCAACCTTGACCGTCGCCATTTTCTCGCCACCATTTCCTGTTCGCTGGCCGGTTTGACTACGAGTCCCTTGCGCACTTTGCCTGCGGTCGCGAACGACAAAGCTTGCTGGCTCGACGTGTGCGCGCCGTTTCTTTGGGAAGACAGCGCGCGCGGCGTTCACTCCGAAGTGATTTTGACTTCGGACACGTTTGCGGGCGTGCGCGAACCGGCACAGGTCGGAACCGAGTACGAAGTGTATCTCTACGACGCGGCGGGCACGCCCATCGGCGAGCAAGGCGTCGCGCGGCGCTTCACGGTTCCGGCGATGCACACGACGGTGCTTGCGACGCGCGAATTGTTGGGCGAGCGCAAAACGTTTTGGGGCGGAATGAAAATTCGCCTGCGCCCGCATAATCAATCGCTCAGCCACGCCAGCGATTTGTTCAGTTCGGCCTTTGTGCGCTGGCAAACGGCGGAGTCGTTCGACAATGTCCACGCGAACCCTGATCCGCTGCAATGGCAAAACACAACGAGCTTTTTTTACTCGATGCCGTTTCCGTCGCTCAGCGAGTACGACTGTCTGTTCAGCCTCTTCAACCCGAACGAACAGCCGAGCGCGGGCGAACTCGTGCTCTACAATCCCGGCGGACAGCGCGTCAAAGTGTTGCGCTATGAACTCCAACCGCATCGTTCGCTGCTCTTTCATTTGAACTCCGGCGCGCTTGTGAACGAGCCGGGAACACCGAACAATGCGGCTTCCAAATATCAAAGCAACGGTTTGCTCGCGGCGACAAACGACGAAGGCACGGCGAAAAGCTTCGGCTATCTGATGATTCGCAAGCCCGCACAAAAACGGTTCAGCGTTGAGCATCCGATTCATCAGGGCGTTTTCAAACCCAAGCCCGCGCCGCCGCCGTTCGACGACAAAGAGCAATTCAAAGCCAAAAACGTGCTCTATTCGCCGCTCTTATTTCGCGGCAAAAAACTCGGCGGCGTGACGCTCGAATCGCGGGTGTACATCGGCACGGGTTTGCCGTTGGAGGAATCGCTCTGGGCCTATCCGATGGCAGTAGATGCAAGCGGCGAGGTTGTGTGGTCGGCGATGACCGACGACAAGCTCAAAACCCAATTGGCCGCCGGGCAATGCGAGCGCAAGGTCATCCGGCTTACAACAGGGCAAAGCTGTGCATTGGATTTTGCGAAGCTGGCATTGGCGGACGGCTTTTCCGGCAGCTTAGCCGTCGCTGTCGCGCCCGACACGACGCATACGTTGCTGAAAGTCGAAGTCCGCGTGCCGGAATGGGGCGCGCACGCTTTCACGCATTTTCGACCGGGCTTGCGCTCGGCTCGGCTGTATCAAAAACCCACGGAACGCGGCGCGTTGACAACGGATTACATCACGACGGGCGCGCGCGTCGTACCCGGCCAATTCGACGAAATCATCGGCGTCATCAACATTGACGAGCAGGAAGGACAACCGATGCTGGAGCTTTTTACCGTGCGCGGTTTGCAAATGCGCGTCAAGCTCGGCAAAATCCCGCCGTACGCCTGTCGCCATTTCCTGCTGTCGGAATTTGTGGCGGAGAAACTTCCGGCAGAAACCATGAGCTTGAGGCTCGTGGACGAGCGGGCTACACTGTTGATGTCTACGTTACATCTGGATTATCAGCGGCGTGATCTGGCGTTGGATCACGGCTCTGACCGCTTCTCAACGTTTCTGGATTACGGTTGTTCCTGAGCCATTGGAGGTGACAATGAAAAAGATAGTATTGCTGTTCGCGATGTTCGGCGCGCTGTGGCTGGGCGTCGAAGCTCAAAAGAAAATGAAGCCCTGGACGGAATGGTCCGAGAAAGACGCGCAAAAGATGCTGAACGATTCCGCCTGGGGACAAACCCAAACGGAGACGAACACGTCGGAAATGTTTTACAGCCCCACGACCCGCACGGGCGGCGGCAACAGTTCCGACCGCAACGCGCAAGGGGCCACAAATCAGGCTGTGAATGTGAACTATCACATTCGGTTTCTGTCTGCCCGCCCCATTCGCCAAGCCTTCGCGCGTTCGATTCTGCTGCAACAAAAAGAGCCAAACCCACAACTCGAACAACAACTCAAAGCCTTCGCGGAACAAAAGACCGCCGAGTGGATCGTGCTGGCCGTAGACATTGACGCTTCGGATCGCCGCTTCTCCGGTCCCGTCTCGCAACTCCTCAACAGCGCCAACACCGGGTTATTGCAGAACCGAACGTACCTGGAACTCAAAGATGGGAAGCGCGTCTTTTTGAAAGAGTACCGCGCGCCGATAGCCGACGGGATGGGCGCTAAGTTTGTGTTCCCACGTCTGGTCGAGGGCAAACCGTTCGTGACCCTGGAAAGCGGCTACCTGCGGTTTTACTCGGAACTGAGCAAGGACATTAAGCTCAATATGCGCTTCAAAGTGCAAGACATTATGTACGACGGAGAGCTGGAGTATTGAGTAGTCGAGACTGAGCACCGCAGCCCAACCAAGCTCGGCCCCAACTTGCGCGCCGCCCCTTCTGCGCTCACCATGACGCGCCGGGTTGACCCACTACACGCCATCTTCAGAAATTCAGATGAAATTCAAAATAATGGATGAATGCCCTGTGCCTGTGCCCGCGAGAGCGCCGCTAAGTGATGGAGAAAAAACGCTGTCAAGACGAGTCCCGGTCATGGCATAGGACTTGCGATTTACAGATAGGCTCTTAACTTGAACTCACAACCAAGCTTGTATCGCTAAACTGTGAACGAAAAAATCGCCTTCCTATTTCATCGGAAGCAATCGAGTCAAGAGTCATTTTCCGGTAGATGATAGTTCCCCATTAACCCGTCTAAGAGGATCCATGTTTATGAAGAAGATATTGTCATTGTTTGCTTTGGGGTTGCTTCTTGCCGTGCCCACTTGGGGGCAAACCACTCGTAGCAGCCTGAGCGGCTTGATCGCCGATCCAACTGGTGCAGCCGTCTCCGGTGCAAAAGTGACGGCGAAGCACGTTACCACCAACGAAGAATTTCAGACCACAGCCGATGCTCAGGGCGCGTTCGTGTTTCCTTCCCTGCCGCTCGGTCAATACACCGTTACAGTGGAAGCACAAGGCTTCAAAAGAGTAGAAGCGCAGAATATTGTGTTAGAAGTTAACACACCTGCCAAGGTGAACCTCACTCTCGAAGTGGGGGCGGTCAGCGATGCGGTCGTGATCAGCAGCGATGTGCAGGAGGTCATCAATACGACCAATACGACCTTGACCAATGTCATCAGCACGCGGCAAGTCGTTGACCTGCCGCTGCCGGGTCGGAACCCGCTGGACTTGGCACGACTGCAAGCTGGCATTGCAGTCACGGGCGACGACACGCGCAACGCTTCGGTCGGCGGTTTGCGCGGCAGCGCGACCAACGTCACGCAAGACGGCATCAACGCGATGGACAACTTCGTCAAGACCAGTTCTTTCTTCGCCATCAGCGCGCCGTCGTTGAACTCCACCAGCGAATTCAGCGTTTCGGTCGGCACGATTGGCGCAGATTCCGGTCGCGGTGTGGCGCAAGTAAAGATGGTCACCAAAGCAGGATCAAATGATCTGCACGGAAACGTCTTCTGGCAACATCGCAACGACTTCCTAAATGCCAATACGTTTTTCAATAATATTGCCGGCACGCCGCGCCAAAAGCAGCGCCAAAACTTCTTTGGCGTCGCGGTGGGGGGCCCGATGATCTTTCCGCGCTTTGGGACTGGCGGATCACCGATCTACAACGGGCGCAACAAGAGCTTCTGGTTCTTCAGCTATGAAGGTTTCCGCGAACCGTTCTCCGTCACCCGCAATCGCACGGTACTGACGCAGCAGGCACGGCAAGGCATTTATCGTTATACGGGCGCAAACGGAGCCGAGCAATCGCTCAACATCCTGTCCATCGGCAATTTCACTACGCCCAACTCCATCACGACGGCGCTGCTCAATGCCATGCCGCTGCCCAATAACACAGAGGTCGGTGATGGTCTGAATACAGCGGGCTATCGGTTCAATGCCAACGGCTCCAGCCCGAATGACAAGTTCGTCGGACGCTTCGATCAGCAATTGATGGAAAGTTCCAGCCTTGGTTCGCACAAGCTGGAATTCGTCATCAACCATGCCGCATTTCTGCTCAAACCGGATACCTTCAATGGTCTGGAAGCGCCTTTCCCCGGCGGCGTTGACGCTTTTCAGGAATCCAAGCGCATCCTGATGACTGCTGCTATTCATTCGACATTCGGTTCGCGGATGACGAATGAAGCGCGCGCGGGACATCAACGTGCGCCCGTTGGCTTTATCCGCGATTCTAATCCTACCGTTCCTTTTATCGGCTTGGTAGGCGGGACGGGAGGGGTCACGAACTTCGACAACACGTTTATGTCGCAGGGGCGCAATACAATGTTGTATCAATTCATTGACAACTTCTCGTTGCTCAGTGGCTCGCATACGTTCCGCTTCGGTGGGGATTTCCAATCCATTACCGCCATCACTTTCAATGACGCGGGCATTAACCAAACCATCAATATTGGCACGAATGCGGCCAACCCTGACGGCATTCTGAATACGGAATTTCCCAATCTACCAGCGGGTGCTACCGGAGTCGGGATTGCTGACCGCGGACGTGCTTTGTACCGCAACTTGGCCGGCTTGCTGGGCAACAGCAATGCGACCTTTAATGTAACTTCTCCGACATCAGGTTTTGTGCGGGGCGCAACGCGCGGGCGCGACTTCAAACAGCGGATGACAAGCCTGTACTTCCAGGATCAATGGCGTGTGCGTCGTAACCTCACGCTCAACCTGGGTCTGCGCCACGAATTTCAAGGCGTTCCTTATGAAGCGAAGGGCATTGCCATTCAACCGGTCGGCGGATTAGATGGGCTGTTCGGCATTTCCGGGCGGAACAATCTGTTCAATCCCGGTGTGCGCACAGGGCAAGCCACGACCTCTATTGATTTCGTCAATGGAAACACGGGCAAGAAACTCTACAACAACGACTGGAATAATTTCGCGCCGTCTATTGGCATTGCTTACTCGCCGAGCTTTGATAGCGGCCCAATGCGTTGGCTGTTCGGAGAGACAGGCAAGAGTTCCATCCGCGCTGGCTTCTCCATCAGCTACCTGCAAGACGGCTTCACTGTTGTCAGCAATGCACTAGGCGTGGGAACGACCAATCCGGGCTTGATCCAGACGGCAGCCAACAACGTCCCGACAGGCGTGTTGACCGCCGCGGGCGTCAACCTGACGACGCCGACGTTTGCCATTCCGATCACGGATGCAGCGAACTTTGCACTCAACTTCAACAATGGGTTGTGGGCATTTGATCCCGGACTGCGGACACCTTATGTCCAGCAATGGTCGTTCGGCATTGAACGCGAAATCGCGCCCAATACGGCGTTTGAAGTGCGCTACGTGGGCAACCACGCAGTCAAGATTTTCCGTGCGGTTAACTTCAACGAAGTCAATATCTTTGAGAACGGTTTCCTGCAAGAATTCCTCAACGCGCAGAAAAACCTGGCCATCAACGGTGGTGCGAGCTTTGCGCCGGGGGCAGCGGGCACGGTGGCACTGCCGATTCTCAGCACTTTGTTTGCTGGAGTTCCTGCTGGTAATGCCTTCGCAAGTGCAGTGTTCATCAACAACCTGACGAACAACAACATTGGGACAATGGCGTTTACGTTGGCGAACAACTCGGTTTACGCCAACAACCGGAGAAATCTGACCTTCAATGGTCAGCCGTCGCCGAATTTCTTCCTCGCCAACCCGAACGCTTCGTTCTCGCAGGCGCTGATGAACGGGTCGTTCTCCAACTACAACTCGCTGCAAGCCGAGATTCGTCGTCGCATGTCGAAAGGCTTGATGTTGCAGGCGAACTACACTTTCAGCAAAGCCATCACGGACAGCGAAGGCAGCCAGAGCACGTTGGAATCCTATCGCACGTTCCGCAATATCCGCTTGGATCGCCATCGGGCGAACTTCGACCAGACCCATCGCTTCATTGGCAACTTCATTTATGAGTTGCCCTTTGGCGCGGGTCGCCGTTGGATGAACAGCAATATTCCCGTCGTCAGCCAAGTCCTGGGCGGCTGGAGTCTCGGTGGCATCGTCAATTGGCAAACCGGGCCGCCGCTCGGCGTCTTCTCAGGCCGCACCACCTTCAACCAATTCAATCCGGCTTTGAATCCGGTACAGTTGACGGGCATTAGCTTCGATCAATTCCGCAATAGCACAGGTCTTGTCAAGACCGCATCTGGCGTGTTCTTTGTTGATCCGAGCTTGCTCAACATCACGACTAATGCCAGAGGCCAAGCTACCCAAGTGACCATTAAACCGGGACTGATGGAATCACCCGCACCAGGAGCGTTCGGCAATTTCCCGCGCAATCAAATTACGGGGCCGTCCTTTACCCAATGGGACTTCAGTGTGACCAAGCGTACGCGCTTCCTGGAAAAAGCAGATGTGGAATTGAAGACCACCTTCTTCAATGCCTTCAATCAAGCGAATTTCGCTTTTGGTGATATTACGGCCTTTGACACGGCCAGCTTTGGTCGCGTCAGCACGCAACGCGGTTCACCGCGCATTATTCACTTTATCTTGGGCGTCACGTTCTAGTGCAATGCTCAGAGAAAGCATTTGGGGCAGAAGTAGCGAACTACTTCTGCCCCATCTTTGTTTTTGGCTCAGCCTCAAAGCATTGATTAAAAATCAAACGCTTCTTTCAGCTTGCTCTTCCGCTTGCGCCATTCGGCTCGCAACTCAGCTTTGATCGCGCCCCAGGTCGTGGGATGTTCGGGCTGTCCCTCGAAATAAAACGGACACGGCGCAGGCGCGACTTCGCGTTGCACTTCGCGCAGGTCTTGCGGATCAACGGGGAACGTCACACACGGCGGCACGGCGTGCTTCGTGGTGTAAATCATGCAAGCGGTCGTCTTGCCGTCTTCGTAAAAAAACGGGCACTTGAACACGATCTTGCAGCACAAGCCACAACGATTGCAGCCGCCGCGTTGATACGGTTTCCAACGATACAAAATCTTGTCTGGCAAAAACGTCGCCATCAACCAACGCCTCGTCGCGCCATACGAATGCGTGGTGTAGAGAAACCCCAGAAGTTTGCGCGACAGTGCGTATGTCTTCATCCCGTAGACCCAACCATCCGAAGGAATCGGCGGGAGCTTGATGTCGGTCACAGGTTGCGGCGCAAGTTGATTGACAGTCGAAGCCGAAAGCGGCGACGGGGCTTTTTTCAGCGGCTCAATTTGCACCAGCTTCGTCGGTGGAGTCGGCGGGGTCGGATTTTGCATTCGTCTTCCTGAAATTTGTATTCGTGTCCCTGGATAGCGTGGAACAAGGCGAGCGCGATCTTAGCATTGACCGCTGCTAAAGCCAAATTCCCTGCGCGGTTGGCGTTATTGCAAAATAGCGAATTGCGGAAGCGGCTGGAACGCCGGAGCGGGTTCGTGGTAGCCGATGGCGTCGTCTAGCTCGGCGGAAATGTCGCCGACCGCCGCCGAGAGCGATTTGAAATCGAACAGCTTGGGATCGAGCAGATGTGTGCCGGTCACATTGCCAAGCGCGGTCAACAACGATTTGCGCACGTGGGGGAAATCGGTTTGCTCAATCAGGTCGAGAAACTGCTTGACCTTTTTGCGCTTGAGATTTTCCTGTGACCCACACAAATTGCACGGAATGATCGGGAAGTTTTGATCGGCGGCATACGCGGCGACTTCGTTTTCCCAGCAGTAAATCAACGGACGAATGATCGTGTTGCGCCCGTCATCCGAACGCAGCACGGGCGGCATCGCTTTCAATTGCCCGACGTAAAAAATATTCATCAAAAACGTGTTCACGCAATCGTCGGCGTGATGGCCGAGCGCGATTTTCGTGCAGCCTTCTTCGACCGCCACGCGATACAAAATTCCGCGTCGCAACCGCGCGCAAACGGAACAATACGTGCGCGGTTCCAGGCGTTTGACGATGGAGTACGTGTCCTGCTCTTCAATGCGAAACGGCACGCCGATGCTGGTCAAATATTCTGGCAGGACATGTTCGGGAAAGCCCGGTTGCTTCTGATCCAAATTGACGGCGAAAACTTCAAAGTTCACGGGCGCTTTGCGGCGCAGTTCGAGCAGCAGCGCGAGCAGCGAATAGCTGTCTTTGCCGCCGCTCAGGCAAACCATGATTTTGTCGCCTTCGGTAATCATGCCGAAGTCTTTGATGGCCTCGCCCATTTTGCGCAGCAGGATTTTTTTACGTCGTTCTTCAGGAGTAATCATTCGTTACGTCACCAGGATTCAAGTTCAAGAGCGAAAGTGATCGTAGCCTGTTACGGCGAGCAAATCAACGCCATCGTTTGTGCGCAAAAACAATTGCGGCAAAGTTTGCGGCGTTTGCTGAGCAATGATTTCGCCGATGCGCGTCAGGCGAACTGCGCATTCCGCCGCGCGATTCTTCAACTCTTTTTCATCAGCAGGGTTTGCCGTCAGCAGCAATTCATAATCTTCGCCGCCGCTGATGGCGAGCGAAAACGCCTCGGCTTTGGTCGGTCGAATCAACTGCACACAATCCGCCATCGGGACGGCATCAAAATCAATGACAGCATTCACGCCGCTTTCTTCGCAGATGTGCGCGAGGTCTTGCGCCAAGCCGTCGCTCACGTCCATCAGCGCGTGTATGAGGCCGTGCAGACGCTGCGCAAACGCGAGTCGTGGTTCCGGCAACAAATGTGCGCGCATCGCCGTTTGCCGCCAGTCGTTCGCCGTCGCATCGTAACGTTCGCCGCGCAACAACAATTCCAAGCCTGTGGCCGACGCGCCGAGTTCGCCCGTGACGTAAATCGCATCGCCGACTTGTGCGCCGCTTCGCCGAATTGCTTTTCCCTGCTCGCAGCTTCCAATCACAATCGAATCCAGCACCAGTTTCTCAGGCGAAGACGAAGTGTCACCGCCGATCAACGCGACGCCGTATTGATCGGTCAATGCGAAATAGCCGTCGAAGAAATCTGACCAAGCAGGATTTGAGATTTGAGATTGGGGAATGCCCAATGAAAGCAGCGCGAATTCGGGCTTGCCGCCCATCGCCGCAATGTCGCTCAAGCTCACGGCTAAGGTCTTGTGGCCGAGACAAGCGAGCGGCGTGTAGTCCAATTTGAAATGCACATCTTCAAGCAGCAAATCCGTCGTGATGAGTCGTTCGCGGCCTGCCTGCTCGCGCCAGATCGCCGTGTCATCGCCAATGCCGAGCGTTAAGTTCGCGCTGGCCTTCGAGGCGCGTTGGCGGATTTGCTGAATGAAGGAGAACTCAGAATTCATGCGCTTCGCTGGATGCGTTCGATAATTTCCGAAGTCGAAACGCCGGGCACAAAATTCAAGCTCAACACCTGCCCGCCCGCCGCCGTGACTTCGTCTGCACCGATGATGCTCTCCACGCCCCAATCGCCGCCTTTGACCAGAATGTCGGGCAGCAACGCGGCAATCGTCGCGCGCGGCGAAACGTCATCGAAGATCACGACATAATCCACACACGCGAGCGCGGCCATCACTTCGGCACGTTCATTTTCTTTGAGGATAGGACGAGTTGCGCCTTTGAGTGCTTGCACGGCGCGGTCGCTGTTCAGCGCGACAATCAGCACATCACCGAGTTGGCGTGCTTGCTGTAAGTACCGCACGTGTCCGGGATGCAGCAGGTCAAAACAACCGTTGGTGAAGACGACGGTTTGGCCTTGCAAACGCAATTGTGCGCGGGCTTGTTGCAGTTGGTCGAGAGAAACTACTTTGCTCATCACGCCGCGATAGTAATTGACCGCAGCCGCGCGCGACAAGCCAGCAACCGACTATTTTATGCAGACGAAAACGAACAGGCTCAGCAAGGCGAGATTGAAGATGACCAAAGCGGCGCAGAGGGAGGATTCTTCGCGTTGTTGTTGTTGTTTGTTGATTCCGAACATATTCACTCCAATCCTGGGGGCAATCGTTCGGAACTTTAGCAACGCGCGTGCCGCGAGCGTGGGCATTGGAAAGACGTGGATTTACAGGGCTTTTTCTGGCGGAATGCTGATTACGATGTGACATTTTGCGCACCATCTGAGCATTCGTGTCACACGATTTGGTGCAGCTTATTCTTGCGGTGCGCGATAGCCGGGCTTGGTTTTGGCGACGAGTCCCGCGCGGCTGATTTCAATTTTCAGCGCCCGCCATTTGCCGTCGCGCTTGTCGTTTTTAGGGTAATAGCCGAGCGAATATTGCGTGCGCAGTTCCGCCGCGATTTGCGTGTAGGCAGGTTCGATTTCCGATAAATACTTGCACGGATAAACGCGCCCACCGGTTTGCGACGAAAGTTCGCGGAGTTCTTTGCGCGCCGATTCGTACAAGCGCCGATTGATTTGCATGCGTTCGAGCCGCGACAAATCGCAGTGATCCTGATACTGCGCATCGTCCGCGCCGTCGGCGTATTCCTGCAAATATTTCTTCAACTGCTTGCGCGAAAAATGAAAGCTCTTCGCATCGTTGCAGTCGAGCATCATGCCTTTTTCGGTGATGCTTTCGGTGTTGACTTCGAGGATGTAGGTCGTGACGCGGGACTTTTCAATCTCCGGCAAAATTTCGTCGTAGGTCGCGCCGCCCGTCGAATCCACGCCGTCGGTCAACGCGATGATGGCTTTGCGCCCGTCTACGTTTTTCAGCACATCATCCAGCACGACTTGCAGTGCATCGTAAAACGCCGTGCCCGCGCCCGGTTGCAGAAAATCAATCGCGTGTTCGAGCTTATCGCGGTCGGAGGTGAGTTCTTCCAGCACCGTGACGCGCTGATTGAGTTCAATGATGGCGATGCGATCCTGCGCGCGCATTTCGTTCAGAAAACGCTTCGCCGCTTTTTTCAAGAGATCGGTTTCGTCCTTCGTGCTGCCCGACGTATCAATCATCAGCACCACATTGAACGGCGCTTCTGTGGCCGCAAAGTTTTCGACCTTCTGCCGCACGCCGTCTTCGTACACGACAAAATCTTCGGCCTTCAGATTCGCGGGACTGCGCGCGCCGGTCTTGCTCGCCACGACGACATCAATCGAAACCAGATTGGTGTCCACGCGCAGCACTTCTTCTTTGGGTTCTGATTTGGGTTTGTCCTGAGCGGAGAGCGAAACGACAACGGTGAGTAGAACGATAACAGCGATAAGGTGACGACTGAAACTACGCATCACGAAATTCCTTTTGGTTGGCAGGGTCGCCTCAGTCTAACGCCGCGCTTGGCGGGAAGTTGCTATAGTTTGACGGTAAACCCTGCTTTCCGGGCAGCGTCACTTAATTGTACATCATCGCAGACAAATAGCCGCCCTTTGGGTTTCTCATTGCACCACACCAACGCTGCCGCGAGTTGGAATGCATCTAGGGATTTCACGCCATAGGCATCGGGAAGATTCTCAGCCAAGTCGCGCAATTTGTCGCTGGGGGTAATTTCCCGCCATTGTGGGCGCATCGCTTCCAGGCGGGTTAAGGCAAATTGCAGCCCTTGGGCGGTGATTTCATTTCCGCGATGTAGACGACTTAGCGCACTACGCATTTCTACCGTTGTACCCCACCAGACCACGATGCGGTCACTGCGCTGCCAGAGTTTACGGAACTCCTGGCTTTTGACTTGGCGCACACAACAGCATCAGGGCGCTTGTATCCCAAAATCCTGCGCTAGTCTTCATCACGTTCTGCCCGGATCGCCGCGCGAACAGCGTCAAGCGACACGTCCGGTGCTGGGAGATTAAAGAAGTCGTTCGACTTTTCTTGTTGTGGGAGCCGCATCAGTCCGGCAGCAACTAAAGCTGCTTCTTCATTGTCTGAATCACCATTAGCAGCCAGCGGCATCAGCCGCGCAATCGCGTGGTTGCGGTCGCGGATAATGAGTTCTGCACCGTTGCGCACCTGTTCCAGATAAGCCCTCAGATTGGTTTTGAGTTCTGCGACATTCACCGTTTGCATAGCCTGTTTCCTTTTCTTGCATTCAGATGGGTTCTTTACGCTTCCGGTTCTGTTGTGGTCAGGTTGACTTGCGCCTGACATTGGAGCTTGTAAATTCCAATCTTAATCACTTCGCCTGCTCCAAATTCAACGCGGTCTCCTTGTGCGACTTCGCGTCCGGCGACATCGAGCGCGTTGCGGCCTTCGCAGGTGATGGCAAAACGCCCATCGGCCAGGCGTTCAATCGTCGCCTGCTTGCGGCTGATTTCCAAGTCGCCGTCCAAACGCAAATCCACTTGAATGTCCTTCGCGCCGCGCCCGATGCTGATGTTTGGTTTGTGGCAGGGGAAGGTTTCAGTGGCTTCGCCCTCGCGGCTGAATTCCAGCACGAAGAGCGGCGCGCGCGGACGCACGAGCGTCGCCAGGCTGTCGGGGTTGAGCGGCGCGGTGATTGTTTCTTCGGGATCGGCGGCAGGCGCGGCGGGTGGAATGACCTTCTGGCGCGGCTTCACTTCCGTCTTCGGCGCGGTGCTGTCCCACACGGGTTGCACGCGAAACTGCCCTTTTTCCAACGTGCCGTCCACGCGCAGTTCGAGGGCGAAGCTTTTGGTTTGCACGTCTTTGTCGCTAATCAATTCTTTCGCGCGTTCGGACAACACGTGATACAAGCCGCGTTGCAAGCCTTCGCGTTTGTCGCCTTGCCATTGGGAATCGTCGGCTTTGCTCAAAAACACCAAGTATTCACGCGGAATGTAAGTCGGGCCGCCGGGCGGCGTGAACATTTCGCGTTGCATCGCGGTCTCGACTTCGCGCGCGACCGACACGAGAAATTCTTCCCACTCGCGGCGGGCCGGGGGGGATTCGGGTGCAAGCGAGGCGGCATCTTCGCCATCGAGCCATTTACGGAAATCGCCGATCAAATTTTTCAATCCCATAATTGCTCCGATCAGTAGTTATTCGAGTTAGAACCAATTCCGCGCGGTGATGTTTACAAACTTGGCATTGCCGTTGACCCAACCCTGCTTTTGCGTTCCAGCGGGATAACGAGGACTCCATTCGCTGACCTCGATTTGCACCCAGCCGTTGGCATTTTTGCTTAGCACCTTGTGCTTGGAATTTTGCGTGATCTCGCCCAATTTTTCAAAGCTTGCGCCCGGCCCGCTGCGCACTGTGAGGCCGTCGGCAATCACTTCCAATTGCTCGCCAAAAAACTTCGTGGCGGGAGCGGGCTTGGAGGGTGTATTGACCGTTGAGGTATTCGCTCGCTTCTCGCGCGCGTAGCGATACACGCTGACGAGCGTGGCCAAAAACAATATGGCCAACACTGCGACCGCCACGCGCCGCCACATCGGAGCCATGAACGACTCCATTGCAATGTCTTGATTGGTTGGCGCAGGCGGCGCAATCGCGGGTTTCGCAGGTTTCGCATCGGTCGGCGCAACCTGCGGCTCCGGTTTGGGTGGATCAAAATTGACGACAATCTTGCGCCGCTCCGTCACTGCTGGAAATGACGTGGGCGTCGAAGTCGTGATGTTCGCGGGCGTAGCCTCGAGCAGCGAGGCGAATTCTGGCTGCGCGGGTTTGGTCGGCATATTCGCGGGCGCAACTTTCAATTCGTCTTTGAGTTCTTTGGGGAGTTCTTGCGAGAGTTCTTTCGGGCGCACGCGCGTGGCGTCATCTTCCATTGTCACGAAGCTCGGCACGGGCTGTGTTTGCGTTGCGACATTGGCCAACTCGCTCCAAAATTCAATGACCGTCGCATAGCGATCCGGCGGCTTCTCCGCCGTCGCGCGTTGCAACACGCGCAACAAACTTCCAGCCCAGGGCTGCTGGCACAGCGCATCCGGCAGCGAAGTAATTTGACGACGATTGAATTGCGACGGCGCGCGCCCGCTCACCAGCGTGAAAAAGCTTTTGGCCAGCGAATAAATATCGGCGGACGCGGTCAAGCGCCCAACGTGTCCGCGCGATTCGTCCGGGTGATGTTCGGGCGGCGCGTAAATGTCTGCGCCGACGCGCGTGATTTCAGCGTTCTCTTCGTGCGCAATTTTGGCCACGCCAAAGTCCGCGACTTTCAGCATCGAATGATCGCGGCTGAGCAAAAAGTTGTTCGGCTTCAGATCGCGGTGAATCACGCCTTTGCTGTGGGCGTAGGCCAAGCCTTCGCATACCTGCTTGAAATAAAACAGCGCCTTTTGCAAATCCAGCGCGTTGCCCGGACACGATTTGCACAGCTTCAGCAAATCGCCGCCCGGCAAATATTCCAGCACCAGATAATGAAACGGCACGCCATTCAAATCGGCTGCCGTGCCGTGTCCGAGGCGCAAGATCACGTGCGGATGTCGCACGGCATCAAGCGCGACGGCTTCGTTCTGAAAGTTTTCGATAAGGGTTTTTTCGAGATCAACTTCGGGCGTGCCCTGCAAATGTGTGTTGAGCGCCTTGATGACGACTTCCTGCCCGTTGGCTCGACGGTCACGCGCGACAAAGATTTCCGCGTAGCTGCCAAGACTCAGCCGCTCGCGCACTTCGTAGCGATCATCCACCAAACTGTTTTCGAGCTTTAATTGGGGCATAGAAGATGGTCGGTTGTCCGTAGCCCATTGTCCGTCGTCTTGTTGGCAAAACGCTTTGCCTTTGAACGATAGCTATTGTTCACGAGTTTCTGAAAACGAGCAACTGACAACTGACAACTAACTCAAAACGCGAAGTACAACGGGAATTTCTTTGGTCGTAGTTTGTTTGCGAATGTCGCGCAAGGCCGCTTGCAATTGGCTTTCTTTGACTTGATGTGTCAGCAACACAATTGTTGCCACGCCTTCGTCC
>CAZWAK010000039.1:0-27186 GCA_964631865.1 uncultured Heliobacteriaceae bacterium | reverse complement strand
TTGGCTTTCTTTGACTTGATGTGTCAGCAACACAATTGTTGCCACGCCTTCGTCCGTCACGCCTTTTTGCACCAAGCCCAGCAAACTCACGCCGTGTTCGCCGCACGCCAACCCAAGATGCCCAATCACGCCGGGCACGTCCAGCGTTTCCAGGCGAATGTAGTACGCATTCGTCGTTTCTTCAATCGGGCACACATCGCAAGTTTCGGAGTGCATCGCGGGCTGAAAATATTTGGCGAAATCCGGCAACTTGAGCGCGCTGGTCAGATTGAAAATATCGCCCACGACGGCGCTCGCCGTGGGGAATTGGCCTGCGCCGGGGCCAGACAGCATGACTTCGCCGACCGCGCTGCCATTGATGAAAATCGCGTTGTTCACGCCTTCGATTCCCGCCAGCGGATGATGCAACGGCACCAGCATCGGATGCGCGCGGACATCCACTTTGCCGCTGTCGCCAACGGGTTGCGCGAGGCCGATCATCTTGATGCGATAGCCGAATTCGTTGGCGAGTTGAATGTCGAGGTCGCTGATTTGCGTGATGCCCTGCCGATAGATTTTGCCGACTTCGACGGGCGACTGAAAGGCGAGCGAGGCGAGAATCGCAATCTTGTACACGACGTCGTTGCCTTCGACATCGTCGGTCGGATCGGCTTCGGCATAGCCTTTTGCCTGGGCTTCGCGCAAGGCTTCGGCGAACGGCTTTTTCTGCTGCTCCATCATCGTCAGAATGTAGTTCGTCGTGCCGTTGACGATGCCTGCGACTTTGGAGATTCGATTCGCCTGCAAGCCGCGCTGCATCGTCGAAATCAGCGGGATGCCGCCGCCGACCGCCGCTTCAAAAAATACCGTGACATTGTGTTTGTTGGCCGCTTCAAAAATCTCCGGGCCGTGTTTGGCGATCATTTCTTTGTTGGCGGTGATAATGTGTTTGCCGTTGGTGATCGCGCGTTTGACGACTTCGTGAACCTGCCCGATGCCGCCCGCGACTTCGACGATGATTTCGATGCGGGGATCGTCGGCCAGCGCAAAAGCGTTGTCGGTGACGTGAAACCCGGCGAGATCAACTTCGCGCGGTTTGGTTTTATCGCGCACGGCAATGGCGCGGATTTCAAATTGCGGATGGTCGCGCAGCAGTTTGACTACCCCCGTGCCGACTGTGCCGAGACCTAAAATGCCAAGCGTGGTTTTGGTGGACATAAGTTTTGTTTCAAGGACTTCGTTAGCAATCATTTTCGCGCAAACGCAAAGTGCGAAGCTTAGCGGGGTCAGGCGCTGGATGCAATGAAAAACATCTCATTTGACACAGCCTTTTTGCTGCGCTAACTTGAGAACCGGCAATGAGATTAAACCATTTCCCCTTAATGAAATCGAGGTTTTGATGAGAACAGTATTTGAAGACACCAATGAAACCGCCAGTCTGGACACACCGAAAACGGGGCAAGCGATTCCCGTCGTGCTGTGGCTGGTCGCCATTCTTTTTCTGGTCGGCGCGTTTGCGGTTTATCGGTACGTTTCCAACCGCATCGTGCTGCCGCCGCCACCCGCTGTGGTGCTGAATGATGTGAAGCAGGTGAACGAGCTGCTCTACAAATTCAACCAACTCATCAAAGATGGAAACTTCGATCAGGCACAGGCGATGCTCTCCGTCGAAGGGCAGAAGAAATTGACAGATTCCAAAAAATCCCTGCGCGAAACGCTGCTCGCGCAACGCAAAGGCAAAGATGACAAAGTCATGGAAGCGGTTCCAGTGACGGAGAACGCTATCGTGAACGAAGCTAGCATCACCGTTGGTGTCCAGTATTACTTCGAGAAAAACGAAACGATTTACGTTCCGCTCACCATCGTCAAAGAAACGATTGCCGATTCCGACCGTCTGGCCATTGCCGATTGGGAAGAGAAGAAACCGGAGTCATCGCCCAGTCCGGGGGCCAGCGCGAGTCCAACCGCGACGCCCCAAGCAACAACACCCGAAAAGAAATAACCCCCATGAATCACGACTTACTGGATCGCAGAAATTTTGTCGCCCAGACCGCACAAAGCGTGGCGGGCTTGGGCTTGGCGAGTGCCAATTTGTCAGCGGCAGCGAAAAAACAACTTTTCAAAATCTCGCTCGCGCAATGGTCGCTGAACAAAACGCTCTTTGCCAAAAAGCTGGATAACCTCGATTTCGCCAAAACAGCGCGAGTCGAATTCGGCATTGAGGCGGTTGAATACGTCAATCAGTTTTTCATGGACAAAGCGCAGGACAAAACTTACCTGACTGAGATGAAAAAGCGGGCAAAAGATCACGGCGTGCGCAGCGTGTTGATTATGTGTGACCGCGAAGGCAATCTCGGCGATGTGGACGCGGCGAAGCGCAAACAATCGGTTGAGAATCACAAGAAATGGGTGGAAGCCGCGAAGTTTCTCGGCTGTCATTCGATTCGCGTCAACGCCTACGGCACAGGCACGTACGAAGAGCATCTGAAGCAGGCGGCAGACGGCTTGCGCCAACTGACCGAATTTGCTGCGCCGTTCAAGATCAACATCATCGTCGAAAATCACGGCGGCAATTCTTCTAACGGCGAGTGGCTTGTCGGCGTAATGAAGCAAGTGAATCATCCGCGCTGTGGCACGTTGCCAGACTTCGGCAACTTCCGTTTGGCGGAGGGCAAAGAATATGACCGCTACAAAGGCGTGCAGGAAATGATGCCTTTTGCCAAAGGCGTCAGCGCCAAAGCGAGCGGTTTCGATGAGCAAGGCAATTGCGTCGAAACGGATTATCGCAAGATGATGAAGGTTGTGTTAGCCGCAGGCTATCGCGGCTATGTCGGCATTGAATATAGCGGTGGCAAGTTGAGCGAAATGGACGGCATTCGCGCGACGAAGAAGCTGTTGGAAAAAGTTCACGACGAACTTTTGTGAGCCTGTCGGAAGCCGCCGAAAAACATTGAGCGTCGAATGAATTTGGTTTCATTCGACGCTCAAATTGTTTACAGCCTCAAAATCAGTTTCGATTAGTTGCCGCGTCCGCCTGATCCGCGCGACGTGTCGCCGCGTCCGCCACTGCCGCGATCTCCGCCCCCGCTGGAAGGAGCGGGACTACTATCCACGCGGCTCGGCGCGGAAGGCATGGACGATGAGGGGAAGGAGGAGCCAGCAGAACGCGATGAGCCAAAGCCCGGATCAGAATTGCTTCCGCCACCGTAGCGTGATGATCTATCAACCGGATAGAACACCTCTGGGCGAGAATACGGCTCGACCTGGCGGCTTGACACACTGCGTTGCGTTTGCGCGCGACTGCCCACGCGATCATCATTGGTCACACGCGCCGGGGCGCTGGGCGGATTAACCGTACCGCCGCCGCCCGCCACCGTTCCGCCATTGCCGTAGCCATATCCGTACCCATAAGGATACGAAAAGCCGCCCCAGCACCAATCGCAATCCCCAAAGCGACGATAGAAGCCGAAGCCGTAGGGCGTCACGAACAACCACGAGCTTGGAATGTACGTGTAACGGTTGCTGAAGGGATCATAAACCCAGCCGGAGAGCAAAGCCCCGCGCGAACGGGTGCGGGAGAGCATCCCATAATTGGCCGCGACCAGCGATTCGGCTTGTAGATAACTCCATTGATCGAAAGCATCAAAAACTTTGGAATTGAGCTTGGTCGCTTGTGGCGGCCCGTCCCCAATAAACCGATAGGCTTTATTGCCGCCAACTTTGATCGCGTTGTTGGCAAACAATTGTTCGCGCGTGCCCAGATACGCTTCGCCTTTGCGCACACTGACGGAGACATCTTTGTCGAGCACATCAATGCGATAGATGCCCATTTTGTTGATGGTCACGATGGTGCGCGGCGTGCCGATTTCGAGCGGGAGCTTTTTATCAATTTGCCCTACTTCGACAATCACTGAGCCACGCAGAACATCAAACCGTGTGCTATCAAACATCGTGCGCACGGCGGCAATCTCTGTCTTCTCGTTGAGCCGCAAATAGGAGCCGGGCGCAAGCAGCAATTCAGCATAGCTGCCCGATTCGGTAGCAAGACGATCCCCTTCGCTCATTTGTGTCCCCATGGCAGCTTTGCTCAGGGCTTCAATCGCACCGCCCTGCGGCAGCAAATTGACCCTACCTTCAACACGATTGACGAGTCCGGCTTTATTTGAAACCAGGTACTGCGCTTGTGCCACCCCGGCTATCAGCAGCAGCGAGAGGGCAGCGAATCCAAACCGAGAAATTGTATTTTTCATTGGCGGCCTCCAATCAGCAACGACGCGCTCTCTTGATCGGGTTGTTGCTAAGAACGTTGCTCCACATTTAGAAGCATATAAGTTGAAAGGGGAAACAACAGCGGCATCATATTCCTTTCTTTCGGTTCGCGCCAGTACTATCCACCATACCCGGAAAAAATTCCACCGTACAACGGCGGCAACAAAATGGGGGCGAGTTGCTTCAGAGTTCGCCCGCCGTGATTGGCCCTGCGCCAAGTTCGGGCGTCTTTACCAAGTGGAACGGGCAAATACCGGAAGAGGTTGTTCTGGAAGCTATTTCCAGAACAGCCCTTGAAAAATCAGCGAGATGTTGAAAAAAAACTAGCAGTCCAACACCCTTCTGGCTATAATGCGCGCCATTGAGTAATCAAGCTTTCAACTGAACCTGACAACGCGCCCCACCACGCGCTGTTGGAGTCTCGCCCGATTCGGGGCAAGTTTTTTGACTACAGGTGAATAGTGAGTGAAGGAGTTCCCTCCGATTACTCGATTACTGTCCTCTTGGTTGCGTCGCTGTCCTCACTGGACAGGAAGCTGCTCCCCCTTGGTACTTCCTGTTATTTTCAGTCGTCGCACTATCCCCGCCAACTTTCGCATGGAAAGCTGGCCCTGTGTTCGTGTGTAGGTTATTCCACCGGCAGGAAGCCGCCTACGCCGTTAGCGTTTATCTGAATGTAGCCTGTATTGGGACGCGGAAGTGTGCGTCTCAAAGCGGGACTCTCTGCCAGTCATTATTTACTTAGGCTATTTGGCAAATTCGTGTCTGGCGAAATCAAACTGGTTTGCCTTGACGCCCAGGTCATCCCTCCCCCCTCAGAGACCTGAAACCTCGCGGAACCTATAATGAAAGTAATACCTCACAAGTCCTGGAAATCTTTAATGCAAAACAATGATGCTGCTTTGTTGTGGCAATCCCTTCATCGGTTAGTCTCCATTCATCCGCTGGTGCGCTCCGCCCAACGCAATCAGCATAGTGCGAAAACCGTGACCTCGTTATTATCCCTGCCGGATTTGACACAAGATTTATATCTGTTGCTGTTAGAAAAAGCGCGGTTCCATCACTATGCGCAAGGGCAGATGACGGATGCCGAAATTGAGCGGGAAATTTTTCAGGTAGAACTGACCAATATGTTGATTGGACGATTGCGCCAGCGGCAACCGGAAAATTATCGGATCGTGCGGCGCATCAGTAACGTGTTGGATTCCGAGCCGTGCTTTCGCGTGATGCGGCGACCGGAGCACCATACCTCTGGGCGCTATCGCCAGGCCGTCCACGTGCTGTATGGGCTGCACGATTGGAGCAGTGATAAGCCGGTCAAAGACAGCGCGACCTTTGAAGACCTGATTGCGAATGTCCCAATGCGGATTCGGAATCGTCGGCGCGTAGGTTGCAAAGGCGAAGCGCAGGTCATTATCACCAATCAGGAGTTGAGCGAACTGCTAGTCGAAATTTTCCAGGCGGTGGATTCGCCCATATCACTGCGTGTCCTGCGCTCTTTGGCCTTGTCTAAGTTGCCGGTTTACGATGCCGTTGTCTCTTCCATTGAGCAAGTGACGGAGCACGAAGGGCAGAGCCATCGGTGGGAGAAATGGCTGGTTTCAAACTACGCTTGCCCGGAGGAGATCAACCTGCGTCGGGAGCAGGAATTCTTAGCCCGGCAGGCCGCACATGAGTTTCTGGAGCGCGTGGAAAAATTATCCGGCTTTCAGCGGGATCGCACGCAAAAGCTCTGGCGCATTCTCTGGCATTACTATTTTGATCCCGAAGAACCCTCTCAGCTTACGATTGCTGCCATGCTGGGCATGTCGGATTCTTCAGTCAGTGATTATCGGCGGAAGATGGAGTTGGAGATGCAAAAGCTGCTGAAAGAAGATTTCTCGCCGGAGCAAATGAGCTATTTTGCCGAAGAACTCTCGGCGCAACTCAAGCGGCACTTGAGCCGGGCGGAAGCACAGCGTCCCCAGCAAATGTTGGAAAGAAAAGACCTGTCGTCCTGGCCACGCTTCAAGTATTCGTCATTAGCTACGCTTGAAGCCATTCCAGTGGTTTAAGAATTATGCTGGAACGGCTGGTGTGCTGTCGCCAACTCTGGCTTGTACAGCGCACCTCTCTAAAAAATCGTTAGGCTCCCTATCAACCAGCGGCAGGGGCAAATTCGTTGCGGCAAATCTTTGTAATAAAGATGCAACGAATTTCCCCTTGTCTTACTTCCAGGTCTAAGGCTATTATGCGAAGGACTTGATGGCCTCATTTCTAACTGCATTAAACCTTGTCGAGTGTGAGGTTTACGTGAAGTAGAACAAGGTCTCCCTGCAACGCTGTAAAATACAGTAAGTCCAAATGGGTTCCCAATAAAACCGAACTGGCCGCGACAGGCCAGAATTTGTCTGTTAGGGTGAAAACGGATTGAGTAGAGAGCAACGACAAATTGAGCTAGGTAACCTGGAAACAACACCAGAGAAGGCGCGTCACCTGAATGCCTTGACGGTGGACGTCGAAGATTATTATCAAGTAGAAGCCTTTGCCGATGTCGTCCGTCGGGAAGATTGGGCGAGTTGGGAATCGCGCGTGGAGCGCAACACGCACGCCCTGTTGGAAACATTTGCTCGCCACGCGACTTGCGGGACGTTCTTTATTCTGGGCTACGTGGCCGAACGGCATCCGCGCCTGATTCGTGAAATTGTGCGGGCCGGGCACGAAGTGGCCTGTCACAGTTATTACCATCGGCTGGTGTATTCCCAGACGCCGGATGAGTTTCGTCAGGATTTACGCAACACGAAGAATCGCCTGGAAGATTTGACTGGCGCGGCAGTGCTGGGCTATCGCGCCCCCAGCTATTCGATTACCGCGCAGAGCCTCTGGGCGTTGGATATTTTGATTGAGGAAGGGTTTAGCTATGACTCTTCCATCTTCCCCGTCCATCACGACCGCTACGGGATGCCGGAAGCCGAACGCTTTCCGCATGTCTTGCATCGTCCGGCGGGAGAAATCATTGAGTTTCCGCCCTCCACGGTACGCATGGGTGGTTTGAATTTCCCGATTTCGGGCGGCGGTTATTTTCGCTTGCTCCCCTACCGATTGTTCCGCTTTGGCTGGCAAAAAATCAATCGTAGCGAAGCCGAATCAGCAATCTTTTTTGTGCATCCCTGGGAAATTGATCCCACCCAACCGGTTGTTCCGGGCAAGCGGTTGAATATTTGGCGACATCGCGTGAATCTCCGCCAAACGCAAGGCAAGTTAGAGCGCTTGCTGAAAGACTTTACCTTCGCTCCGGTCAAACAGGTTCTGGCGAATCGGAAGTTCGGCTTGCAGACACAGCAATGGGCGTTGGCGGCCAATTGAACCTTACGAACAGTGGAAACAGCAACTTTGCAAGCAGCAGCAAGGCCACCCCAGTCGCTCACGGTGCGGGCTTATCGCGGCAGCGACGCTCCGGCCTGGGATGCGTTGGTGCAAAGTTCGTCGCAGGGCACGTTTTGTCATCTGACCGGTTGGGCGCACGTTATTGAGCGCGTGTGGAATCATCCGCCGCATCACTTGATCGTCGAAGAGCAGGAAGAAATCAAAGGTGTTTTGCCGCTCTTTCACGTCAAGAGCCGCGCCTTTGGTTCGATGTTGATTTCGACGCCGAATGGTGTGTACGGAGGCACGGTGACCGATGAGACCGAAGCGCGCACGGCTTTGTTGCATGAGGCGAAGCGACTTGCCACGCAATTGCAGGTGGATTTCCTGGAATTGCGCAATGCCTTCGTCGGCACCGAAATCGCTGACCCCGATTTTCATCAGAAAGATTTGTACTTCACCTTCGAGCATCCGATCACGACCGATGAAGAGGCGTTGATGAAGTCGTTCCCGCGCGACGTTCGGACGATGATTCGCAAAGGCAGCAAGAACGAATTGACGTCCCAACTTGGGCGCGAAGAATTGCTTGATGAGTTTTATGAAGTCTATGCGACGAGCGTTCGTAATCTCGGCACGCCAGTCTTTCCCAAGCGGTTGTTTGCCGAGTTTCTGCGCGAGTTTCCTGCGGCGAGCGACATTCTGCTGATTCGGCAAGGAACGCAAGTCGCGGGCGGTGTGTTGAGCTTTTATTTTCGGGATACCGTGATGCCGTATTACGGCGGCGCGTACGTGGAGTTTTATCGCGCGGGCATTAACAACTTCATGTATTGGGAGTTGATGCGCTCCGCTGCCGCACGCGGCTTCACCCGCTTTGATTTTGGTCGTAGTAAAACCGGCACAGGCGCGTACGAGTTCAAACGTGGTTGGGGCATGCAAATGCAGGCACTGCCGTATCAGTTTTATCTTGTGCGTGCCGATGAGATGCCCAATCTCAATCCAACCAACCCCAAGTACGAGTTGATGATTAACGCTTGGAAACGCCTCCCCCTCGGCGTGACGAAAGTGCTTGGGCCCAGAATCGTCAAGTATTTACCCTAGGAGAAAGTTGATCTTGCGGTTGTCGTAGTTGCCAGATAAGGGCTTAAAATCCGCATAATCCTTTTGGTCCTCTCCCAATCAGGTGTTCTTTTAAGCTAACCACAAAAGCAATGAAAGTCCTTCACGTTCTTGATCATTCGCTGCCTTATCTGAGCGCATACAGTTTTCGGAGTCTGTACCTGATTTCGCAACAACGCCAGATGGGGATCACGCCCGTCGTGCTGACCTCGCCGAGCCACGAAAGCTTTGATGAAAGCTGTGAAATTCTGCAAGGCGTGCAGCATCATCGCTCCCGCTGGCCCGCGTTTTATTACCTGCCCCAACCGCGCTTCATTCCCGGCTTGCAGCACCAAGCCTATGTCGCGGCGCTGGCGAAACGGATTGTGCAGGTGGCGCGCGACGCCGAGGTGGATTTGATTCACGCCCATTCGCCCGCGCTCAATGGCTTGGCCACGCGCCGCGCGGCGAGGCAATTGAAGAAGCCCTGGATTTATGAACTGCGCTATTACGAACAGGATGCGGCAGTAGACAGCGGCCAAACCAATTATTACTCGCTGCGTTATAACTTGGCGCGGCGGATGGAAGAGCGGGCTTTGAAGCAAGCGGATTTGGCCATTACGACTTCAACTTCGATGCAAAAAGAATTGTTGGCGCGCGGCTTCAGTTCGCGCAAATTACTGGAAGTGCCGGAAGGCGTGGACACGCGCATGTTTCATCCGCGCCCACCCGATGCCGAGTTGATGGATCGCCATCATCTCGCGGGCAAAACCGTGATCGGGTTCATCGGGTCATTTTACAAGTACGAAGGTTTGGATCGCCTGATGACGGTGATGATTTATTTGCTGCGCGAACGGCGCGATCTCAAACTGATTCTCGCGGGTTCGGGCGAAATGGAATCGCAGTTGCGCGCCCGCGTCCCGCGTGACTGGCACGATCATTTCATCTTCACCGGGCGCATCGAACAGGAAGATATTTTGCGCTATTACTCGGTCATAGATATTTGCGTCTATCCGCGTTTGAGCACGCGCATGACCGAGTTGACGACTTCGATCCGCCCCTTGGAAGCGATGTCTATGGAACGCGCCGTCATCGGCAGCAATGTCGGCGGCATCGCGGAATTGATTCGCCACAACAAAACCGGCTTGGTGGTCGAAACCGATGACCGAGTGACGTTGGGCGCTTCGATCTCGCATCTGGTCAACAACCCGAATGAGCGCAAAGAAATTGGCAAACGCGCGCGTGCTCACGTCATCAAGCAACGCGACTGGGCCCCGATTGCGCTGAAATATGCGGATATTTATCAACGAGTCGTGTCGGTGAAAAGCGCGCGCCTGCTCACGGGTCTCGCCGTCCCCGCGACCGAACAAGAACGACAAGCCTGGCAGGAAAGCCAGCCTTCAGAAAGCCAAACGAAGATTTGAATACTTCCGAGCGGGCGCTGTGATGTTTGCTCGGAAGGGTTAGGAGTCACGAACTGTCATCATGTCTGCGTCAGCCATTGAAAAGGAATTCGAACCAAATCCTCTCCTCGCGACACCGCCACCGCCCGAAGCCGAAAGCCCTGAACCTGAGTTGCGCAATGCGGTCGAGTGGAATGACAGCATCATCGCCCATCTCAAAGAGTTGAGTCATCATTGGGAGTTGTTGCAACTCACCACCCAACGCGAGTTGAAAATTCGCTACAAACAAACCGCGCTCGGAGCCGTGTGGGCCGTGCTGCAACCGCTTTCGCTGATGCTCGTGTTCGGCATTTTCTTCTCGTACTTTGCGGGGATGAAAGGCGACACCGGCATGCCGTACGCGCTGTTTTCCTACACGGGCTTGTTGGCGTGGACGTTTTTCTCGACCGCGCTCTCGTTTGCGATTCCGAGCTTAATTACGAACTCCTACGTCATCACGAAAATCTACTTCCCGCGCGAAATTGTGCCGTTGGCCTGCGTGCTCGCGGCGTTCGTGGATTTCCTGATCGCGGCTGTGATCTTCGTCGGGTTGCTGTTGTTCTATCACGATCAAGTCACGATCAACTGGAACGTCTTCTTCGTGCTGCCGGTGATGGCGATTCAATTGTTGTTCACGATTGGTGTGAGCTTTTTTCTGTCGGCGTTTACGGTGTTGTATCGAGACGTGCGCTACGCCATGCCGCTCGTGATTCAAGTCTGGATGTTTGCGACGCCAATCCTTTATTCCGCCACGAAGATCAAAGAAAAAAGCGAGACGCTTTACAATGCCTATATGACCTTGAATCCGATGGCGGTGATTATTGACAGCTATCGCCGCTGCATTATTCAAGGACTGACGCCGGATTTGAAATTCGTCGGCATCGCGGCGGTGATTTCGATTTTGCTGGTGCTGGCGTCGTACAAATATTTCAAGCATCTGGAGCGCGAGTTCGCGGATTTGGTTTAGGTATGAGCATTGTTGTTTTAGATAAGGTTTCCAAGAAATATCGCCTCAGTCGGCTCGGCTCAAAATCCATTCGGGAAGAGATGGCGCGGATGATGAAAAACCTGTTGCCGAGTTCGCGGGGCTTGGCGGGCAGCGACGAATTTTATGCGCTGAAAGAAGTTGACCTGGCCATCGAACGCGGCGAAACGGTCGGCTTCATCGGCCCGAACGGTTCGGGCAAAAGCACGCTGCTGAAATTGCTCGCGCGCATCATTTATCCGAACGAAGGCAAGATCATGGTCGGCGGTTCGGTCGCGTCATTGATTGAAGTCGGTGCAGGCTTTCACCCCGAATTGACGGGGCGCGAAAATATCTTTCTTTATGGCTCGATCATGGGCATGAAGAAAGCTGAGGTGGCGAAGAAATTCGACCGCATCGTGGCGTTTTCCGAGATGGAGAAATTCATTGACACGCCCGTCAAACGCTACTCGTCCGGGATGTACGTGCGCTTGGGTTTTGCCGTCGCCGCGCACATCAACCCAGCGGTTTTATTGGTGGACGAAGTGCTGGCCGTCGGGGACGCGAACTTCCAAAGCAAATGCCAACAACGCATCGAAGAGCTACGGCGCGGCGGCATGACGATTGCGTTTGTCTCGCACGATATGCCTGCGGTCGAGCGGTTGTGTGATCGCGTCGTATTTGTGTCCAAAGGCCAGATTCGCGCCATTGGCAAGCCGCAAGAGGTCGTCAGCATTTACTACAACGAAGTGTTGTTTGCGAAGAAAGCGCAGACACATCAGGCGCAAAACAACACCGGGCTGGCGATAGAATCGAAGTCATCGCTTTATGGTCAGGAAGCGGAGATTGTGAGCGTCAAGTTTTACAACAGCGAGGGACAGGAAACCGATACGATTGCGACAGGCGACAAGCTGACCGCGCGCCTGCACTATCGCACCTATTCGCAAATTGACGACCCGGTGTTTGAGATGTTGTTTTACTCGCCGGATGATCGTTTGTACTCGCATCTGACCACCGCGATCAACGGAGCCGAAATCGGCTCGCTGCCGGACGAAGGCATCGTCGAATTTGATTGCAGCGAATTTGGCTTGTCGCCCGGCATCTACAAAATTGACGGCATCTTCAGCAAGCGCGGTTCGGTCGCGCCATACGACCTGAAGCCGCGCCAATACATCCTCAAAGTGCTGCCGGGCAAGTCAGTGCGCGGGATGTTTTATATGCCACAGCAATGGCGCTTGCTGCCGCCGAACGAAACAATCACGGTGCAATCGGCAGACACGAATTTCGTTTGAGTGAATTCAATCAAGCCGCTTCAATTACGCGGCGGCCTTCAATTCTGAACTTTCCACTGAGCACCAATTTGACAGCTTCGGCGTAGCTTTTATGTTCTTCCGCCAGAATGCGCGCCGCCAACGTGTGGTCATCGTCGTTTGGCAAAACGGGCACGACAGCTTGTCGGATGATGGCTCCGTGATCCAATTCTTCATCTACAAAATGCACGGTGCAGCCGGAGAATTGCACGCCGTACTCAATCGCTTGCTTCTGCGCTTCAAGCCCTGTGAACGCGGGCAATAACGAAGGATGAATATTCAAAATGCGTTGCGGAAACGCACGGATAAACCAGGGCGAAAGCAGCCGCATGTAGCCCGCGAGACAAATCAAATCCACTTCGTGTTTATGCAGCTCTGCCGCCATCGCGCGGTCATGGTCTTCGCGCGTTTTGCCGCGATGATCCAACACGACCGTTGCAATCCCGCGTTCCCGTGCTTTGACTAAGCCGCCCGCCGTTGCGACGTTGCTGATGACGAGCGCAATTTCTGCGTCAGGAATGCGCCCCACTGCGACAGCCTCAGCCAACGCGACCATATTCGAGCCGCGCCCTGAAATCAGAATCCCCAGTTTTTTCACAAACCAAATTCCTCTCGTTGCAATTTGTGCGGTGATTATTGGCCTCCGACGCGCATCTGGCAAGCCAACCTTTGGACAAAAACGCAGGCGATCTTTACACTCTTGCTCCGTACAACACAACCCAAGAGGCACTATGCAAGCAACCGATACACAACCGATGCGCGCGGGCGAAGAATTGAATGTGGAAACGCTGTCTGAATACCTGCGTCAACATTTGCCGGAAGAGATGACGGCGCAGCGAGAAATGACGTTGGAACAATTTCCCGGCGGGCATTCCAATCTGACGTATTGCGTGAAATTTGGCGAACACGAATTCGTGCTGCGACGTCCGCCCGTTGGCCCCGTCGCGCCCACTGCGCACGACATGCCGCGTGAATTCCGTATGCTCGCGGCCATCAACCCTGTGTTTCCGCTTGCGCCGAAGCCGTATGTTTTGTGCGAAGACACGGCGATCATTGGTGTGCCGTTTTACCTGATGGAGCGGCGACGCGGTATTGTCGTGCGGCGCGATCTTCCACCCAGCGTCGGCGACGACTTGAGTTGGCGACGGCGCGTGAGCGAAAGCCTGATTGACGCGCTGGCGGACTTGCATGCGATTGATCTTGAAAAAAATAACCTCCTGCATCTGGGCAAACCCGCAGGCTTTGTCGCGCGGCAAGTCAAAGGCTGGTCAGAGCGTTGGCAACGCGCGAAGACGAGCGAAGTGCCAGAAATGGAATCGCTGGTCGAATGGTTGCGCGAACGATTGCCGCCCGAAGCCGCGCGCCCGACATTGCTGCACAACGATTACAAACTCGACAACGTCATGCTGGATGCGAATGACTCGACAAAACTCGTGGCGATTCTGGATTGGGAGATGTGCGCGCTCGGCGATCCGCTGGTTGATCTTGGTTTGCTGCTTTGCTACTGGTCGCAAAAAGGCGATTCCGAAGCGCGCCGTGAAGCCATCAGTTCGATCACTGTATTGCCGGGCTGGCTGAGCCGTGCCGAATTGGTCGAACGCTATGCCGCGCGCACCGGAGCGGATGTCTCGAATATTGTCTATTACGAAGTTCTTGCACTCTTCAAACTCACCGTCGTGTGCCAGCAAATCTATTATCGCTTTTTTGTCGGGCAAACGAATGACCAGCGGTTCGTGGATTTTGGCAAGCGCGTTGCGGGCCTCGCCGAAGCGGGTTGGGAATTGGCGCAAACCGGTACGACACCAGATTATCTGAACTTGAATCTCGCCGGACGACCGCACGACATGGCGTAGCTGTAACCGCATGCAACAAGCTGAATCCGCCCCCGCCAACATTGCCACGAAATTACTCCAAGCCATTCTCGCCAAAGCGGGGCTGGAATTTCTTATCGTCTTCATCGCCATTTCTCTGGCTGCGTATTCACATCTGAATCCGCCGATTCGCGGTGCGATTGACGTTGCCGATGCCACGCGCGTGGCAGGTTGGGCCTACGATCCGCGCGAGCCGCAGGCGCATTTGGACGTGCAGCTTTTCCTTGACGGGCAATTGGTCGCGTCCCGTCGCGCCGATGAACGACGGGACGACTTGGTGACGGCTGGCGCGGCGACGAACGCAATGCACGGCTTCAGTTTTTCCGTGCTGGAATTGCGTTTGGCGACGGGCAAACATCGTGTGGAAGTGTATGCCGTGCGCGCGGGCGGCGGGAAAAATAAGGCACTGCTGATTTTGACGAAGAAAGAATATTGGCTGGAAATTCCGTGAGGGAGGACAGGATGGACACAAACCGAAAAGGCAATATTAGCGAGGCGAAAGTTTTGCAGGCTTTCGTGCGGGCAGGCTATGGGGTGCTGCTCCCATTTGGGAATGGCGCAACGTATGATCTTGTTGTAGACGTTGAAGGCAGGTTGTGGAAAGTACAGGTCAAGACAGGCTTATTGCAAAAAGGATGCGTACTCTTTCCACTGCGACGTTTCAGCGGACACAACCGCCGAGCGAAAAAATATCAGCGCGGCGAGATAGATTTGTTTGCTGTTTATTGCCCGGAAAATGACAAGATTTACTTGATGTCAGCAGAGACAGAATTGAATCAAGGGCGATTCCGCGTGGAGCAAACGAAGAACAATCAACAATAAAAAATCCGCTGGAGCGACGAGTTTGAGTTCGATGTGTTTTTAGGAAAGTTGCGGAAAGATTTGGTGGAGCTAGTCGGGCTCGAACCGACGACCTTTGCGCTGCCAGCGCAACGCTCTTCCAACTGAGCTATAGCCCCACACTCAAAGAACAACGGGCGCGATAATAGCGGAACGACCAGTGGCAGTCAAGCGGCGGTTTCCGCTATACTGCTTTCGGTTTATGCGAGAAGTAATGATTCAAATGAGTTTTTCTTCGGCGCACTGGTTGCGCAACTATGTGGGCAAATGTGCGAATCTGCACGGGCACAATTACCGCGTCGAAGTGTATGTGCGCGGGCGTGAATTGGACAAGGCAGAGATGCTCGTGGACTTTGCGGATTTGAAGGCTGCGACGCGCCGCGTGGTGGAGTATCTGGATCATCAGAACATCAACGAACTGCCGCCGTTCGATCACGAAATGAACCCGACGGCGGAACGGATGGCCGAATATTTTTTGTCCGAAGTCGGGCGCGACATCAACAATGACCGCGTGCAGGTGTACAAAGTGCGAATCTGGGAAACTGATACCTGTGCGGCAACGTACGAGGTGGGGTAAAGGAGTAACGCTATGTCAGAAACAACAAATCCTGAAATGAGTTTTATAGATGACTTGACGGCTTCGCTGTGGGCGCTGATGCCGGAAGAAATGGCCAACACGGTGGCGGGCGTCAAAAAAGATTTGCTCACGAGTCTGCGCAGCACGATTGATTCGATGGTGGATCACGACCTCGCGTGGTTGGATCGCAACCTCGAAAACGCGCGCCGCAAACGCGAAGAGTGGGCGCAAAAATCTGCCTCGTCGGAAGCGCCAGAAGCGCCAGAAGCAGAAGCTGCGTAAGAATCCTCCGCAATGAATCAAACACATCATAGCTTCGACGTCGCTGTCATCGGGGGTGGAGTGATTGGCTGCGCGATTGCCTGGCGGTTGGGGCAGGCGCGTCGTCGCGTCGTCGTGATTGAGCGCGGCGAAGTGGGACGTGAAGCCTCGTGGGCGGCGGGCGGCATGCTGGCTCCGCTGTCGGAAGCCGATCAAACCGATGCGTTCTTTGACCTCGCCGTGGCGAGCCGCGCGATGTATGCGGACTTGGCGCGCGAACTCCGCCGGGCAACTGGCATTGACATCGAATATCGCACGGAAGGCACACTGTATTTGGCGTTGACGGACGAAGACGAAACCGAACTCGAGCAGCGGTGGCGTTGGCAACAGGCCGCCGGGCTGAAGGTCGAAAAGCTCAACGCCGATGCGGTTCACAAGCTTGAGCCGATGCTGAATCCCAAGCTGCGTTGGGCGCTAAAATTTCCCGACGATCATCAGGTGAACAATCGCCGCTTGATGACGGCGCTCGAAGCGGCGGCGCGTGAAGCAGGCGTGGAGTTTTGGACGAACACGGAAGTAACCGCCCTGGAAATCACCAACGGGCAAATTTCCGGTGTCGAAACGACAGGAAAAAACGTCGCCGCGAACCACGTTGTGATTGCGGCGGGCAGTTGGTCAAGTTTGCTGCGCGCGAGGGATGGAGCTGATGTGATGGACGTGGCGGTAGAGCCAGTGCGTGGGCAAATGATCGCGCTCGAAATGCCGCCGCCCGCGTTGCAGCATGTCGTGTATTCCAGCAGCGGCTATCTGGTTCCGCGTTTGAATAGTCAGGTGATCGCAGGCTCGACGACGGAAACCGTCGGTTACGACAAGCGGGTGACGGCAGAGGGGATTTCTTCAATCATTGCGCGCGCCACCGAGATCGCACCGGATTTGTGGCAGCAAGCCGTAGTGGAAACCTGGGCAGGCTTACGACCCAAAGCCAAAGACGATTGGCCGATTCTGGGACTGGATGCACAAATCAGCGGGCTGGTCTATGCCACTGGGCATTATCGCAACGGCATTTTGCTCGCGCCGATCACGGCGCAAGCCATCAGCGAACTGGTATTGCGCGGCGAGAGCACAATCAATCTCCAGCCGTTCGGCCTGGCCCGCTTCGATCATCTTCGTCGCAGCGCATAAAACAGGCCGATCAATGTTTTAGTATCTCGAATCTCGCCGCGCCCAATCATTGTTTCAAGTTCTGTCCGTCGGAAGGCTTGCACTTCGCTGATGATTTCTCCCACATCCAGCGACTGTTCCACCCGCTGCAAATCAAAGGCAAAGAAGAAGTGCATCAACTCATCGCCGCTGCCCGGAATGGCGTAACATTCGGCGATTTTTTCCAGGCGATTGCTGGCGAACCCCGTCTCTTCAATCAACTCGCGCGCGGCGCAAACGGCGGGGTCTTCGGTCGCCACGATGCGATGATCTTCTTCGCGCCCGGCCAAAGTTCCGGCTGGCAATTCCCACAACTCATCGTTGATCGCGTACCGATACTGTCGCAGCAGCACGACCGTGTCATCGTCCAAAAAGGGCACGATGACAGCGATGCCCGGATGGCGAATAAACGAGCGGCGCAACGACTGCCCCGTCGTTTGGTTGAAGATTTGTTCGCGGCTGACGAGCCAGCGCAACTCTTCGCCATGCACGGAGGCACGAGTCTCGCGGTAAGCAGTGATTCTTTCCTGCCAGTCAAGTTTTTGCTTCGTCATAAAATCATCAGACTTCCGGACATTGACATTGTGGGGAAGCGTCCTTATCCTTGCCCACATCGGACATCTTGCGAAGGCCTTCGTTGAGTCCACCCACAACGTAAACTACTTTAGGAGTTCTAAGCGTGAAATCAAAGGCTATTGCTTTATCTCGTGAAAACATACTGCGTGCAAGACTGTTTTGGTGGGTCGTGCTCACGTCCGCCGTGTTGCTGACCTTCTTCAGCGTTCAGGCCATGCAAGGGCGCGCAGAAGTAAAGGCTGGGCAGATGCCCAAACCCGCGGTGGCACGGCAGACCTTTACCGCGACCAATGGACAGCGCTTCAGCCTGGAAGCCAATCGCGGCAAAGTCGTGGTGCTGCAATTTCTCGGCACCTGGTGCGGCGTGTCCAAACGGCAAGTGCAGTCTGTCAACAAATTTCTGGAAAACGGATCGCCAGGCGATTTGCAAGTGATGGGAATGTCCGTCAAAGACCCGCGCTCCAATTCGCAAGCCGTCCGGCAATTCATTTCTGAGCAAAAGGTAAATTATCCAATGGTCAGCGAAGTGGACGATAAATATTTTGTCAATTTCGTAGACTCTACGAACGTCTCCGTTCCGCAAACGCTCATTTACGGACGCGATGGACGATTGGTGGCTCATTATTTGGGATTCAATCCGCAAGTCGGTACCGAAATTGAGCAAAAGATCAAAGACGAGTTGGCGAAGAAATAGGCACAGACGAAAGTCGAAAATGGTGAACGCCCGGTGAGGTTCTCTCCACCGGGCGTTTCGTGTTTTTCAGAAGCCTGGCGAACGACATCACGGCAGGTCGCGGCGTGCTTCCAGCAGGTCAAACGGCGAAGTCGCGCCCAATAATTCCAGAAAGCGACGGTCATCCTTCAAGACCGAGAAATCTGTATCTTGAAGGGCTTGTTGTCGCAAACGCGGTTGTTTTTGTACCGCCTCCTGCAAATACCTTAACGCCTGATCGGTCGAACCAGTTTGGGCGTGGGTCGCGGCCAGCGAATACAACGTGTGCGAATCGTCCGGGCGCAATTTCAAGGCTTTCTCAAAGAAGCTGCGTGCCTGCGCGAAATTCCCGACATTCAATGCCACGACGCCTTGATCGTAAAATTCATCGGCGTTGCGCGGCAAGATGCGATTTCTGGCCAAACGAACATTGCAAACTTGAATGTAGGTTTGCGAGCGTGAGATGATCTCGACTTCCTGATGATAGTGCTGTTGCACTTCCTCGAATAACGCCTTTGCTTCGGAGAATTGGCGCAAGTTAAAGGCTTTGACCGCTCGCTCGAAGGCTCGTAACGCTTGGGTGGCGGTTTGCTGGCGCGGAATTCTGGCTGGTGTCAGCGTCGGCTTCAGCGTTGGGCGCGAACTTTTGGGAATGCGCGCTTGAATTTTGACTTTGGGAACAGTCGCTGAAAGTTTCATTTTAGGCGCGCGCGCTTGAACTTTGACTTTGGGCGCGTTTGCCTGGACTTTGACTTTCGGCTTGGCAACCTTGATGGATTTGCTTGGAGCTTTGGTTGCGGCCTTCTTGGTGGTTGTTACTCGTCCAGGTTGAGACGTCGCCTTTTTGCTTTTCCCCGCAGGCGTGTTCTTCTTTTTTGCCGGAGCCGCTTTTTTCCGCGCTTTGACAATCACAGCGGATTTCCCGGATGGTTTAACCGGTGCAAGCTTGACGGACGGTTTCTGACGTGGAGAGGCATTGGCAGACTTGCTGCTGGAGGTTTTATGAGGTCGTTTCGGTGTCGCTGACGGGGATGCGCTACGCGACTTTGTCCGTTTGGAGAGTGCCTCTCTCATTGCTAAAAATTCTTTCTCTCAAAGAAGGTTATCACCGCAAACCATTTGCTCTAAAAACCGGCGAACAGCGATAAGTCCATTATAAATAACAGATTAGCCGATGTGTGTCAATTCTTGTCTCAGAAAAAACTCATCTGCTCTCCTCAAAGGCCCAAAAACGGACGGTAAATCCTTGTTGAGGCGAGGCTTTACGAAGAATGGAGAAATAGGAAACCGCGAGAAATTCCCAGTTTCTTAAATCGTGTTGAAATGCGATTGGGGTTGTGTTATAAGTTCGCACGTCCCTGCCCCTCGGTGAACAACAGCCCACATCATCAGCTTAATCCCGAATCTTGAGTAACAGTTGCAATCAGATCGTTGTTGATGGCAAATTAGTTAGCAGCGATTAACCCAATGAAAATTGATAGCCACGAGAAGAGGTCAAGCTCATGCCAGAAGCGACCATGATCATGTATGAGGAAGAATATCAGCAGATTAAGACGATTCTGTCCAAATTGCGGACAGACGCCAATGCCAAGATGGTCTTCCTGATAGACAAAAACGGACAGCAAATTGCCTCGCACGGCGAAATCGGTAACTTGGATACGACCAGTTTGGCCTCCCTGACGGCGGGCAACGTCGCCGCGACAGATGCTTTAGCGCGGCTGATTGGTGAAAAAGAATTTCCCGTCCTCTCGCACGAAGGCGAGCGCGACAATATTCATACTTCCATTGTCGGTGGGCGGGTAATCCTGGTGGTGATTTTCGATGAGCGTTCGAGCCTCGGCTTGGTGCGGCTGCGGGTCAAGCGTGCTTCGACGGAACTCAATGACGCTTTCGAGCGCATTGTGAATAAAGCGGAACAGGAAAAGGCTGGTGGCAGTAAACGCAATACGCCCTTTACCGAAATCAGCGACGACGACATAGATCAGCTTTTTAGCGACGATGGCCTCTAAGTAGCTCATCGTTTCCTCCCCAAGGATGCGGGTACGTCGTGGACGGCCCGCGAATTGACAGACTGACTCCCCATTTCAGAGAGGACGGCGAACGTGACGTTCATCAATTACGCATCGCGAGAGATCAATTGCAAAATCGTTTATTACGGCCCAGGACTCGGCGGCAAGACGACGAATCTTCAGTACATCTACGATACGTCAGCGGCGCAGCAGAAAGGCAAGTTGATTAGCTTGGCGACGGAAACCGAGCGCACTTTGTTTTTCGACTTTCTGCCGCTCGAACTCGGCACGGTGCGCGGCTTCAAAGCTCGCTTCCATCTCTACACCGTGCCGGGACAGGTCTTTTACGATGCCAGTCGCAAATTGATTTTGAAAGGCGTGGATGGCGTCGTGTTTGTCGCGGATTCGCAGCGCGAACGCATGGACGCGAATCTGGAATCGTTGTGGAACCTGGAAGAAAACCTGAAGAGTCACGGCTACGACTTCTCGAAAATCCCGTATGCGCTGCAACTCAACAAGCGCGATCTGCCAGACGTTTTGTCAGTTGAAGAATTGAAACGCGAATTGATTCGCAAAGACGAGCCAATCATCGAGGCGGTCGCGCCCAAAGGCATTGGCGTTTTCGAGACGCTCAAAGCCGTTGCCAAACAAGTCCTGACCGATTTGCGCAAGAGCGCCGGAGCAAGCTGATCTGAAGTTGCTGTTCGAGTGATTTGACCAGAGATTACAGGCCAAGATACGAAAATCTCTGGTTGCGACTTCGGCGGAAGCTCAAAATCCCCAATGCACTCCATTGATGGCCTTCACCATTAAATACCCATCATCCCCCGTTGAATAATAGCGTCGCAGGCGCTGCGTAATGGCATAGCCAATCCGTTCATACAGTTGCCGCGCGCCCGCATTGTCCGTGCGCACTTCAAGCCGCACCGTCGTCACGCCACGCACGGCAAACCCCTGCTCAATCGAAAGCAACATGATACGCGCCAGGCCGCGTCGCCGATGTTCGGGCGAAACGCCAATCGTCGTAATGTGACCGACTCCGTCTTCTTCAATGATCCCGATGGCAAAGGCGATCATCTTGCCTTCGGCATTGCGAATCTGCCGCGCCACGCCTTGCGGATTGGCGAGCAATTGACGAAACGTATCGCGCTCATACGCCTCGCCATCCGTAAACACACGCAAATCCAGCAGCCACAGTTCATTCAAATCCATCAGCGTCAACGGGCAGAGCGTGCCTCTGAAGGCGGTCTGCGCCGTTGTTTGAGGATGCGAACTGGGGCGAATGACTTTCATAGAAAGTTAGCGTAGAAACATGCAATCGCCATAGCTGTAAAACCGATACTCCTGCTGCACCGCGTGGCGATAGGCATTGAGAATCAACTCTCGCCCGGCGAAAGCGGACACCAGCAGCAGCAGGGACGATTGCGGCAAGTGAAAATTTGTAATCAACGCATCAATGGCGCGAAACGGATGACCGGGATGAATAAATAGTTCCGTGCTTTTGTGACCTGCCTGAATCGCTCCGGCATCATCCACCGCACTCTCCAACGCGCGCGTCGTCGTTGTGCCAATCGCAATGATGCGCTTGCCTGCCGCTTTGGCCGCATTGATTGCCGCTGCCGCCGCCGCGCTGATTTCGTAGCTTTCGGCTTCAATGCGATGATCTTCAATCACCTCCACGCGCACCGGCTGAAACGTCGCCGCGCCGACGTGATGCGTGATTTCGACCATCTCAACGCCGCGCGCTTTGAGTTCTGCGAAGATGCGCTCGGTGAAATGCAGCCCGGCAGTCGGAGCCGCAATTGCGCCGCGTTCTTTCGCATAAATCGTTTGATAGCGCGGCTCGTCCAAACGAACGGCTTCATCGTACTCGCGCTTGATATACGGCGGCAACGGCGTGTTGCCGATGGCATCAATCACCTGATCCAAATTTTCGCGCGCCGCAAAGCGCAACACGCGGCGACCATCATCGAGAATCGAAGTCACTTCCGCTTGCAGCCTGCCCGCGCCGAAATCCAATTGCGCACCCGTCGGCAAAGCACGCCCCGGTTTCGCCATCACCTCCCATTCATTTTCGGAAAGCCGTCGCACCAATAAAGCTTCAATCTTCGCGCCCGTTTCACCCGCAACAACGCGATGCCCTAACAACCGTGCCGGAAAGACGCGCGTGTTGTTGAGAACCAGCACATCGTTCGCCGAAAGCATCATCGGCAATTCCGCAAAATGGCTATCGCGCCACCTATTCGCCTTGCGATCCACGACGAGCATCCGCGATTGATCGCGTTGCGCCAGCGGCTGTTGCGCGATCAATTCGGACGGCAGTTCAAAATCGAATTCAGAAATGTGCATGCCTACACTTTATCAAGGTCGAGCCACTTTTCAGCGAACTGCGGTTGATACGCTGCGAGTTGATCCAATAAGCGTTCCGGCTCACTCGCTTCCAGCACGAGCGCGCGATGTTCGGCTCGCAAAAAACCTTCGTTCATCGCGTGATCGAACATCGTCAGCAATGGCGTGAAGTAGTTTTCGACATTCAAAACGCCGCACGACTTTTGATGAATGCCAAGCTGCGCCCACGTCAGAATTTCGCAGAACTCATCGAACGTTCCCATCCCGCCGGGCATTGCAATAAAAGCATCGGACAACTCCGCCATCAACGCCTTGCGTTCGTGCATCGTGCTGACGATGCGTTGCTCGGTTAAGTTCTGATGCGCGACTTCGCGGGCGACCAAGCCTTGCGGAATCACGCCGATAACTTCGCCGCCTTCCGCCAACATTTCATCCGCAATCACGCCCATCAACCCGACGTTGCCGCCGCCGTAAACCAAGCCGATGTTTCGTTTGACCAACGCTCGCCCCATTGCCTGGGCTGCCGAAACATACGCGGCGCGCACGCCTTTGTTGGAGCCGCAAAACACGCAGATGCGCTTCATTCTTCGTCGTCCTCCATATCTTCGCCGAACATGTGCCGACAATGCAGCACCGCCGTCAATTGCGCGCCGAAGAGCATAATCAGGCTCGACAAATAGCCCCACGTCAGCAACGCGACGCCCGCGCCGATGGAGCCATACAACAAATCGTAGTGGAAATACGGGATTGACCACGCGAACGCATACTTTGCAATTTCCCACAAAATGCCTGCGACAATCGCGCCCGGCAAGACTTCAATAAACGTAATCCGCGTGTTCGGCATCACGCGATAAATCAGCAGGAACAGCGCCGTCGTAATCAACAAACTCACGACGGCAAAGACGACTTGCCACAACACTGACCCCAGCCACGCAAGCTGCGTTGGCATTTGCATCGGAAATCTCTCAAGCAACGCCTGCGCCGTGACTACGCCGGATGTCACTAACAACGAAGCCAGCAACACCAATCCAACTGCGCCGATCATCCCGACCGTCAGCAATCGTCCGTGCAAAAACGAGCGCGGTTGCGTGCCCCACATTTTGCACATCGCGCGTTCGATGACTGTGAAAATCCACGACCCGGCCCACAACATCACCGTGAACGCCGTAATCAACAAACTCGCCGAGACGTTGCTGATCGCTTCCAGATTGCGTTGCACGAATTGCGCGGAGCCGGGCATAAAAGTTGGGATGCGGCTCATCAATTCGCGGTGAATCGTTTCGCCGAAGTAACTCTGCGCGATGCTGACCGCGAACAACAACGCCGGGAACAGCACGAGCATCCCGAAATACGTGATCGCAGCCGACGACGTAATCAAGTCGTTATCCAAAAAGCTCCACACGGTGCGAAAAAGAATCCGCCGCTTGGTCGCGCGATTCTTGATGCGCAACCAAACGCGCCCCGGTGTTGGGATTTTGAGGATATGTTCTTTCATCAGCAAAGCTTCAGAATAAGCCGGGTTGATCGCCCAATTGATTAGTTGCCCCCGGCAGGTTTATGCCCAAATGATGGTACGCCGCAGGCATCACGACCCGTCCGCGCGGCGTGCGATTGAGAAAGCCAATCTGAATCAGATACGGCTCATAAATTTCTTCAATCGCGTCTTTCTCTTCCTGAATCGCAGCGGAAATCGTGCTGACGCCGACTGGCCCGCCGCCAAATTTTTCGATAATCGTCGTCAGCATTTTACGATCCACTTCGTCCAAACCGAAGCGATCTACTTCCATGCGATTCAGCGCATCGTCCGCGACTTCGACCGTAATTTTGCCTTCATATTCGACTTCTGCAAAGTCCCGCACGCGCCGCAGCAACCGATTCGCAATGCGTGGCGTCCCGCGTGAACGACGCGCAATCGCGTGCGCGCCTGCGTCATCAATTTCGACGCCCAAAATATCCGCCGACCGTAATACGATGATTTGCAAATCTTCGATTGGGTAAAAATCAAGATGAAAGTTGATCCCAAAGCGCCCGCGCAACGGAGCCGTAATCAATCCTGCGCGTGTCGTCGCTCCAATCAACGTAAAGCGCGGCAAATCCAGTTTCACCGAGCGAGCAGATGGGCCTTGCCCAATAATCAAATCCAGCTCGAAGTCTTCCATCGCCGGATAGAGAATTTCTTCAATCGCTGGATGCAGCCGATGGATTTCATCAATGAACAGAACATCGCCTTCTTCGAGATTCGTGAGCATCGCCGCCAGATCACCCGGCTTTTCAATCACCGGCCCCGCTGTGACGTGAATTTTCGCCGCCATTTCACGCGCCACAATTTGCGACAGGGTAGTATTGTGGTTAAAGAACCCATTAGCTACGAAAGAATGAGTTCGCGGAACAACAAAATCATAAACCTCATTAGAAGAGGGCGTTATTTCATCAACCTGATCCCAGTAATATTTTTCGTCCGTTAAAGTGCATAAGAGTTTGTATTCAGGCTCTTCCTTAACTGACTCAGGCAACAACGAAAGGTAATAGTGGATTTGTTGTCTTGAAGGAGTGCGGTCTTCCCTTTTTACGTGGTCGAACGTTTTATGAACTGCACGCGGGTGCGGCTGCGTTTTTCTTAGCAAGGCTTGTAGAAGTTTGTTTGCGTGCGGGATCAGATCACTTTTACTCCATCCCCTTTTTATCTGATTGAGACCTTCTTTACGGGCACATTTACGCGCTAAGCGGAAACCTATCAGTTGGTGGAATAACGCTGCATCCTGACCACCAATGAACATTTGATAAAAAGGATCACCTGTGACTTGTTTGACGCGACGATGGGCGATGATGCCGAAGTTTGCCAGAAGCAATTGCACTTGCTTAGCCAAAAGCTCTGAACGTGTATTGAATTCAACATAACCTTCATTCCAAACGTTTCCGTCAGCATCAAACAGTCCTTGCAAAAAACCTCGGACGATTGCTTGTGATCCCTTCAGCATAGCCTCTGGGATAGATTTTTCAGGAGCGTTGACAGGCTTCACACCAAATTCCAAACAGACTCGTCCTATACTTTGGCTGAAACGTATTTTCGCCGCTTTATTTTCATACCTGTAAACGTTTGGAATTCTGTTGAAATGCTTCTGGGAGATTCGCTGTAGTTCGCGCTGCATTTCTTCTTCTTCACAGGTAATAACGAACGCTGGGAATAAACTGCCCTTTTCAATATTCCCATCTCCGACCAAGACGCCGAGCAAATAGGCTAAGTCTTCATCCAGTAAAACCTGCTTCTCTGTGATTTGAGGCAAAGAAAATTGTGATAACTCTGCTTCAGGTAATGACACAATTTTTTTGGCCTGTGACATTGGCAACTTCAGGCGACCTATTACCGAGGAAACGGCAGGCTGCGGACTAATAACTCCACTTGTGTTACCAAATACGAAGCTCAATTCTTTGACAGCAGGCGGACGTCCAACATTTTCGACAAAAGCTGCGTAAAGATGCCTAATCTTATGATCCAATCTCTCTTTTCGTTCTTGTGACGTTCCAGAAGAAAACCCCGCCGAAGGCGAAGATTGTTTATTCCAGACGTTCAGTCCACGCGCAATTGCAACGTAATCATCTTTCGTTAAATCACCCAGTCGTTTCCATCTGAGTCCTTCAGCGGACGAAACCAAAATGGGGTGATTCGGTGTTCCTTCAATCGTAAAGCCTGAGCGCGTACGAAGCTGTAAGGTCGCTGCGCGACCATTGCGGTAGATATGAGATGTTTGTTCAAGGCCATCAACGCCGCAAACCTTTGTTTGCAATGGGCGGCTCTCGTTAGCTTTCATTCCAGCAGGAATCAGTTCTGCAAATCTGACCAACCCCTTCGCAGTCTGAATCCAACTGTCAGCCGTAATACACTTACCTAGACCCGGAGGCCCATTCAGCAACACGTGATCCAACGATTCGCCGCGCGCCAACGCCGCTTTGATGAAGATGCTCAGATTGTCTTTGACCTTCTTCTGCCCGATGTATTCGCGCAGATATTGCGGGCGCAAGCTGAGTTCAATTTGCTGCTCATCATCCGCTGTGCCGCCGCCAATTAAGCGGTTGTCTTCATCGTCAGGGTTTGTAGTCTTTTTCTTTGCCATTTAGCGCGCCAGTTTTCGCATGGAGAGTTTCGTTAATTGCGAGAAGTTTGCGTCGGGGTTTTCCTGCATCGTCGCTTGTACGGCTTTTTCGGCGGCGGCGCGTTGGAAGCCTAAATTGACGAGCGCGGAAATGATGTCATCCACCATCGCGCTGGTGCTGCCGGTGCCGGCGGCGACGCGGAATTGTGCTTCCAATTCGGGCGATGACAGCGCGGACAATTTGTCTTTCAATTCGACGATCAAGCGTTCGGCGGTTTTCTTGCCGACGCCGGGAA
>CAZWAK010000038.1:43116-52371 GCA_964631865.1 uncultured Heliobacteriaceae bacterium | reverse complement strand
ATCGGTTGAAGAGTGTGAACAATGGGAGTCTGGGGAGTTATGGCTATGACGGCAACGGCAAGCGCGTGAAGAAAACCGAGAGCGGTGTGACGACGTACTACGTGATTTCGTCGGTAGTTGGCGCGGCGATGGAAGTGACTTCAGCGGGCGTGCAGCGGGCGTATGTGATGAGTGGTGGCAGCATCGTCGCGCAACTCAATCCGAATGGGCAGTTCTATTGGCTGCATCTGGATCACTTGGGTTCGGGCAGGAAGATGACGGACAGTTCGGGGAATATGACCTATCGGGCGGAGTTCGATCCGTATGGCAAGTTGTTGTATGAATGGAGTTCGCCAGCGAACTTGAACACGAAGAAGTTCACGGGGTATGAGCGGGATGCGACGACGAATCTGGATTATGCGCAGGCAAGAATGTACAGCAGTGATTGGGGACGATTTCTGTCGCCGGATCCGCTGGGTTTAGGGGCAGCACGATTGAATAGCCCGAAATCCCTGAATCGCTATGCCTACGTGGAAGGAAATCCCGTAAACTATAATGATCCATCCGGTCTCTTTCTCCCAGCACCAACACCTGTGGTTCTCTGTGGGTTAACGCCGACTATCTGGTGTCCAGGGGGATCACCAGCCAACATTCAGCAACCACCTACAACGTTGCCAGTGCAAATCCCACATGTACCAAATTGGCCTGGTGTTCTACCTCCTCAGCCGACTGTGCCGCCGCCGCCGCCATCGCCACTGAATGCATTACAAAGACAAGCTGTAGAAAATGGCATAGCTTCAGCGAGAGATCTTTTACGAAATGATGCTTGTCTAAGATTTGTTAGCAACGTCATTCAAGAAGCTGCGAGGCTGCAAGGAATAGGGGTTCCGGCAGATGGAATAGACCCGCAAACAGGTGCAATTCTTTACAGCGCTGTATATGATGCATTACAAGCATTTACAAATCAGTTGAATGCCGGGAATATATCAGCGACAAACGCCCCTGGTGGGAACACTATTATGACAACAAATGACGGTACACCCCAAGGTGCCTTAAAGGTTAGGGTAAATAATGAATACTTTAACCTCTCAGTACAACAACAGGGACAACATACGCTACATGAAGCACTTCACCAGCTAGGTATTACTGATATCTACATGGCAAGTGCAATAGGGGTTTATCAACAGGGGGATGATAATCCTACCGCCTCTCGTCGTTTCAATGAGAGATTTTTCCAAGTTTGCCGATGATTGTGCTTAGAAAAGGGGGTAACATGCAAAACCTTATTAATATATTGATTATAGCGATATTAGTGAGTAGTGAAATACTAGCAATGATTGGTAGTGGCAGTTACTTGATTCCTCATCAATCTTGCAGTTTAGATAAAGAGGGTATGCCTGAAGTGGAGGTGAAAATTCTCTTAAATGGAGAACGCAAATCACAAAACAATATGGATTTCACAATTCAAATAAAAAACAATTTGAATTGTGAAATTTATTTGTATTCAAATAGGGATAAGCAAGTCGTCAGAGATAAAAGGGGTATAAGGCTAATGGATGATAAAGAAATCGCTTCTGGGGCTTTTCTGCTAGATGTGATATACCAAATCAATAGCCTAAAAAAGCCAAAGGTATTCAAATATAAATCAGGGCTTCATGGTTTTAGCACTTTTAGATTGAACCCAAATGAAGATGTTTATTTTTCCATCCCTAAGAAAGATGTGTTATATGGAAGAGTTATTGCCCTTCCCTACATTACACATGATATGTCGCAATCTACACCTCTAATAGATGAGTCTGTAAAAAAAATATATGTACAAGCACCATCGCGCTTCCCCAATCAAAAGAAGAGATAGCGTAAAAATAGCGACAACCACAAGCTGACGATGGCGTACAATAACGATACGCTGCGGCTAGTAAATCTGATATTGGCAATGACGGATTCGCTCGATCTCATCCAATGAAATCGCGCCACTCGTGCGATCATAAAGCTTCGCCGTCCGAGGCGATTCATGCGGGGCGATCTGCTGAGCGCGCTCAATCGTGCCGCCATTTTCGAGATAGGCCGTGATGCCAGTGGCGCGAAACGTATGACAGGTCACGACCAGCGAAAGCCCCGCTTCCAATGTCCGCCGCTTAATAACTTAAAAGTGACGGGGTGAAGTGGCACGAAAAGCACCAAAGCCCGTCTTTACAGGGCAAACAAGTCAGTTCGAGGTAAAAACGAAAATGCCTCTGAGTAGCTCATTGTAATTTCAGTCAGATCGAACCCAACTGTTGCACGGTTTATGCGGCGCGCTTGAGTCGCTCCAGCTTCTGCTTGAAGCGCGATTCCGTGCGGTCGAGTTGCTCTTGATAAGCCTCTTCGATGAAGCGCCGCTTCAAAGCAAAGAGGCTCGCGCTTTGACCCGGTTCCAACTCCGATCCGTAGAGCCGAAGCAGGAGCAGGTAGGCCATCACCGGCAAGACGACGCTGCGTTGGATTCGCCGTTCCTCCTTCGTCACTTGCATCTGCCCCAGATGCAAGCCGGATTTGATTTCCTTGAACGTGACTTCGACCATCCAGCGTCGCGCGAAGTGACTCAGGATTTCGCAAGCGCTCGCTTCCGGGAGATTGGTCACCAACAGTTTGATTTTATGCGGCGGATCATTAAACCGCCGTTTCGATAAGATGAGGGTGACATCACCAAGCGCGGAAAGCTTGGCGCTCCGGCGATAGATCCAGTAATCACGACGGCCTCCGTCGGGTTTATAAGAAGCCACTCGATGATATGAATGCCTGGGCGTATGACGTGCGATATTGCTCAAATGCTGACCCGAGGTGGTCTTCCAGGTGCGTGGCAATGCGAAGACGTAAAAGTAGTTCAACTCGTCAATCAATCGCAGAGTCTTCTTGGCGGCGAAACCAGCATCGGCTTCGACGATCACTTCTCGACACCAGACAGGCTGCTTGAACTTCCGCAGGATTTCGCGCGTCAGAATGTTCTGATGCCCTTTGATTTTGGGATTCAGAACGCGGACTGCCAGGGGGATGCGAAAGTTTCCCCCTTGCGCAATCAGCAACAGCACGCTGTGACCGAAGACGTACGGCTCGAACTTTCCCATCCTGGTGGTGAAGGCGAGCGGTTGTTTCTCTCCGGTCTTCTCTTTGCGTGTGGTGTCAAAGATCAGATGCAACACGCCATCCTTGGGAGGCGGCAGCGAGTAAAGGATGTCGGTGCCCATCAAGTCGAGCAGCGCTTGTTCGTCCCAAACTTTGGCGCGGATCATCCGCAAGGTCGTCCAGTAGGCGAGTTGAGATGGCATCAGGCGCGTCAAGTCTTTGATCCGTCCCGACCCGCTGATGACCAACGTCACCAGCAACCAACACCAGATACGAAAGTGCTGGGTTTGAGAAGACCTCAAGGAACTGCGATAAGGAGCCAGACGATTGGAAACGCTTTGTGGTATACATCGTAAACGCATCAGGACGGTTCTCCTGTGGATCATTGGATTGTGTTTTCAACCCTGATGATAAACAGTCAGAACCGTTCTGACACCTTCCCGGATCACGTTCATTTTGAATTGAGAAAGAGCTGGCAACAGCTACCGACTGGGCTTCGGGCGATTTTCAAGCCCAGACCCCGTCACTTTTAAGTAATTACAATTACTGGTACTTCAGGTCGCCAACCTGATGGCACTATAAGTGCGATGCAAACAGATAATTACACTTTTGTTAGAGTGTATAATGAATATTTTACCTTATCATTTAACGAGAGAGCCTTGGTTGTCTTGCATGAGGCTTTGCACCAGATACCAGGTTTTTCGGATAGGGTATTGGCCCTTGCGGCAAAGCAGGCCAGCGGGAGTCGCGCTGATATTACAGATGCTTCAGTTTATGTCACGGATAGGATACGAGAGTATTGTCAGTGACCTTTTGGAGAGCTTAATATGAAAACATTATTAATATGTATATTTGCCTCCTGTATCGCTTTTCAAAGAGCACCCCTTTTATGCTTATTTACTCCATTTCAAGAGAAGACTATCAGCTCACAGACCGGGCAGGTTGAAAACGGCTGTATTCTGATTGAGAAATACCATCCATTCTTTATATTAAAACGAAGTAACAAGTCTTCAAAGTCATCAACAGTGACTTTTGAGCTACGAAACAACTCTTCTTGTGACATTATATTAACGACTTCTGAATCTCAGTTAATTATAAGTCAAGATGGAAAAGTAACAGAATCAAAAGAGGAGATAATAAAAGACAAAGCTCTCATTACAATTCAATATAAGACGAATTCCTGCAAAAGCACTGCGGCATTCTTAACTTACTGGCCATATGGTCATCTTGCGTCGAGAAAAATATTGCAAAGCGGAAGAACAGCGATGTTTACAGTGCCAAGCAAATTTGTGCGACCTGCTTGTCAGATTGCAGTGCCTTTCTATTATAGCTGGGAAACCCCTCCCGCATCTGCCTCTCGTATACAGCACTTAATATTTTCAGACTATAATGGGTAATCAGTTCTACAGGTAATAGAGCTTTAATAAAGCGCATCAGTTGAAGAGTGTGAACAACGGAAGTCTGGGTAGCTATGGCTATGACGGCAATGGCAAACGGGTGAAGAAGAGCGAGAGCGGGACGACGACGTATTATGTGATTTCGTCGGTGGTGGGAGCAGCGATGGAAGTTACGTCGGCAGGTGTGCAGCGGGCATACGTGATGGTTGGCAGTAGTGTTGTAGCGCAACTCAATCCGAATGGGCAGTTCTATTGGCTACATCTGGATCACCTCGGTTCGGGGCGCAAGATGACGGACACGTCGGGGACGATGGTCTATCGGGCGGAGTTCGATCCATACGGCAAATTGTTGTATGAATGGAGTTCACCATCCAATCTGAACACGAAGAAGTTCACCGGGTATGAACGGGACAGCGCAACGAATCTGGATTATGCCCAGGCGCGGATGTATGCCAGTGATTGGGGGCGGTTCATGTCGCCTGATCCGATGGGCTTGGGGGCGGCACGATTGAATAGTCCGAAATCTCTGAATCGCTATGCCTACGTGGAAGGGAATCCCATAAATTACAATGATCCATCCGGTCTCTTCCTTCCAGCACCTACGCCAGTGGTTCTCTGTGGGGCAACGCCGACTATCTGGTGTCCAGGGGGATCACCAGCCAACATTCAGCAACCGCCTACAACCTTGCCAACTTGGACGCCGCCCAATTGGAGTCAGGTGTTACCACCGCAGCAAACACTGGGTGATCGAGTTCCTTTACCCACATTGTTAAATGCCCAAATGTATATTAATTTTCAATTTATGAAGGCATTTTTGGGCGAAGGTTTGATTAGTGAGGATTGTCAGAAAAATGTAATTGATAGGTTATCAAATGACTCTACATTGAAATTTGATATAGAGAAATTCAGGGCATTTATCGCAAATGGTGCCCAATTTTATGATGGAACTCAATCTAATGCATTATATGCAGGAACAATAACGACCGCTTCAGCGGCCCTGGCAAATGGAATTGCGGCCGGAACGACAGTAGCGCAGCGATTTGCAAATACGCCTGGAGTTAATGCTGAAACTTCTATACTATCCAGCTCGCTTGTCATCTTCTTCAGACCGAATTCAATTTCAAATTCTTCGCAAAGCCAGAATATGTCACTCTTATTTCACGAAGCCCTACATGGATTTGGAGGTAGCCTAGGTGGAACAAGTTATTTTGATTCTGAACTCCAGAGGGCGCTGCGTCTAACTGTAGATCCAAACAATACAAGAAATATTACGGACCATATTAGAAACAATTGTTTTTAATAAGAGAAAATATGTTAATAGTAAAAGCCATTACAATATCACTCTATCTAGCTAGTGATAACTGGGCCTTTTTCTTGAAAGGCGCATTACATCGCTTACAGGATAAATTTATGATCTGTGTCTTTATCACCCCTCTTCTTTTTGCGCCCTGCGGAGACGTGTTTAGTGACAATGGTATTAGCCATCAAGGTTTCTATAAAAGAACATCTCGAATGCCTCTATTAGCAAGCGTTGAAGGGTGCGTGACAGATTTCTTTGGTAACCCTATACCCGATGTAAGCATTGAGATATTGAATTCGCGGTCAAAAAAAGAATACACAGATAAGAAAGGGCGATTTAACCTAGTAGGCCTGCCTAAAGGGAAAAGCACCCTTCTTTTTAAAGCAGTTGGATTTTACCCAGAAACACAAGAAATAGATATTGATAATGAAGAGAGAACATATCTTAATGTAGGGTTAAGACTTGGATACATGACTCCAGCGCCAAGTCTGGATATTTCTGGGCTAATAAGATCTAAAACATTTATTCCAATTGAGGAAGCCAAAGTAGTCTTAATTAACGCATATAATAGCAATTATTCCAAAATTGCTTATTCTGACAAGAAGGGCAAGTTTATTATTAAGCTAAATGACCCAGGCATCTATATCGTTATTATAAGTAAGCCTGAATATATCCCTACGTCGATAACAATTAACACCTCAGCTAATCGGCAAATAGATACGATCCTAGAAGTTAAGGACTTTAAGTGAACCATATTATTGCTTACCTCATGGCTGACAAATAGCCGCGAACATTAGCATGGTAACTGCCCGCTCGGCAGCAAAAGCTCACCACTTATCATTAACTACCAGATTGACAAAACAACTGAGACTTAGGCAGCAACGATTATGATGGCAACGGCAAGAGGGATAAAAACAACCAAGATTAGAGTTGATTGGGATCAAGGTCGAGTTCGCGCAATTTGGTGGTCAGCCGCGCCGCCCGCGTCGCTTCTTCCGCCGGGGTGCGCAGAGATTCCCCCGTCGGTGGATGCCAGAGCCGCAAGGTCTACCCGTCATTGACTAATTCCAACCCTAATTCGTAACTGACCACACGATGGTGCAAGACCACTTCTTCGACCAACTCCTGTCCCCGCAACCGAAAGGCACGCAGCGGCGCACGCAACCGAGCTTCGGGAGCAAAGACGAAATACTCGCGCACGCCCAGCCCACGATCAGGCGGCACGCTTGCGTTTCGGGCCTTGAAGCTGCGCCATTTTCTGCGCGACTGCCGTAATGAACTCCGGGTTCTCCGCTAAGGCGGTCAAGGCTGATGGGGGCGGCGTGGCTTGCTGTTCGCGTTCCATCACGGCGCGCAATTCGGCATTGATCTGGGTTTGATAGGGAGCAGCATGAGGCGGCGCGGCACGTTGCTTGAAGTAGTCCAGCACGTCTTGATCCAGACGGATGGAGACCGTCACTTTGACCCGCCGCGATTGCGGATCGAACCAGGGATGTTCCTGCATAAACTCGGTGCGAGAGACCCGCTGCATCCGTTCGGGTTCAAACGGGTATGCGGCGGCGGGCGCAGCCGCACGGATAGTTTTGGCTTTAGGAGTTTTCTTCGACATAGTATTTTTGCATCCTTTTGCTGGCTTCACGGGCGTGGATGAGGCGCGTGACTTGTTCCTGCTGGCGCATGGTGAAGACGACAAACAGCAGTCGTTGTCCCGACCAACCGATCACCGTGTAGCGTTTTTCTTGCGGCGTGGAATGATCGGCGTCATAGTCAATGACGCCCAGCGGATCCTTGAATACCTCACAGGCTTCGGGAAACGAGACACCATGATGACTCAGGTTGAGTTCGGCTTTCTCATCATCCCATTCAAAATAAAACTCGGATTGTGGCGGGGCTTCCGGCATACGACCTGATTATCTACACGTGTCAATATCTGTCAATACAATCACGAGGTTGTCCGGGAACGAGTACACATACAATCTCGCCGAACAATTGAAACAGGCCAATTATGTCGCGCCGAGCTTCACCAAGAATGTCAATTACACGTACAATGCCAAAGGCGCACTCAACAGCATCGGGACGAACCTGACAGGCAGCGATGCGAACGCGAGGACGAATGTCATCAGTGCGCTGAGCTACAAAGCGTTTGGCGCAGCCAGCAGCATCACGTATGGCAACAATCGCAAGGCGACCTTGAGTTACAATGCGACGTTGATGCGCTTGACCGCGCTGGAAGTGGCACGCCCGAATGGGTCGGATCGGGTGCTGGCGTACAACTATGCGTATTTGGAAAACGGTTTGTTGGGGCAGGTGCAGGACGTGTTGGATTCAACGTATCTGCGGTCGTTTGAGTACAACTATCGCAATCAATTGACGAAGACGACCGGCAACTGGAGCCAGATGGTGAACAGCTACAGCTTTGATGATTGGGGGAATCTGACGAACCGCGACGGCGGCAGTTTGAGTTACGCGACGGGGTCGGGATCGGTGCCGACGACGAATCGCGTGACGAGTACGACATACAGCGGGACGACGAATTTCAGCTACGACGCGGCGGGGAATATGACGGCGGCGAACAGCACGACGTATCAATGGGATGCGGCGAACCGGCTCAAGAGTGTGAACAGCGGCAGCCTGGGGAGTTACGGTTATGACGGCAATGGCAAGCGGGTGAAGAAGAGCGAGAGCGGGACGACGACGTATTATCAGTAGATCACGAAATAGTTCTTTGATAAGTCGCTGAAAAACGCTGACTTCTGTCATCCTCTCAGTTGTGAAATTGAGACTGAGAGGAGTTTTGACAGAGGCGTCAGCGTCCGCTTGACCTTAGCAGCCCGGCCTTTGGCACGCAAGCCGTCGCGCAGTTCGTGGGCTGGTTGTGTCAGCAGTTGCCCTTCCACGCCGTCGGCACCAAAGTCAATGATGCCGTGTTGTGGACGATGTTGTGCTATGCCGCCACACGCCGTACCACCTTGGAACAGACCGCCGTGCGGTTAGCCCAGGTGCCCTCGGCGAACCGTGCGCGGGAACAGTTGCGGGGTTGTTTGCCCACCGACCGGGCCGGTTTGCAGCACCTGGAGCAACGGCTCAACCAGGCGCTCCACGCGCAAGTGCCGCCCAAGCTGCGCCGTCGGCTGCGCCAGCGCCGCGTGGAAGTGGCGCTGGACATCACCGACTTGCCGTATCACGGGCAGCCCGAAGCAGACGAGCAGGAAATCCGCCGCTCGCAGGCCAAAAGCGGGACGACGCATTTTCATAGTTATGCCAGCTTGCAGATCGTCCATCACCGCCAACGTTTGACGCTCGCCCTGACCTGGGTCACAAAAGGCGAAACGATGGCGCAGGTGGTGACGCGCTTGCTGGCAACGGCCCGTCGTGGGGGGGTGCGCGTCCAATGTTTATATGCCGACAAAGGCTTTGCCAGTGTGGCGGTCTTGCGCCTGTTGCGGGCGCGACGCATCCCGTACATTATCGCGTTGC
>CAZWAK010000038.1:0-43106 GCA_964631865.1 uncultured Heliobacteriaceae bacterium | reverse complement strand
GTTGCCGCACCGGGGGGCACTTAAAACCTTGTGTCAGACGCAGCGCACGCGGCGCTTGCGCTACACCTTTCACCAGGGGACGCGCCACGCTTACGCCACGGACATCGTCTGTGTGACGCGGCAGTTCACCCGCCAGGTCAAGACCTTTGCCTATGCTGTCTATCGCTGCGGCACAGGGGCGTTGGCCCAAGTGTATGAACGCTATCGGCGGCGCTTCAGCATTGAAAGTGGCGATCGGCAAAGTCATCAGGTGCAAGGGCGCACGGCGTCGCGGCATCCCGGCTTACGCTTGCTGTTGTTTGCCTTGTCATTACTGCTGGTTAATACCTGGGTGTTGTATCGCCAAGTCTGCGCGGTGGTGACGGACGCCGGGCAACGTTTTCGCCTGCACCTCTTGACGTTGGAACTGTTGGCCACAGCTTGGCAAGACGCCCTTCAAGCGCAATGGGGCGTGCGTCCGATTGTGCAAGCTTTACCGCTGCACGCAATTCCTTGATTTTCAAAGAACTATTTCGTGATCTACTGATACTGGCGGTTCCATTGCCGGGAGTCTTAGTTGTGAAATTAAATCGGCGCTTGTCTATGCAATTTCAGAAGGCCATATTGAGGTTGTGAAAACGTTACTTCAACGAGGTGCAAATGTGCATATAAACTGTGGTGTTATAGGATCCCTCATAGATTATGCGCGCAAATGCCGGAATCCAAAACCAGAAATCATCCGATTACTTAAACTTAGGGCGCAGAAGAGATAATCGCATAGCTAGGCTAATTGTAAAGTGTGAACAATGGTAGCTTGGGCAGCTATGGCTATGATGGCAATGGCAAGCGCGTCAGGAAAATCAAGTGCAGAGTTGATCAGGGTCAAGGCCGAGTTCGCGCAATTTGGCCGCCTACCGCACTGCCCGCGCCACTTCTTCCGCCGGGGTGCGCAGAGATTCCCCGTCGGTGGATGCCAGAGCCGTAAGGTCTGCCCCGTATTGACCAGTTCCAACCCTAATTCGTGGCTGATGACGCGGTTGTGCAAGACTACTTCTTCGACCAATTCCTCGCCCCGCAACCGAAAGGCACGCAGCGGCGGGCGCAGTTTGTATTTCTGAGCAAAATGGAGATTGTGGTTGACTGCTTGACCAAATCACGAGTGACCCATATAATCGCGCCCTCGTTTGATCCTGTCTTGACAATGTGGGGACGTGGCGGAATTGGTAGACGCGCAGGTCTCAAAAACCTGTTTCCTTACGGAAGTGTGGGTTCGATTCCCACCATCCCCACCACATCATTTTCCATATACCATTTTCAATTTGTCATTGCGGCTGCGTGCTGCGATCCATGACATTGCCTCACCGCTTGAAGCTCAACAACGTTTTCGTCAGTTGCAAACCCGTCTCCCACGTCAATGCCCCATCCGTAAACGTAGCGCGCGCCAACGATTGCCAATCCGGCGGCAACGGAATGCGGTCGTCCCACAGCAGCAGGACGCGCCGATTGTAGAACAAATACGCGGCGCTGATTTCGGCTTGCACTTCCGGCTTGAGTTGCCACCCTCCGTCGGCATCGGTGACACAATCGTCGAGCGTGACTACGAACAACCCCGCGTCGCAGCGGCGCATCGTCGCAAAGGCGGATTCCGACGTGGTTAGAGTCGTCGTTTCCACCCGTTCAAGGAGTTCGCTTTCAATCCCGACGAGTTCCAGCAGCGATTGCAGTTGCACCACATTCTGCTGGACGGGACGGGCTGACACACACACGTGCAGACGGTTCGCCTCCCACGCCAACAGATTGGAGGGAGCAGATCGCACGGGTCGCAATTCAGGGCGCGCGACAGATTCGGTCTCCCACTCGTCCCAACGCGCGTTGATGAAGTCGCTGACTTCTTCCAGATCAAGGCGCATCCGCGCCGGTTGCCCGCGCTTGCCGACCGTCAGCGAACCGAGTTCTGCCGCCTGACAGAGATGCAAAAAGCATACGACATTGCTTTCGACGGTTTTGGGCTGGTGCAAATCCAATGCTTCAGAGAAATGCGCCCGCCAAAACCGCGCGATGTCGTCGTGCGTGACGAGCTTGAGTTGCTGCGTCTGCACGAAATCAAGCACCGAACGATAATGTTCGACGCGCGCCAGAATCGAACGAAACAACGCGGCTTCGGAAGCGAGTTTGCGCGAGAACTCCCAGCCCAAATCGCTGAGTCGCAACCAATCGCCTTGCCGCTCGACCACGCCCCAGGCTTCATAGGCAGAAATCTTGCGCGGGTCGAGGATGCGCTTTTTGACTTCGCTCAAGGCTTCCACAATCGTGACGCCTTCGGAATGTTTTTTGAGATAGCGAATCAGGTCGCGTAAATCGTTGGCCGTCGCCAGCAAAGGCAAGGTGGCTTTGAGGTTCTCGGCGGCTCTCTCGACTGATCGTTCGACTATCTTGGGCATCGCAATTCGCTCCAGCATCGGCGCGATCTTTTCCCCGTGCGACCCGTGCGGCCCTTGTAAATTGACGCGCGCAAACCCAAGCGCCGCATAAGTTGGTTTCAGCATGCTCGTCATCGTGGCAAGCCTCCTTGGCTTGAGATTCAGCTTAAGCTTTGGCTGGCCGGTTGAATTTGATAGCGTTTGATCTTGTCGTTGAGCGTCGAGGGCAATAACCCCAGGAGCCGCGCGGCTTTTTTCTGATTGCCGCCCGTCAAACGCAAGGCCCGACGAATCAACGCCGTCTCATACAGCCGCACTTCGTCATAAATGTTAATGCCGTGACTGATGTCGAGCGAACGAACCGTTTCCAGTTCTTCGACTTCATCCATCAGGACTTGGGTGAGTTCGCGTAATGCGCCGATGCGGTGACTCAGCGATTCTTCGATGATTTTGTGATCCTGTTCTTTATATTCCAGTTGTAGTACAGCGTCCATGTGAAAAAACTACCTCACTTTCAGCCCCGAAAGCTTCAGATGTGCTTGGGGGGTGCTGGCTTGTGCCTGAACTGAAGCCAGACAGAGAAAAATGTTCCCGTCTGGAGTCTCAACAAAATGGATGTCGCCGCTTTCTATCCATCGGAAAAGGGTGCGTAGGCTAAGGTTAGATAAAGTTGCCGCTAGGGTTGGGGGCAGCATTTGCGCCGTAGTGCCACAAGCGTCGCACCACTCCAAAGCTGCCGTCGGAGAAAATCGGTAAGTCTGCTCCCGTACCGTAACAATTTCGATTCGACGTTTCACTTTCATCGTTTACCTCTGCGCCATTGTCCTGGCGGGGGCAGGATGAGGGCGGTTTCCCAAGCCTTCGTAGCGGCCACGCTAACCTGAAAAAACCGCCCTCCCATCAACCGTCTGAGATGAATTGGGGCAAAATCACTTTTGCCAGAACTCGCAGACGCCCGGCAGCGTTACCATTCTGTTAAGTTTCAAGTTAGAATCTTGCTTTAGACCTAAGATTTCAACTCTCGTCTCAGCATATTGATTACGCTACGCCACTGAGATTAGCGGGACATAGCGGCCACTGTCCTGAAGATCACCTAAAGAGTGGATTTATTTTTTCTGAAGGAGTTCTGAAGACCGCTATGCGTAACCCAATCAGGCACTTATACGAATTTGGCCCCTACAGCCTGGATGCCTCCGAACGCCTCCTGACCTGCGATGGAAAAGCCGTTTCTCTGCCGCCCAAAGTCCTGGACACTTTGCTTGTCCTGGTGGAAAACAGCGGGCGCGTGCTGGAAAAGGAAGAATTGCTCAAAACGCTCTGGCCGGACACGTATGTCGAAGAGAGCAACCTGACCACCTACGTTTCGCAGTTGCGCAAAACGCTGGGCGAAAATGGGGAGGGGCAAAGTTATATTGAAACCGTCCCGCGTCGTGGCTACCGCTTCGCCGCCGAGGTCAAAAAGCGGCCTTCGGAAGCAGACAGCTTCGTGATTCACGAACGCACCGACACGCGCATTTTGATTGAAGAAGAAATCGTGGACGAAGCCCCCGTGCTGGAAACGACCGTTGTTCCTACGCACCGTTTGGCAGCGGCGCAGACCGAAAGTTTGGCTATCGCGCCGCGTTCAATCACTTTGCAGAAAAAAATGGGGCTGGCCCTGCTCGCGGGCTGCTCGTTGGCGCTCGTGGCATTGGCGATTTATCTCTGGAACAACCGCTCCGCGGCGGATGGCAAAGCGACGTCGTCGTTTCAGCGCATGAACATCACGAAATTAACGTCCAGCGGGAAAATCCCGCTGGCATCAATTTCCCCCGACGGCAAGTACATCGCGCATGTCTTGCAAGAAACGCCGAATCAAAGTTTGTGGCTGCGACAAACCTCGACCACAAGCAACGTTCAAATCGTTCCGCCCGCGCCCGTCCGCTTTTTAAGCCCCACCTATTCGCCTGACGGCACGTTTATTTATTACGTGACCTATCAGGGAAATATCGGTTCGCTCTATCAAGTCCCTGGGTTAGGAGGCACGGCGCGCAAGTTGATCGAAGACATTGACAGCCCCGTCACCTTCAGCCCCGATGGCAAACGTCTCGCGTTTCTGCGCCACAACCCGCAAGCAAAAGAAAGCAGTCTGATCGTGGCGGACGCGGAGGGCACGAATCAAGCTGTACTGCTGACGCGCAAGGCTCCGACCAATTTTGCGCAAGATTCCATCGGCCATTATGCGCCGTCCTGGTCGCCCGACGGCAAACTCATTGCCTGTTCCGTCTCCACAGAAGAGAACAAAACAGCGTTCTTCCAGTTCATCGCCGTCAATGTTGCCGAAAAATCCACCCAGCCGCTCAGCTCACAAAATTGGCATTGGGCCGGGCAGCTCACCTGGCTCCCGGATGGCAAAGGGCTGGTCGCCAACGCCTGGGATCAAGGAACCTCCACGGTCTCTGACCAAATCTGGCACATTGCCTATCCCAGCGGGGCTACAACGCGCGTGACCAACGACGTGAGTTCTTACAAAGGCGTCAGCGTCGCCGCGAAAACCGGTGCGCTCGTGACCGTGCAATCCGCGCAGGTTTCGCGGCTCTGGGTGATGCCCAAAGGCGAGGAGAACAACGCCATCCCGATCACCTCCGGCTTCGGCGAAAACTACAGTGAATTCCTGGGGATTGATTGGACGAAGGATGACCGCATCGTGTTCGGCTCCAATGCCAGCGGCAATGCGGACATTTGGATTATGGATCGCGACGGGAAGAATCAAAAACAACTGACAACCAACACGGACAAAGACATGACGCCGGTCGTTTCTCCCGACGGGCGGTATATCGTTTACATCAATTTTCAGGGGCGAATTCCGCATGTGTTTCGGATGGATATGGACGGCAGCAATCCCAAACAACTCACCGATGGAGCCGGTGAAGTCCAGCCCGTCATCTCACCGGACGGGCAGTGGGTGGCCTATTGCGCTTATGACGGAATGAATCAGCGCATTCACAAAGTGCCGATAGACGGCGGCACGCCCGTGCAATTGACCGAAACCTATCACGTGCGCGCCGAATATTCGCCCGATGGCAAATGGCTGGCCTGTATGGTGGTACTGCCGGAAACCGGGACTCGCAAAATCGTCGTCATCCCCGCCAATGGCGGTGCTGCCGTGAAAACGTTTGAGCAGATTCCGCTGCAACGCTGGAGCTATATGCGTTGGCTCGCCGACAGCAGCGCGCTCACGTTGGCAGGCGTGCAAAACGGCGTCTCCAATCTCTACCAACTGCCGCTCGAAGGTGGCGCGCTAAGCCCCCTCACTAATTTCAAAAGTGATTGGATTTTTCGCTATGCGTGGTCGAAGGACGGCAAGATGTTAGCCGTCGAACGCGGCATGCCGATCAACGACGTGATTTTGATTTCAGATCTGAACTGACGCTTTTGATGTTGCGCCACGCCGACCTCATCATTGCTGCACCGCCGAGGCTCTCTCGAATCGTTGCGCGGCGGTTTCGAGCATCTGTTTGAGCTGTGTTTGCGGCAGCCACTTCCCTTTCACGATCACGCCTGCGATGCGATTGGTGTGTTCGATGTTTTCGAGCGGATTTGCGTCGAGCAGGAGCAAATCGGCGCGCTTGCCTTTCTCCACCGTGCCCGTTTTGTCGAGCGTTTGCAGATATTCTGCCGGATTGCGCGTGGCGGTTTCGAGCGCGGCGTAGGGCGACAGACCGGCTTCGACATAGCTCTTCAACTCGCGGTGCAACGTGAAGCCGTACATCAAGAAAAACTCCGGCGTGTCCGAGCCAGCCAGAATTTTGCCGCCGGCCTGATGAATTTCCTTGACGAGTTGGTTGCGCACTTGCGTGAAGCGTTGGCGACGTTGTTCGGACGCGGCGTTGGCCCAATATTTTTTCTGCGACGCCCAATACATTTCGCCGAGTTTTTTTGGCCAATAGCGATAATCGGGACGCGCTTTGATTTCGGCTTCGCTTGCGCCGACGCTGAACGCCAGCTTCAGCACGGTCATCGTCGGGCTGTTCCAAACGTTCGCGGCAGCCGTCGCAAGAGCGACTTCCTTGATTTTCTGATCGTCCATGAAATCCAGGCTTTCCCAATTCTTTGGACGATAAACATTCATATTCGTGACCGAATCCCGGCTCGGCGCGTTGTCGCTCAACACGGCTTCCAGATAGCTGTCGAGATGTTCGATCTGTTGCCCGGCAGCGAGCGCGCGTTGCAAGCCGAGGTTCGGTTCGACGTGGCCGACGACACGAATGCCGACTTCGCGCGCGGTTGCGATGATGGCGTCGTAAACCGCAGGCGTGATGAAAAACGTGAGCTTGATGAAATCGTAGCCCGCCGCTTTGAAATCGCGTACAGCCTGGCGCGCGTCATCGGGCGTCGGCACGGCACGACCGTTGAAGACGCTGCCGAAGGCACGTCCGGCAAGTTGCGGGCTGGCGGCGTAAATCGTCGGGCCCAGGACTTCGCCTTTGCGCACTTGTTCGCGCAACTTCAAATGCTCTGGCGTGCCGATCATCAAACGAATCGTCGTCACGCCGTTCGCCAGCATAATTGCCAACTCGTCCGGCGCGAGTTCGTCGGGAAAATTTTCATCCGACAGCAAATGCACGTGCATATCGCTCAAGCCGGGCAACAGATATTTGCCGCGCCCGTCAATGCGCGTGGCGTCCGTTGGAATTTTGATTTGCTTCGCCGCGCCGAGGGCAACGATGACGCCATCGCGCACGAGTACTGTTTGGTCGGGCAAGACACGCTCCCGATCCATCGGAATCACATTGACGTTGTGAATGGCAAGGGGTTTGGTTTGCGCGAAGGCGGGGAGGGCGAAGCACAAAACAAGCGTCAGCAATCGCATAGAAACTCCTCAGAAAAAGTAGCGCGATTTGGCAAATCGCGTCTTAGAAAAAGTAGCGCGATTTGGCAAATCGCGTCTTAGAAAAAGTAGCGCGATTTGGCAAATCGCGTCACGTTGCGTTTTCAGGATTGGACACTCTTCAGAATTGCGGAGAACTTCTTACCACAGCTTGCCGCCTGTGACAACGCGGCAAAAAAACCGGCAGCAAATTCGTTGCGTTTGGAGCGCGCGGAATTCGCTGCCGACAGTTTCACTTCCAAAGGAGTTAATGTGTCACCACACGAGGCAAAGTTTTGGCTTCCTGAACCCAGGCGGTAACTTCGTTGAGCGCCGCATCGCGCCCGACGAGGTTGCGCGCGGCGTTGACTTCCACCAATTTCGCGTGCAGGTTTTCGGCGTTGCGTTGCGCCAGTTCCGGCACGCTGTCCACGCCCGCCGCTTCGAGCAATTCGGCGAATTGTGGGCCGATACCGTTGATGCGGATGAGGTCAATGTGATTGACCCAGCGCAGAATCAGTTTTTCGGCGATGTCGGATTTCTCGGCAATCTCGACGCGACCTTTTTTCGTCGCGCCCTGCTCGAGCAATTCCGCTTGCCAATACAAATTCACGGCATTGAGCTTCGACAGGTAATGATCGCCGATGCCTTCGATTTCCAGCAGGTCGCCGCGTGGCGCAGATGCTGCCGCACCGCCGCTCGCTGCAACTGCCGCCGCTGCGGTTCCCGCCGCGCTGAGTTGGGCTTGCAGCGAACTGATCGTGGCATCCTTCTCCGCGACGGTCGTCTGAAACTTCGTTTGCCAATCGTTGACTTGCAACGAAAGCGGTTCGAGTTCGGAGATGCGGCCTCGCAATTTCGTGGTTTCAGTTTCGCGCTCCTGCAACATCGCGGTGTACTTCAATTCCCAATCCTTCGTTTGCGCGCGCAGCGGTTCGAGTTCGCCCACCTGTCGTTGCAGTTCGTTGATCTGCGCGTCTTTGTCGCCGGAGACTTGCAGAAACTTCAGCTCCCAATCTTTGGCCTGTCCGCTGACCGCGTCCAACTCCGTGACTCGCTTTGCCAACGCAACTTTCTCGGCTTCCAGCGCGGCATAGCGGGCTTTCCAATCGCCATCGTTTTTATCGAAATCCAACGCCTTCGCCACCAGACTCGCTTCGAGCGCGCCATATCTGGTATCCCAATCGGCGAGCGCGGCTTCGTGCGTGCGAATCGTAGCGGTCGAAGTGTTGTAGTCGGCTTGCAAGCTGTTGAGTTGCGTGCGCAACTTCGAGTTATTCATTTCCCACTCGTTTTCGCGGCCTCGCAATCGCGCGGCCCAGGATTCTTCCAAATCAGTGACGCGACGATCTCCGAACAACGATTTCAGCGCCCAGCCTAACAATGCGCCTAACGCAAACGCGGCGAGCAGACACGGTAAAATTGATGAAAAAAGTGACATAACGTGATTCCTCCATTTCCTCTGAAAAGCGGACGCTATTTCCCTGCGGCTTTGGTTTCCCGCACGCCAAATTCAATGCGCCGATTGCGTTGCATATTGGCTTCGCTGTCGTTCGGCATGAGTGGCTTCTTATCGCCATAGCCCGCCGCCGTCAGCCGTGCCGCCGTCACACCTTTGCCGGTCAAATATTTCAGAACGGCAGCCGCGCGCGCTTGACTGAGCTTCTGATTCGCTCCGGCATTGCCGCGGTTGTCGGTGTGACCGGAGACTTCAAAGGCCAGGGCTTTGTACTTCTCCTGATTCACGACGGCGACGACCTGATCCAGGATGTCCGTGCCATTTGCGCCGGGTCGAATCGTGGCTTGGCCCGTGTCGAATTCGATGATCTTGCCGAAGAGTTCTTTGTTGACGGCAGTCTGCGCTTCCAAACCAGTTTCCGACAGCGCCGGGCCAGCATTGACGCTCATCAAATCATTGATCTTGAAATTCGCGGGCAAGGCTTTCGTCACGTCGGTGAAGATGTTGTTCTTCAAATCGGCAGTGGCGATCTGTCCGGTCAGGTTTACCGCGCCGCCTTCCACCGCGAGGCCGCCGTTGACGCGGTCTTTCAATTTCAATGCCGGTAACAGAGCGGGCAAGGCCGCGACCCAGGCTGGATTCGCGCGGTTGGCGATGGTCAATTTGTCAACGATGTTTCCTTCGCCATAAAGTTGTTTGGCGCGCTCCAGCACGGCGGTCTTCGCAGCCGCATCCGGCAACACACCATCCAACGTGACCTTGCCCTCCGCCACTTTGGCCGCAAAAGTCGGCTCGGCCAACGCGGTCGCCGCAGGCACTGCCGCGGTACTGACCGAAGTGGAATGACTGGACACACAAACCCAGCACAACAACAAAAACAGCAGGATCGAAGCTGCGATCAAAAGCTTATTCAGCATAATCAAATCTCCTTTTCCGATGACGAACTCAACTTCGCCATCCTCCAAATAGGGTTGGTTCTGCGGCGCGTCTTGAGCCAAGGCGAACGCCGCCGGATTTGCAAATCTCGAGGGTCTTGGGCGCAAAGAAACGACGCTCGGCTTCTGGCTGCTCCATTTGAACCACCAGACATCTCAAGAGCTATCACGCCATTGATTGGGTAAATCGTTAGTTCAGTTTGTTTGTGTACCGCGCCCGCATCGTAAGAGATTTCGGGCAAAAGGGAAAGGGCTGGAAAACAAAGCTGGGAGCGGATGGCGGCTCCGCTCCCGCCGGTTTTATTTGGCGCTCACCGCTTTGTTCTCATAGGCCTTCACGACTGGCAATAAAATCCGCGAGGGATATTGTTTATCGTGATGAATCGTATTCGTCGCCACGCGCGTTTCGCTGTCAGCCCGTAGCGGCTTGCCCGTGTTTGGATTCGGATCAAAGCGCGGATCGTTGGAACTCGTGACGTGTACCGCGATGCGATGGCCTTTGTTGAAGATGAGGCTGGTTGACCACAGATCGAGTTTGAGTTTGTAGACTTCGCCTTTTTTCATGAACACCTCGCGGTCAAAGCCTTCGCGAAAGCGCGCACGCAAGCCGTTGTCCTGCACCAATCGCTCGGTTCCGTCCGGGTAAACATCAATCAGCTTGGCCATGAAATCCGTGTCCGGGCAATCGGACGAAACCCACAATTCCACCGTCAACGGCCCTGTGACCTCAACCGGCGCGTCGAGCGGCGCGGTCATAAATTTCAGCACGTCTTTGCGCTCGCCCGTCGCGCGCTGATCCAGCGGGCCTTTTTTGGCAAACAGATTCGCGCCGCCCATCGTCGGCACGGGGTTCTTCGGGTCGTATTGATAGGTGCTCGCCGATTGTTTCTCAGTTGACAGTTTCTCACTTAACAATCCACCAGGCAACAAAAAGTATGACGTGGTTTTCGCCGGCACAGGCCACGCCTGCGCCGTGCGCCATTCGTTGCCGGGGGCTTTCGGGTCGGTCACGTCACCCATCACGTAATAACGAATCGGTGGCTCGTCCATCACGCCGTTTGGGAGGCCTTTGAGCCAGTAATCGAACCAGCGCAGTTGCTCGCTCTGATCCAGCAAGGCAAGCGCGTTCGCATTTGCAGGATATTTCACTTCGTCAATGCTGCCGTGCCCCCACGGCCCCATCATCAGCTTTTGATTGCCCGCTGCGAGGCCGCCGCCGCGCGTTTGCAAGCCGACGAAGTTGTCAATGTTGCCCTGCACAAAAATGTCGTACCAGCCACCCTGGTTATACACCGGCACGCGCACCTTCTCCCAATGCAGCTTGCCTTCGCGGATGTGCAGGTAGCCGTCGTCTTTGTAATGGTCAATCGTGAGTTGCAAAATGTCATTGGCCTTTTGCGCTTTCAGCCACGCTTCGTTCATCTCTTTGCGAAAGATGCCGCCCGTGTAAATCGCGTGTTGATAGGCGCTCGCCGGGGCGATCATCACGAACATCGCCGTCAAATGCGGCGGAGCCATAATCGAGGCCTGATTCGCCGTGATGCCCATGGCCGACGCGCCCATCATCCCGACTTTGCCGTTCGACCACGATTGTTTCGCCACCCATTCGACCGTGTCGTAGCCATCGAAATGATCGTCCATAAACGGCATATATTTCCCTTCGCTGGCAAAACGTCCGCGACAATCTTGCACGACGATGGCATAGCCTTTCGCTGTCCAAAACGCAGGGCGTCCCGCACCGAGCATCGAAGCTTTGTTGTACGGCGTGCGCGTTAGAATTACGGGCCACGGCCCTTTGCCTGCGGGCAGGTAAATGTCCGTCGCCAGCTTCACGCCGTCGCGCATCGCCACCATCTGCGTTTCTGGCTTTGCGGTGGCAGGGGCTTGCGCATAAACCGCCCAGACGAGCGCCAGAAGGAAGAGGATTGAAAACAGGAAGCGTTGTTTGGTCATCGTGAGCCTCGCCAGGAAACGTAGGTCTATCGGAAGGCTCAGCATAACGCGCTGCGGATTGATGTCAAGAGGCGGAGTTACGCCAGACCGCTCGGCTCAGGGTTGGCAGCGTTGCGGTTTGCAATCGCTCGCCCCCAACTTTCGAGCACGGTTTGTAACTCTTCGACGCGAATCGGTTTGCTGATGTAATCGTCCATGCCAGCGGTCAGGCAAGCTTCGCGGTCTTCCTTCATCGCGTTCGCCGTCATTGCCACGATTTTCGGACGTGTCATCGCATCCCATTCGGCACAAATCTTGCGCGTCGCTTCCAAGCCGTCCATTTCCGGCATGTGAACATCCATCAGAACCAAGTCGTAGGGTTGTCGCTGCAACGCTTCAATCGCTTCCAGTCCGTTGCTCGCCACATCGGCGCGATACCCCATTTGCTGCAAAATGCGCAGCGCCACCTTTTGGTTCACGACATTGTCTTCAACCAACAACAACCGCAGCGGCAAACGATCTCCCAGGCCTTGATCCAAACGCGGCGCGGTGCTTGGCTTCACTTGTCGCAATTGCCCGCCGAAGACTTGCATCAGCACATCAAAAAGCTGTGACGGCTTGATCGGCTTCGAGAGAAACGCGGTGAAGCGCACGCCGCTTTCCTGCTCGACCGATTGGCGTCCGACGGCTCCTGACGACAGCATCACGAGGGGCAACTTGTTGGCGTTCGGCAATTGCACAATCTCGCGCGCCAAACTCACGCCGTCCTGTTCCGGCATGTGCCAATCCAAAATCGCGGCATCGAAATTCTGTTCGTGCTGCAACCGCGCGAGAGCTTCCGCCGCGCTCGCACACGCCTCGGCACGCATCCCCCACGACTCGGTTTGCAGCGTCAGGATGCGGCGATTGGTTTCGTTGTCGTCTACGATCAACACGCGCTTGTCGGTCAATTGCGGCTGCGTGCCGTGCAAATACAACCGCTGCGGCGTCGGCGCGGATGCGGCTTCGATGGTGAAGAAAAATGTCGAGCCGTGCCCTTCTTCACTTTCGACCCACATCGTGCCGCCCATCATTTCGCACAACCGTTTGCTGATCGCCAAGCCCAGCCCTGTGCCGCCGTAATGCCGCGTGGTCGAAGAATCCACCTGGCTGAACGAACGAAACAGCCGATCCAGGCGGTCGCGCGGAATGCCGATGCCGGTGTCTTTGACGGCGAATTGCAATTCGTAGCGTTGCGCGGCCAGCGCGCGCGCGGTGACGGTGATGACGACTTCGCCGCGCGCGGTAAACTTGACCGCGTTCGAGACGAGATTGACCAATATTTGGCGCAGCCGCGTGATGTCGCCGAGCAGCGTGTGCGGCGTCGTTTCGCCCAACAAATAGGCGAGGTCTAAGCCTTTCTCGCTCGCTTTCGCCGCCAGCAAATCCATGGCTTCCTCAATGCAATCGGTCAGACAAAACGGTTGTTGTTCGAGATCGAGCTGGCCCGATTCGATCTTCGAGAAATCGAGAATGTCGTTAATGATCGTCAGCAGGGCATCGCCACTGGTGCGGACGGTTTCGACGAAGTCGCGTTGTTCGGGATTGAGCGGCGTGTCGAGCAACAAGCCGGTCATCCCGATGACAGCATTCATTGGCGTGCGAATTTCGTGCGACATATTCGCCAGAAATTCACTCTTCGCCCGCGTGGCCGCTTCTGCTGCCTCTTTGGCGCGTTGCAGTTCCGCCGCAATCTTTTGCTGCAACGTGATGTCGGTTGCCACGCCGACCAACGCTTGCACCGTGCCGTCGTCCGCACAGACCGGCAGCTTGTTCACTTGCACCCAACGGGGTTCACCGTTGATGCCAGTGAATTCTTCGATGGTAAATTTCTCGGCATTCGATTCCATCACCTCCAAATCATCGCGCCGAAACTTGGCGACTTGTTCGGGATGCGCGTTGAAATCCGCATCGGTTTTGCCAATGATCTCGCTGACGGTGGTACCATACGAACGCGCCAACGCCTGATTGGCGAGAAGGAAGCGGCTCTCGCGGTCTTTCACAAAGATGAAACTGGGAATCACATCTATAACTTTGCGGAGAAATGCGGTTTGCTCTTCGACCAGCATTTGCTGTTCTCGCAAGGCGCGAGTTTGCGCGGCGACCTGCCCTTCCAATTCCAACTCCCGTGCCTTGAGGCTTCGACTGCACAACCGATACGCGCCCAGCAGCAGGCCGATCACCCCCATTGCGCAGAGCGCGTAAAACGGCCAGGTTTGATAAAAATGCGGTTCCAGGCGCAGTGGCTGACCAGCTCCGGTTTCGTTCCCAACGCCGTCCTTGTTGGACGCGATGACACGGAAGCGATCCTGCGTGCCCGCCCAAATCGCGCCGCCCGTGTCCGCAAACATTGTGCGAATGAAATTGATGGATAAACCATCTTCCGTCCCCAGCCACAAATAGTCATCGTGCGTTTGCAGCACTGGATACAGGATCGCAACCAATCCTTCTTTTCGGCCCCACGTGGTTTCGACCAATTGGGCGGCAGGCAGGGTGACGGGATTAGAGTGCAATGCGTTTGCTGATGCGGTCAGCCCCCACAGCAAACCTATGCCAACAAGGTAGAGAAGAACTATCCAAAAGAAGCGCGGAACAAGCATACAAGTAACGGCGGCGAACAACGGCGCGGCGGGGCGGAGAGAGCAGCACGAACGCGATGAGGCAGAAGCTTTAGCGGAGTAGTCGGTGAGGCCAAATCCAGGCGGGGCGAAGTGGCAGCGATTCTAGCGCAATCGCGCGGGAAAGCAACAAAAAATCTGCGGCAGGGAAAGGCTGAAAAATGCCGCTGCTTCTTTTTGCCAAGCGCAGCAGCGAAGCCTTGACGCTCCGCCTTGTTCGGCTTAGTCTTGCCCCTTCCGACCGGTAGGTAAGTAAACCAATATCCCGAAGGAGTACCAGCATGGCTGAACCTGTCATCATTGATGCCGTCCGCACACCGATTGGCCGTTTCAAAGGCGCGTTCCGCGAAACGCGCCCCGATCAATTGCTTGCCCACGCGCTCGACGCCATCGCCAAACGCACTGGCATTGACAAAGCCAAAGTCGAAGACGTGATCGTCGGCTGCGTCACGCAAGTCAACGAACAAGGCGTCAACATCGCGCGACGCACCGCACTGCTCGCAGGCTTCCCGATTGAAACGCCCGGCGTGGCGCTCAATCGCTTTTGCAGTTCGGCACAACAATCCATTCACTTCGCCGCGCAAGCCGTCGCCGCCGCAGATGCGAATTACATCATCGCGGGCGGCATCGAAAATATGACGCGCGTCGTAATGGGCAGCGACTGCCCTGATTACAAAAACCTGATTTACCTGCCGATGCTTGAACATTACGACCTCGTGCATCAAGGCATCAGCGCCGAATTGATTGCTGAGCAATGGGGCATCACGCGCCAAGATGTGGATCAATACTCCGCCGAATCACATCGCCGCGCGTACGCCGCGATTCAAGCCGGTGTTCACAAAGAAATCGAACCCGCAACCGGCATTGACGCGGAAGGCAAAAACATCGTGCTGAGTTATGACGAAGGCGTGCGCGCGACGATCAATCTGGAAAAGATGGCGACGCTGCCGACCGTGTTTCGACCCGACGGCAATGGCGTCGTAACGGCGGCGAATTCGAGTCAAATCTCCGATGGCGCGGCGGCGGTGCTGGTGGCGAATCGTGAAATTGCTGAAGCCGAGGGCTTCAAACCTCGTGCGAAATTCCGCGCCCGCGTCGCCATCGGCAGCGATCCGAAATTGCAATTGACGGGCGTGATTCCCGCCACGCAACTCGCACTGAAAAAAGCGGGCCTCGCGCTCAGCGACATTGATTGGATTGAAATCAACGAAGCATTTGCGACCGTTGTGTTGTCGTGGGAGCGCGAATTGAAACCCGATATGGCAAAGGTCAATCCGTGGGGCGGCGCGGTCGCACACGGCCATCCGGTTGGTGCAACGGGTTCGATTTTGATGGCGAAAATGTTGACCGGATTGGATTCGATCAACGGTCAGTTCGGCTTGCAAGTGATGTGCGCCGGACACGGCATGGCGACTTGCACGATCATCGAACGACTGTGAGCTACACGATCCACCACGAAATAATGCCGGATGAGAACGATGTGCGCGTGTTGCTGAACGGCATTCACGATCACAACACGCAACATTCGGGCGCAGGCGAAGCGCAAACGCTGGCGCTGTTTCTGCGCGATGAAAACGGTGTAGTGGTTGGTGGCGCGTATGGCTGGACAGCGTTTGGCTGGTTGCGCATTGATGTGTTGTGGGTGCGGGAAGATTTGCGCGGGCGCGGTTTTGGGAAGCAATTGCTGCTGGCCGCCGAAGCGGAAGGTATGCGACGCGGCTGCCAATACGCCACGCTCGACTCGTTCAGTTTTCAAGCGCCGGAGTTGTACAAAAAACACGGCTACATCGAATTCGCGGTGCTGGACAAGATCGCAGGCGATCAAACGTGGCATTTTTTGAAAAAGGATTTGAGATTGGAAATTTGAGATTTGAGACGAAGAGGTTCAGATCATTTGAGAAAGGAAGATTCAGAACGTGGAAATTCAAGGGCAAACCTTTTTAGTGACAGGTGGCGGCTCTGGCTTGGGGGCGGCAACCGCGCGGCTGTTGGCAGCGAATGGCGGCAATGTCGTGGTCGCGGACATTCGGCGCGAAACCGGCGAAGCAACGGCGAATGACATCGGCGCGAAATTCGTCGAAGTCAATGTGGCCGACGAAGAACAAGTCAAGAACGCAGTCGCAACCGCCGTGTCAGCATTTGGCGCTTTGCACGGCGCGATCAATTGCGCGGGCATCGGCACGGCGGAAAAAACCGTTGGCAAAGAAGGGCCGCATTCGTTGGCGTCGTTTGAGCGCGTCATCAAAGTCAATTTGATCGGCACATTCAACGTCATTCGTTTGGCGGCAGCGCAAATGGCTTCGCAGGAGCCGAATGCGAGCGGCGAACGCGGCGTGATTATCAACACGGCTTCGGTGGCGGCCTTCGATGGACAAATCGGACAAGCGGCGTATTCGGCCTCGAAAGGCGGCATCGTCGGGATGACGTTGCCGATTGCGCGTGATCTTTGCAAGCTTGGCATTCGCATCGTCACGATTGCGCCGGGCTTGTTCGATACGCCGTTGCTCGCGGGACTGCCAGAAAATGTGAAGCAGGTGTTGGGCGCATCAGTTCCCTTCCCGGCACGGTTGGGACAACCGTCGGAATATGCGGCGCTGGCCAAACACATCATCGAAAACGAAATGCTGAACGGCGAAGTCATTCGCCTGGACGGCGCGCTGCGGATGCCGCCCCGCTAAGCCAATAACGTTAAGATGGAAAGATGGAACGCGATCCTGAAACCTACACCCGCGCGAATCGCTTTTTGCAAATCGGCCTGGCGCTCGGCATCGCGGCGCTGCTGCTCGGCTACGCGGGCTTGTACAATTTCGATTATGGCTTGTTTGCCTGCGTGATTTGCGTGGCAGCAGGCGCGGGCATTCGGCAAATCATCGTTTCGCGCAATTGAGCGTTGACGACAAACATTCTCAATTCTTCATTCTCAATTCTCAGACAGAAAGATTTTCAGACTGTTTTCCTGGCCAAAGAATGAAGAATTGAGAATGAAGAATGAAGAATTTTTCTTTTTCGATTACACGCCATGACTGGAGCAGAATCACTTCTCAATGCCGCCGTTGCTGCGGGCCTCGACACTTGTTTTGCCAATCCTGGCACGACCGAAATCCCGCTGGTGCAAGCCATCGAAAACACGCCCGGCATGCGCGCCGTGCTGTGTTTATTTGAAGGCGTCGTGACGGGCGCGGCGGACGGTTATGCGCGAATGGCAGGCAAGCCTGCGCTGACGTTGTTGCATTTGGGGCCGGGCTTTGCGAACGGCATTGCGTATCTGCACGATGCACGACGCGCGCGATCTTCCGTCATCAACTTGATCGGCGAACACGCGACGTGGCATCTGCCTGCCGATCCGCCGTTGAATTCCGACATCGAATCGCTGGCCAAGCCGGTATCGCATTGGGTCAAGCGCAATCAATCGGCGGACACGATGGCAAAAGATATGGCGGAGGCGGTGGCAGCGGCTTCGACGTTTCCGGGTCGCATCGCCACGTTGATTTTGCCGAATGATTATTTGTTGGCGGAGACGAGCGTCGTGGCCGCATTCCGCGCGCCTGCGCCGCCGCCGCAAGTCAGCGAAGAGGCAATCAAAGAAGCCGCGCGGTTGTTGCAGAAACAAAATCCTGCGGCACTGTTTCTCGGCGGGTTTGGTTTGCGGCAACGTGGCTTGCAAGCAGCAGCGCGCATCGCTGCGGTCACGGGTTGTAAGTTGATGTGCGAGACCGCACCAACGCATTTGGAACGCGGCGCGGGAATGCCGCCGTTGCTGCGTTTGCCGTATTTCCCGGAATGGGGCTTTGAAATGCTCGCGCCGTTCCAATCGGTCGTGCTCGCGGGCGCGCGCAATCCCGTGACGTTCTTCGGCTACCCAAACACGCGCAGTTATTTCATCGCGCCGGAGCAGCAATCGTCGGTGCTTGCCACGCCAGAAGAAGACATCGCCGCCGCGCTCGAAGCCTTGGCCGATTATTTGGGCGCACCGCTCGATGCAGGCGAATTCACAACGCTCTCGCGTCCGCAAATCCCAACCGGCAAGCTCAATCCCGACACGTTTGCGCAAACCGTCGCGGCGTTGCAACCGGAAAACGCGATCCTCATGGAAGAAGGCATTTCGACGACGCGCAGTTATTTTCAGACTTCAGGCGGCGCACCGTTTCATTCGTATCTAGCACAACCCGGCGGCGCGATTGGCCTCGGCATGCCGTGCGCAACTGGCGCGGCGATTGCCTGCCCGGATCGCCCCGTCATCAATTTGCAAAGCGATGGCGCGGGGATGTACACCTTGCAGGCGCTGTGGACGCAGGCGCGCGAAGGCTTGAACGTCACAACGTTGATCGGCAGCAATCGGCGCTACCACATTCTGGACGTTGAATTGCGGCGCGCGGGCGTCGAACAAATCAGCGACAAAGCGCGCGCGATGATTGACCTGCAACGCCCGGATTTGGATTGGGCGAGTTTGGCGCGCGGAATGGGCGTGCCGGGCGCGCGCGTCGAAACGCCCGAAGCATTGGCGCGCGAACTGACGAGGGCGTTGGCGGAGCCGGGGCCGCATTTGATTGAAGTCCGGTTGTGAGACTTGACGCACGAATCGTTCAAGTGTAGCTTCCTACCGGTCGGTAGGTAAATTGCGTGAGACAAGGCAAACTTTTCCAACACACGATCATCTGAAGCGCGGCTCAAACGGCCAGTCCTGCGGTGCTGGTGTTTTTGGTTCCGCGAGTATTAACCACAATCTTCGAAGGGTGAAAAAGATATGCGAAAAATGTTGTATGCAATGACAGCTTCGATGCTGTTCGTTTTGAGCTTTGCGACCATCGCGATGGCGCAGAGCGTGGATGGCAACTGGGAGGTGACAATTGTATCGCCTCAAGGTCCGCGTACCGCTCCAGTGAGTCTGAAACAAAGCGGCGAAAACGTCACGGGGAAATTGGGGCCGTATGACGTGACAGGCACGGTCAAAGGAACCGCCGTCACATTGAAATACACACTCAAGTTCAATGAAATGGATATCCCCACGACTATGACGGGAACCTTGAATGGCGAAACGATGGCTGGGAAAGTTGATTTCGGCGGCATGGCAGAAGGCGAATTTTCAGGCAAGAAAGCCGGTGCCGCCGCGGCTCCCGCCGCTCCGGCAGCCGCGAGTTCCGCCTCTTCCGGCGCAGCAGCGGCAGCGGGCGTTTGGAACATCGTGTTCAGCACGCCCAATGGGGACGCTCCCACGAAAATGACCATCAAGCAAGAGGGTGAAAACCTGACGGGCGAATCCGCGGGCGAAGGGCCGCTGACCGGGCCGTATCCGATCAAAGGCACGCTGAAAGGCGAAGACCTCGAAATCAAATTCACCATCAAATTTGAAGGCAACGACCTGCCCATCACGATGAAGGGCAAGCTCACCGGCAGTGAAATGAAAGGCGCTGCTGATTACGGCGGGTTGGCCGAAGGCGAATTCAAAGGCAAGAAGAACTAACAGTCGGTGGTCGGTTGCTGGTGGTCGGTGGTCGGTTTTCTTCATCCTCAGGCAGAATTCTGGATTCAGGGAGAGTGAGGAAAACGACTCAGGTCACAGGCATTCGTTCTCTTGCAAACAATTCATTAGCCACAGAGATCACAGAGATCACCACAGCTTTATTTCTGTGGCCTCGGTTGATTCCTGTGGCTAATTTCATTCTCACCTATGGGCGCGTTGAAAACCCGGAAGAAACTCGTCACGAATGGCGAACCGGATCGGCTCGACGAAATCTATCGCACGGCGGCGGCGATCATTTTCGAGAAGGGCTTCGATGCCACTTCGATGAATGACATCGCCGAAGCGGTCGGGATGACGAAGGCGGGCGTCTATCACTACATTCCGGGCAAAAAAGATTTGCTGTTCGCGCTGATGAGTTACGCGCTGGATCATCTGGATCAAGACGTGATCGTGCCCGCGCGTGCGATTGCGGATGCCGAAACGCGGCTGCACTTCATCATCAAAAATCACGTCAAGCTCATCACGGGCGAAAACGGCGACAAGGGCAACGGCTTGATCTCGATTCTGACCGATGAATTGGCGGGCTTAACCAAAGCGCATCGGCGCAAAATTATCGAACGCAAACGCGAATATTTAGACCTCGTGCGCACCACGATGGACGAACTGAAAGCCGCAGGCAAATTGCAAGACCTCGACACGACTGTCTGTGCCTTTACGATCTTCGGCACGGTGATGTGGCTCGCGCGTTGGTATCGCCCCGGCGGACGGCTCAAAGGCGCACAAATCGCTGATGAAATTACCCGCATTGTGATTGGCGGGATGTTTAAGTAGTTGTCAGTTGTTCGTGGTCAGTTGTCAGTTGCCTTTCCTGCTTGAAGTCAAGGATTTCATCAAGCGGGAACAATTACAACTGACCACGAACAACTGACAACTGACCACGGACAACTGACAACCCTCAGGAGAATTCATGAACGAACTTATTTCTTATACCAAAGATGGCGAACTCGGCATCATTACCGTCAACAATCCACCTGTAAATGCGCTCAGTCCGGGCGTGCCGGAAGGCATCGGGCTGGCGCTCGCAGAAATCCAGCAAGACCCGGAAGTCAAGGCGGGCATCCTGATTGGCGGCGGTCGCACCTTCATCGCGGGCGCGGACATCAAGGAATTTGGCAAAGTCACTTCAGGACAAAAACGCGAAGGCATCAACTTCCTCGATTTGCTCGTGGCGATTGAGGATTGTCCGAAGCCGATGATCGCCGCGATTCACGGCACAGCGTTCGGCGGCGGCTTGGAAGTTGCGATGGCGTTTCATTATCGCGTTGCCGTTCCGTCGGCGCAAGTCGGTCAACCTGAATGCAAACTCGGCATCATTCCCGGCGCGGCGGGAACGCAACGCCTTCCCCGTTTGGCAGGCGTCGCGCTCGCTACGCAAATGTGCGCGGACGGCAATCCGATCAGCGCGAAAGCGGCATTTGACGCGGGCATCGTGGATCAACTCATTGACGGCGATTTGCTCGAAGGTGCGAAAGCGTTTGCTCGTTCGGTGATTGACAAACCCATCGTCAAGACGCGCGACAAAAATGAGAAGCTTGGCGACGAAGCGACCAACGCACCGATTTTCGCGGCGGCACGCGCGGCGGCGAAAAAGGCGGCACGCGGGATGATGGCTCCGCTCGCGGCGATTGATGCCGTCGAAGCTGCAACCAAACTCGAATTCTTTGCTGGCTGCGCCCGCGAACGCGAACTTTTTCAGGAATGTCTCTTCTCCGATCAATCCAAAGCGATGATTCACGCTTTCTTCGGCGAACGCGAAGTTGCCAAGATTCCTGACATTCCGAAAGACACGCCGCTGCTTCCGATTACCAAAGCCGCAGTCCTCGGCGCAGGCACGATGGGCGGCGGCATTGCGATGAACTTTGCCAACGCGGGCATTCCCGTCATCGTCAAAGAAACCACGCAGGAAGCGTTGGATCGCGGGATGGCAACGATTGCGAAGAACTATTCCAACTCGGTCAAGAAAGGTCGCTTCCCGCAAGAAGTGATGGACAAGCGGATGGCATTGATTACGCCCAGCTTGAGTTGGGACGGCTTTGCGGATGCCGACATCGTGGTCGAAGCCGTGTTTGAAAACATGGCGCTGAAGAAAGAAATCTTCGCCGAACTCGACAAAGTTTGTAAGCCCGGCGCGATTCTCGCTTCCAACACTTCGACGCTCGACATTGATGAAATTGCTTCGACCACATCGCGACCTGAATCCGTTGTCGGCACGCATTTCTTCAGCCCAGCGAATGTGATGCGCTTGCTGGAAATCGTGCGCGGCAAAGCGACGAACAAATCCGTACTCGCCACCACGATGGACTTGGCGAAGAAGATCAAGAAAGTCGGCGTGATGGTCGGCAATTGCTACGGCTTCGTCGGCAATCGCATGATTCATCAATACGGACGCGAGGCGCAATTCCTGGTCGAAGAAGGCGCAGCGCCGCAAGACGTGGATTCGGCGCTGTATGAATTCGGCCTGGCGATGGGGCCGTTGGCGATGGGCGATCTCGCCGGCTTGGATGTCGGCTGGCGCATTCGCAAAGAACACGCACATCTTGAGAAACCGGGCGTGCGACGCGCGTTGATTGCTGACGAATTGGCGGAGCGCGGACGTTATGGCCAAAAGACGGGCAAAGGCTGGTACATCTACGACGAAAACCGCAAGCCGTCGCCTGATCCTGAAGTCACAGCGTTGATCGAAGAGTTGACGGCGAAAGCAGGCATTCAACGCCGCGAGATTACGAAAGAAGAAATCATCGAACGCACGATTTACGCGCTCGTCAACGAAGGCGCGAAGATTTTGGAAGAAGGCATCGCGCTGCGGGCTGTAGACATAGACATCATTTACCTGATGGGCTACGGCTTCCCGGCGTGGCGCGGCGGCCCGATGTGGTATGCGAGCACAGTTGGTTTGCAGAAAGTTTATGACCGCGTTGCGGAATTCCACGCGCAGCACGGTGAATTGTGGACGCCTGCGCCGCTGCTCAAACGCTTGGCAGAAGAAGGCAAGACGTTTGAAGATTTCGACAAAGAAAAAGCGAAAGCGGCGAAGTCATAAATCATTAGCCACGAATTCCACAAATTCGCACGAATTACTCGGATTTTAGAGTTTAGGCTATCCGCTCTATCCCCAAGTCAATTCGTGAAAATTCGTGGAATTCGTGGCTAAAAAATCACATGACACACGAAGAACACGAACGTTTTCAGAGCCTCATCACCGAATCGCCGTTTGCGGAATTGTTAGGCTTTGAAGTCGTCGAAAAGGCAGAAGGCCGTGTCGTCTTGCGGCTTCCCTTTCAAGACAAGTTTTTGCAGGCGCTTGGTCGCATGCACGGCGGCGCGATCTTTGCCTTAGCCGATCACGCTTGCGGTTGGGCGGCGGTGTCCACGCTCAAACCGGGCTACCGATGTGCCACGCTCGAAATGAAGATCAATTACATCGCGGCAGTTCACGATGAAGATTGCATTGCGGAAGCCGTTGTCGTGCATTCCGGGCGCACGAGCATCGTGATCGAAGCGGACATCAAAACGCCAAGCGGACGGCTCGTCGCCAAAACCTTAGCGACGTTTGCTGTCCTCCAACCATCCACGTAAAGGAAAACCTATGAGAGAAGCCGTCATTGTCGCAAGCCAACGCACCGCGCTCACGAAATCGTTTCGCGGTTCCTTCAATATGACTCACCCGGTAGATTTGGTCGCGCATTGCATCACCTCTGCGTTGAGCAAAGTGCCAAACCTCGACGCCGCTGAAATCGAAGACGTCATCATCGGCACAGCGCAACCATCAGGCACGCAAGGCCAAAACATCGCGCGCGTCGCCGCCTTGCGCGCAGGCTTGCCCGTGTCTGTCGCAGGCACAACCGTCAATCGTTTTTGCTCGTCGGGCTTGCAATCGGTCGCAATGGCCGCGCATCAAGTCTTAGTCGAAGGCGTGGATGCAGCGATTGGCGGCGGCGTGGACAGCATCACGATGATGAAGCGCGACGGCGAACCGCATCCCTGGGTCAAAGAGCATTTCCCCGGCATTTATATGGTGATGGGCGACACGGCAGAAGTCGTCGCCAAACGCTACGGCATCAGTCGTCAAGCCCAAGACGAATATTCGCTCTTGAGCCAGCAACGCACCGCGCGCGCGCAAGCCGAAGGATTTTTTACCGGCGAGATTTCGCCGCTGCAAGTCACGCGCGGCATCCTCGACAAAGCGACCGGCCAAATCGCCAGCACCGAAGAATGGATTGCCGACCGTGACGAATGCAATCGCCCGGACACGACGCTCGAAGGCTTGCTCAGCCTGAAGCCGCACTTCGATAAAGAAAATGGTTCCGTCACCGCAGGCAATGCGTCACAGCTTTCGGACGGCGCTTCGGCCACGCTTGTGATGTCGCGCGAACGTGCGGAAACGTTGGGCATCACGCCGAAGCTCATCTTTCGCGGCTTTGCGATTGCGGGCTGCGAACCCGATGAAATGGGCATTGGGCCGGTGTTTGCGATCCCGAAACTGCTCCAACGTCACGGCCTCAAAGTCGAAGACATTGACGTCTGGGAATTGAACGAAGCCTTCGCCGTGCAGGTGATTTATTGCCGCGACCGTTTGGGCATTGATCCTGCCAAGCTAAACGTGAACGGCGGCTCAATTTCGATTGGGCATCCGTTCGGCATGACCGGCTCGCGGATGGTCGGCACATTGGCGAATGAGATGAAACGTCGCGGCGCGCGGCTCGGCGTCGTCACGATGTGCATCGGCGGCGGACAAGGCGCAGCAGGCTTGTTTGAAACCGTCGGGTAAAGCAGACGACAAGGCTGCATTTTGGTCGCGTAGCGACAAGTTGATTTTAGGCGTGGGTTTCAACCCACGTAACGAGAGTCAGAGTGTCCGCGTCGCGTTAGCGACGACTGAGTTCAGGTGTCGCTGACGCGACACAATCGCATGCTTTATGCTTCCGTAGGTTGAAACCTACGTCTAAACTCAGACGTCGCGCTGCGACGAAAAAACCATTCCCTTTGAGCTATGAATCGCAGATCAATCCTTTTCGCCACCTTCTTTGTTTTGCTCTTCACTGTACAAGCTCTTGCCCAAGCCGCGCGCCATCCGCTCCAACAAAAGATCGAAGCCAAGCTGCTCGAACTCAAAGCCGATGCCCAATACCCGGGCGTGACGGTCGGGTATGTGTTGGCGGATGGCACAGCAGGTTCGGTGTCGGTTGGGATTGCTGATCTCGAAAACAAAACACCGCTCAAGCCCAAAGATCGTATGCTTGCAGGCAGCATTGGCAAAACCTACGTCGCTGCCGTTACGCTGCAACTCGTGCAGGAAGGCAAGCTCAGGCTCGATGACAAAATTGAGACCTGGTTCGGGAAAGAAGCGTGGTTTGCACGACTGCCGAATGCGCGCGACCTCACGCTCAGAATGTTAATGAATCATTCCAGCGGCATCCCGGAACACATCCTCGCAAACGGCTTTCTGCCCGCAGTCAAAGCGGCACCCGACAAAGTTTGGAAGCCGGAAGAACTGCTCACCTACGTCCTCGATGCCAAGCCGTTGTTTGCGGCAGGCAAAGGCTATTCGTATGCGGACACGAATTACATTCTGGTCGGGATGATTTTTGAGCGCGTCACGAAAAAGAATTTGTACGCCGAAGTGCAACGCCGCTTGCTCAAACCGCTCAAGCTCGCACGCACGATTCCCTCCGACCGTCGCGTCCTGCCGGAAGTCATCACGGGCTATTCAATGCCGAACAGTCCGTTTGGTTACGAAGGGCGAATGATTCGTGAGGGTAAGTTTGTCTTCAATCCGCAGATGGAATGGACAGGCGGCGGCTTCGCTTCGACGGCGGAGGATTTGGCGCGTTGGGCAAAGGCGTTGTACGAAGGTCGTGTGCTGAAGCCGGATACGTTGCAGCAAATGTTGACGGGCGTGGAAACGGGTCAGGTGCGCGGCGGCGGCAAAGATGCGAAGTACGGCTTGGCCTGTCAAATTCGTCCGAGCGAGTGGGGGGTGAGCTATGGACACGGCGGTTGGTTTCCGGGCTACTTGTCGGAGATGGAATACTTTCCCGAAAAGAAAATCGCGATTGCGGTGCAGTTCAATACGGATGCCGGACGTCAGATCAAACGCGGACTGCGCGCGTACATTGCCGAAGTCGCCAAAATCATTCTCAGTTAACAGCGCACCCGCTATAATGCCGTCGGCGGTGATTTTTATGACACAACTTTCCGTGCAAACCCGAAGCGATTTAGTGCAGATCAATCTCGGCACTTTGATTCATAAACCAACGGATAAAGAGTTCTACGCCTTCTGTCGCGCCAATCCTGAATTACGGATCGAACAGACAAAGGAGGGGGATGTGATCATAATGCTGCCGACCTACACCGAAACCGGCAACAAGAATTTTCGGCTGACCGGTGAATTAGCGATTTGGGCAAAACAAAATGGCGAGGGCGAGGGGTTTGATTCTTCGACCGGATTTATCTTGCCCAATGGCGCGAAACGTTCGCCCGATGCATCGTGGATTCGCCGCGAACGCTGGGATGCCTTGCCCGCTCATGCACGCAGACAATTTGCTCACATCTGCCCGGATTTCGTCGTCGAATTACGCTCAAGATCCGACAGCCTGAAAAAGCTCAAAGCGAAGATGGAAGAATACCTGGAAAATGGGGCGCAATTAGGTTGGTTGATTGATCCCCGCGAGCGAAAAGTTCATGTCTACAAGCCCAACGAACCCGTCACGATTTTGACCAATCCTACAAGCATTAGCGGCGATCCTGTGCTGCCCGGCTTCGTCTTACAGATGAGTGCCATTTGGGATTAGCACGTCTAACCCGAAAGTTAGGCCGCCGTCAATGGAAACCGAGCTTTCTGATCTTCTTGTGCTTCAAAGTAGCCAAACTCCTCGCTTGAGCCTCTTTCTTTTACTTTGCCTCGCTACTAAGGTCTTTACTCTTCGTGTGTAGTGGTCCCCTAAAACTGGACAGTAGGAAAAGAGAGAACTACAGTTCAGAAATAGGAGATCAGTTATGACGAAAACGAGAACCTACAAACCGCAGCTCAAAGCCCGAGTCGTTCTCCAAGTCTTGACCGGCGCGAAAAGTGCGGCGCAAATTTGTCGCGCCCTCCAGATCAACGAAAATCTCGTTCGTCGCTGGAAACAACAATTCCTCACCCACGCTGCCCTCATTTTTGAAGGCGAAAGTGCCAGCCGTGAAAAAGATGCCCCCATCGCCGACCTAGAACGGATGGTCGGACGGCTCCCCCGCGAACTAGAGGTCGCCAAAAAAGTCTCGACTTTTGCCACTTCAGCCTCGAGCAAAAACGGGAGGTCGTTATGAAATGCTCCGCGACCTATCCAATTTCTTTGCTCTGTCGCGTGCTCGGCCTGGCCCGCAGTTCCTTTTATTATGTCAAAGAAACGGTGGCAGAAAGCACTTTGCACCAAGCCATTGAAGCGATCGCCGCGCGCTTTCCTACTTATGGGACGCGGCGCGTCACCCACCAAGTGCGTCGTGAGGAACCCGCCTTGCTGCCGCTCAATCGCAAACGGGTGCAACGAGTGCTGCGCGAAAAAAGGCTCTTGGTGAAGCGCAAAAAACGCCTCCCAAAAACGACCAACTCGCACCACTCGTTTCCCCGCTATCCGAATTTGGTGGCGGGGCCCGCGATTCTCCATCCCAATCCGGTCTGGGTGCGCGACATCACCTATATCAAATTGGGGGATGGCAGGTTCGTCTATTTGGCGGTCATCCTCGATGTCTTTACCCGTGTCCTGCGCGGTTGGGCGTTGTCGCACGGCCTGGGCGGCGAACTCTCCCTCGCCGCCTTGCACCAAGCTTTGTCCCACGGTTGCCCGACGATTCATCATTCAGATCAAGGCGTGCAATATGCCGCCACCGAGTATGTCGCGTTGTTGACTGCCCACGGCAGCCAGATTTCGATGGCCGCAGTCGGACCGTCGCAACAAAACGGCTCTGCCGAACGGGTCATTCGTACCATCAAAGAAGAAGAAGTCTATTTGAGTGACTATCAATCTTATGAAGAAGCCTTGACCCAGATCGGACATTTTATTGACGATGTCTATCGGACCAAGCGGATTCATTCTGCGTTGGGGTATCTGACCCCAGCGGAATTCGAGGCGCAGTGGCAAAAACAGCAACTTGCGTCTATACTCTAACCCAACTTTTTGCTGTCCAATTTTTGGGATCCATTACAGTGTTCACGTAGTTTCATTTACACTTGGGGCATCTTGCTGGGGTGTGCTACCGGGCCTAGTGACATACCAACTGTTATACTCGCCGGGTGGCAAGTCACCGGAGAACAGTGGGTTGTAAGCTTGTGCAACAGCTAGATGTGTTGAGTAGTCTTTGTATTCCTCAGCGCGACCACAGATATTACAGGTGCGTGTATACGTCCCCCCCCATCCATCGTCCGTTTCCCAATTATGGTCCTTGGTTTCCTGTATATTACAACGTCTACATGTTCTTACTTGCTGGCAGCCAACTGAAGACGCCCAAGGGTACCAATCATGGTCTGCCATCTCGTAAACCCCATATCTTTTCAAGTTTTTCAGGCCACAATGCACACAGATCGCTATCATCCGGCAGGAGGTTGTGTCTTCACGCGTCCATTCGGTTTCGTGTCCCGGCCAAAAAAAACATAGAAGCTCCTTGAGTTTCACTTAATTAACCTCTCGCTATTGACTTGGCCTAACATGTAATTCTACGGACAGCAGTGATGTCTAGTATTAGCCATTTGTGTCCAATACTAGCCACTTGTTTCTAATACAAGACACTCAATAGTGTCTTGTATTAGAAACCTCCAAGTGTCTACTATCAGACACCGCCAACTTCACCATCCGTTGTTTGAGACCCAGCGCAATGGCTTGGTCATAGTCAATTTCCCACACTCGCTGGGCCGCGCTCCATTTGCCGTCGGCTAGTTTGATGCGGCGTTATAGCTCAGGGCAAGAAACTTCTTTGTGCCCTGCTGTCCCGGCTTGAGTTTGCGCAACGCTCGCATGACCTGTGGCCTCCGATGATTTGAGAAAGCCTGCGGCTGAATTCTACTTCCTGCGTGCGAGGGGCAAATATACGCCTGCTGCATAAGCGAGACAAGAGGTACAAGATTGCCCTTTCAAGGAAGCTCGCACGTTTCCTGATATTGCGGAATCGCTACCTCCCAGCCCAGTTTGTCGGTAATCAATGCGGCCAACGCGGACGCGGCTTCCGGTTCGCCGTGAACGATGAAGGTTTTGCGCGGCGGGCGTTTGAATTCGCGGAGCCAGCGCAGGATTTCGGTCGAATCGGCGTGGGCGGAGAGGCTGCCGACGGTTTCGATTTGGGCATTCACGGGCACATCTTCGCCCAACAACCGCAGCGTTTTTTCGCCGTTCTGCAAGCGTCTGCCGCGCGTGCCTTCGGCTTGATAGCCGACCAAAACAACCGTGTTTTTCGGGTTCGGCAAATTGTGATAGAGGTGATGCATGATGCGCCCGCCGGTCGCCATGCCTGAAGCCGAAATAATCACAGCGGGTTCGTGCAGTCTATTCAGGCCTTTCGAGTTTTGGCGTCCGTGAACGAGGCTGAAGCGATGCGTAGCAAGCGCGTTGCGTTTGTCTTCGGCGAGCCGTTGCATATCCAGATCGTGTTCCTGTTTGTGCTTCGCATAAAACCTCGTGGCGGACGCACCCATCGGTGAATCCACGATGACCGGGATGATGGGGATGCGCTGTTCGTCTTCGAGTTCGCGCAGGTAATAAATCAACAACTGCGTGCGCCCAATCGCAAAGGCCGGAATAATCACTTTGCCGCCGCGCGCAACCGTTTCGTTGATGATTTCGGCGAGACGGTCTTTCGGATCAATGTTTTCGTGCGTGCGATTGCCGTAGGTGGATTCGATCAGCAGATAATCCGTTTCGTGAACGGGCGCGGGATCATTCAAAATCGGTTCGTCGTAACGCCCCAAATCGCCCGAAAACAAAATGGTGAATTCCTCGCTGCCGGGCGCATGAACATTGGCTTGGACACAACTGGAGCCGAGGATATGCCCGGCTTGCGTAAAGCGCGCGTTGACGAATTTGCTGAGGCGAATGTCCTGTTCGTAATTGACGCCTTGAATCAACCGCAACGCGGCTTTGGCATCGGCTTCGGTGTAGAGCGGCAACGCGGGTTTGTGTTTCGAGAAGCCTTTGCGATTGGCGTAGTCGGCGTCTTCTTGTTGAATGCGCGCGGAGTCCGGCAGCATCAGCGTCAGCAAATCCGCTGTGGCTTTCGTCGCGTAAACTGTGCCGTGAAAACCATCGCGCACGAGCCGCGGCAAATAGCCCGTGTGATCTATGTGCGCGTGGGTCAACACCACATCGTTGATCGAAGCGGGAGACAGCGGCAACGGCTCCCAATTGCGCAGTCGCAATTCCTTCAGCCCTTGAAACAACCCGCAATCAATCATCACGCGATAGCCGTCGCAGTCGAGGACAAATTTCGAGCCGGTGACAGTGCCGGCAGCGCCCAGGAAATGGAGTTTGGTCATAATGTGTTCACGCTAACAAGAATGGCGAGCAGACGCAAGCCGAACTTTGTGCTGGATTTACCGTGCATCTTGTAGTAAAAGAACACCGTCAGGCAACCCACCCCGTTGCGAAACGGCCTCCGACGTTCCTTCATTAGTTTTTCAAAACCCCGAAAAAGCCCTCAACTTTCTGACTTTGAAAATTTGGAGTCCTCCATGAAAAAGCAATCTTTGCTCATATTTTTCCTCTTATTCGGCGCTCTGTTGACGACTGCATTCGGGCAAAGCAAATCAGACAAAACTGACCGCAAAAAATTGAAATCGCGCGTTGCGCCGACGCTGCAACTGGAAAACGGCGTGATTATTGCCAAAGCCGACGGCGTCAAACGTCCTGCCGGGCAAAACGTGTGCGCGGGCGACAGGATCGCGTTCACCGCGCGTGTGGCCGGGATGACAGGCGCAGAGTCGTTGCCCATCAAATGGACGCTTTCTGCCGGACAAGGCGCGGTGGACAGCCTCGGACGCTTCGTGCTGGACACGACCGGATTGCCGCCCGGAACGCACACGATTACGGCGGAAGTCACTGTGCCGTACGAAGAATGCGAAGGCAATTGCACGGCGTATGACAGCAAAGCGTTCGCTGTCGTGCCGTGTTATTCCTGCTTCACCACGCCATCGCTGACGCTGTCGAGCGCGACGCAATTCATCAATCCGGGTGAAGTCGTGAGCATCTGCTCGACGCAGGTTTCCGGCGGCTTTGGGTATGGCACATTGATTCCGGGCTGGAGGACGACAGCGGGCAAAATCACGGGCGATGCGTCGTGCGCGAAGCTCGATACGACGGGCATCCCGCACGGCAGCAGCGTCCAAGTCAGCCTGAAGCTCACGGGCGCGGACATTCCCGAGTGCGAAGCCAACGGCACGATTACATTTCAAGTCGCCGAAGAAATTGTCGCCAGCGCCGTCGAGATGGCTCCCTGCGACACGTTCAAAAAAGACAGCGCGCGCGTGGACAACGTGTGCAAAGCGAATTTGGTGGATGTGGCGCGCAAGCTCGCCGCCGATCCGAGCGCGCGGCTGGTGATTGATTCGTATTATCGCAAAGGCGAAAAGCAAACGATGGCCTACGAGCGCGGCAAGAACGTGCGGGATCGTTTGGCCGACGGTTCCATCGGCGTGTCGGTGGACGCGAATCGTTTGATCGTGCGGCCTTCCGGGCAGAGCGAAGATGGCACGCAGGTTCGCATGTCGCTGCTTCCCACCGGAGCCAAAATGCCGCCCGGCGCGCAGTCTGTGGATGTGGGAGCCGTGGCGAAAGAAGGCCAGCGCGCTCCAGCCAAACCCGCAAAAACGACGAAACGACGGTAGGTTGGTTGGCACGAAGGGGCGACGATCATCGCTCCTTCGTGACCGCTATCTCGCCGCCGTCAACTCACACGCAAACAGCATCAGTTCTTCCCCGCCCTCCGTCAAACGGATCATCCGCTCAAACCGCATCCCCAGCTTTTCCAGCACGCGAATCGAACCGCGATTGCTCGGCAACGTAATGGCGACCATCCGCTCCAATCCCAATCGCTCGTGCGCATAAGCTTTCACCGCTCGCGCCGCTTCCAGCGCATAGCCCTGGCCCCAAAACTCCGGCTTGAAGGCAAAGCCGATGTCCGCGTCCTCCAACGTCTCGCGTTTCAATAGGCCGCAAATCCCCAGCGCCGCGTGCGAATCTTTTCGCTCGACCAGATACAAGCCAAAGCCGTAGCGTTCATAGCTCGCCAGCGGGCCGTCCAACAAATAACCACGCGCGTCCGCGATGGAGCGCACGCCTTTGTCGCCGATGTTTTGCAGAAACGATGGCTCGTTCAAGAGTGCGAGAATAAACGGCGCGTCCTCCGTCGTGAGTTGACGCAGGAGCAAGCGATCTGTTTCGAGAATTTTCACCAGTAGTACCTTTGGGGTCAGCCATTCTCCATTTGAAACTGCCGTGGACGACAAGCACCCGATTCTTCATTTTTCCTTCTTCCTTTTTCATTATTTCCCGAAGGTTCCCTCGTCTAACAATGAAAAGTGAAGAAGGAAGAATGAAGAATGCAATGGTTTCAATTTTGGGGGCGACGAAACGGCGCAGACCTTACCACAGCGGCGGCGCGGGCTGTCAAGCAGCGGAGCTGAGAAAAAACGAACCGCGAACTTTTCTCGGTCGTTGCCGTACGGTACACTACGGCTTCAATCCAGATTCACAAAATTTGCGAGTGTCCAATCAATTTTCCCTGGGAGAACAATCTATGAATTATCGAAATCGGCGTTGGGCGGCGCTGCTGCTGGCGCTTTGTGCTGTCTTCGCCTGCTTGCCCTCAACCAACGCTCAAACTTTGCCGCAAGGCGTGCAGCGTGTGGCCTCGGTCGAAGGCATCACGGAATATCGCTTGGCGAACGGCTTGCGCGTGCTGCTGTTTCCTGACCCGTCGAAACAAACCATCACGGTCAACATCACATACTTAGTCGGCTCGAAGCACGAAAACTACGGCGAAACCGGGATGGCGCATTTGCTCGAACATCTCGTGTTCAAGGGCACGCCCAAACATCCGAACATTCCCGACGAATTGACCGCACACGGCACGCGCCCGAACGGCACGACGTGGTTTGATCGCACGAATTATTACGAAACGTTCGCGGCGACCGAAGAAAATTTGAAATGGGCGCTCGACCTCGAATCAGATCGCATGATCAATTCGTACATCGCCAAAAAAGACCTCGACAGCGAAATGACCGTCGTGCGCAATGAGTTGGAATCGGGCGAGAACGATCCCGGCTCGGTCTTGTTGGATCGCATTTTCTCGACGGCGTATCTCTGGCACAACTACGGCAAATCCACGATTGGCGCGAAGGCCGATTTGGAAAATGTGCCGATTGATCGCTTGCAGGCGTTCTACAAAAATTATTACCAGCCCGATAACGCCGTGTTGTTGGTGGCCGGCAAGTTCGAGGAAGCCAAAACGCTCGCGCTCGTGCATCAATATTTCGCGCCGATCCCCAAACCGACGCGCGTGTTGCAAAAGCTCTACACGCAAGACCCGACGCAGGATGGCGAACGTTCGGTGACGTTGCGGCGTGTGGGTGACACGCAATATGTCGGCGCGGGCTATCACATTCCGGCGGGTTCGCATCCCGATGCAGCGGCGGCCAGCATTTTGCTCGAAGTCCTGTCCGACACGCCGTCAGGCCGCTTGCACAAAGCTTTGGTCGAAACCAAAAAGGCGAGCAGTGTCTTCGGGTTTCCGTTTATTTTTGGCGAGCCGAGCCTATTGCTGGTGGGCGCGGAAGTGCGCACCGAAGCGTCGTTGGACGCCGCCAAAGACACGCTGTTGCAAGTCGTCGAAGAGCTTGCCAAAACGCCCGTGACCAAAGAAGAAGTCGAACGCGCGCGCGGGCAAATGCTCAAACAAATTGAATTGAACCTCAACTCGTCGGATCAGGTCGGGCTGGAATTAAGCGACTGGATCGGCAAGGGCGATTGGCGGTTGATCTTCCTCAATCGGGATCGTTTGCGCAAGGCCTCGGTCGAAGATGTCCAGCGCGTGGCGACGGCGTACCTCAAGCCCTCGAACCGCACGCTCGGTCTGTTCATCCCAACACAAAAACCGGAACGCGCCGAAATCCCCGCAACGCCGGATGTGCTGGCGCTCGTGAAAGATTACAAAGGCGAAGCGCGCGTGGCCGAAGGCGAAGCGTTTGATCCGTCGCCCGCCAACATTGACGCGCGCACGGTTCGTGCCACCACGCCGAGCGGTCTCAAGACGGCTTTCCTGACGAAGAAAACACGCGGCAACACGGTCGTCGCGCGTATGACGTTGCGGATGGGCGATGAAAAGAGCCTGATGAATCGCGCGACGGCGGGCGGTTTTGCGGGCGATCTGTTGATGCGCGGCACGAAGACCAAAACGCGGCAGCAAATTCAGGACGCGCTCGACAAATTGAAAGCGCGGGCCTTCGTGGGCGGCGGCCCGACCTCCGCGACGGTCACGATTGAAACGACGCGCGAAAACCTGCCCGCCGTGCTGAAACTCGTGGCGGAGATTTTGCGCGAACCGGCGTTCCCGGCGAGCGAATTCGAGCAACTCAAACAGGAACAACTGGCCGGCATCGAACAACAACGCAGCGAGCCGACCACCATTGCCGGAACCGCGTTGCAACGGCATTTCTCGCCCTATCCCAAAGGCCACGTCAACTACGCTTCGACGCCCGACGAAGACATCGCGGACATCAAGGCGTTGCAACTCGCCGACGTGCAAAAGTTTTACGCGGATTTTTATGGCGCAAGCTACGGCGAGTTCACAGCGATTGGCGATTTTGACGAAAAGGAAATCGCCCGGCTGTTGCAAGAATTGTTCGGCAACTGGAAGAACAAGATGCCGTACACGCGCATTGCCACGCCGTTCAAAGACATTCCCGCCGTCACCAAATCGTTTGAAGCGCCGGACAAAGCCAACGCCTTCTTCATTGCGGCGCAGAACCTCAACCTGCGCGACGACGACCCGGATTACCCGGCACTGGTGCTGGGCGATTACATGCTCGGCGGCGGCTTTCTGAATTCGCGGCTGGCCGTGCGCATTCGCCAAAAAGACGGCTTGAGTTACGGCGTCGGTTCGCAATTGGGCGCGAGCGCGGTGGATAAAAATGGGCAATTCGCCGCGTTTGCGATTTACGCGCCGCAAAATGTGACGAAGCTCGAAACGGCCTTCAAAGAGGAAATGGCGCGCATGCTGAAAGACGGCTTCAGCGAAGAAGAACTCAAACAAGCCAAATCCGGCTGGCTGCAATCGCGGCAAGTCAGCCGCGCGCAGGACAAAGAGTTGGCGGGCAAGCTGAACAGCTATTTGTTCCTGAATCGCACGCTGGCCTTCGATGCGGAGTTTGAAAAGAAGGTGCTGGCGCTGACGAGCGAGCAGATCAATGCCGCGTTGCGCAAACATTTGGACTTGAACAAAATCAGCATTTTCAAAGCTGGTGATTTTGCGAAGGCTGCGACGAACAAATAATTTGCGGCGTAGCGCGATTTGGCAAATCGCGGGCTTCAACCACCCGTGAAAACCGCGCTTTGCCAAATCGCGCTACGCCTCTGCTCCCAATTTCTCCTATTTTGAATTTCCGCCATTCGTCTTATACTGAGCCGCAGCATTAAGAGACAAACAATACCTCTCGCAACCCCTGACATTGCTTTAGCATCAGGTTGCAACATTGTTGTCACCGATCTCAAGGAAAGTTCAGGTATCGCAAATTTCGACGCTTGTCGGCGGTACTCGTTTCAGGAAGGTATACGATGGCACTACCTCACTACAAATTACAGACCACCCCCCTGCCGGAAGCCCCGGTCGCGTTCCCGGTGTTGTTGGCCCCGGCAGAACCCCCGCTGCGTTTTGCCTTCCTCAAACGAGCATTGCGTTCACGCCCGCTCCTCATCAGCATTGAAATCCTTTCCATAGCGGCGGGAGCCGTGTTGCTTTGGTTGTGGCTTGACCCGACGATCACCACGCCGAAACTCATTCACTTGCTGATTCCGGCGGTCACCTTGGGCGTGTGCCTTTTCCTCTTGCTCCTCATGGCACTGGTCAAAAACAACGCCGATGCGCCCGAACACGAGGCCGCGCCAGAGTTGCCACTGCCCGTCACGCAACCCGTCGCCCAAGTGCAGCGCCCTGCTCACAACGGCACACACAACGGCGCAGTCAAGCCGGAATGGAAGTTGGAGCAATGGTCGAGCAAGCCGTTTGTCGAAGTCCTGGATGAGGCGGTGATGGCCGAAGTGTTGGATGATGATTGCGTGGCTCCCGATCATTTGGTGCTCAGCGTCAAGGTCAAGGAATAGCTCCCGGTTCAGGTTTTCCTTACAACCCACCAAACTGTTTCCTTGTGGGAGGAACTATGGCTATAAAACCATCTGGCGTGCTGTCAACCACCAGTTCACAGCAACCTTTTATTGTGATGTGCGGGCCGTCGCCGGAAGCACAGAAAAAACTACCGAACGTGCGCAAATTCCTGCGCCATCATCTGGCCGCGTCGTCGCTGCTTGCGGCGTTCGGCCTCTTTGGCCTGGGAAGCTGGTGGGCCGTGCATGATTTTCCGGGCTGGGATGGCGTGACCGATTGGGGTTGTGAAATCCTGGCCAGCGTCTTGTCGCTGCTCGTCATTCTGCTCTATCGTACGTTTCGGCGCTGGGGACTCGAACGCGCGATGATGGCGCGCGCGCGCCGCGAACGCAACGAAGAACTCAGCGCCTTACTGCACACGCCACCGCCGCTTGAGGCGGGATTTGAAAGCCGCGCGCCGCACAAAGAAACCATCGCCATCACCATCGAAGAGTGGAGAAGCCACGTGCCCGCGCAGTTGAGCGAAGACTATTTACAGCGCGTGCAACTCCCCGATGAAGTTCTCGCGCCTGATGCGCTGGTGTTGCAGTTTGAGCGGAAAGAAGCCGTGTGATGGTGTGCCCTCAAGCGCGCAACGACGACGACGGACACAACATTTCCAACGGACAAACCTCGCATTTCGGCTTGCGCGCCTGACACACGGCGCGTCCGTGGGAAATCAACCAATGCGAAAACACTACCCAATCCTTTTTCGGCACAAGCGCCAGCAAATCCTGCTCGATCTTTTCCGGCTGCTCGTGTTGCGTTAAGCCCAGCCGCTGCGACAGCCGCGAGACATGCGTATCCACGACCACGCCTGACGCAATGCCGAACGCATTGCCCAACACGACGTTCGCTGTTTTGCGCGCGACGCCGGGCAAGGCAATCAATTCTTCCATCGTCTGCGGTACTGCACCGCGATATTGCTCAGCCAAAATCTGACACGCTGCCTGAATGTTCTTGGCTTTGTTGCGAAAGAAGTTGATCGAAGAAAGATCGCGTTCCAACTCGGCGCGATCCGCGTTCGCATAATCCTCCGCCGTGCGATATTTCCTGAACAAATTGGCGGTCACGATGTTGACGCGCTCGTCCGTGCATTGCGCGGAAAGAATTGTCGCAATCAACAGTTCCAATGGATTCGTGTGATGCAACGCGCAATGCGCATCGGGGTAGGCTTTTTTGAGCAGACGAATGAGTTGTTGCATTCGCTCTTTCGGTTCCGCAGTTTGTGGTTTCGGCATAGTCGTTGTTTACCTTTCGGCCATCCTACAAAATTTTGACGAAGGCAGCGGGGCTTCCAACTTGGTATTCGCTGTGATTCGTTGGTAAAGTACGCAATTGAAAGGACTATCTGTGGCAGAAACCAAAAAGAAAATCAACTACTCCGAAGCCTGGAGTGAAGCGCGCGAACTGATTTATCAATATCGCTATCGGCTGTTGCTCGGTGCAGCGCTGATGATTGTCAACCGGCTCGTCGGTTTAATTCTTCCCGCCTCGTCGAAGTACGTGATTGACGAAGTGATCGTCAATCAACGGCACGAGATGCTGATGCCACTCGCCATCGTGGGCGGTGCAGCGACGCTCGTGCAAGCGGTGACGTCCTTCGCGCTCTCGCAAGTGCTCGGCGTCGCAGCCCAACGCGCCATCACCGAAATGCGCAAGCAGGTGATGGAACAAGTGCTGCGCCTGCCCGTGCGGTATTTCGATTCGATGAAATCCGGCAAGCTGATTGCGCGCGTGATGAACGATGCCGAAGGCGTGCGCAACCTCGTCGGCACAGGCGTTGTGCAACTGATTGGTGGCGTGATGTCCGCCCTCATCGCGCTCGTGGTGCTGTTCTATCTGAACTGGCATTTGACTTCGATCACGATTCTGGTGCTGGCGACATTTGGCGGCGGAATGGCGTTCGCCTTCAACAAACTGCGCCCGATGTTCCGCGAACGCAACGAAATTTATTCGGACATCACCGGTCGCTTGGCCGAATCCATCGGCGGCATTCGCACCGTCAAAGCTTACACCGCTGAAAAACGCGAAGAGATCGTCTTTGCGCGCGGCGTGCATAAATTCTTCCGCAACGTGGCGAAGTCTATGACGGCGGTGTCGGCGACGATGGCTTCGACGACCGTAATTATCGGCGTCATCGGCGTGCTGATGATTTTGATTGGCGGCGGCTCAGTGCTGCGCGGTGAGATGACCTTGGGCGATTTGTTTATGTACGTGTTTTTCACCGGACTCGTCGCCGTGCCGCTCATTGACATTGCGTCCATCGGCACGCAAATCACCGAAGCGTTTGCGGGCTTGGATCGCATCCGTGAAATTCGCAAGATGGCGACCGAAGATGCGGGCGACGAAACACGCGCCGCGCTCAATGAAATCAAGGGCGAAGTCGTGTTCGAGAACGTGAACTTTGAATACACGGACAACACGCCCGTGCTGAAAAATGTGTCGTTTCGCGCGCCTGCCGGAACGACGACGGCACTTGTTGGTTCGAGTGGTTCGGGCAAAAGCACGTTGATCGGTTTGGTGATGATCTTCAATCGTCCGCAACAAGGCCGCGTGTTGATTGACGGGCAGGATTTGGCCCACATCAAGCTCAAAGACTATCGCCAACATCTCGGCGTCGTGATGCAGGACAACTTTTTGTTCGACGGCACGATTGCCGAAAACATCAAATTTGCGCACCCACACGCGACGATGGAAGACGTCGTGACCGTCAGCCGCATCGCGCATTGCGAAGACTTCATCGAAGGCTTTGAAAACAAGTACGAAACCGTCATCGGCGAACGCGGCATCAAACTCAGCGGCGGCCAACGCCAACGCATCGCCATCGCACGCGCCATCCTGGCGAACCCGAAAATATTGATCCTCGACGAAGCGACATCCAGTCTCGACAGCGAAAGCGAAGCGATGATTCAGGACGGCTTGCGCTCGCTTCGCAAAGGCCGCACGACGTTCGTCATCGCGCATCGCCTCTCGACGATTCAAAGCGCCGATCAAATTTTAGTGCTCGAAGGCGGCGAGATCGTCGAACGCGGCACGCACGAAGAATTGCTCGCGTTGCAAGGGCGTTACCGTCAACTCTACGACAAGCAATACAAATTCGAGCGCGACCGCTTCATCAACCCCGGCGAAGATTTCACACCCGAACCCGAAGCAATCGAAGTACCCAAGCCGTCCCAAGCGGCAATGTAGGAGGGTGGTCGGTGGTTGGTGGTTGGTGGTCGGTAAAACGCTTCGACGTTTCCGGTCATTAACCATCAACCTACAATCAATGATCCCCGCCAACCGACCACCAACCACCGACCACCATTTTCAGGAGGACCCCAATGCCCGAACCTACCCAAACCTACGAAAATCACGCGCGGTATCATCCGCCGTTTCACTTTGTCCTGATGCCCTTGCTGCTGCTCAATTTGATTTGGGCCATTGTGTCGCTCGTGCGCGAACCCGATTGGAGCAATGTGCAAGGCTTGCTGATCGCGCTGCTGTTGGCGCACATCGGCCTGCTCGCGCGCACCAATGCACTCAAAGTGCAAGACCGTGTGATTCGATTGGAAGAGCAATTGCGCTATCAGCGCGTCTTACCGTTTGACCTCGCCCAGCGCGCCGCAGCCTTGAAAACAGGGCAGATGATCGCGTTGCGCTTTGCGTCGGATGAAGAGTTGCCGGAGTTGGTCGAACAAGCGTTGGCGGGAAAATTTGCCACGACGAAGGAGATCAAGCTGGCCGTCAAGCAATGGCGTGGCGATTATTTGCGGGTGTAAAAACAAAAACGGGGAACAGGTGCATTGCCTGTTCCCTCGTCTTCGTGTGTGAGTTTACGTGACTAGCACGCGGGAGTAAAAATCGGGATCGTGAGCGTTTTTTCCAGCACCGAAATTTTGTGCAGATTGCGAATGCCGCTCCAACGATTGCCCAGTGTCTTCGAGGTCATAAATAAGCCCACGCCGCCGCCAATGAAGAATTTCATCGTGCCCACCTGACCGGGCGGAATCAGGACGTTCATCCCGGACGGCACGCGCGGCACGCTGCCGCTGATGATGACCGATGCCTGACAACCGTCATTCAAGATGCGCGTGAAGCTGCCGAACGGTTTTTCGTTGCCATTGAAAAGTTGTCCGATGCCCACTTGCCCGGCTCCGTACGGACTGCCAGAGGTGAGATCACCAACCATTCCGACCGTGACGATGCGTTGTCCGACCGAATCGGCGACGCTTTGAATTTCCACCGCAAATTGCGTGGGAACCATATCGTAACCGCCCGTGCCTGCGCCGCCATTGAACTTCAACGTCGCCGTGCCATACGCGCCGGCATTGGCTCCGACGACATCGGACGGATCGCCCGTCGCCCAGAAACTTTCAGCGCCGTAATTACCAGTGTAATCGCCATCAATCACAAACGCATTGCCAATCAGCGTATTCGCTGTGACCGGACGCCCTGTGTCGGGATCAACCGCGACGACCAAAACCCAGCCGGTCACTTCAGGATCGAGATCAGATGCCTTGAACGCGATGCTGGCGTTCGCCGTCAAGCACAAGAATTGATCCGCCTGGCTGCAATTGGCTCCGTCCAACATAAAAACGTGCGCGACGACGGTTTTCGCGCCGGGATTGCTGATCGTGATGCGCGTGTCGCGACGATCCTGCGCTTTGGAAACATAGTACGGAAACACCAATAAAGAACCCGCTTTTTGATCGCTGACTTGTACGTTCAGGATCGGCTGTGCAGTGGCGGAAGCCAATAAAATCACGGTCGCGGTGAACAAAAGGAAAATGCGTGTAATCGTGCGAGAGGTCATCATCTTGTGGTACTCCTAAAAAGTTTCGACTCTGGGGTTGTGGATTTTTTTTATTCTTCGGTGGCTGCCTCAAGGAAAGAACGAATGCAGAGACACTTCCAGATTTGCGCCAAAAAAAATCGTGCGGTATCGTGCGAAAGGAATTTTCGTAGCACAACAAATCATCAATCTGTGTCGAACTGCAAAAAAGTGATGACAATTTTTCCATGCTGAAACAAATTTGCTCCATCGCCGCATGTTTATTGGTCGCAACCGCTGTGCAAGCCCAGTGGCGACAACAATCCATCAACACCGATGCCAGCTTTCGCGGGCTGTCAGCCGTGAATGAAAACGTCGCGTGGGTGAGCGGCACGAAAGGCACAGTGGGGCGCACGACGGACGGCGGCAAAACGTGGGAGGTGATGCACGTGCCCGATGCCGAACAACTCGACTTCCGCGACATCGAAGCTTTCAGTGGGAACGTCGCGTATGTTTTGAGCATCGGCAACGGCGCAGCGTCGCGCATTTACAAAACAACGGACGGCGGCAAAACGTGGAAGCTGCAATTTAAAAACACGGAGGAAAAAGCGTTCTTTGATGCCATAGCGTTTTGGGATGAACAACACGGCATGGCGATGAGCGATCCGGTGGACGGGCGTTTTGTGTTGATAACAACCAACGATGGCGGCGCAACTTGGAAGCCGATTCCACCCGCGCAAATTCCGCCCGCGCTCACGGGCGAAGGCGGCTTTGCGGCCAGCGGCACGTGTCTCGTCACGCAAGGCAAAAGCAATGTCTGGTTCGCCAGTGGCGGCGCGGCGACAGCGCGCATCTATCGCTCGACGAATCGCGGCCAGACGTGGACAGTTCACGAAACCCCAATATTGGCGGGCATCGCATCGGCGGGCATCTTCTCTGTTCACTTTAAAGATAAAAACAACGGCGTGATCGTTGGCGGCAATTACAGCCAGCCGAATGAAATCGGCAAGACTGTTGCCGCGACCAAAGACGGCGGCCAGACGTGGCAATTGTTGGCAAACAAGTTGCCGTTTCGTTCCGGCGTGGTGTTTGTCAAAGGCCAATGGATTGCCGTTGGCACATCAGGGTCGGACAGATCGAAAGACAACGGCGCGAATTGGCAAAAGCTGGACAGTGAAAATTACAACGCCGTGAGCTTCACGAAATCCGGCGTTGGCTGGGCTGTCGGGCCAAAAGGGCGCATTGCCAAATTCGAGAAATAATACGCAATCAACCATTCTCAATTCTTCATTCTCCTTTCTCCATTCTTAGACCGGAACGACACGCTAATCAGTGGTTGTCCTGTAAATGAATGGAGAATTGAGAATGGAGAATTGAGAATGAAAATTGAATTGGAGACGCAAATCCACTGTTAGGAGATTTATGATGAGACTTATTGTTTTGGCTCTTCTCTGCACGCTCTGTTTCGCACAAGCGCCCTCCACCAACAAACCCATTCCGCCCGTAGGCGTTGAACTCCCCGCTGCGGAGCGCGCCGAACTGCAAAGCGGTGTGGCGGCGTTGGGCCAGGAAATCGAAACGCTGCGTAGCGAATTGAAGGACAAGCCGAAGCTGTTGGATCTTCTGCCCGATGTGCAGATTTTTTACTACGCGGTGCAGTATGCGCTGAAGTACAACGAAATCCTGCACGCGCGCGAAATCCCGTTCGCCAAAGCGCAACTGCAACAAGGCTTCGAGCGTGCCAAAGAATTGCGCGCGGGCAAACCGTCGTGGCCCACGCAAACGGGCTTGGTCGTGCGCGGCTATGTTTCCAAAATTGATGGCTCGGTGCAGCCGTATGGTTTGGTCGTGCCTGCGACATTTCAACCGAATCTGCCGCATCAGTATCGTTTGGACATTTGGTTTCACGGACGCAGCGAGACGTTGACCGAAATCAATTTCCTCAACGACCGGCTCAAGAATCCCGGTCAATTCACGCCGCCGAACACGTTCGTGCTGCATCCGTACGGACGTTATTGCAACGCGAACAAATTCGCGGGCGAAGTGGACACGTTCGAGGCGCTCGCGCACATTCGCAAGCTTTACCCGATTGATGAAAACAGAATCTCGGTGCGCGGCTTTTCGATGGGCGGCGCGGCGACGTGGCATTTCGCCGTGCATCACGCGGGGCTGTGGGCAGCGGCAGCGCCGGGCGCAGGCTTTGCCGAAACCGCCGAAT
>CAZWAK010000037.1:0-52806 GCA_964631865.1 uncultured Heliobacteriaceae bacterium | reverse complement strand
ATGCACCGGAATTGATTGTCCCCGAATTCGGCAACATCATTTGGAAGAAAATCAAGCGAGGGGAAATTACCGAAAAACAAGGGCAGCAAATCATCAAAGCCTTTTTGTCGGTTCCGCTTTTGAAGTATCCCCATTCTCCTTTGCTTGAGACCGCCTTCGACGGGGCAACGAAAACAGACCAGACGGTTTACGACTGGATGTACCTCGCCTTGGCCGTTGCGCTCAACTACCAAATGGTCACAGCAGACGAGAAGTTTTATCAGTCCCTCCAAAAAACAACCTTGGCTCCGCACCTTCTATGGGTAGCAGATATTCCGTAGCACGGTTCAGGCTCGTTGTCGACTCCGCCCTCATCTCGTCGTTACCTCAGCCAGCGATCTAAAAATGCGTATGCTTCGGCGCGCATCGCAGGTGGGAATTCGTGCCCGACATCAGGATAGCGCGCCACCAACTTGTCTTGCGCCTTGAACACCCGTTCGTACACGGGCGCAGCCACCGCCACACAATCGCGCACGCCGGAGACTTCAAAATTGTCGTCGTGCAACGGCGCATTGATGAAGACCGGGCGCGGCGCAAGCGACACTAAAATGTCCGGGAAGTCGAACGGAATTTTATTCGGGTCATTCGCGTAGATCGTTTCGATGCGCGGCATATAACGCACGCCAGCCCAACCTTTCAAATTGCCGTCGTAATACTTGCTCGCTTTCGTAAAGCCGCAGCTTGTCACCATCGCTTTGATGCGTTCGTCAAAGGCCGCCACGAACAGCGTGTTGTGGCCGCCGAGCGAATGACCGATGGAGCCGATGCGGTGTTTGTCCACTTGCGGCAACGATTGCAATAGGTCTACAGCCCGGCGGTGATTGACGATGCCCTTCATCGTGCAACTGATATATCCGTTTTTGTACGGATCAAACGTGTTTTCGCCCAAATACGGATAATCCGGCACAAGGCAGACATAGCCGCGTTCGGCCAATTCTTTCGCGTAATGCAGATTCGGATTGCCGCCCAAACCAGCCGGTTCGTCTTTGCCAATCTTGATGGTTTGATGCAGGCAGAGCATCGCGGGCGCTTTGCCTTTGAGGTTGTTCGGCACGAGCAAATAGGCGGCGACAAAATCTTCGGCTTCGCTGCGGTATTGAATTTTCGTGCGCGTGAAGGCGGGCATGTCTTCGCGTGCGAGCGTGCGAACGTCGAGCGGCCATTTGTTTTGCTTCGGCAACGGCCCCATTGCCAATTGCATTCCCGCGAGAATGCGTTGGCGCGCTTGCACAAAATCACGACGACGGCGAATCGCTGTGAAATCCAACCGTTCCTGTGCCCAGGCGAAGCGGCTCGTCACGCCAAGCCCAGCCAAACCCGTCAAGAAATTACGGCGCGTCACGTTCAGCATATTTGTTTCTCCGCGTGTCGGAGTATAATTCGCCTTCACGCTCTCAAGCAGAAAGGAATTCCGCTATGAAAAAGATACTCTTGCTCACGATTCTTTGCGGGCTGTCACTCTACTTCACGAACTCGGTTTCGAGCAATGTTGACAAGGCGAAAAGCAACATCACGTTCGCCAAACACGTCGCGCCGATTTTGCAGAACCGCTGCGAAGAATGTCATCGCGCGGGCGGTGTCGCGCCGATGTCGCTCGTGACGTACGAAGAGACACGTCCCTGGGCGCGGGCGCTGCGCGAAAAAGTTGTGAGCCGCACGATGCCGCCCTTTCACGCGACGGGCGCAATCGGTCGTTATCAACACGACCCGCGTTTGACCGACGCCGAAATTGCTACGATCACGAATTGGGTGGACAGCGGAGCGCCGAAAGGCAATGTGAAAGACCTGCCCAAACCGCGCACGTGGAAAAACGATTGGATCAATGGCACGCCCGATGTTGTCGTCACCGCCAAGCAACCCTTCACCATCAAGCCGAGCAAAAAAGATCAATATGCGTTCTTCGTGTTTGATTATGTCTTCCCCGAAGACACGTGGATCAAATCGGTGGAGACGCGCCCCGGCAATATGGCCGCCGTCCATCACGCCAACACGCACGTCGTGCCGCCGATGTTCAAGGCTCCGCCCGAAGGCGTGATCGCAGGCGACTTCGATCCCGGCGCGCGCGGCACGGTGATGCTGTCGGGCTGGGCACCGGGCGTGCAACCGGTCAAGCTCGTCGAAGGCACAGGCATCAAAATTCCGAAAGGCATGCGGCTCGGCATTCAAATTCACTACGCACCGTCGGAACAGGAACGCACGGATCAAACTTCCGTCGGCGTCTACTTCGCGGACGGCACAATCAACAAGCATCTGAAAGTATTGTTCGGCGACCGCAAAGATTTAGCGATCCAACCGAATGATCCGAACTATTCGCTGACTTCGACGAAAACGTTCGACAATGATGCCGTGATTCGCTTCTTCCACGTCCACATGCACCTGCGTGGCAAGGCGTACAAGTTCCGCTTCACATTTCCTGACGGTCGCGTCGAAGATATGTTTGATGTACAGAATTACGACTTCAATTGGCAGCGCGTTTATTTGCTCAAGGAGCCGCTGCGCGTGCCAAAAGGAACCAAAGTCGAATTCATCGGCACCTACGACAACAGCGCGAAAAACAAATTCAACCCCGATCCCGCGCAAACCGTGAAATGGGGCGAGAAAACCACCGACGAGATGATGCAAGGCCGCATCTTTTACGAAGCGGCGGACGAAATGCTGAACGTCAAAGTGAAGAAAGGCCGCGCGATGCCGTCCGATTCGGCCAAGATGGCGAACGAATGACCGCACTGAAAAGAGGCGTCAAGAGTTCAAGCTTTAGCTTGTGACCTGTAAAACCAAGCTGAAGCTTGAACTCTTGACGCCTCTTTTCGACGCCTTTTCTCACCTCAAATCAACCCGAATGTACACGGCCCGAATCCAGCGTCTTCAACCTGCACTCGCACTGTTCCGTGAACTGTACGGCATAGGCGAGGTGCAGATTTGGCGTGCCCCGGCGCGCATCAACATCCTCGGCGAACACGTAGATTATGTTTCGTACTTGCCCACTGCCTCGTTGCCCTTCGGCAGTCACGAACACGAAATGTTGATGGTGCTGCGCGCGAATGACAAACGTGTTGTGCGCGGCGCATCGTTGGATCAACGCTTCCAACTGTTCGAGTTTCCACTTCCCTCCCCCAACGAATTCGGCACGCAAAGCTGGCTCGAATATTTGTACAGTCAACCGCCACCGCCGCCCGCTTGGAGCAATTACGTCAAAGGCGCGGTGTTGTTTGCGGCGCAGAAATACGGCGTCACGACGGGCTTTGATTTTATTATCGTGTCGAGCATTCCGCCGCAAGGTGGCTCGTCTTCATCATCGGCATTAGTCGTGTTGGCTGGCGCGGCGATTCGGGCTGTGAATCAGATTGCCGTTGCGCCATCCGAACTCGCGCAAGATTCCGCGCAAGCCGAATGGTTCATCGGCACACGCGGCGGCGCGTTGGATCACACGACGATCTGCTTGGCCAAACGACATCACGCCGTGCATTTGCGTTACGCAGACAATCACGCGACGTTGGTTCCGTTGCCGTCCGAAGGCTATCGCTGGGTCACGTTTTTCACGCACGCGGCAGACAAAGGCCGCGAGATCATGCTCGAATACAACGAACGTGCCGCCGTTGCTCGCGTGCTGATTCCGGCGCTCATCGAAGCGTGGAAAGCGAACGAGCCAAACCTCTATGCCACTTGGAGCGACGTGTTGGATTTTTGGAAGGCCGGCGTGCGCGATTTGACGGGCGTGCAAATGCTCCTCGCGCATCTCCTGCCCGAAACGATGACGCTCGCGGACACTAGCGCGCAATTCCCCGCAGCGTTTCGCCAATGTCAGATGGCCTTCCCGGCGCTTGTGCAGGAACGGTTGGAAGCCCCGCTCAAGCTGCGAGATCGCGCGTTGCATCATGTGGGCGAAATAGACCGGGTCGCAAAAGCGGTCAAGTTGTTGCGCAGTTCAATCGAACCCAAAGAAAAGATGCAGCAACTCGGTCAGTGGATTTCGGCCTCGCACGAAAGTTTGCGTGATTTGTATGAAGTCAGCACGCCAGCGGTCAATCAATTGTGGGAACTGTTGCGTGCCGATTCACGGGTGTTGGGCGCACGTTTGATCGGCGGCGGGTTCGGCGGCAATGTGTTGACACTGACGACAGCGGACAATGTCGTGGCGTTGCTTGCTCGCGTGCAAAACGAATATTACGCGCCGCAGCAACGTGATGGTCAGCGAGAAGGCGCAGTGATGATTTCGACGCCGGGCGCGCGGCTGTCAAGGTTGAAGCTTAGTTCGGCTTAGGTGGTTGCGACGCGGCTTTCTTAACTTTCTGAATCATCTCTTGCACTTGCGGCGCATCCGGCGCGTTGGGCATGTCTTTGAGATAGGCTTCCAACTCCGTTACGGCTTTGGCGTAATCGTGGCGTCGCACGTGCAAATTGAACAGGAATTTGTGGACGTATGCGAGCGGCGCTCCGCCCATCGCCAAAGCTTTGCTGAACGCTCGTTCGGCGCGTTCCAAATCCTTTTCCTCTTTCGGCGTGCGTTCCAGCAACGCGACCCCCAAATTCAAATGCGCCATTGGAAAACTTTCGTCCAATTTCAGCGCCGCTTCTAACGGCTCAATGGCTTCAGAATAGCGTTGCATTTGCACAAACAACATGCCCAGATTGATGAGCGAAAGCGGGTATTTGGGACTGATCTCAACCGCGTGCTTAAACGAGGCTTCGGCTTCCGCCATCTGCTTTTGCCCAATCTGCAACTCGCCGACTTTGTTGAGCGCCTGGACGTAATCAGGAAACTGCTTCAAGGCTTCCTGAAACAGCGCGAACGCTTCGTTGCCTTTGCCGTCCTTGAGTTTCTTCAAGCCCTGTTCATAACTCTTCTTCGCCGCTTTGGGCACTTCTTGTGCGAACTCGGCGGCAGACACCAGCTTGTTCAGCGAGGTGCGTTGGTCGCGCTCTTTTTCGCGCAAATACACCTGGGCGATGAAGGTGCGTGACATTGTGCCGGACACTTCCATATTCTCCTGCGCCGATTCATACGTGTGTCCATCGGTCGGCACGATGACGCGATAGTTGTTGTTGGGCAACGAGCGAAACTCAAAGCCGCCCACCGAATCGGAAAACGTCTCCGCATAAATGCCGCCGCTCACCAATTCCAACACCACGCGCATACGCACTTCGGGCAAGCGTCCCGACGGCAAAAAGATTTTGCCGCGAATGACGTGATTGCCGCGCGTGCCGCCTGCCCCAGTAGCGTCGGTGCGACTGGTGATTTGGGCGTGGGCGATGATGCCGCTCAAAGTCAGGCCAACGAGAGCCTTCAAAAACAAGTGGAATCGAGGTCTGTGCATAGGCACCTCCTGCTGAACGTGGGTGGGAACATGTTGGTTCGTCGAATGTGCAACGGGCGGCGAGTAGAGTAGCAAAGAACGACAGAATTATGAATGGGACAGGAGAGTATTTCGATAGTAGACTCCAGACGCGCCTGAACTCTCACGAGACCGGCACGTCTGGGGTTCTGTCAACCGCTCAAGGCATCAGCTTGGCAGCTTAGTCCCGGCGACAGGTATTGAGTTGTTTGTAAATGGCGATCAGCTTTTGCAGATCCTCCATCGAGCCTTTGGTCACGACCCAGTCAGTTGCATCATACAAATCCTGCAAGGAAGAAGCATCCGTCAGTACAGGAATTGGGCCTCCGCTGAGCGTAGCGGGCAAGGCGCGCGGTGCGCCCGGCATGCCCGGCATACTCATCGGCGTGATGACGTGGCAACCGAGCGTTTGCTTGTCGAGCCTGCCCCACCAGAAAGGCAATTGGGTTTGGATATCCAATTGGGCGGCCAGATAAGCGGCGATCAGCGTGGAGCGCGGATCGCTGCGCTGGAAGCCCCCACAACCGAGATACTGACGGATGAGCGGGTTGACGCTCCCGCCAGAAATCACGGCGATGGGTTGATTGGAGTTGACGCCAGGCACGATGACCCGGTGGTTGAGATAGCGATCCTCAAATGTCAGGAGATTGCACCAGGTGCTGGCCTCAGCAAAACACAGCACCGTGTTGCATTGCAAACTGGATGAAAGGATCGTGAAGGGCAACGCCCCGGAAACGCCGCCACCGGGCGCGGGGTTGAAGACCGTGATGCTCGCGTTGCCGGGTGAAGCAATGTCGCTCGCCAGAATCGCTGCCGTGAGTTGTGTGGCCGAAACAACGTTGGTCGTGCGATCACTGTTATTCCAGCGCACCACCGCGCCCGGAACGAAGTTGGTTCCCGTCAGGGTGAGGGTGAAGGCGGCCCCGCCTGCTGTAGCGGAGCCTGGATTCAAGCCCGTCAGCACAGGAGCAGGATTCGGCGACGGGACTACGGTGAAGGTTGCTGACGCGGCATCCGGGCAGTTCGGTTTGCTCAGAGTAATGGGGCCGGTGACAGCTCCGGTCGGCACAGTGGCAGTGATTTGCGTGTCACTATTCACGGTGAAGGTAGCCGCGACATTGTTTGCAAACCGCACGGCAGAAACACCCGTGAAGTTCGTCCCCGTGATCGTCACCGTACTGCCCGCCATCCCGCTTGTGGGCGCGAGGCTGCTGACCGTATGGCAGGGGACAGTCGGTGGCAGCACCGTGAAGCTTGCTGTTTGCACATCTGCACAGCCCGTCTTGCGAATCGTGATCGGCCCGGTCACGGCTCCGCTCGGCACGGTGGCGGTGATGCTGGTAGCACTATTGACGGTGAATTGTGCAGCCACACCGTTCGCAAATTGCACCGCAGTAACGCCAGTGAGATTGGTTCCAGTGATCGTCACACTACTGCCCACCGCGCCACTGGTTGGGCTGATACCCGTGACCGTGTGACAAGGGGCTTCTGGTGACAGCAACGCCCGCATCATCAGGTTCCCGATCGTATACAAGGTGAAGGTCGTACCATTGGTAGAAAAGTAAGAGCGCCGTTGCACGGGAGGCGTCAAATCCAATGCGAAGGGGAAAACGTTTCGCGCATAAGTCATGCGCATTCCGACGATGAAGTCGCCGGAACTGATCGTGAGAGGGGGAATGGAGTAAACAGCGAACCTGTCCAATCCCTGTACCGTTGCTGCTGTGGACTGAAACGAGACTCCGCTCAGGCTTTCGCTTCCACTCGGATGTGCTCCGGCGAGTACCGTCAGGGGATCGCCTACTTGAACACCTTCACCAGAGGGAAAGTAAATTGCCACTGCATTGATGGTGGCCGGATAACTGGTCGGTGTGAGGCGATTAACCCCGTAGGACGTCCCGCCCGCAACCAGTCCGTCACTGAACTCGTCAGTTCCGTCATCCACGCCAAGGAACAGCAGGCTGGCAGACTGTGTTATGTTCAGTGTATGGCCTGCAATGAACAAAGTTCCAGTGCGCGCAAAGCCCGGATTAGCAGCGACGGAATAGCTCACGGTTCGGCTGCCAGTTCCGCTGCTGCCTTCGGTGATAGTTAAAAACGGATCGTTGCTGCTGGCGGTCGCGGCACAACCGGGCGTTGTAGTCAGGGCTACAGTTCCCATGCCGCCGCTGGCCGGAAAGGACTGGCTCGTTGGTGCGATTGAATAGCTGCAAGGCGTCGTTGCGAGCGCCGTGGCGGCGGCATCCACGCGAATACGCGGTTTGGTAATCCCGTTACGCGCATCTGTAATTGGTGCGCCCGTGCTTTGGAGCGCCATGAGCATTTGCTCGACTGAAGCGTTGGGCGCTTTGGATCGTAACAAAGCAAGTGCGCCTACTACATGAGGAGCAGCCATCGAGGTCCCCGGAAAGTCGGCGAACCCACCGCCCGGAATCGAGGAGCGAATCCACTGCCCAGGAGCCAAGAGATGCAGGAAAGAGCTGCCATTGGAGAAACTCGACACCACGTCCACTGTGGCCGTGCTGCCCGCACTGCTGCTGCCATCGCCGGTCGAGCCGACGCTGATGGCGGTTGAGATACAGGCCGGTCGAGACAAGGCACCGGTATAGCGATCATTGCCTGACGCCACAATCGTCGCGATCCCGACCGAGCGCAGATTATCAATCGCCGTTTTGTACGCGGCTTGAGAAGCATCGCAGTTAGAGGTGAACTTGCCGCTGCCCAGACTCAGATTCACGGCAGCGATATTGTGACTGGAACGCAGCGCCTGCACGCGCTCCAGGCCCAGAATCACGTCAGAAACATAGGCCGTGACACATCCCCCGGACGTACATCCAGTGATGCGCGAAAAGACCTGGATCGCAATAATGTTGGCATCTCTGGCGACGCCGGCAGTAGTAGCCGATCTGCCCGCGGCGATGCCAGCCACATGCGTGCCGTGTTCACAGCCCGGAGCACCGCAGTTGACCCCGGAACCGGCTTCGGTGGATCGCGCCACGCCGCCCGGACAGGTCGAGGTGGTTGAGATGACGCCAATAGAACCGGTGGTTGAATAACAGGCTTCTGCGACCACCTTGCCCGAGAGAAACGGATGGTTCTTGTCCACGCCCGTGTCCAGAATCGCCACTGTTTGCCCCGTTCCGCTGTAGCCCGCCGCCCAAGCCGCTGGTGCGCCGATCAACGACACACTCTCGGCCAAAGAAGGCGCTTGCAAACTGTCTTCCTGAATCGAAGCGACTTCAGACGAAGACTGAAGAAATTGCAAGCCTGCCGCATCCACTTCCATCCCTAAAAAGGGAATCGTGCGAAATTGCTTTACCCCAGTCACGTTGAAGGCCGTCATCCGGCTGAGCAACGAATCTTGCATCTGGGCGATAGAAAGGCGTTGGGTTTGCACGACGGCCTGATTTTCCAGCAGGCCCTCTGGTTGAAAGCTCGCGCGCAACCCGACGATGACCCGCACCGAACCTTCGGCCTGGGCTTTGGCCAACAAGTCTGCCACCGAGGGAGTACCGGCAGTTTGGCGCATCAATTGCTCCGGTGTTGCAGATTGGCTTTCTGCCTGAATGGCGGTCGCTGCTGCTGCCGGGGGGCGTGGTTGTGCCGCCTGTGCCTTCACGAGGGGCGAGGGAACGAACGTGGAGTACAGGTTCTCCCGGGCCAACAGCGCTCCACTCAGGAGCAACAGACCGAGTCCAAATAGTTTCATCAGACGAAAAGTAGTGACTGAGTTTTTCATAAACCTCCAATAGAAAGGAACTGCACGGGGTGAATGAACAGGCGCTACAGACCTGCTCTTGACATGGCTGCGAGCCTCACTTTCCCCACACGGGACACATCTGCGTGCGTCGCGCGCGCGAAAAGCAAGGGAATCGAACGACTGACTTTGCTGCCGGATTTGGGCGGAAAGAGAAGCCCGTGTTTACTGGCTGCCGGGCGGGCAGTCTCTTTCTGCTGGATGATTTCCCCCGCTGGGGGTTTGTCCTGCACTTCCACGAAAGCACAGGCTTCGACGTTGTATCCAGCGGTCTCAGGGCTGGTGGCGGCGCACGCTGAAAAGCGAAAGCGTGCGGGGTCACTCGCCCCGGCACGGCTATCAACACTCAACACACAACCCGCCATTTGCCTTCATACCTGATGGCAAGAAATCTGCTGAAAAAGGGACATGGGCGGCGCATTTTTTTTCGGTCAGTGTCCTGGAAGCTTGCGCCAAGCCGAATCCCATAGATAATGAATCCCGATCAGCATCATACAAATTGTCTTCGGCTCAGCGTCGGTGTTCACGCTTCGATCATCGGAAGCAGCGCGGGGCGCGGTGGCAGGGCAAATCAGAGTTGCCCCAGCACCACGCGCCCGGCTGCGAAAAGCGGTTTCCCGAACCTCTGAAATGGCTCTCAGCGTACGGTTGGGGAATTGGCTCTCCATGTAGGTATACGCAAAATCTCAGCGCGGCGGGGGGCGCGGCGAAAATATTTTATTCCGTGCGGTCTTTCCGTCGAAGGGAAAGCAACTTAGCAAACTGCTTTTCAGACCGTTGATTTCAGGTAATGCGATTTGGCAAATCGCATTACGCTTCCGCAGGAGTCCCCACATGAACATTTCTACTCCGGACAATGTGACGCAGCTTTTGCAGGATTACCGCAACGGCGATCCGGCGGCGTTTGAAGCGCTCTATCAACACTATTTTGACGAACTGCACGAGCAGGCGCGGTCGTACCTGCACCGTCTGCCGCCGAATCGAATGATTCAACCGACGATGATTGTGAATGACGTGTTTATGCGATTGCTGCGACAGAAAAAGTTGCGCCTGGAGAATCGCGTCCATTTCCAGGCGTGGGCGGCAAAAGCGATGCGACGACTCATTGTCAGCTACGCGCGCCAGGAATTTGCCCAAAAACGAGGCGGGGCCATCACTCTCGTTCCTCTGGAGGAGGCGGACGGGATGTCGCACGCGCCCGCTTGGGATGTGTTGGCGTGGCACGAGGCGCTGCACCGGATGAGCCAAATGGACGAACGCTATGAGCAGATTGTGGTCTTGCACGTAATCGGCGGGCTGACGCTGGAGGAAGTGGCGCAGGCGCTACAACTCAAGCACGACCGCGTGAAGACGCTTTGGAGCGCCGCCAAAGCCTGGCTGATTCAGGAACTCACGGAAGGACACCACAATGGAAAGTGATCTCAAAATCCGCGCCAATCAAATCCTGCTCCACGCGCTGGAATTGCCTGTCGCAGCGCGTTCGGGCTATGTCCAGCAAGCTTGCAATGGCGAGCAATCATTGCTCGAACTCACGACGAACTTGCTGGCGCATCTCGACGAGCCGACGGGCGCGACTTTGCCGCTCTTCGATGAAGCCCAAGACCCGCAGATCGGGCGGCAGTTGGGCGCGTACCAATTGCAGGAACTCATCGGCGTCGGCGGGATGGGGCGGGTCTATCGCGCCACGCGCAACGACGGCACAGTGCAGCAAACCGTCGCCATCAAATTGGTCTCCGATGTGGCTGATGCGCGGGCGCGGCGTTGGACGCAGGAATGGCAGATTCTGGCGAGCTTGCATCATCCGAACATCGCGGGCTTTCTGGATTGCGGCGAAGAAGCTGACTCTCTGGCGTGGCTGGCGATGGAGTTTATTGACGGCGTGCCGATTGATGATTACTGCCGGGAACTGACGCTCAATGCACGGCTGCGCTTGTTTCAGCAGGTCTGTGCGGCGGTGCGCTATGCCCATCAAAACTTAGTCGTGCATCGGGATTTGAAGCCGGGCAATATTCTCGTGACCGCTGAAGGCACGCCCAAGCTGTTGGATTTCGGCATTGCCAAACTGCTTGATCCTGAACATTCCGACAACACCCTTGACCCTGAGAAACGCCGCATGACGCCATGCTATGCCAGCCCAGAACAATTGCTCGGCCAGCCGGTCGCCACGCCAAGCGATGTCTACAGTTTGGGCGTGATCTTGTATGAACTGTTGACGGACAAGAGTCCATACCAAGACGAGACGGAATATGGCCAAGTCGTCGCGCGGATCACAGCAGGTAAAGAACCCGACAAGCCGAGCGTGACCATCGAGATGTCTGAAGAGACGGTGGCGGCAGAAACGAGAATGACACAAAAACTGCTGCGGCAATTGCGTGGCGATGTGGACAACATCGTGCTGAAGGCGTTGCGCTATGAAGCCAACGAACGCTATTCGTCGGTGGAGCAATTGGCGGAAGATATTCAACGATATTTGGAGGGCTTGCCGGTGCTGGCGGCCAAAGATACGCGGCGCTATCGGTTGATGAAGTTTGCGCGACGACGGCGGGTTGAAGTTGCGATTGCAGCAGCAGCAATCTTGTCGTTGATGGCGGCTACGACCGTTGCACTGTGGCAAGCGCGGAGAGCCAATGAGCAAGCAGCAGTTGCACAACGAGAGCGCGACAATGCGCGCCGCATCAATGATTTTTTTGGCAGTATTTTCACATACGCCAACCCGGAATTTGGCGAGCCAGGACACGGCAAGGGGGCGGATATCAAACTCGTTGACGCAATTAGGGGGATTGGGAAACGGATTGATGATCAGTTTAAGGATCAGCCGGAGATCAGAAATGACCTGCACCATACGCTGGGACAAGCTTTGTGGCTGCGCGGTGATCATCAATCCGCCGAACCCCATTTCCGTGCCGCGATGGAACTGAGCCGTCAGCTTCACAATGACCACCACCCACGAGCCATTCAGAATTTCTATAAGCTAGGGCTTATGGTTGACCGTAATGGAGATCAAGCAGCGGCAATAACAATAATCGAACAGGCAGTAGAAATGATGCGTGAGAGCGAACCAGAGAACGGAGCGCTTCCCTATATGCTGCTTGATTTAGGAAATTTACTAAGCTATGGAGAGCGTTCATCCGAAGCGGAAGCGATGATCCTCGAAGCGCGAGAAAGATTCCGAAAAAAAGCAGGTAGCAGAGAGGATTACCAAGTAGTCAACATATCCTGCTGGCTTGGTAAGCTCTATCTAAGACGAGGCGAACTGGAGCGAGCAGAGACAAGTTTCCAGGCATTCCTTGATCGCCTGTCTCAGTTACCAAACATCAAACACGAAGCTGGCGATGCGCTCTACCATCTAGGAGTCATTCGATACACTCAAGGCAATTATCAAGAGGCAGAAAAGTTCTTGGTTGAGGCGGACAGCCTGTTCAGTCAATATCTGGAAGGTCATCCGCAAATTGCCGATTTTCTTTACTACTTAGCCTCAATCCATTGTTTGCAAGGTGATTACACCCGCGCTGAAGCCGAAGCCAGGCGCGCGCTTGAGATCATCCAACAAAAGTTTTCGCCAGAACACCGACGAGTAAGCCTTCCGCTAGGGTTATTGAGTAAGATATTGATTCAGGCAAAGCGACCATCTCTTGCGGCCCAGCCGCTGCGAGATGCGATAGCGATATATCAGAATTCCGCAAACTCCAGTGGCGGGAAATCGTCCCGCGCTGCCGGGATTTTGGGGGAATGTCTGACGCTACTCAAACGCTACGATGAAGCAGAGCGGTTCTTAAAAGAGAGTTGCACGGGCTTGGATTGTGAAGGAAGTAGGACATCACCAGAGGCTGTAGAAGCGCGGCAGCGGCTGGACAAACTTTACGCGGCTTGGGGCAAGAAGACGCGCGCTTACTGAAAATGTTTTGGCCTGTGTGTAGCTTAGTTTGTATCGTAGGAGGTAAACTAAACGAATGATTGACTTTCCCCTGAATGACCTCCTTGCGCCGCTGCTTGTACACAGTGGCTGGAAGCACAGCTTCATCCCACTGGCTTACGGTAGCGACACCCAATTCAAGAGCGGGCGCACCATCACAGAGTAAGCGTGAGTGTTGATGGGGAGCTTCGCGAAGGCGTGCGGACGTGAACGAGGAAACCTGTCAATCCCACCGAAAGCGTTGTTCGCGCCAGGGATCGCCGAGCATGTGGTAGCCGCCGTGTTCCCAATATCCGGCTTTGTCTTCGCTGCGAAACTCCAGCCCACGAATCCATTTCGCACTTTTCCAGGCGTACAACTGCGGAATCAACAAACGCACCGGCCCGCCGTGTTCGAGCGAGATCGGTTGCCCGTCGTGCCTGTGCGTGAACAGCGCATCTTCGGCTAGAAATTGTTCGAGCGGCAGATTCGTTGTCCAGCCGTTGTCGTAGGCATGCGCCAGCACAAACTGCGCTTCGGGTTTGATCTGCGCGCGCTCGGCAATGGTGCGCGTCGCCACGCCTTCCCACAAATTGCCGAGCCGCGACCAGCGGGTGACGCAATGAAAATCGCTGAAGACTTTCACTTGCGGCAAGGCCAGCAATTCATCGAGCGAGAGCGAAAGCGGTTGCTCGACCAAACCAAAAACCTCCAGCCGCCAGTTGGCTAAATCTAGCTGCGGCGGCCCGGACGCGTCGAGCACGGGCCATTTGCGCGTGCGAGATTGACCGGGCGGAATGCGATTGGCGCGGCGCGTGTCGGGGCTGATGATGACGTCCGTCGGTTGATCTTCAGGGCGTTGCGGTTCGCCCGCCTGATGTTTTTCGTCTGAGAAAGGATTGCGGAAAAGACTCATACGCATTTTGCCTCGTGCGGAAAGCACTCTAAATCAGGTCGTAACGAATTCCAATTGTCGTTATCCGTATGCTGCCGGTAAATATTCCGAAAATCCAGCGATTCTATTGATTGATTTTTTTGGCGTGGCAGCGGTATAGTACCCGCTCGTTAGTTCACCTTCAGGGCTGAAGCAGGGTTTCCACGATGGATCACAGACCGCACAACCGCGTACTTTCTCACCGTCACCAGTTTTGGTGGCAGCGCTCCTCCTGGTCTTGCTAGGGCCTCATAACTATTACCCTAATTCCCATTGGCCTCGGAAAAATCACAGTTTGAGCAGCATTATGAAGATATTGATTAGCGACAATTTTTCGGCGCGTGGCGTAGAAGTTCTCAACCGCTACGAGCAATTTCAAGTTGACCAGAACGTTGGGCTGAAACCCGACCAGTTAAAAGCCATCATCGGCGATTACGATGCCTTGATCGTACGCAGCGAAACGCGCGTCACGGCGGACATCATCAACGCCGCGACGAAGTTGAAAGTCATCGGACGCGCTGGCTCTGGCGTGGACAACATTGATGTCCCGGCGGCTACCAAACGCGGCATCGTCGTGATGAACGCTGCGGCGGGCAACAGCGTCACGACGGGCGAACATACGTTGGCGATGATGATGTCGTTGGCACGCAAAATCCCACAGGCACATTCTTCGATGAAAACTGGCAAGTGGGACAAAAAGAAATTCATGGGCATCGAATTGCGCGGCAAAACGCTCGGCATCGTCGGCTTCGGCAACATCGGCAAAATCGTGGCGCAAGGTGCGACCGGCCTGGGCATGAAAGTTTTGGCCTTCGATCCATTTTTATCCAAAGAACTCGCGGCGCGAATGGGCGTCGAGGTCGTGACGTTGGACGACATTTGCACGCGCTCGGATTTTGTGACGGTGCATACGCCGCTCACGGATGAGACGCGCGGCATCATCGGCGAAGCAGCGTTTGCGAAGATGAAAGACGGCGTGCGCATCATCAATTGTGCGCGCGGTGGCTTGGTGGACGAAACGGCACTTTTCAATGCCATCAAGTCGGGCAAGGTTGCCGCCGCCGCGTTGGACGTGTTCTCGTCTGAACCGCCTCCGACCGATCTGCCGTTGCTCGCGTTGGATGAAGTGATCGTGACGCCGCATTTGGGCGCTTCGACGAACGAGGCGCAGGATCAAGTCGCGATCATCACCGCCGAACAAATCGCCACGTTTTTGGCGACGGGCGCGATCAGCGGCGCGGTGAATATGCCTGCGGTCAGTTCGGATGTGTTGGCTGTGTTGCAGCCGTATTTGACGCTGGGCGAAAAGCTCGGACGGTTCCAGGCGCAACTTGATATGCCTTCGGTCAATGAAGTGGAAATCACCTACAGCGGCGAAGTGGCCGAGTTGGATGTGCGCCCGATTACGTCCGCGATTTTGGCGGCTTTGCTCGCGCGCGTCAGCGAGGGCGTGAATCAAGTCAACGCGGCGTTGGTTGCGGAAGAACGTGGCTTGAAAGTCAAAGAATCGCTCGCGCGTTCAGCCACTGAAAATTTGATTGAAGTGACCTTGCACGGTGATGACGGCGAGAGCCAGGTCACGGGCGCGTTGTTTGGCCCGGACGATGCGCGCATTGTGAACTTGAATTCGTATCGCCTGGAAGCCGTGCCGGAAGGGCATCTGCTCGTCATCAGCAATGAAGACGTGCCCGGAATGATTGGCCACGTCGGTACATTCTTAGGCAATCAAGGCGTCAACATTGCGCAGTTGTATTTGAGCCGCAGTCGCAAAGGCGGCGTCGCGCTTTCGATTTATCAACTCGACCACGAGTTGGAAGCGATAGCTTTAGAATCGCTCGCGGCGGATGCCAACATCCGGTCGGTGAAGCAAATTAGTTTGTAAAGTTTGGAGAAGTCTAGGGAAGTCTGGAGAAGTCCAGAAAAGTAAGTATTCAGACTTTCCTAGACTTTCCTAGGCTTTCCTGGACTTTCCTGGACTTCGATGCTTGCCAAACGTCTCATCCCCTGTCTCGACGTGGATCGCGGTCGCGTGGTCAAAGGGATCAGCTTTGTCAATTTGGTGGACGCGGGTGATCCGGTCGAACAAGGCGAACGTTATGATCGTGAGGGTGCGGACGAGTTGGTGTTTTTGGACATCACGGCGTCGTCGGATCGGCGCGAGATTGTGGCCGAGATGGTGCGGCATGTCGCGGATCGCGTCTTCATCCCGTTCACGGTCGGCGGTGGCATTCGCACCGTCGAAGATGTGCGCGCGATCCTGGCAGCGGGCGCGGACAAAGTTTCGGTCAACACGGCAGCCGTGCAGAATCCTGATTTGATTCGCGAAGGCGCGGAACGATTCGGCGCACAATGCATGGTCGTCGCGATTGATGCGAAGCGGCGCAAAGACGCGACGAAGGCCTGGGAAGTTTATTTGCACGGCGGTCGCACGCCGACGGGCATTGATGCGGTGGAATGGGCACAGCGCGCGGCGGCGCTCGGTGCGGGCGAAATCTTGCTGACCAGTATGGATTGCGATGGGCAAAAAGATGGGTATGATTTGGCGCTCACGGCGGCAGTGGCCGAAGCGGTGAATATTCCTGTCATCGCTTCCGGTGGTGCAGGAACGTTGGAACATCTGTACGACGCTTTGACGGTCGGCAAAGCGAGTGCTGTGCTGGCCGCTTCGATCTTTCACTTTGGAGAATTCGGCATCCGCGAGGCGAAAAATTATTTGCGTTCGCGCGGTATCCTGATGCGTTAGAAGCCTGGAACAACCAAATGGGTAGGCAGAAACGCGGAGAGGTAATCGCTCTTTTCATTTTCCATATATCATTTCTCATCTTTCATTTTTCATTGTTGCAATGGTCGCTCGCATAATGACAACTGACAAATGACAATTGGGAAATGAGAAATGTAAAGAACCACAAGATTTCTGCTCAACTGCGTATTATTTTGTAATTTTGGAGAAGTATTATGAAAAAGATGATCCTCACGTTTGGGTTCCTGGTTTTGGGAATATCTGTCGGCGCACAAGCGCCGAAAACGAATCACGTCAGCGAAGCGGTGAAGCCGGTGAATGCGCTGCCGCTGCCTGCTTTCATCGCTTCGGAGGACGTAACCTTCAAAGGCGATAACGTCGCGTTGACGGGCACGCTGTTCCTGCCGAAAAATCGCGGCGGGCAAAAAGTGCCAGCGGTGTTGATGGTGTCGGATTTTTACTCGTTGCGCGATGGCGTGACGGTCACGAAAGGCCAGCACACCAGCTACCGCGATTTGGCCATTCATCTGGTCGAACGCGGCTTTGCCGTGTTGCGCTATGATCGTCGCTGCACGGGCAAGAGCGAATGCAATCAGCAGGCGACGATGGCCGTCGCGGGGGATGACGGCGTGGGCGGCGTCAAATATTTACAAGCGCGTCCGGAAATCAACGCGCAAAAAATCTTCGTGCTGGGGCACGGCGACGGTTCGTTCATTGCCGCCAGCATCGCCGGGCACAAAGACGTCGCGGGCTTGATCGCTGTCAACGCGCCGGGGCGCAATGCCAGCAAGCTGCTGCGCGAATGGGCGAAGCAGCGGTTGCAGGATCGCAAGACACCCGAAGGCGACGCAAAAAAATATCTGGATCATCTGGAAACGGTAATTCAGCATTTGGGCACGGGCGGCGCGAAACCGGACGACATCAAAATTGATCCGAAGGATGATCTGCTGCATCCGCTCGCGCAAAACCCGGATTATGCCTATAGCTGGTTGTTGGATGATCCGTTGGGATTGTATCCGACGGTGGTCGGCTCGGTGCTGGTCGTTCACGGCGCAAAGGATCGGCGCATCGCCACACGCGAGAGCGATTACATTCGCGATGCGTTGGAGGCGGGCGATCATAAAAATTTCGAGACGCACGTGCTGCCGGAATTGGATTATTTCTTGAAACAAAACAAGGGCGCGGCGAGCTATGATGCCGACAACGATCTAGCGCGTCCGCTCGATCCAGCTTTGCTCAAATTGATTGATGAGTGGCTGGCGAAAAAGCTGAAGTAAATGCCTGAGCCTACCGAAAACTTGCTGACAATTGAGGCCTTGCGTTTTGACGCGCAAGGCTTGATTCCGGTCGTGGTGCAGGACGCCGCCACGCAGCAGGTTTTGACGCTGGCCTATATGAACCGCGAAAGTTTGCAACGCTCGCTCGCCACGCGCGAGACGTGGTTTTGGAGTCGTTCGCGGCAGGAACTCTGGCACAAAGGCGCGACCTCCGGGCATACGCAGCGCATCGTGGACATCCGCGTAGATTGCGATGCCGATGCGCTGGTCGTGTTGGTCGCCCCGCGCGGCGCGGCGTGTCATACGGGCGCAACCACTTGTTTCTTTCGCCACTTGGAATCGTAATGCCGACTGATAATCTCGGAACCACTTTGGAAGAACTCTATGCCCTGATTCAGCAGCGCCAGCAGGAGCGTCCGCCCAATTCGTACACGACCTATTTGTTCGAGAAGGGCTTGGACAAAATCCTCAAGAAAGTCGGCGAAGAAGCTACCGAAACGATTATCGCGGCCAAGAACAGCGGGCCAGCCGAACTGACGGCAGAACTCTCCGATTTGTTGTACCACCTGCTCGTTTTGATGGTCGAGAAGAATGTTAGTTTGGAAGCCGTGCAGGAAGTATTGGCGCAGCGCGCGGGGAAACCAGCAGAAGCGAAGTATATCAAGTAGACGGTAGTCAGTAGACAGTAGTCGGTAGGGGGGACGCTTTTCTACCGTCTACTGTCTACCGTCTACTGACGAGTTTATGTCCCACATCACACCGACAACCTACGAAGAATTTATTGAACTAGCGAAACGCGGCACGGTCGTTCCGGTCGTCAAAACAATCATGGCCGATTTGCTGACTCCGGTCTCGGCCTTCCTGAAAATTCAAGAGCAATCGCGGCAAGCCTTTTTGCTTGAATCCGTCGAAGGCGGCGAAAAGATTGCGCGCTATTCGTTTCTGGGCGTCAATCCGCATCGCATCCTGCGCGCGCGTGGCTCTGACGTCGTACTCGAACACGCGAACGGCAGCAAAGAAAAATGCGAAGAACCGATGATTGATGTGCTGCGCGATTTGATGAGCGCCTACCAACCGGTCAAGGTTCCGAACCTGCCGCCGTTTGCGGGCGGCGGCGTGGGCTTCTTCGGCTACGATGCCGTGCAGTGGTTCGAGAAATTGCCGACGAAAGCGCCCGATGATCTTCAGCTTGATACCGCAGTGGTGATGTTTTTTTCGAGCCTGTTGGCCTTCGATCACGTCAAGCATCAAATTCAAATTATCGTCAACGTCTTCACCGACGGAGCCAAAGCGAATTTGCATTTGCCGTACGCCGAAGCCTGCAACGAAATCGAGCGACTGGAGATGTTGTTGTCGGCTTCAGTCCCGACACTGCCGCGCACCTATCGCAATGCGCCCGCGCGTCTGAAATCGAATATGACCAAAGAGGAATTCGAGGCGGGCGTCAACGTCATCAAGGAATATATTCGCGCGGGCGATGCGTTTCAGGTGGTGTTTTCACAACGCTTCGAGGCCAACATTGCCACGCATCCGTTTCAGATTTATCGGGCGTTGCGCGCCATCAATCCGTCGCCGTACATGTTTTATCTCAAGCTCAACGAAGAGCAGACGATCCTCGGTGCGTCGCCGGAAATGTTGGTGCGGTGCAAAGACGACGAGTTGGAATATCGCCCGATTGCCGGAACCTATCCGCGCGGTTCAACCGAAGCCGAAGACCTGATTCTCGGCGAACAACTGCGCAACGATGAAAAAGAGCAAGCGGAGCACGTGATGCTGGTGGATTTGGGGCGTAACGATTTGGGGCGCGTCTCGGATTACGGTTCAGTTGAAGTGGCCGACTTGATGATTATCGAGCGTTACTCGCACGTGATGCACCTCGTCTCGATTTTGAAAGCGCGCTTGCAGCAAGGCCTGGATTGCTTCGATGCGTTGGCCGCCACATTTCCCGCGGGGACGTTGACAGGCGCTCCGAAAGTGCGGGCGATGCAAATTATTGACGAACTCGAACCGACGCGGCGCGGAGCGTACGCGGGCGCAGTGATGTATTTCGATTACTCCGGCAACTTGGATTCGTGCATCGCGCTCCGCACGATGTACGTGCGCGGCGATCAAGCCTACATTCAAGCCGGGGCGGGCATTGTTGCCGATTCCGTGCCCGAAAAAGAATACGCCGAAACTGTGAACAAAGCGCGCGCCTGTGTGCGTGCGATTGAAATGGCGGAGAAAGAGTTATGAAATGCCAGTTAATGAAGATGGGGAGAGGGGGAGATAGGGAGAGGGGGAGACGATACAGCCTTAGCTCTACGCTATTGGTTACTATCCTATTCTGTCTCGTCCTCGTCCTATTTTTGTCCCCTTCCTTCGCCCAACCCGCGCGCAAAAAAAACGCCCCACCTCCCGAAGCCCCAGTGACGCCCGAAGAAGCCGCGAAGCTCGAAGCCGTCATCAAGACTGAACTGGGCGAAATGCGGATGGAGTTTTTCCCCGAATTTGCGCCGCAGCACGCCATCGCCTTTATCAAACGGGCGCGCGCAGGCTTTTACGATGGCTCGGCGTTTCATCGTGTGATTGCGCGCGGCTTGATTCAAGGCGGCGATCCGCTGCTCAAAGAAAATGCGCCGCGCGCGCGTTGGGGCACGGGCGGACTGAATTTGCTCAAAGACGAATTCAGCGAAATGAAGCATATTCGCGGCGTTGTTTCCACCGCGCGCATCCCCGACAAACCGAACAGCGGCGGCGCACAGTTTTTTGTGTGCGCGGGCGCACAGCCGCAATTGGACGGCAAGTTCACCGCGTTCGGTTTGGTCAACGAAGGCTTGCACGTCGTGGATCAAATCTCGCAAGTTGAAGCCGACGAAAGTCAGAAAACCGTCAAGCCCGTCAAAATCATCAGCATCAAAATCGAGCCGAAGAAAACCGAGCCGTACAGAGATGCCAATGTCAACGAATTGCGCAAAGAAGTGCTGCTCAAGACCACGCTCGGCGATATCACCATCGCGCTCGATCCTGATTTAGCGCCCGAACACGTGCGCAATTTTCTGCGGCTGGTCGAAACCGGTTGGTACGATCACACGGCGTTTCACCGCATTGTGCCGGGCTTTGTGGTGCAAGGCGGGATGGGCAGTTCGCGGCAACCATACGCTTATCACCCCGCAGATCGCTGGGTGAAAAATCTGGCTGGCGAATTCAGCAAAGACCGTAAACACGTGCGCGGGACAATTTCGATGGCGCGCGCCGACGATCCGAATTCGGCGCAGACTTCGTTTTTCATCGTGCTGCGCGATGCGCCCAATCTCGATACAAAATATTCGATCTTCGGCAAAGTCGTAGACGGCTTCGAGGTGCTGGATCGAATGGAACAAGCGCCACGTAAAGCCGAGACGGGAATAGATAAAGATACGCCGCTGCAACGCATCGAATTGATTGAAGCGGTGATCAAACCCTGATTGGTGGTTGGTGGTCGGTGGGCGGTGGTCGGTTGTATGTTTTGCAATCGGCTACCGGCTACCGGCCACCAACCACCAGCCACTAACCAATATGCTGTTAGTCATAGACAACTACGATTCGTTCACCTACAACCTCGTGCAATATTTGGGCGAATTGCGTGCCGATCCGGTCGTCGCGCGCAACGATGACATCACGATGGACATCATCGAAAACCTCGCGCCGCGACAAATCGTGATTTCGCCGGGGCCGGGCACGCCCGACACATCGGGCGTCACGCTCGATGTGATTCGCACCTTCGCCGGGCGCATCCCAATCTTAGGCGTGTGTTTGGGGCATCAGGCGATTGGGCAAGCGTTCGGCGGCAAAGTGATTCGCGCGCCGTACCTGATGCACGGAAAAACCAGCAAGATCAATCACGACGGCAAGACGATTTTCGCCGACCTCGAAAACCCCTCCATCGCCACGCGCTATCATTCGTTGATCGTCGAACGCGCGTCATTGCCTTCGGTACTGGAGATTTCGGCCACGACAGACGATGGTTTGATTATGGGCTTGCGGCATCGGCAATTTTTGTGCGAAGGCGTGCAGTTTCACCCGGAATCTATTTTGTCGAGCGGCGGCAAACAGATGCTGGCCAATTTTTTGAAGCTCAGTCAGCAAGACCTTTGATGACTTCTTTCCTCAAACAATTACTCGCCCGCGCCTCGCTCACGCAAGCCGAAGCCGCGTCGTTATTGGGCTTGATGATTTCGGACGAAACCACCGACGCGCAAATCGCAGCGTTGTTGATTGCGCTGGCGGCCAAAGGCGAAACCGCCGAAGAACTCGCGGGCTTTGCGCAAACGATGCGCGCCCACAGCGCCAAAGTCACTTCCACGAAACACACGACCTTCATTGACACGTGCGGCACGGGCGGCAGCACGGCGAAAACGTTCAATGTCTCGACTGCGGCGGCGTTCATCGTCGCAGCGGCGGGTTTGCCCGTCGCCAAACACGGCAACGTCGGCGTCACGAGCAAAGCCGGCAGCGCCGATGTTTTGCGTGCGCTCGGCGTGCGCGTGGAATTGTCAGCCGAACGTGCGCGGCAATGTTTCGATGAGATCGGGATGTGCTTTATGTTCGCGCCGTTGCATCACGCAGCGACGAAGCGCGTGGCGATGATTCGCCGCGAATTGGGCGTGCGCACGATCTTCAATTTGCTCGGCCCGCTGACGAATCCGGCTGGTGCGCCGTTTCAGGTGATCGGAGTGGCTGACCCGAACGCCTGCGAACGGGTCGCGCAAGCCGCCGCACGTCTCGGCACTGAGCGCGCGTGGATTGTGCGCGGCAATGACGGCTTGGACGAAATCACGCTCGCCGACCAAACGACGGTGTTTGAAGCGTCGGCAACGGGCGTGCGCCGCTTTGAAATCGCGCCCGAAGATTTTGGGTTAGCCCGCGCACCGTTGGATGAATTGCGCGGCGGCTCGGCGGAAGAAAACGCGGCGCTCATTCGTTCGATTCTCAGCGGCGCACGAACCGACGCGGCGTTGGATTTGGTGCTTCTCAATGCCGCGACCGCCTTGCACGTGGCGGGAAAAGCCGAGACGTTGCCGACGGCTGTCGCCCAGGCTCGTCACACGATTGAGACTGGCCAGGCGCTCGCCCAACTCACGGCCTTGCAAACGTTTGGCGTGCAAACATAAATCGCCGCAACCCCTTCTCTCTCGCACTTCAAGAAAACCTCAAAAAAATCTCAAATAAACCTCAAGACTTTGCCCGCGCCGGAGAGCTATTGTGCGGGCATCGTGAAGGTCGTTCGTACCTATCCAGGTCTTGAATGTATGCAACTAAGGAGATTCCCAATGAAAATCTGTCGTCCCTTTACCTTCAGTCTCGTTCTCGCACTGAGCTTATGCGCGGGGCTGAGCTTCGTGCGCTCCACTGCCGCCAGCGGAACGAAAGGCGCACCCGGCATCACCTTCAACAAAGATGTCGCGCCGATCTTTTTCAAAAGCTGCGCCGAATGTCATCGCCCCGGCGAAGCCGCACCGTTTTCTGTTTTGACGTACAAAGAAGCACGCCCCTGGGCCAAGTCCATCCGCGAAAAAGTCGTCAATCGCACGATGCCGCCTTGGCATGCGGATCCGCACGTCGGCACGTGGGCCAACGACCGACGCTTAACGCAAGCCGAAATTGATACCATCACCGCTTGGGTCGAACAAGGCGCGAAAGAAGGCGACGCCAAAGATTTGCCGCCCGTGCCGCAGTTTGCGAACGGGTGGAGCATCGGTCAGCCCGATATGGTCATCCCCATTCCCGAAACCTTCACGCTCGAAGCCAGCGGGCCGGACGAATATCAATACTTCGAGGTTGATCCCGGCTTCAAAAAAGACGTGTATGTGCAATTGGCCGAGGCGCGTCCCGACAATCGCCAAATCGTGCATCACATCATCGCCTTCATCAAACCGCCGGCCAAAGATGAGGGGCGACCGCAGCCGACAAAAGCAGAGATGGAAAAGCTGCGCGCCGAAATGGAGCGCGAATCCACGCTGTATCAGGACGGCTTTTTGTTGCGCACGAAAGCGGATGTGCTGGTGCAAAACGATGGCTGTCAATTGCCCAACGGCGGCACAGGGCAAGATCGCCAAGCCAAAGATGACCGCGTCGGCAATATGCTTTGGTTAGGAGCCTACGCGCCCGGCACGCCGCCGATTAGGCTGCCACAAGGCGCTGCGACCCGCGTGCCTGCTGGTTCCAGGATCGTTTTCCAAATGCACTATTCCAAAGTCGCGGGCAGCGTGCAAAAGGATCGCTCATCCATCGGTCTGGTTTTTGCCAAACAGCAGCCCGAAAAAGAAGTGCTGGTGCGTGCGGTTTCCAATGGTTATTTCCAGATTCCGGCAGGCGCGGAGAATCACCAAGTGACGGCATGCTGGACAGTGCCGGAAGACATTCACGTGCTTTCTATTGCGCCGCACATGCATTTTCGCGGCAAAGCGCAAAAAGTCGAAGCTTATTATCCCAATGGCAAACACGAAGTCTTGCTGAATGTGCCGAATTACGATTTTGCGTGGCAGACGTTTTACAATTCTGCCAAGCCCATCGCCTTGCCCAAAGGCACGCGCATCGTGGTGACATCGCTCTTCGACAACTCGACGCGCAATAAATTCAACCCCGACCCGACGAAAGCCGTGCGCTGGGGCGAGCCGACCTACGACGAAATGATGATCGCCTTCATCAGCTACACCAAAGACGGGCAAAACCTGAAACAGGCCGTCGCGCGTAGTAACGAGTAAGAACGATCTTTTCAGGAGGACACATGCAAGTCAGTACGATCCATAAACCACTCCCCCTTACTTCCCCGCGCGCGTCACGGTTTTTTATGACGATGATTGTGCTCGCGCTCGTCGCCGCCCTCGTGTTCTGGCTCGTCGCCGCTACGCCGTATTTCAGAACGCAGCAGGAAGGCTTCGGGCGCTTTCCAGAGATTTTCTGGCCGCGCCGCTACAGCCTGTGGGTGCATATCGTGGGCGGGACAATGGCGATGTTTCTGGGGCCGATTCAACTTTGGTTGGGGCAAACGAGACAAAAGCTCGCCCTCCATCGCACGCTCGGCAAACTCTATTTGCTCGGCGTGGCGCTTGATAACGTTGCGGCCTATTACTTGTGCCTAACGACGCCCGTTGGCTTTGTCTACGCGACCGCACTGTTCGGTATGACGCTGGCGAGCACAGCCACGACCATGATGGCGGTGACGGCGATTCGCTATCGCAACTTCGACCAGCATCGGGAATGGATGATTCGCAGTTATGTCGTGATTTTGGCCTTCGTGTTCTTTCGCGCGATTGCGGGCGGACTGGAAGCGGCGGGCATCGGCGGCAGCGGGATTGCAGGCGACACCGCGCGCGCTACGTTGGCTGCCTGGTGTTCGTGGGCGATTCCTTTGCTTGTGACGGAGTTGTGTTTGCAACTGCCCAAACTGCGCGCCGCGTCGGGGAAAGAAACAGCTATTGCCACGTATTAAACAACCGCGCGTGCAAGGCCTGGTTTTGCGTACTCGGCGCTCTATGAGCTGCGGCTTCGACGGTGCGCGCGCTGATCGTCATAAAAGCTGGGGTTTGCCGTTGTTCGTGAACGCGAGCATATTGCTTTAGCGCGCGACAATGCAGACGGAACGCAAACGCCCTCGACGATTCCCAATCACGCCAAGTTAAAAAGTTCGACGTTACGCGGGGTTTGCACTCAAGCCGGAATTTCACGCGACGAATTTTTGACCGCCTGCGAGCAAAGTCAGCACACGATTTTTACATACAAAGATGGAGCCAGCCATGTGGGGTCAACCGTTAGACGTGATGTTCCTGCAAACTCGTGACCTTCAATTCCTCTTGTTCCTGTAAGGCTTCAATCGCGCTCGCCGCCGCATTTGCGCCGGTCATCGTGGTGAATGTGACGACGCTGTTTTGCATCGCGGCAGGGCGTATCATACGGTTGTCTTGTTGAATGAGGGCAAGGATGCCCGTAGTATATGGATCGAAGGGGGCGGTGCGAGGGATCAGAATTTGGAGCAGCAGTGAAGAGGTACAAATGATAACGAAAGAAATGGTTCGGACAGAAATTGATCAGTTGAACGAGGAACAACTACAGGTGCTCTACCGCTTTGTCAAAGACTTGGCCAAACAACCTGCGGAACGGAAAGACGAATCTTTGTTGGCACGCTTGCGTCGCATCCAGTTTGATGGGCCGGAAGATTTGGCCAGCAACCATGACCTGTATGTAAGTGGGGAAAAAAGTGCCCGATAGAATTTTTATTGATACGTCCTTTATCCTGGCCTTGCAGGATCGGCGCGATCAATATCACATGCAGGCGCAAGATTTGGCAATCCGCTATGAGGGGTTTCCTTTACTGCTTACCGACGCGATTCTGCTGGAAGTCGGCAATGCTTTGGCGCGGGGCTTCAAGGTCGAAGCTGCTGCCGTCATTGAAGAATTTCTTACTTCAGACGAAGCAAAAATCGCTCATTTGACACCAGCGCTATTCGATCAGGCCTTCGAGTATTACAAACTTCACCAAGACAAAGATTGGGGATTGGTGGATTGCCTCTCGTTCATCACTATGTTGGAAGAGGGCGTCACCTCCGCGTTAACATTCGATCACCATTTCACGCAAGCAGGCTTTCAGGTACTGCAATGATTTTGCGGTTGCTCCTTTATGCGTGATGCTCCTGCAAGCTGGTGACCTTCAATTCCTCTTGTTCCTGTAAGGCTTCAATCGCGCTCGCCGCCGCATTTGCGCCGGTCATCGTCGTAAACGTGACCACGCTGTTTTGCATCGCCGCACGGCGGATGGCGCGTTCGTCGTAGAAGCTGGCTTTGCCAAGCGGTGTATCTTACCCGGAAGGCCTCAACACATCCTGTGTGCTATGCCGGACGCGCAACACATACACTGTTTCATCAATCACGGTGAACAGGATTCGATACTTGCCGAAGATCAGGTGGCGAATGGCGGCTCCGAACGTTTCGCTTTCCCGCGCCAACGGACAGCGGAACGGAAACGTTTGCAGGCTTTCGATGGCTTCCTGAATCTCAAAGCCCCACATGGTTGCCTTCTCCGGCGAGTACTGCGCCATCCAGTCTACGATGGCTTCAATGTCCTGTTCCGCCTCCTCTTCGATAGCGATGTGGTAACTCACTTGCGTGACCCCTTGGCGGGTAAGTTATATTTTTTCCGTAGCTCCGCAAAAAACTCTGCTGCCGGGCGACCTTTTCCGGCTTGCGCGGCCAATAGCGCCTTGAAGGTTTTGGCATCTTCCGCCGCTTCGAGCGTGGCCTGATAACTGGCCGCGTCCTGCACCACGATTTCGGCCTTGCCGTTCACAGTCAGCACCAATGGGCGTCCCGTTTGTTTCAACTGCTGCATGAATTCTGCCGTATTGCGTTTGAAGTCCGTCAGGGATTGAATATCTTCTTTGATGTCGAGCATAACTAAACCTCACTCTTAAAGCATCGAATTCGATGCTCTCATACTTGCAGCAGAATGGCAACCGCGAGGGCTTTTTTAATTCGTCCCTCTTGATGAAATCTATGCTGTTCGGGCGGCCTTCGTTGACTTTGTCCATCTTGTCGCACGCTACCGGATTCCTGCGTGCCGCAGGCGGCTTTTCGTGTTAGGATTCGCGCGAGGTGCAACTATGGTACGAGACGTGAAAATCATCATCGAAAAACATGCGGACGGGTACGTGGCTTATCCGCTGGGCTTGAAAGGCGCGGTGATCGGGGCGGGCGACACTTACGAAGCAGCCCTGGCCGACGTGAAATCCGCCATCCGGTTTCATATTGAAACCTTCGGCGCGGACGTTTTGGATACGGACGACCAGGCACTCGAAGCGTTCGTGGCGGAAGCGGGAGTGGCGGCCTAATGGCGAAGTTTCCCATTGATGCGCCGAAAGTCCGAGTGTTGCGCGCGTTGGCCAAGCTAGGCTTTGCCGTTGTTCGTGAACGCGAGCATATTGCTTTAGCACGCGACAATGCGGACGGCACGCAAACGCCTTTGACAATTCCCAACCACGTCAAGCTGAAAAGTTCGACATTGCGCGGGGTTTGCACCCAAGCCGGAATTTCACGCGACGAATTTTTGACCGCCTACGAGCAAAGTTAGCACACGATTTCGACAAACAAAGACGCAGCGAGCCAGTCCTTCTGCTTCAGACCTTAGGCGTGATGTTCCTGCAAGCTGGTGACCTTCAATTCCTCTTGTTCCTGTAACGCTTCAATCGCGCTCGCCGCTGCGTTTGCGCCCGTCATCATGATGAATGTTGCCACAGCGCCAGACGAAATTGACAAGGCTTACCTGGTTCTTCATAATCGCGTTGCTTTACTGAGCAGCTTGTGGGGAACGGCCAATCACTCAGCTTTTCAGCAAAGCCTGATTGTACAAAGCGCATCTCTCCACAAAGGGCTGGAACAATTCAGTTCCACAAAATGACAGTAGGATACGGGTTCGCCAAAACCTGTAGGGGGAATGACATGTCATCAATTTCAGATGTCCTCAGCGTTATCCGGCAGAACGCTTTTCAGCAAAGGGTTCCAGCCAACACGTGGTTATATCAACAAGGGGATCTCTTGCGCGACCTTTATCTGCTCGAAAAGGGACTTATCAAAATGACGCACATCGAAGCAAACGGAAACGAGGTCATTGTCGAGCTACGATTTCCCGGAAGCTTCTTAGGCGCAGCCTCTGTAATGGCAAACACGCCCGCACCGTTGGCGGCATTTACGATTACTGACTGCGACGTGGCGCGGCTCTCGGTCAAAGACTTTCTTCAGTTGGAACAAACAGATTCTATCTTTTCCCATGAGTTGCTCGTGTTCATCAGTCAGCAAAAGGGCGAGCAGTCAATTCGTCAGGGGAACCAGAAAGCCTCTCCCGCGCGCATGCGCTTGGCACAATTGCTCTTGTTGCTGAGTCACCATTTTGGCGTGGAAAGAAGCGGCGAAATGCGTTTGGCCTCCCCGCTTTCCAAACAGGATATGGCTGGATGGGTAGGAATCGAACCCCAAAGTCTAAGCGTGATTATGCGCGAGATGAAACGTGATGGCCTGATTGCGGAGGTCAAAGACTGGCTCATTCTCTGTGACCTTCAACGCTTGACGAATGAAGCGGAAATAGGCGAAACGACCAGCCTCCCGCCGCGTCTATCGAAGGGGGGGGGGGGCAGAAATCTAAGCCCTGATCTTTGTTACATGACTTAAGAATTCTTCAGTTCGAGCTTAAGATTTCTTAAGGAGGTATGGATAGCTTTTGAGTATCCTTTCCCTACTCAAGTTCTAGGCTGAGTTGGTTGCATTGTTAGAGATTGTAACTTAACTCAAGTTAGGGAGACTCTCCCCTATCACCTTTTTTCAGTTAAGGAGAATCATGGCAAAGACAACAATGACAAAGTCGAAATGGATGTTGGTCGTGTTGCTGATGATTGCACTTGGGGCAACCGCAATCAATCGCAGTATGGCATCAAACCAACAACAAGATCACCAACATCATCAACAGGCACTTCAAACTCAAGCACAACCGTCAGCCTCGTTGCCGCCGCTGATTGCGGATGGGGCCAAAGACCCTTCGGCCATTCCCGATTTGGTCGCTTACGAAATTCTTCTCGATTCAGTGGCAGAAAATGCTGCTATCAGCGAACCTGAACGAGTAAGGGCAAGAGGTCTTGCGAAAAAGACTGGGATCAGCGCAGACAAGCTCGAAACACTCAAGAACACTGCCAACAAATTCAAGGAGGATATCAATGGCTTTGACGCGCAGGCGCGTGAGCTAAAAGACCGCCATTGGCCCAAGCCAGACCAATCTGTTCGCGGCCAGCTTAACGCCCTACAGCACCAAAAAGAAGCAGCTTTGAGACAGGCTTTTCGCTCCCTGCTGGAAGGATTGAGCGATGCTGACAAAGAGAGCCTGAATAAACGGCTGCTGGAGATCAAAGGGAAGGTGAAAGTTTATCAGGATGTCCCAATTGAAAAATACCAAGGGAAATAACCGCTAGCACGTCATAGGAGGCTGATCATGAAACTGAAACTTATTGCTTTCACAAAGACTCTCATTAGCACCAGTCTAATCAAAGCAGCAATTCCAACCTTGCTCATTTTGGGGTTGCAAAGCATCTGCCTGGGGCAGGTTTATTCTTACGTTGACACCTCGGTTGGTGAAACGGATGTCATCGGGTATAGCGCTGTGACTGGCTACTACAATTCCTCGACGCATGTCTATACCACCACCTCAACCCTGACCTCTCCGACCGGGCGTACCACGACGGCTTCTAACAGCGGGACATCTGTCACTGCCTACCTTAGCATTCAAGGTGAGGTTGGATGGTTTGGAGTAAACACTCAATTTTATGGGACTTGTCCGGGGGGCGGATATACCCATGTGATTGGAGGCAACGGGGGCGGGGTTCAAACCTGCGCTGATACTTGCACCCCCTGTAGAGTGCTAAGACAGTCGCAAACAGGTACCTGTAATATCAATTTAACATCCTGTGAGGGAGCAGCAGTAACCGCTTATATCGCTGCCCTCCTTCTCTGTGAGAATAATGCTTTCTGCCAATCTGACAATCCCAATTTCAATCAAGAGGAGTGTGATCGTTGTAAACAAACTGTCACAGCCGCTTTTGTGGCAGCGACTGCTGTCTGCGGAACAATATACTACCAATGTCTTGGCAATCGAGTTGATTGTGAGACCGGGTTTTACAAAAACACAGTGTGTGCTACTCCTTGTAGCAACCCATAAGTCAAGTGTCTCTTGACCATTTTAGAGTATAGAGTTAATTCCTGCGTCGCATTTCTCGGCAGATATGCCTGAGAGGTGCGATGCATTTTCGCAAGATTTAGAGAGGTGGTTGTTATGAGGAAAATATCGTCAGTCACATTTACAACTAATTTGTTATTGACTCTCTGGGTCGTTACAGTTGCTCCTATTCAGGCACAACAAAAACAACTGTCAGATCATCCGCAAGATTCTTTGACGATCAACACTAATCTAGTTGTAACTTGGGCACAGGTTACAAACCATATGGATGGATTTCCAATCAAAGGGCTTGGTATTGATGATTTCCAACTGCGGGAAGACAACAAAGAACAACAGATTGCCTTAGTAAAGGAAGGGCAGCCGCTCTCCGTTGTGATTCTCGTGGACGGGATGACTTGCGTCAGGTTCCCTGAAATTGAGTTTCAGCGGAGTCGAGTGGCTCTTCGCCAACTGGGTGAGGATGCTGAGATTGCATTAATGGCTTGGGATTCTGATGTCCTCCTCGTGCAGCCGCTGACAAGGAACCAGCGTATGATTGCTGACCGTCTGGAAGACCGAGTCTCCTTCTTCACCGTGCTTAATGGCCCTCAAAATGGCCCGCAAATAATAGTTCGTCCAGAACGCGATCACGCCCGTCCCGGAGAGGCTATTTATAAGGCGGCACGCTATCTTGAAAAAGCCGCCTCACCCGAACGGCGCAAAATTATAGTTCTTATTTCATTCACTTCCTCTGCTATCTTTGTGGCTAAAACGCACCCGCATACTGGTGCTGAAGTAAATGAGTTACTCAAAAATAGTGGAACAACAGTCTATGCCTTGCTTGAAGACAATGGGATTAAGAGTATCTATGGATCAGATGAGTACAATCCTTTTACAATGTTTCAAGTAATGAAGAAAAAACGACAGCGACGCAGTGGTGGCACCCTTGAGGAGTTTGTTGACCTAACAGGCGGCTCTATCCTTGTTTCAAAAAATGAGGCTTGGTTGGATCAGAGTCGGCTCATACCAAATAGCGAGTTTGGGAAAGAGTTCGATGAATTGTTTATTAAACTGACAGGGCTGATTCGCTCCAGCTATACGATTGGGTATTACCCTAAGAACACAAACTTTGATGGGCGCTTTCGTCGCATCAAGCTGGAGCTAAGTAAAAGCGGAAAAGCAAAAGCAGGCAAGGTGGAGATCAAAACGCGAGATGGCTATCACGCCATTCGATCTACCTCACCGCCTGCCGTAGAAATAAATCCGAAACAATAACCATCACGCTTGCCCTCGCTAGGCGTGATGCTCCTGCAAGCTCGTGACCTTCAATTCCTCTTGTTCTTGTAATGCTTCAATCGCGCTGGCTGCGGCGTTTGCGCCGGTCATCGTCGTGAATGTCACCACGCTGTTTTGCATGGCGGCGCGGCGGATGGCGCGTTCGTCGTAAAAGCTGGCTTTGCCGAGCGGGGTGTTGACGATCAAATCAATCTCGTCGCTCTTGATGAAATCTACGATGTTCGGACGGCCTTCGTTGACTTTGTAGACTTTGTCGCACGGCACACCGGCTTCATTCAAAACCGCTGAAGTGCCGCGTGTGGCGATAATCCGAAAACCCAAATCACTCAAGCGGCGCGCGACGCGGATGGCGTTTTTCTTGTCGCTGTCGTTGACGCTGATGAAGGCCGTGCCTTTCAGCGGCAAGCTTGCGCCCGCGCCCATACAGGCTTTGGCAAAGGCTTCGCCGAAGCTTGCGCCCATCCCCATCACTTCGCCCGTCGAACGCATCTCCGGCCCCAACACGGGATCAACGCCGGGGAATTTCACGAACGGGAAGACGGGTTCTTTGACGAAGAAGTTGATGACTTCCAATTCGTCGGGCAAGTTGAAATCCGAAAGCATTCGCCCGGTCATCACGCGCGAGGCGATCTTCGCGCACGGCACGCCCGTTGCCTTCGAGACAAACGGAACAGTTCTTGACGCGCGCGGATTCACTTCCAGCACATAAACAATGTCGTCCTTGATCGCAAACTGAATGTTCATCAGCCCGCTGACATTCAAGGCCTTCGCTAAAATGCGCGTGTATTTACGCATTGTGTCCAGATGCTCTGGCTTCACCATATATGGCGGTAACACACATGACGAATCGCCGGAGTGAATGCCGGCTTCTTCGATGTGCTCCTGAATGCCTGCGATGACGCATTGTTCGCCGTCGGCCATTGCGTCCACATCCACTTCAAACGCATCTTCCAAAAAGCGATCAATCAAAATCGGTTTTTCGGGCGAAGCGTCTACGGCGGTTTTCATGTACTGATCGAGGCTTGCTTCGTCGTACACAATCATCATCGCGCGCCCGCCCAGCACGTAGCTCGGTCGCACCAACACAGGATAGCCGATGGAAGCCGCGACGCGCTTGGCTTCATCCACCGTGACTGCTGTGCCGTTGATGGGTTGCGGGATGTGCAGGTCGGCGATCAATTTGCCAAAGCGTTTGCGGTCTTCAGCAAGGTCAATGGATTCGGGCGATGTGCCGATGATCGGAACGCCGGCCTCGTGCAAGCGCATCGCCAGATTCAGCGGTGTCTGTCCGCCGAATTGCACGATGACGCCGACTGGCTTTTCCAACTCGACAATGTTCATCACGTCTTCAAACGTCAGCGGCTCGAAGTACAAACGATCACTCGTGTCGTAATCGGTCGAAACGGTTTCGGGATTGCAGTTGACCATGATCGTTTCGTAGCCGTCTTCTTTGAGCGCGAAACTTGCGTGACAGCAGCAGTAATCAAACTCGATGCCTTGCCCGATGCGGTTCGGGCCGGAGCCTAAAATCATGATCTTTTGCTTGTCGGTCGGCGCGGCTTCGCATTCCTCTTCGTAGGTCGAATAGAGATATGGCGTGTGCGATTCAAACTCCGCGCCGCACGTGTCTACGCGCTTGTAAACGGGGATGATGCCCGCGTCTTTGCGTTTCGTGCGGACTTCGTTTTCGGTGCAGCCGAGCAGCCCCGCGAGGCGTGCGTCCGAGAAGCCCATCCGTTTGGCGTCGCGCAACAACGCCGTCGAAATCGAAGCCAAATCTTCCGTTGCGAGTTCGCGTTGCAATTCGACGATTTGTTGTAACTGCGTCAAAAACCAGGGATCTATTTTCGTCAGATCGAACAAATCCTCGACGCTCCATTCGCGTTCGAGCGCGGCGTGCAGGTAATACACACGCTCGGCGTTCGGCATAATCAATTTGCGCCGCAAGGTTTCGTCATCCACGTTGCGCACGTCGGGGGCTTTGCGGACTTCGAGCGAGCGCATGCCTTTGAGAAACGCTTCCTTGAACGTGCGACCAATCGCCATCGCTTCGCCGACGGACTTCATTTGTGTTCCAAGAATTGGATCAGCGCCGGGGAATTTCTCGAACGCCCATTTCGGGATTTTGACGACGACGTAGTCAATTGTCGGCTCGAACGACGCGGGCGTTTTCTTGGTGATGTCGTTCGGGATTTCGTCGAGCGTGTAACCGAGCGCAAGCTTCGCGGCGATCTTGGCAATCGGGAAGCCGGTGGCTTTCGACGCGAGCGCGGACGAACGCGAGACGCGCGGGTTCATTTCGATCACGCGCAGTTGACCGTTGCTCGGATTCACGGCGAATTGAATGTTCGAGCCGCCGGTTTCGACGCCAATTTTGCGAATGATCTTCAGCGACGCATCGCGCATCATTTGGTATTCGCGATCCGTCAATGTTTGCGCGGGTGCGACTGTGATCGAATCGCCCGTGTGAACGCCCATCGGATCGAAGTTTTCAATCGAACAGATGATGACGACGTTGTCCGCCAAATCGCGCATCACTTCGAGTTCATATTCTTTCCAACCCATAATGGATTCTTCGACCTGAATCTCGCTGATGGGCGAAGCAGTCAGCCCGCGTTCGGCGATTTCGGCAAACTCTTCGAGGTTGTACGCGATGCCCCCGCCCGTGCCGCCGAGCGTGAACGCGGGGCGAATGATGATGGGGAAATCAATTTCCTCCGTCGCCGCGATGGCTTCCTGCATCGTGTGACAGAAGCGCGCTTTCGGCATCATCAAGCCAATTTCGTCCATCGCCTGTTTGAAAAGCTGGCGGTTTTCCGCGACGTGGATCGCGTTGAGTTTCGCGCCAATTAACTCGACGCCATATTTTTCCAGCACGCCTGCTTCTGCTAATTTCACCGTTAAGTTCAGCGCGGTCTGACCGCCAACGGTCGGCAACAACGCATCGGGTCGTTCGCGTTCAATGATGGCGCTGACGGAATCAACCGTGAGCGGTTCGACGTAGGTTTTATCGGCCAGTTCCGGGTCGGTCATAATCGTCGCCGGGTTGGAGTTGACCAGCACGACTTCAAAGCCTTCCTGCTTGAGCGCCTTGCAGGCTTGTGTGCCGGAGTAATCGAATTCGCAGGCCTGGCCAATAACAATCGGGCCGGAGCCGATGATGAGGATTTTGTGAATATCAGTTCGTTTTGGCATCGTGATAAAAAGTTGTGAAGATGGAGTTCTGAGCAATGAAGCGGGATAGTAGCATGGGTGTTTGCGCGGGGGAAGTAAGGCCGCGCGTTTTGCGGGACTGTGTTCGTGAGCCAAGTCGGAACATCACGGCGTCAACCCCATGCGCCGCCGCAGGTTTTGAAATCTCGCATCCGAGCGCAGGCTGTCGTACATCGGCTCCACGTTCAGAAAGATGAGGCGAAAATGTCGTTCCTCCGACGCTTTCTCCAGCCAGGCAAACGCCTGGTCTTTGTCTCCCAATCCGACATAGAATTCCGCCATGAACAGTGGCGAAACGTACCGTTGCGTGGCCACTTCCCGCACCTTTTCGAGCATCTTCAGCGCCTCCTCTTTCTGGCCTAAGATTGCGTAGGTGGTTCCCAAGTCTGCGGTTAAAACAGGGTGTTTGCCTCCGCGCGCAATCTCCTCCTGCACAATCGCGAGGGCTTCCTGATGCATGGCTTTCTGCCGATAAGCATGGGACAGGAAATAGCGCAGGTAAGGGAAACTAGCCTCTTGTTCGAGGGTCTGGCGATATTGCTGGATCGCCTGATCGTATTGCCGTGCCTGGTAGAAGGAGCGCCCAATATCCATGCTGATTTCCAGCGAAAGCGGGTCCAACTGTTGGGCGCGGCGCAGCGCCGCCAGGGATTCCTCAAACCGCCCCATGGCGCAGAGGTAGACACCATACCAGTGGCGTGCCTGCGAGTCGTTCGGATTCAGTGCGAGAGCGCGCTGGAATTCTTGTTCGGCCCCGGCCCAGTCCCAGTCGTACGTTTTGACCATGGCCAGCAGCGCGTGTGTCTCCGCCAGCGACTCATCCAGCGCCGCCGCTTGCAAGGCCGCTGTCCCGGCTTTTTGCACCACTTCTCCGGAGGGTCGTGCGCTGCCTCGCTCCAACCAAAGATAGGCGTCCGCCAGTCCCGCGTGGGCTAAAGCGTAGTTCGGGTCTGCCTCAATCGCCTGAGTGAAATACTCAATCCCTTTTTCGACGTGGACGATCCAGCCTTTGTTCTTGAAGTAGCGGCCTTTCAGATAAAGCTCGTAGGCCGTGCGGTTCTCCGTATAATGTTTCCGCAGCCGCAGCAGTTCTTCTCCGCTCAGTTGCGCGACCAGTGCCGAAGCAATATTTTCGGAAATCACATCCTGCATCAAAAACAGATCGGCGCAGTATTGTTCGTCACAGTAATACGTCCACAGCGCCATTTCATCTTTGACGTTCAGCAGGCGCACCGTCACGCGCACCTTGTCGCCGCTGCGTTGCAGGCTGGCATCCAGCACGGCATCCACTTGCTGTTCGCGTCCTGCCGCCAGCGGGTCTTGCGCCGCGTGGTTGTACTTGAGCATCGCGCTCGTAGGCCGCACGATGAGTTGGCGCAGACCGCTGAGTTTGGTGATTAAGGTGTCGGCAAGGCCCAGCCCCAGATATTCGTCGCCGCCCGTTGCCTGTAACGACTTGAACGGCAGCACCGCGATGGATCGAATTGCCGGGCGCACCGGCTCTGGCGCGCGCGTCATCCACCACCCAGCCAACACCACAACCAGCCCCACCAACAATGCCCCCGTCACGACAACGCGGCGACGCGACCGCACCGGCAAGAATGTTTTTTCGCCGTGTTCCCCAATCCCCGTGTCGCCGCGTCCTTCTTCCGTTTCCTCAATAACCAGATGCGTGCGGGTGCGCTGTGCCAGGAACAATTCTTCCTCTGCTTCGCACCACTCCGTCACGGGCGCAACAAAACGGTAGCCGCGCCCTGGCACGGTCACGATGTAGGAATGATCGTGCGCGCCTTCGCCGAGCGCCTTGCGCAGCACGTAGATGTGCTGGCTGAGATTGGCCTCTTCGACAATCGCGTCCGGCCAGAGCCGTTCAATCAACTCCTCTTTCGCTACTACTCGCGCACAGTGTTGGACGAGGACGAGCAACGTCTCGAAGTCTTTCGGTTGCAGCGGAACCAACACACCATCCCGCAGTAATCGGCGTCGGCCCGTATCCAGATGGAAAGGGCCGAAGGCGTAACCAGCCTGTCGCTGCTCGTTTCTCATCGTCTTGAGAAAAATTGAGAAATCTTGAGGGCTTTCTTGAAGACATCAAGACTGTAGTTCGCTGATGATGTACCTGAAACGGGGCGTTGCTTGCTGAAGGATGGAGTGTAGCACCGTGCTATGGCAACAACAATAGCTGTAGCATCAAAGTAAACTGATATAGGCCTCGAAAACGTGCGATCTTCATTTCAGACGGAGTGAAACTTGATCGTCCGCATCCACTATAAGATCAGGCACACTCGGTGTGCCGCGTATGAGGCAAAAGTCACTTTTTAGGAGGATATTTATTATGCCAATAGGAACAGAACCGACTGTAAAGAGCTCTTGTATGGGAGAATGCCTGAAACAAGAATGGGACGCCAAAAGCACGACGATTAAACATCGCAAGAGAAGCACTGATAATAATAAAGATTGCCCGCCGGATTTAACTCTCGAAGAGGAGACAGACATAACCAAGCAAATCGAAGACCAGTTGAAAGGGGAGATTGTCCTTAAGAAAGAATGCCAACCTCCGTCTTCTGCTTGTTTGTGCGAATGGGGGAGCCCGCCAGCTTGGCCAAAAACCTACGATGAATACCCTTTCAGTTTTACAGTCGAGAAACCCCATCCCAAAATTGAAAATAAGAAATGTGTATACACGGTAGAAGGTACAGTCACTTTAGCCACGCGGCTAATCAGAGGGGTTTGTAAACCCGATCCAGCCGTCCAGAAAAAATATCCGTTTAAAGGCAAAATAATACTTAAAAAATAGCGCCAATAAGACCCGGAAATTGATTGATGAACGTAATGAAGTGTGGCAAGGAATATCTCGTTGCCCCGACCTCGCCGCAAAGCTTTGCCTCTACCCAACATCTTATCACTCCCCCGCTCGACGAAAATGAAAGACACCGATTTCTTCATCAGCTACGCCAGCGAGGATCGCCAGTGGGCGGAATGGCTCGCTTGGCAATTGGAAGAGGCTAAGTTCACAGTTGTCTTACAAGCGTGGGACTTTCACCCTGGTTCCGATTATGTCGCGGAGATGGATCGCGCCGCAAAGGAAGCCAAGAGAACGCTTGCCGTACTCTCCCCTGCCTTCTTCAAATCCCGCTTCACGCAGTCCGAATGGAGCGTCGCCTTTGCAAGAGAAACACTGCTACCAGTGCGCATCAGCGAATTCGAGGTCAAAGGACTTCTGAGCGTGCGCGTCTACATTGATCTGGTCAACCGCGACGAGGCGCAGGCGAGAGAGTCGCTGCTGGCGAGCATCAACGCCGAACGCGCGAAACCGACTTCTGCGCCGAGCTTTCCCAGTACAGCGAAAAATGAACGTACAATCGCTGAAAAGCCCAACTTCCCCGGCGCGTTGCCGCGTGTATGGAACATCCCGTATCAGCCCAATCCGAACTTCACAGGGCGGAGTGAACTACTGGCAGAACTGGATCGGACGCTTACTGACACACCGATTTGTGGGCTAACGAGGATAGCGATTTATGGACTCGGCGGTGTTGGCAAAACGCAGCTTGCGGTGGAATACGCTTATCGCCACAGGGTGGATTACGATGTTATCTGGTGGGTGCGCGCTGAAGAGGTAGACACTCTGGCACCGGATTTCACGGCGCTGGCGACAAAGCTTGACTTGCCAGAAAAAGATGAGCGCGCATTGCCCGTAATCACAGAGGCAGTACAACGATGGCTGGCGCAAACGGATCGTTGGCTGCTGGTTTTCGATAATGCGCGCGACCCAAAAGTACTACGCGATTTTCTACCTCAATCACAATCCGGCCACATCATCATTACTTCGAGTAATGTGAATTGGGGCAGCATGGCGAAAAAGCTGGAGGTCAAAGTGCTGTCGCGTGACGAGTCGATGAAGTTTCTGCTGAACCGCACAAAACAACAAGACACGGCAGCGGCGCAAGCACTCGCCTCTGAATTGGGCGATCTGCCGCTTGCGCTGGAACAAGCTGGCGCGTACATCGAAGCAACCGGCAGACCGCTGGCGGATTATCTGCACCTATTTCGCCAGCATCAGCGGGAGATGCTACAGCGTGGTCAGCCTTCAACTGATTATCCTGCGACTGTTGCCACGACCTGGGAGTTATCGTTTCAGCAAATGTTACCCCTTGCCGCCGAATTGATGAACCTTTGCGCCTTCCTTGCTCCTGAGGCTATCCCGCAATGGCTGTTACGCGATGCAGTCAAAGATGAGCTAACCTTTGATGAGGCTATCGCCGCACTCCGGCAATATTCGCTGATTGATGTTGACGCAACCGCACGCACCTTCACCATTCACCGTCTGGTACAGGCAGTAACACGTGACCGAATGACGCCCGCTAACCTAAAAATATACGCTGATGCTGCTGTAAAAGCAGTGGAGGTGGCGTTTCCCGACGCAAGCAGCGAGGCAGGAGACTGGTCTGTCTATTTAGAACTGCTGCCACACGCGCTCGCGGTTGTGGATCGGCGCGAGCGATTAGACTCTTCGCTCCCAGAAACAGAGCGGCTGGTGTATCAGTTTTATGAGCGTGTACTAGAAATTGAGATGGAGGCTTTTGGCCCATATAACACTACAAGCCTCGATAAGCTCGCTGAACTCTACTGCCGGAGAGGCCGCTTTGCCGATGCTGAAAAGCTATGTAGGCACGCACTTGAAGCACAAGAGGAAAAATTAGGGGCAGATTGTCCGAGCCTTGTAGAGATAATTATTATCCTCACAAGAATTCTAATCCTAACCGACCAAGACAACGAAGCAAGAAAGCTGTTCGAGCGAGCGCAGACAGTCCAGGCCAACGCAAAGCGCCAAACAGAAAGAGGTGGTCAATGAAAAGAAGCAGAAATTACATTCGTCACATTAAGTTGGTACTCTCCTTCCTGGCTTTGCTCACAGTATTTGGTTGTGCGACTAAGCCTCAGGAAGAGATTGAGAGATACCGCAAAATGACTCCGCCTCAGCGGAAGGAAGAACAGTTGCAACTCTTGCGGAAAATCAACGCCGCCGAATTTCTATTGGAATATTGCAAGCAGAATCCCCAATTTTGCTCGCTGGTTCCAGATTGGAACAAGGGCGAGGCCCCCCCTCCGGAGTTTATATCTAAGGTAGTTGGTTTTCTTAGGGCCATTGAAGAAACCGCAACAGAGATAAACAACGCCCAGAAAAAGCCTACGCCATCCCCTTCTAAAAAAATCAAATTCTCATTATCTGAGGGGTATGAACGCATCGAACCCATATACACGCAGACTTATGTATATGAGTTCACCCACATGAAAAGTTCTGGAGTCCCTTCATCAGGTCCGCCCCAAGGTGTTCCTATCAGGGAATCTGTGGAAGCTCCGACTGCCGAAGAACTTGAGCGCCTGAGAATAAAACTGGAGGGGCTTATGCAAGCTCTGGAAGAAAAATTCAGTACGAACTTAACCGATGGGGATAGAGAAAAAGTGATCTTAAGAGTAGAGCAACTCCTTGATCGAGTAGCTAATACAAAACTCGGCAGCTTACAGCTAGGGGTATCGGAGACATATGAAAACTTTGCCCGCCAGGTCAGGGATAACTACGAGAAACTAAGTAAGATGCACATAGTTAATATTAGAGGAGGAGAAATATGGCAGCGAGAGGAAAGGCGGCGGCTAGAGGAAGCTAGGAGAAAGTGGCAAACCCTCAGTGATAAGGAGCGTGAGAGAAAACCATCTGGCAAACGCTGAACCTTCTTCCCCGTAAAGAATTCTCCCGTAGCATTGGGGAGGATCGTTTAGTCGCGTCCTGCCGAGTAATCGGGCGAGAACACTGCTACGGGCGTGACCTTGCCTGTGGCGAAGCTGAAAAATTCTATGGTCGTTTTATCCGCACCGAAGTAAATGCCTTGCTCCGTAACAGCCCGGAAGCCGGTGTCGAAGTTATAGCAGTCAGTGTTTTCCAGCAACTCAACGACTTGTGCCGGATTGCCGCGGGCCAGTTCGAGGTAAGCTTGTATCAGCGGCAACCAGCTTGCGTGGTACCGGCTGTCTTTCGGATGTTGCCGCTCACCCCTTCCGCCTTTTCCGCTGGCGGAGATGATCTTGTCTTGATTGATAATTGTCCCTGTTTCCAGCTTTATTTCCTGAAGCCGCTGATCAGCACGACATCGCTGGTGGTTGTCATGCGGGTGAAGGCGAGCTGTTTTCCGTCGCGGGAGAAATCAAAGGAAACGATGCCGTCGCTGGTGAAATGGGTGAGCTGTTTTGGTGTGCCGCCGTCTATTGGCTGTGACCAGATATTCGCCACCCCGTCTTGGCGGGCGAAATAGGCAAGCGCGCGTCCGTCCGGCATCCAACGATACCCCTCACCCTTTAGCGCATAAGTTTTTACAGGTTTGCCGCCTGTCGAGGGAATGATCGCAATTTTCGGCGGGGCGTTTGGGTCATCCCACCAGAGACAAGCGAATTGTTTTCCGTCCGGTGAAAATAACGGCAACCGTGATTCCTGATCCGTCAACTGCACGGGCTGTCCGCCGTCTATTCCCACTTTCCATATCCGTAACGTATCTACACCGACTTCATAAATGATTTCCTGACCATTGGGCGAAAGGCTCGGATTCAGGCTGAACTGCGTGGTCAACTGTTTCGCATTGCTGCCGTCTATGTCCATGCGCCAAATGGAAGGGCTTCCCGCCTGAAACGAAGTGTAAACAACGTATCGTCCGTCAGGCGAAACTCTCGGAGAACGGTTGATGTAGTTTGAGGTCAGTCGTTTTGGGCTTCCGCCACGCGGGTCAATGAGATAGATGTCCTGACTGTCGCCCAGACCTCGGTTGTAAACCAATTTCCCATCGGGCGTCCATTGTGGATCACCAACCTGATTGCTGCCCGCGGTGACTTGCGTTGCCCGCGTAGCATCGCCGACCGGGGCGATCCAGATATTGGCTGTCACGGAACTCTGCACCGTTGCCAGAATATTTGCCTCTGCCGCCAGACTCATCGAAGAATAGATATTATTCAGATCGTTGGTGATCTTTTGGGCTTCTTCTGAAGGATAAGAGATGAGCCAAAATGAGTTATTGTGAGCAGGCTTCTCACGGGCGAGAACCACAAAGCTTTTGCCATCGGGTAGCCACTCCCACAAACCGAACTCACTGAATTTGTGCGTTGCAAGCCGCGTGATCTCGCCTGTGGCGACGGAGACGGTGGCCAGTTCGCGGGTGAGCGGGTTATTCGTGCCGACGAAGACGGCGATTGATTTCCCGTCGGGTGACCAGCGTCCTCGGCTGCTGCCGATCTCATCATTTCCTTTGAGCATCACCAGCCGACGCTGGTTGGTGCCATCCGCATTGGCGATCATCAGGATGCTTTCGTCATTCGCCAAATCTTCAACGCCGTAGGTAATCTGCTTTCCATCGGGCGAAAAACTGATCCCGCCGTTGATACCGCTCAGCAACTTGCGGGCCGTCCCGCCGCCCAGCACCGGCATTTGATACAAGGTGCAGTTGCTGATCGCCCCCTCTTCCACCGTGTAATACAAGTAATTGCCATCAGGCGAAAAGGCGAATCCTCGATATTTCACTGGGGCAGGCGGCACGATCTGAGTGTTACTGTCTGGGATGGCAACCTGTTTAAGCCAGACACTGGCTTTTTCTCCTTCACGGATGGAATAAACCAGCCATTTACCGTCCCGCGAAAGAGCGACTCCCCCCCCGACTTTGCCAGAATCCGTAATCTCGGTGATTTTTACCGATTCAAAGGGATTGTGTACCCGCGCGCTGTCGCTGTAGCGGTAAATCCCGAAACCGATTCCGGCCATCAGCAGGACAGCGAATGCCAAATAGAGAAACTTGTGGTTTTTGAGTTGCGTGACAATGTACTCGGCACTTGAGGTTGCTTGATTTCGGTTTTCAGAGGTTGCTCGATTTTGGTTTTCATTGGTCGTCGTGGCTGGCAAAGGCTGCGTTTCGTCTGCGTCTTGATTCGGAACCGTAGCGCGCTGATCGTGAAACTCTAACTCGCGCTTTGCATCTTTTAAGTCGAGCAACAAATCTTTCGCCGTTTGATAACGCTCTTCCCGGTCTTTGCGCAAGGTTTTGTTGACGATTCGCTCAATCTCGCTCGGCACTGCGGAGAGCATCTGACGCATCGGTGGCGGCTCATCTTTCAGCATGGAACTGATACTTTCTAACGCCGTTTCGCCTGCAAAGGGTCGCCTTCCGGTCAGCATTTCGTAGAACACAATGCCAAAACTGAAAATGTCGTTGCGGGCATCAACCGTTTTGCCCTGTGCTTGTTCGGGGGCCATATAATTTGCTGTGCCCACGATCACTCCCGGCAAAGTTGATGGCCGCACAGTTTCAGCCTCTTCAATCCGCATTCCGAAATCCGAAATCCGCAATCCCGTGAGTTTGGCAATTCCGAAATCGAGAATCTTGACCAAACCATCAGGACGAATCATTACGTTTTCGGGTTTGATGTCGCGGTGAATGATGCCTGCCGTGTGCGCCGCCGCCAGCGCCGAGGCAATTTGAATCGCTATTTCAAGCGCCGTTTTGCAACTCGCCGCTTGATTGGCCAAAGGTGAGCGAAGATGTGCGCGCAGCGTTTCACCTTCGATATATTCGGTGGCAATAAAATGCGTGTCGCCTTCCGTGCTGATTTCGTGAATGGTGATGATATTCGGATGATTGAGCGCCGAAGCGGCACGGGCTTCCCGCTCGAAGCGTCGCACGCGCTCGGCATCCTGCGAAAATGCTGTCGGCAGCAGCTTGAGCGCCACGCGCCGACCCAAGCGCGTGTCCTCGGCCAAATACACCTCGCCCATGCCGCCGCGACCGAGCCACGAAAGGATTTGGTAATGACTCAAGATTTGCCCGCTCTGCAACGTGGCGGGCGTGGCGGTGACGAGTTGTTGCGCGGCCTGTTGCACGAGTTGCGCAGGCAGGTCTAACACGGATTCTTCGTCTTGTTCATGCGCCGCGAGCAGCGAGAGGACTTCGGCTTGCAGGTCGGCATCTGTCGGACAAGCCTCTGCCAGCCAGGCGGCACGTTGCGCGGGCGGGTGGGCCAACGCCGCATGGAATAAGTCTTCGATGAGTTGCCAGCGAACAGCGTCTTGCATTGGGGATAGGGATAGAGTTAGCAGGCCATCACTGACTGAGTTCGCGGCGGAGCCAGGCGCGCGCGAACTGCCAATCGCGTTCGACCGTTGCGTGCGACACGCCCAACACTTCTGCGGTTTCGGCAATCGTCAAGCCGCCGAAGTAACGCAACTCGATGATGCGGCAATGCTGCGGTTTGATCGCCGCCAATGTTTGCAAGGCTTCGTCCAAAGTTAGCAAGCCAATTTCGGGAGAGTGCGCGAACAGATCGGCGTGACTGAGCGAGAGATGAAATTGTCCGCCGCCGCGCTTTTCGGCGCAGCGTTCGCGGGTGTGATCCACCAGAATGCGCCGCATCAGCGTCGCCGCCAGCCCGAAGAATTGCGCGCGACTCTGCCACGCGACTTCCGCTTGTCCCAGCATCCGCAAATACGCCTCGTGAACGAGCGCAGTCGGTTGCAGCGTTTGATGCAACAGATCGTGACGCAGAAAGCCGCCCGCCAGACGACGCAGTTCGTCGTAAACAAGCGGCATTAGATGTTCCAAGGCCACTTGATCGCCCTCGCTCCAGCGCAACAGTAATTGAGTGACTTCGGCCATCGGCGTGTGTTCTACCAGTCCTCTTGTCTTGGTTGTAATCGTGAATGAATGCAGGCGTCAGTCTAACAAATGTTTCCGCCAGCAACAATTTTTTACCGGCGGCTGAGGGAATCGGTCGAGAAATTCCGATAGTAGAAGTGAGCAAACAAAACCTAGCGGGCGCAGCAGTTTCCTAACCCAGGCCTGTTTCGCGTGCCGACGTAGGCACAGGGCGAAGTGTGTTCACGAACCAAATCAGGAGGAACGTATGGAATCAACCGCAGCACTTGAGATCAGTCATCTTGCGTTCGGCGCGCAGTTTGTCGTAGGGCTGCTCGGCGGCGCTTCGCTGCTGTTTCTGCTGTTTTGTCTGGCTTGCGTGGGCAGCAATTTTTTCGCCACGTCCACGCGCCGCAGACAATCGTTTTCGTCGTCACGGCATCATCTGAAATTGGTGCCACCACATCATCGCTCATCACGGGCATCACGGGTTGTATCCACAGCCCCGTCAATCACAAGGAGAATCACGTTATGAAAAAACAACTCATCACCAGACTCGGCGCGTCGTGCGTCGCGTTGCTGTTCGCCCTGACTTCGTTCGCTTATGCGCAGAATCCTCCCGCGCGGCAGTCCTATCAGGTGACTACAATTCAGGTCAAACCCGGAATGGGCGGCGAATACCAGGATTACCTGAAGAACGATGCCAATCCGGCGTTGCAAAAAGGCGGCGTCAAGCAGCGCGCCGTCTGGACGACGGCCACCTTCGGCGAGGGCGGCGAGTATGTGATCCTCACGCCCATCGAATCCCTGGCGCAGTTCGACAATCCCAGCCCCGTAGTCAAGGCGCTCGGCCAGGAAGGGGCGGCGGCGCTGCTCGCCAAACGGGCACGACTGATCAGCAGTTCGCGCGACGTACTGATCACAGCGCGGCCCGACCTGGGCGTTGCGCCGAAAGCGGACTATGCGTACAAACTGGGGTTCGGTGCCAATGTCAACGTCACGCCGGGCCGCACAGCCGAATACGAAAAGTACGTGAAAGACTTGTCGGCGACGGTGGCGAAGACCAATGCCAAAGGCGTGCTGGTGGGCAAGGCCGGGCTGGGTGGTGACCCGAATAGCTATCGCCTGATGGTGCTGTTCGATAATTGGGCCGACCTGGAGAAGTTCCAGGCAGCCTACGCGAAAGCATCGGCTGAGACGAAGCTGACGCCAGCGGCAGCCGGCGCCGTGGCTCATTCCGAGTGGCGCGTCTATCGCTACGTGCCGGAACTAAGCATTGCGCCAGCACAGCAGAAGGCCGCGAATAAATAAAAGTAACGACTCAGCCACCAGCAGGGGCAAGGGTTTGCCAGTCAGTCCAGCCTGCACAAGCCCTAACGACTTGGGGTCACAAACGGAGAGCAAGCGGAGCCGTTTGCTCTCCGTTTGACCGGAGGAAATAATGTCATCCGAACCGCGATTTAAGGCGTCGCGAAATAACCTTCTTTGGCGCACACGATGACTCGTTGCGCCCATGTTTTCAGCCCTGTTTTCGGCAGCACGCGCACGGTGATTTTGCGCCATTTGCCATCGCGGTCGGTGTTCGTCGGCACATAGCCGAGGCTGTATTGCTGGCGCAATTCAAGCGCGACTTGCGCGGTCGCTTGCTCCAAATCTGCGAGATTCATCGGGAAGAAGGCCTTGCCACCCGTGATGTCTGCGAGGTCTTCCATCGCGCGGCGCGAATACATTTGGCACAGTTGCCCGCAATTGCCACCTTGCACTTCAGCGATGCTGAAGGTGTAAATGAGCGCGTCATTTTCTTTGATGGTTTTACTGAGTTCGCGCAAGTTGTAGCGCGAGCAATTGTCCTGTCCGTCGGAAATCACCAGCAGCACGCGCTTTTTGTGCCGCGCTTCTTTGAGCTTTTCCAAACCCATAAACACGGCGTCGTACAAAGCCGTATCGCCTTCGGGGCGGATGCCGTTCATTTTGCGCAGCACCTCATCGCCATCCGCAAAATCCGCGAGCAGTTGGGCTTTGCGATTGAACGTGACGAGAAAAAAATCATCGTCGGGATGACTCGCAGCGACAAAGGCTTTCAGTGCCTCTTTGGCTTTGCCGAGCTTGGCTTGCATACTCGCCGAGGCATCGAAGACGATGCCGATGCTGACGGGAATATCTACGTTGGTGAAGTATTCAATCTTCTGCTTGACCTTGTCTTCGTAGAGTTCAAAGTCCTCGCGCCTGAGTCCGGTGATGGGATGGTTTTGCCGATCCACGACGCTCGCGGTCAAGGTCACGACCTGCACTTTTTGCCGCAGCACGGGATCGTCCGGGCTGGATTCCCTACGTTTCGCGGGCTGAGCTTGCAACGAAACGGCGCAGCAAAGGATGATGAGCAAGTAACGGAGACGGGACATAAATCCTCTCTTTCTGATTCGGACTCCCTGTCCAAACAGATAGAGCGATTACAGAATTGCTTCCATTGGAATATGTGGTCAGCTTCTAGCGAAGCGATGGCAATTTTGTGTCAGCGGACGGCTTGTTCTTTGCGCACCTCGAAATGGCTGCCTTGCCGCACGTTGCGCCACACGACATCGGCTCCGATTAAGTTCGCGCGCGAACGAATGTTGGCCATCCCGTGCCCGGTCGGATTTTCCGGCGTCGCGGCCAAACCGATGCCGTCGTCAATTACGGCGATAACCAGCTCGTGTTGGCGTTCGACCGAAACCCGCAACTCGACCTTTTTCGCTTTGGCGTGGCGGCAGACGTTGTTCAGGGCTTCCTGCACGATGCGATACAACTGAATTTGCTCGGTCGGCGTGAGGTGCAGGCGATCTTCCAAATCTGGTTCGCAGACAAAGCTGTAAGCAAATTTTTCATCGGCGGGCAAATGCGTGACCGCGTCCGTCAACGCCCATTCAAGCGCAGGGACGAAGCCGATGTTTTCGAGCACCGACGGGCTGAGGTCTTCGCAAATATGGCGGATTTCGCTGGAAACTTCTTCGATCTTGCGGCGGATGGACGCTGGCGTGGGCGATTGATGACTCGGAATCGGCGTTTCCAATTGATCGGTCATCACGAGCAAGTGGCGCAAATCGGCGAGCGTTTGGTCGTGCAAATCACGGGCGATGCGGCTGCGTTCAGACTCGGTGATGTTGGCGAGGCGAATGCGCGTGTCACGCAGTTCCTCGTTGATGACTTCGAGTTTTTGATTCGCTTTGGCCGTGCGCCGCTGTTGAGAAAACGCATAGCCGCCCGCGCCCACAGCCAATATTAACAGGGCGGTGAGCAGGATTGTCGTCCACGAAACCGCTTCAGGCGCGATCCGCAATTGGAATTGAAACGGCCCGGAGTAAATCAAATCACGGCTGATGGCGCGCGCCGTGATCGTGTAGTTGCCGGTGGTCATGTCGGTCAATTGAAACTGCGCATCGGACGTGACGATTCTTTTCAATTGCCCGCGGCGGTCTTCGGTGAGCGTGTATTCATACTGAAATTGCGAGGGAAACGTCTTGCTGCCGATTCCCGCAAACTCAAACAGATAGTTTTTTTGATAGGCCGGGAAGCGCATTTCCTTCGTCAAAAAATCGGGTGTGTAAATTTTGTCCGCGACCATCCGACGCGGCTCCAGAATCGGCGCAGTGAAATTCGGCTGATGCCGCACGATGCCGCGATTCGTGCCGATCCAGACTTCGCCGGATTTCGCTTTGGTGAGGGCGAAGACTTGTTGCGACGGCAAGCCCTGTTCGGTGTCAATGCGCACGCGCGCGCCGCTGTCGGGCAGCAGTTTATACAGCCCTTCATTTTTCGTCGCGCAGTACAACACCGGATGATTGTCTTCGCCTTCGTGCGCCACCGTCAGCCATTGCACGTCTGCGTTGGGCAAGACTGTGCGCGCCTGGTTGTTTTCAATCACCTCAAGCCCCGTTTCGCGCCCGATCCACAAGCTTTCGCCGATGGTTGCCAGCGCGCGAATCAGCCCGCGCGTCGTGTCCGTCGCGGCTTTTGACTCGCGCTGTTCCTGCCAGTGTCCATTCGCAAACGTAAATCGCAGCCCGTCGTTTGTGCCGATGTGCAGCCGTTTGTCGTCGGCATCAACGGCGAGGCAGGTGGCTTTTTTGGCGGTGGCCTCGCTGTTGATGAGCTTCAAGGCATCCGCTTCCAACCTTGCCAGACCGCGCTCAAACACAATCGCATAAACTGTGCCTGTCATTTCGGCCAGCGCGCGCACGCTGCCTTTTTCGGGGTTGTTTTCAAACGACACGAGCGCGAAGTTGGCACTGCCTGCGGGCGCGACGAAGAGCCCCGCCGACGTGCCGACGAGCAATTTCCCCTGCGTCGTTTCGAGCATCGCATAGACCGGGCGCGTGCCGATGTCGGCGATTTGTTGCCAGCCACCTAATTCCAAACCCGCGCTCAAGCGAAATAACCCGCGATTCGTGCCGGCGTACGTCACACCGTCTTTGGTCGTCAGCAGCGAGCGTATGAAATTGCTTTGCGCATTGTTGCTCAGCGTCGTCGTGCGAAAGCTGTCGCGGTCGTAACGACAAACGCCGCGATCTGTGCCGAACCACACGATGCCTTCGCGGTCGCGATAGACCGCGTAAATACGATTCGAGCGCAAACCGCCTTTGGTGCTTTCAAACGTCAGGCGTTCAATCTGCTGGCCGCCGCGCAACAACATCGCGCCTTGCCCATCCGTGCCGAGCCAGACATCGCCTTTGCCGCCGTGAATCGCGTTGATGGTTCCGGTGACGATGGCTTGGCGTTCGAGTTGCGGCGCGACACCTTCCCGATGCAGCCACAAACCGCTTTCATTCTCGCCCGAATCTGCGCCGAGCCAGATTGCTTCGCCTTCGACAAACAAGGCGTTGACAAAATACGGACGCGCAGGCGGCGATGCGGCTTCCCGCAAACGAGTTTCCTGGAAAACCAACGCGCCGCGCCGATCCGAGCCGATCCACCATTCGTTGGCGCTGGCTTGATAGACAATCGCTTTAAGTTCGACCGGGTTGTTCTCGATGCTGAGCAACGATTGCGTTTGGCTGTCGGTCAGCGCAGCGGTGGGGGGCACAGCGGGTTGCGGTTGATAGCGTATGATTTGACCGAGTCCGGTGACGAGCGCGATTTCGCGGTTCGGTGCTTCCGCGATGCTGGTGACGGCGCGTCCGCGTGTTTCTTCGAGGCTTGTCAGCTTGTCTTGCCCGAACCGCACCGCGCCTTGATCGGTGCCAATCCACAAGCTGCCGGAGGAATCACGAAACAGCGCGCGAATGCGTTGCGACGGCAAGACTCCGCGATTGTCCCCCGCACTGCCTACCGCTTCGGTGCGGCGTCCGTCATAGCGCACCAAACCGTTGTCCGTACCAAACCACAACGCACCGTTCACATCTTCCGTGATCGCATTGACGCGCTCCGACGGCAGGCCGTGAAAGAGCGTGACCGCGCCCCAGCGATGCAAATTCAACGCGGCATCATCGGCAGTTTTTTCGTATGGCTCTTCGGGCGGTGGGGCGGAGGTTTCAGGTTGTGTTTCTTGCTGCGAATAGACGGCGGTGGCAATGAGGGCGAAGGTAATGAGCAGAATTGGAAAGGGGCGCGAGATTGACACGGCAAAAGTTAGGTTTTAGTCGTAGCCCATGCGGTCAGTTGTTCTTCGATTTGCGCGCGTGAGATTTTACTCAGTCGCATATTTTTTGCGATCCTTCTCCAACCACACATCCAATGACTTGCTCGCCTTTTCCAATTCATCTTGATTGATCAGCCCGCGCCGCAAGGCTTCAAAGTACGCGCGCGTGCGGATGTTGAAGGCGAGTTTGTCGTAGGCTTCTTCCTTCGTGCCTTCGGAACTGGCGGGCATCAACTTTTCATAGAGCGTCGTCAAGCGGCTTTCGACGCCGCGCAGGCTCAATTGGCATTTGCGCGCAATCGCCCAATTCGACAAACCGAGCGCGAGGTAATACAACGCTTCGGCTTCAAAGTCGGTCAGGAGCGGCTGCGTGAAGGCGTCCTTGAAGTTCGGATCAATCATATCCGCGCCGTCTTCGAGCACGGCGGCAATGAAGCGCAACAAACGGCTTTCGGGATTGTTTTTGTCAATGAATCCGTAAGCTGGATTCGGTTCGACGCTGCGCACGAGCTTGCGGATTTCGTTGATGTAAATTTCGTGTGGGAACTGCGTCCAGAAAATCACGCGCGCATCGGGAAAGCTTTTCCAAATCGCTTTGGCGGCTTTCACGCCCGACAAACCGGGCATTTGAATGTCGAGGATGCAGAGTTGCGGGCGATGTTCGAGCGCGAGTTTGACCACGCTGTCACCATCCGGCGCTTCCAGCATCGGGCCATATTTCTTGAACTCGCGTTCGAGCAGTTCGCGCAAGTAGGCGCGTTGGGCGAGGTTGTCTTCAGCAATGAGAATGGACATAGGGGGGCAAACGTAAAAGTAGACGGTAGACAGTAGCCTTCGGTTTTCTACCGACTACCGTCTACTGTCTACCGTCTACTCCATTTAATTTTCGCTGTGTTCTTCGCCGTCGTAGGACATCACGAGCGAATCGTCTTCGACTTTGGTTTCCAGATGCACGGGGCGACCCCACAGCTTGTAGACATATTCCAAAACCTTGCGCGCGTACTTCATATCCAGGTCTGCGCCTTCGTGCCGATGGAATAAATAGAGTTCGCGGTTGCCGTCGTAATCGCCGTCCGCGACTTCGATGTACGGGAAGCCGAAGTTCGTCATATTCGCCACCAATTGATCGCGCACCCGCTCCCAGCGTTTTTCCGTGATCGTCCAATCTTCTTCGTCAATCAATTCGTAGACAAACAAATCCAATTCTTCGCAGAGTTCTTCGGTCAGGTAATTGCGCAGAAACGAAACGTCGTTGTCCACTTCGCGCACTTCAAACAACTTCGCCATGCCTTGCCCCGGCTGCCGCCCAAGCCTTTCGATTTCCTCTTTGGTCGGATTGTTCCACCGCCTCTCGATGTCCTCGTACATCTTGTAGCCGAGATAGTATGGATTCAATTGCCCGCGATGCGGCGACACGACGCCGGAATGCAGTTCGGCGAATTCCAGGTGATCGTTGTCTGGCAAGTCGAGTTCGCGCATGAGGCGGGAATGCCAGATCGAAGCCCATCCTTCATTCATGATCTTCGTTTGCATCTGCGGCACAAAGTACAACATCTCGTCGTGGATCATGCTCATCACGTCGCGCTGCCAGGGTTGCAGGACGGGGGAATGTTGCAGGATGTACCAGACCAAATCTTTCTCTGGCAGTTCTGAGGTTTTGAGCTTGTGTTCTTCGGTTTCGGGGATTTCGATTTTGCGCTCGCTGATGGACAGCAAATCTTCATAGCGGTCTTGCGTCACCGATTTTCTGCGGGGTTCGTCTTTCTTGTCGGATTTCTCGCGGCGCTTTTTGATGAAGAAATTCGGGTCAATGTGTTCCTCAATCGAAAGCACGGCGTCGAGGAATTCTTCGACGACTTTGCGCCCGTATTTGAATTCGTATTCGCTGATGCGCGTGGCGTGGGTTTGCGCGTCGTCGAGCATGCGGCGATTGGTCGGGCCGAACCAGGCGTTGTGCTTGAAGAAGTCTACGTGACCGAGCACATGCGCGATGACGAGTTTGTTTTGTAACAGAGAATTGGTGTCGAGCAGAAAGGCGTACGACGGATTCGAGTTGATGACGACTTCGTAAATCTTCGACAGACCGAGATCGTACATCGTCTTCATCTTGTGATACGCCTTGCCAAACGTCCAATGCGAATAACGACCTGGCAAAGCATACGAACCGATTTCGTACATCACGGTTGACGGGACGATTTCAAAGCGTACCGGATAGGGATCGAGTCCGAATTTGTTGGTGGCAATGTCCCAGATTTTTTCGAGGGCTTTTTCTAATTCTTTGACTTCTTTATCCATCGTGGCCTCCACAGCTTGGTGCTGGATTAAGGGGCGTACGGCGTCACT
>CAZWAK010000036.1:25639-53871 GCA_964631865.1 uncultured Heliobacteriaceae bacterium | reverse complement strand
CGCCATTTTGACGAGGGCATCGAAGGCTCGGTTGTTTTTGAATTCACCTAAAGTGAAGGCCAACTGAAGCTGTACGCGAGTATCCGAATCCTTCGCCCTTGAGATTATTGCCTCAACCAGAGGTTCAAGCGATGTGTCAAAAACTTTATCAACCTGTTCTGGATTGTGATGTGCTAACTCTCTCGCCTTTTGTAACTGGGATTCAAAGACGCGCTCGGCCAATTTTAATGAATGCTCACGAATCCGAGGATCATTTGCTTGCAGGCTATTCATCGTTAACTGGGCATCTAGCAATTTCAATCCATCTAACGTCCACAGTGCGTGCAATCGCCCGGTTGCCGATGGACTCTTCTCCGCCATTTCTTTCAGCGAGGTCATCGCCGCTTTGTCCTGTCGCTCAATCAACAATCGCTGCGCTGTCGTGCGATGCCAGCCGTTCGGATGCTCCAACAACTTCACTAACTCGTCGCTGCTTGCTTTGCTCAGATTCGGTTTCAGATCGCGCTTGGCTTGCGATTTGTTGTGGACGATTTTATACACACGCCCCATCTTGTCGCCTGCGTAAAAGTCCATTCCTTTTTTGATCTCTTCGGGAATGGATTCGGGCGTTTCGATGAACAGACGGTAAATGTCCATCACATACAAATTGCCGTCCGGCGCGTTCGCAAAGTTGCACGGGCGGAACCATTGATCTTTCGACGCGATGAATTCGGTTTCGTTTTTGGAACGGCTGGCTTTGAAGCTGATACCGTCGGGCGTGATGACATCGCGGTGAATCAGGTTCGCGCTGACGTCGCCCACGAATACGTTGTTGCGATATTCCGTCGGCCACGCATCGCCCGTGTACACCGTGACGCCGCTCGCGCCTGTGAAGTAGCCCGCGACTTGTTCTTTGCGATTCAGCCCCTGTTCGTCATAGCGTTTTTGCCGCAGTTCCGTGCGCTGCTTGCGCCATTCCTGCGGGCCTGTGAGCGGATACATCGGCGACGACGGTTGTCCGTGATCGGAGATGTCTTGCTGATACGCGGGGATTTCGAGCAGTGGCGCGCGCGCCATATAGTGCATCGGCAAAATGACGTGGCGGATATGTTGTGTGTTGTTGCAGTTGAATTGATTGCCCCATTCGTCAAATGACGAGCCGAATTGCGCCGGGCCGCTGGTCGTGCCGAATTCGCCCGTCACGGGATTGAAGCGAAAGTCCGTGCCGCGGATCAGCACGGGCGGATGATTCGGCTGATCGGGCGCAGTGATTTTGCCGTCGTTGCCGTGATTCGCCGCGTAAATCCAGTTGTCCAAGCCGTAGCGCAAATTCGTGATGCGATGTTCGGGATTCACTTTCGGAAAGCCCGTGTACAAAACTTTTTTCGTGTCCGCTTTGCCATCGCCGTTGTCGTCTTTCATCCACAAAATATCCGGCGCTGCTGCCACAAAGATGCCTCCTTTCCACGGCAGAATGCTGGCGACTTGTAGGACGTTTTCGGCAAACATCGTCGCCTTTTCGTACTTGCCGTCGCCGTCTACATCTTCGAGCAAACGAATGCGCGAACGAGCCGGTTGGCCGGGCGGCGGATCGTCCGGGTAGTCGAGCATTTCCGCGACGTAAATGCGTCCGTCTTCGTCGAAAACCATTTCGACGGGCGACATCACGTTTGGTTCTTGCAGGAAGATTTCGGCGTGAAAGTCTTCGCTGAATTCCATTGCGGCAAGCGATTGTTCCGCCGTGTATGCCGGTTGTTCAGACGACGATTTGTTCGTGCAAGCGGCGAGGGCAAGCGCCAAAATCACCAATAAAATCGGGCTTGTAATCGAGGTCATAAGAAATAACGGAAGCGCGGCGGAAGAGGCGTCAAGAGTTCAAGCTTCAGCTTGTGTATCCGCTGCACAACTCAAAACCCAAGCTGAAGCTTGAACTCTTGACGCCTGTTACTCGGCCTTCACTTTAATCACAAAGTACGTGAACTTCTTGCCGGGTTCGACGATGAGTTGATGCGGCATTTTCGCGGGGATGTGAACAACATCGCCGGGCAAGAGCGTTCGCTTTTCGCCGCCCTGGATTGCCCCGCCGCGAATTTCGCGCGGGTCTTTTTCGGGCTTCGGGTTCACGACTTCGCCGCCGACAATCAACGTTGCTGTGCCGGATTGTACGACGAAGTAATCGTCCATGTGCATGTGAACTTCGCCGATGCCGGGGGCTTCGCGGTGGCTGATGCCGACAGTGCTATTGCCATAATTTGCCAAGCCGATGCCAGAGTTTTTGTGCGGGCCGCTGACCTTGTCGTGCAGCGGTTTTTCGTAGCCGCGCAATTCCTTCGCCGTCCAATGACCGAAGTTTTGCAATTGCACGACCGGCCTGCTGGCAACGGTCATTGTGGCCACGATGAGCAATAAAATCAGGGGTGAAAGTAGTTTCATAGTTTTCCTCAGAAGATGGAGCGCGATTTGGCAAATCGCGTTACGGCAGCCTATCGGCAAGGTAGGAATTTCGCAAGCGCGCTACTCGTATCGTAACGCTTCGACCGGGTCGAGCCGCGACGCGCGCACGGCTGGATAGATGCCAAACAACAGCCCTGTCGTCGCCGCGACACCAAACGACAACGCAATCGAAGCCCACGTCACGACCGTGCTCCAATCGGCATAGAGCGCCACCACACGCGAAACGACGAAGCCGAACAGCACGCCCGTCACGCCGCCGATCAAACTGATGGTCAACGTTTCGATCAGGAATTGTTGCCAGATGTCGCGTCGCCGTGCGCCCAATGCGCGTCGCACGCCGATTTCGCGTGTGCGTTCGAGGATGTTGGCGAGCATGATGTTCATAATCCCGATGCCGCCGACGAGCAGCGAGATACTGGCAATGGCGCTCATCACAATATTGAAGATGCGTTGCGTGCGTTGATTCTGTTCGAGCAATTCGCGCGGCACAATCAGCGCATAATCGTTTTCTTTGCCGTGCGTGTTGGCGAGCACCTGGCTGATGAGCAGGGCGGCGGGTTTGATGGCGTCGGTTTTTTTCAGCGTCAGCACGACTTCATCCAATTCCGACTCGAAGCGTTTCGGCTCGAATTTTTTGAGCGCGGTGGCGAGCGGGATGTAAATGTCGTTGCTGAAATCTTGCAGCTTGACGCCCTCGAATTCGTCTTTGGTCAAATTGTTGTCCGCGAGCACGCCGATGACCGTGAACCAGAGCTTGTCAATCTTGAGTTGCTGGCCGATGGGCGATTGCCAGCCGAACAGCTTTTGCCGCACGCGCGAGCCGATGACGCAAAATTGTTCGTAATCTTTTTCGTCCGGCTCGGCGATGAAGCTGCCTTCAGCTAAATCATATTTCGCCGCGCGAAAGTAACTTGGCGTGACACCGATGACGTTGGAGTCGTCGCTTTTGCCTTTGAAGGAAAAAATCTGAAACGTCTTGACGCGCTTGCGGGCTGACCACGATTCGATGTCGGGCGTGACGGCGTTCACGGCTTGCACATCGCGTAGCGCGAGGCCGAGCGAGTTCTCGCGCACTTTCTTCAAGTCTTCTTCCCGCGCCTCGCGTTCGCGGATGATGACGTTGCGCAAACCCATCGTGTCAATCAACGACAGGCTTTCTTTCTCTGCGCCTGCGCCAATCGAAAGCATGGCAATCACTGCGCCGACGCCGAAGATCATGCCGAGCATCGTCAAAAACGTGCGCAGCTTGTGCGCGCGCAGGTTGCTGAGGGCGAGTTGGATTTCAGTGAAGTAACGCATAGGAAGAAGTAGGCGGTAGACGGTAGACGGTAGATGGTAGACGGTAGAAAACCGAAGGCTACTATCTACCGTCTACTGTCTACTGTCTACTGTCTACTTTTTGTGCCTCCCGTTTTACATCCGGCGGATTGAGCGCGAGCACTTGGCCCGCTTGCAAGCCTTCGGTCACGACGACTTGTGCGAGGTCGCCTTGACCGAGTTTGACGGGCACAGGCTCGAACTGACCCGGCGCTTTTTGCACGAAGGCGACGAAGCCCGCGTCTTTGCTGACGACGGCGCTGCGCGGGACGACGAGGACGGTTTTCAATTCGCCGGCACGCACCTGCGCTTGCAGCTTGACGCCGGGTTTCATCACGTCCGGCTCGGTCTTGTCGAGCGTCACGAGCGTCTCGAAATATTTGATCGGCGAGCCGCGATCTACGGGGCGTGCGACTTTGTCAATGTGTTTGATCTTGCCCGTGAATTCTTTATCGGGAAACGGATCGAGCGTGAGCGTCACTGGCTGTTCGGCTTTCAATTCGCCCGCGTCTTTTTCCAACACGTAAATCTTCGCTTCCATCTGATCGGGATTGACCAATTGAAACAGCGTCATCCCGATCCACACGACTTTGCCCGGCATCAAGGCGCTGCCGCCGAAGAAGAAGCCAGAGTTCGGATAAACGACAATGCCCGACGCGGGCGCGAGCAGTTTGAGCGAGGCCAGGGCTTTGTCCACGCGACCGAGCAGGTTGTCGGCTTGACGCCGTTCGAGCAGCAAAATCGCTTCGTCGAGCGAATAGACTTTGTCTTTCAAGGTCAGCCGCGCGTCGGCAAAGACGATTTTCTTTTCGGCGTAGGCTTGATTGAGTTGGCCTTCGATGATGTCGCGGCGCGTGTAGACGAATTCGTCCTGCGGCAGAAATTCATTGATCTTGCGCAATTCGAGTTCGGCAAGCTTGCGATCTTTGCCGATGTCGGTCTTTTCGGTTTGATTGGCGAGACTGCCTTTGTCAATCTTTTGCTTCGCCATTTCCAGACCGGCGTTGTGCTCGCGCTTTTGCAAATCCAGTTCTTCGGGATCGAATTCAATCAGCACATCGCCTTTGTTGACGTAGCGCCCATCGGCCACGACCGAAGCGATGCGCAGCCGATTTACGGGCACAGGCGGCACGGCGACGGCGGTGGCTTGCGCCGATTGCAATTCGCCTTTGGCCGCAATCTGCAATGTGAAATCGCGCGCCTGCAAGGTCATCGTCAGGGGCGACAATTCATTGGAGGTCGGTCGCAAAGCTCGTCGCGCGCCGAGCAAGCCTGCGGCAATCACGCCCAGCACGAGCAGGAGGAGCACGAAATTGCGGAGGCGGCGGTGCCAGAGTTTCATAAAGATTACTTCAGAGACGGTTCAGGCTTGTCATTTTCCATTTCCCACTTGTCATTTTTCATTTTTCATTGGCGGTGCGCTTCGCTGGCCACCGATGACAAATGACAAATCAAAAATGGAAAATGGAAAATGATTAGGGTTTTGCTTTTGCAAAGTCACTCGCCACGCGATCACCCGCGTTGAGTCCTTCCAAGATCACGACCTCGCTGGCATTCGCTTCGCCGAGCTTGACGCTTTGCACGCGCCAGCCGGATGCCGTGCGCACTTTGACTTGCGCGCCGTCCGCCGTTGTCTGCACAGCTTTGAGCGGGACGAAGAGGCAATCCGTAATCGCGCCGGTTTCAATCTTCGTCTTAATGCCCATCGCCGGGCGCATGATGTTGGTGTCGAGTTGATCGAGTTCGATTTCGACCGAAAGAATTTTGTTTTGAATGTCCCACGCTTTTTGCCGCACCAGCGTCTCCATCTTCTTCACCTTGCCCGTGTAGGATTTGCCGGGGAAGGCGTCAATCGTGATTTCGACGCGCTGGTCGAGGTTGATTTTGCCGATGTCCACTTCAGGCACGAACGCTTCGGCGCGAATCGTGTTCAGGTCAGGGATGTCCAGAATAGATTGGCCTGACCAAACGTTTTCGCCGACCTGAAACTTCTCGCCGTTCCATTTGGTTTTGTACACGACGACGCCGTCGCGGTCGGCTTTGGCCTGAAAGTTGGCGCGGCCTTGATTGATTTGCGCGACTTTGTTTTCGGCGCGCGCCTTGCGGCTGGCGATGATGTTGTACGTGGCTTCGCTCGATTTCTTGTGCCAGTCAATGCGCTCTTTCAAGGCTTCGACTTCGCGCCGGGCTTGCTCGACAGCCAGCATATCGAGTTCGACGTTGCGCGCGACTTCGATGTCGGAACTGATTCGTTGTTTGAGCTTGAGCCGTTCGTGATTGGTTTCGGCTTCGGCGAGTTTGGCCGTTAATTCCTGTCGTTCGAGGTCAATCTGCGCTTTGGTTTTATCGAGTTCTTTGGTGGCTTGATCGAGTTCATTTTGGAACTTCATCAAATCTTCATTGACCCGCTGGGCGTCGAACATCAGCAGCACTTCGCCTTTTTTGACGTTGCGTCCTTCGGGGATGATGTTGACGAGTTGGAATTGCCAGTAGTTGCCAAACGCGGGTGGCCCGCCGAAGCTTTGCACCGAAGTCGCGCGCAAAGTCCCCGCCGTTTCGACGCGGAACGACAACGTGCCGGGCGTGACGGTGAACGTTTCCGCTTCTTCCGCCGTTTTCGCGAGTCCTGCCGAGGCGAGCAACGCTGCTGCCTGGGGCGAGCGCGCCGCGAACAACACGACGATTCCCAGCGCCAGCACCGCGAGCGAGATGACATAACGACGAGCAAAGATTCGAGTAGCCATAGCGATGGTTTTATTGGGGTAACAGAACCCGGTCGCCTGCTTGCAAGCCGCCGTTGGCTGCGACCGCATAATGTTTCGCGTCCGCTGCCAGGATCGTGACGGCGAGCGGGCGACGTTCTTTTTCGCCTTCGAGCCGCGTCACGGTGACAGCTTCGGGCGCGAACGACACGGCGGCGCGCGGGACGAGCAACTGCGGCCCGGACGTGCCGACGATGACGGAAATTTGCGCGGACATACCGGGCTTCATTTGCCCCACCAGCGTGCGGTCGAGCGCGATTACGACCGTGAAAACTTTGGCTTTGGCCTGCCAACTCGCTTTGGCGGCAGTTTGCGAAATGTCTTTGACGGTTCCGGTGATTTCGGTGTTGGGATAGCTGTCGAGGATGACCGTTGCTTGGTTGCCGACCGACAGCTTCGGGCCGTCCACTTCGTTGACCTGCGCGATGACTTCCATTTCGTTCAAATCCGGCAGGCTCAAGATTGGCAAGCCGCCCCACACGACATCGCCCACTTGCAGTTTGCGCCGTTCGTTCCAGTGGTCAATGTAAAGCGCCATGCCATCCGTCGGGGCTTTGATTTGCATGCCTTTCAAACCGGCTTTGGCGAGTTCGAGTTGGTTTTCCGTGCGTTGTTTTTCGATGGTTTTGACTTGCAGATCGGCGGCGAATTCGCGTTTCTTCTGGGCAATTTTGGCGAGTTGGTTGTCGTACTCGGTCTTGGTTTTTTCGAGCGCGAATTGCTTTTCCTGATACTCGCGGCGCGGCACGACTTCTATCGGCAAGCGCGCTTCGACTTTGGCTTTTTCGTACGCCAGCCAAAGGCGGCTCAATTCCACTTGCAAGTCGCGCACCTGCCCTTCCTGTTGCGAACTGGTGCGCACAATTTCGTTTTCGGCGGTGACGAGTTTTTCTTCGGCTTCTTTGATCTTGGTGAGGACGGCGGTGCTGTCGAGTTCCGCCAGGCGATCTCCGACTTTGACCAGCGTGCCTTCCGGCGGCAGCCACGTGATCTTCGCTTCGTCCGGCATATCGGCAAAGACCGTGCGCGAACGAACGGCGCGCAATTCGCCGTCCAGCAAAATCCGTCGGCTGATTTCGCCGCGTTGCACCGTGACGAGCGATGACTTGGCGTTCGATTCTGCGCCGCTTCGGCCCGCGACAAGGCGCGACCACTGCTCGCTGAGCGAGTCAGTACGCGAGCGCAGCGCCAGCGTCGTCAGCACTGCCATCACGCCTAACAAAACAAGCGATGGAACCAGCCAGAGCAACCATTTGCGCCGCACAGACACCTCTCCCACAGCAGACTCTTTGGCGGTTTGGACAACGATGGACGGATCCTCGGTCACAACGGTTCCCTCACAAATTACTACTTGGCAAACCAGCGATTCGTTGATGCTGAAGAACACAACCTTACCGCAGCGATAAACGCGAAACAAGGACACAAGTTCCAAAGTTCAAGAATTTGTTTTCCGGCCAGCAAAGAATGGAGCGCGCGGGAATAAAACGGTTGATGATTTCGTTGTACGTGGCGACAACAACTTGGGAGGGCTTTCTATGCTTCGCTTTCGTCTGCTTGGGCTGGGGTTCGCTTTATTTTTGACGGCGCTGCCAGCGTTCGCGCAAACCACGAATTGGCAATGGCGCGAACTGACGCCGACTTCAGGAACTGCGCCGGAAGTGCGGCGCAACGGCGCGGCGATTTACGATCCCGTCAGCAAGCGCGTGATCATTTTCGGCGGCACGGGCAACAACGGAACGATGAATGACACCTGGGCATTCGATCCTGCCGCGCGCACGTGGACAAAGCTGCCAACAACGGGCGCGACGCCTGCGCCACGACTTGGGTTCGATGCCGTATACGATCCGGTCGGGCATCAGATGGTGATTTACGCGGGGCAGGCGAGCGGGTTTTTCAATGACACGTGGACGTTGAATTTAACGACGCTCGAATGGCGCGATGTGTCGCCCGGATCGCGTCCGCGCGCGCGCTACGGCCACAGCGCCGTCTTCGATCCGGTCTCGCGCAGCCTCGTGCAATTCGCGGGCTTCACCGAAGAATCGCGCCGCTTTCAGGACACGCAAAGTTTCAGCCTCGCCACAAACACCTGGCAGGATTGGACGCCTACGGGTGCGAAGCCCGAAGTCCGATGTTTATTGACCGCCGCGTTTGATCGCGCGAATCGCAAGATGATTATTTACGGCGGGCAGCGCAGCGGCTATCTCGATGATCTTTGGGCGTTCGATCTGGCGACGCGGACGTGGGAAAACCTGACCGTTGCGCCGCGTCCCGCTGGTCGCTGGTTTGCGTCGAGCTTCGTAGATCGGGACGGACGCTTCGTCGTCTTCGGCGGCAGTTCGCCGAGCGGCAATTTGAACGAATTGCAATCGTTCAATTTCCAAACGCGGCAATGGACACAACTCAACGTCGCCAATTCGCCAAGCCCACGCAACGGCATGCTGACCGCGTACAGCGAAAGCGACAACCGCTTCTTTGTGTTCGGCGGCACGGGCAACAACGGTTTGCTGAATGATGTCTGGGAATTGCGCAGCGCCTCTGCGTTGGCGAACGTTTCGGCGGCGAGTTACGTGGGGACGATGACCGCGCCGGAATCCATCGTGTCAGGCTTCGGCACAGGCTTGGCGACGGCGACGATGGCGGCTCCAAGCGCGCCGTTGCCGCTGCAATTGGCAGGCACGAGCATCACGATCCGCGACAGCAACAACGTCGAACATCGCGCGCCGTTGTTTTACGTCTCGCCGACGCAGGTGAATTATTTGATCCCGCGCGAAGTTGCGAACGGCGCGGCGACCGTGATGTTGACGAGCGGCGACGGCGCGCTTGCCAGCGGCACGCTCACGATTGCGAACGTTGCGCCGGGCTTGTTTTCCGCCACAGCCGACGGCAGAGGCTATGCCGCCGCGTATGCTGTGCGCGTGCGCAACGGCGTGCAGACCGAAGAACCCATCGCGCGCTGGGACGCGACGCTCAATCGTTTTGTGGCTGTGCCGTTGGATGTGAGCAACGCGAATGAGCAAGTGTATTTGGTTTTGTTCGGCACTGGCTGGCGCAATCGCAGCAGTCGCGCGGCAGTGGCGGTGCGCATCGGCGCGGTTGCCTACCCAGTTGATTTTGCAGGTGCGCAGCCGGAATACGTCGGGTTGGATCAGATCAATGTGTTGTTGTCGCCGAGTCTGGCGGGGCGCGGCGAAGTGGATTTGGTGGTGACAGCAGATGGGCGAGAGACGAATGCGGTGCGGGTGGCATTCAGGTAAGAAATCGAACACCGATGAAACGGAGCCAACAGATTAGCCCTGATCTGTCGTACTCCGTTTCATCCGTTCAATCCGTGTTCTATTCCTTCGCAAACAAACGGAACGTCAGCCCCACCGAAACCGTAATCGGATAACCCGGCGTCGCGTGAATGCGCGATTGCAAATCCGCGCCGGGACGCAGGCGCGACTCGAAGAAGTTTTGCGTTTCGTAGTAGCGTTTGTTTGTCAGATTATCAATTGCCAAATTGAATTCTACGCCGCGCCGCAACCGCCGATTCAAACTGAAATCAAGCACGTCAAAACCTGCTGCGCGAATGCTTGGGTCTTCGCCATCCAGCCGATAATTGTTGATGTGACGATAGCGTAATGAACCGCTGAAGCCGTGCCAATCCGCGAGCGTCAAGCCCGCGTTGGCAACGAGGCGCGGCGCGGAATCTACATACACTCTTGCTTCGCCGCCGCGATAAAACGCATTGCTAACGCGCGTCAATCCAGCATTGAAACTCAAGCGGCGCGTGAGCTTCGCCGCAGCTTTCGCTTCGACGCCATACGCGCGGCTGGGGCCTTTGAATTCGATGCTGCCGTCGTCGGGGATATAGACTTGTTCGTTCGAGCGATCAATCAAAAACAAATCGGTGCTGACGGAAAAGCGATTGGCATTGAACGATGCACCCGTTTGATAGAAATCCGTTGTCGAAAGACGCGGACTGTCGGGACGTTGCGCTACGCCGCGCGCGTCCTGACTCGCAATGCCGCGACCGTAGTTGAAATAGAACGTCGCGGGAATGCGGGAGCTGGGCGTGAACGCGATGTTTGCTTTCGGCTGGAAGCGCGATGCGCCTTGAATGCCCGAAAAATCAGGCTGCACGCGATCCCGCACATCGAAGCGAAAATAGTCGTAGCGCACGCCGCCATCCAAATGCAGCTTGCCGCGCAGCAGATCAATGCTTTGCTGCACGTAGCCTGCCGTGTTCGTCACGCGCGCGTTCGCGCTTGTCACCAACGCACCAGCATTGAATGCTGCGCGATTCGGCACGCGGCTGATCGAAGGATACAACCCGACGTTGATTTGATTGTCGTGATAGTTCGCACCCGTCGTGAACAGCGCGTGGTGGCCTGCAATCTGAAACGGCTTTAGGTATTGCGCGTTCACGCCTTGTTGCAGGCGCGAATCGTGTTGCTGAATCTCATCGCCGAACTGCTCATCGCTCGCAAAAAACGTGAAGTTGGAAAACAGATCAAACAACGAACGCGACACAAAGCCATCTATCTTGAAACTGCTGCCGTCCTTGAATTCATTGCGAAAGTAAATGCTGCCGACGCCTGATTTGACGCGGCCTCCGTTGTCGGGATCGAGGAAGCCGAAGCGATCCAAACGCCCCGCCGCCACTTCATCCAACGGAATCTGTCCCGACGAAACAAAGTTGTTGCGACCCGCATTGAAGCGAAAACCGAGCGCGCGATGCTCATTCAGCTTCCACGTGTAATTGCCGGTGAAGTTGTCGCGGCGATAGTTGAGCGGATTTTTGAATGGCCCGTCGGAACTCGAAAGCTCATACGCGATCAGCGCATTGCCTTTTTCCAGATGCGGACTGTAGCCGAGAAAATGCCGATAAGTATTGAACGAACCACCCTGCACGCGCGCGGTCAATTGATCGTTGAGCGATTCACGCAGTCGAATATGCACGACGCCCAAGCCCGAAAAATCGCCGTACTCCGCGCTGAACGGGCCGTTGATGATGTTCACGTCCTGCACGAGTTCGGGCGTCAGCGATTTCAGTTGTCCCAAATAACCTTGCCCGTGACCTTGCGTGCCTTGATTCTGTTGCACGTTGTCTACGAGCACTTTCAAGCCGCCGTTGACGCCGCCGTGATCAAGGTTGAAGCCGAAGCGCCGAATCTCCAGCGACTTGCCGCCGCCTTCGTGCTGGCCTGCGTTGATGCCTGCGTTGAGCGTGTGAAAGACCTGGTCGTCGCGCGAAAACAAAGTGTTTTTGTAGATGGCTTCGTCGCGCCGTTCGATGCCCGGTTCGAGCGCGGTGGCTTCGATGACGATGCTGTCGTGCAGCGGCGGAATTGTGTATTCGACTTGAATCAGCAGGTTGGTTTCATCAGCGCGGAAGGTAATTTCTTTGGCAATGACGTTTTTGCCTGCGATGCGCAAGCGCGTGATGTTTTCAGGAATCTTCAGACTGAAATTGCCTTCGGCATCCGTCACCGTTTCGCTCGTTCCCGCATACACTTTGACGTTCGGTGCAGACTTGTTGTCTTTCGTGACGAGCGTGCCGGAGAGCGTGCGCGAAGTTTGTGCGAAGGCCGCCGCAGCCAATATTGACAGGGCGAAAAGTGACCAGCGATAAAATCGCGTGCTTGTGTTTCGGGTGTTCATAATGTTCCTCGCGTTGCAGAATCTTCATTCACAAGTACGCGAGAAACGGCGCAAAAGGATTTACTGCAACACGGTTCTTTCCAGCAACCAGTAGCCGCCCGCAATCGCCACGAGCAATGAGCCAACCGGCACTAACTTCGCGGTCAATTCAGGCCGGTTGCGCAACCATTGCAGCAACGGCCACACGAGCGCCGCGACCGCCAGTTGTCCCAACTCAACGCCGACATTGAATGACACCAGCGGAACCGCGATGCCGCTGCCGCCCGCGCCGATATTCAATTCCTTCAGCACGCCCGCAAAGCCGAAGCCGTGAATCAAGCCGAACGCAAACGTCAATAACCAGCGGCCTTCAATCTCCTTGCCGCTGCGCCAAATATTTTCCAGGCCGACATAAACAATCGAAACCGCAATCATTGGCTCGACGATGCTCGGCGACAGCGTGACTTTGTCGAACGCCGCGAGCGCAAGCGTGATCGAATGAGCGATGGTGAACGACGTGACGATTTTGACGACCGAGTTGAGCGTTGTCGCAACCAACAACAACGCGAACAAGAAGCACAGATGATCGAAGCCGAGCAAAATATGTTCGATTCCGAGCGTGAGGAATTGCTTGAACGTGTGCCAGCGTCCGAGCGCCGCGGACAACTCTCCGGCGGTCACTTCGGCAGTCGTGTTGTTAGCGTCGAGCAAGCGTTCGGACACTGTTCCGCCCGCTGCATTCGTGAGTTTGAAATACTCGCGATGACCGCGCGAAAGCTTGTCCATGATGTTTGATCTGAAGAGCAAAGAGGACGATGGCGTGCCGGGATAGACGAGCGAAAAATAGGCTGTGTCGCGTCCGTCTTCGGCTTTGGCGATGCGCACTGTGACTTCGCTGGGCAGCACGATAGCCCCGTCAATATTGACGATCATCGCATTGCGCGCGAGTTCTTCGAGTTGTGGTTTCGCTGCCGCAAACTCTTCGGTCGTGATCGTGCGATCCAGGTCTTTGTCCACCTGCACCGCGCCTTCGATGTCCACGTAGTTGTAAACGAGCAGCGCGCTCAGGCGATTGCTTTCGAGCTTGACATCCACGTTGCTCAAACCGGGATCGTGCGCGTAAGCCGAGCCTCCGCCGAGCAACAGCAAGAGTAAATACAGGCCAATTCGTCGTAGCTTCATAGCTGAAAGAAAGCCGTCTACCTCGGAGAGACAGACGGCTTTGGTAGTTGGCAACAAAGGCTGTCCGGGCTTTTAGGAAAGCTGGATGACCCTCAGAAAGTTAATGCTATTGTCAAACGCGACGACGCGCCGCGCTTCGATGTAGGCCGAACCGAGTTTCGCGATTCCATAGCCGAAGTTGCCGCTGACAGTAGTGTCTGTGACCAAGCCCTGCGCTTGTTGATCGAAGGTGATGCCATTGCCGGGATTGGGCGTGCTGGTGGCGGGGAAATCGCCCGTCGCGCCCACGCGAAAGCCGGTGGAACTGATTTGCGAATGGCTAATCAAAACGCGGCTGTCGTCGCTGGCGCGAATGCCGTGATTGACGTTGCCTTCCAGCCGCACGTTGTCAATCGTCACGCGCGAGCGCCCCAGAATTTGAATGCCTTCCGTCCAATTGCGCACGACCAGATTGCGCAAGGTCACGTAGCGGTTGGCGGGTGAATTCACGATGATGCCGGGTTGCCCCTGGCGCGTGGCGTTGGTGCTGTTCGGAAATTGCGCCGCGCGTGTGCCGGTCGCCACCGCGTCAATCGTGGCTTCGACGCCGGGCGCGGCTTCAATCGTCGTGTTGCCGTTGGCGTTCGTGACGTTGAGTTGTTCGTGGAAGCGCCCCGACGTGACGATGGTGACGCGCCCGTTTTGATTGGCTCCGCCGTTGGCTGCGCCGAGCGCAGCGGTGATCGTGCCAAAGATGCGATCATCGCCGTCGGTGTCTTCTGCCAGACCGAGCCGCCCATCGCCATCGAAATCCGCTTCGCCTTCGACCAGCACCGGGTGATTGGCCGAAACCTGATGAATAGTCCAAATGCTTGCGCCCAACACGAGTGCGCTGGTGAGCAGGGATGAAGTGAATACGCGAAAAAGTTTGTTGCGTTGCATAAAGAGTTCTTCCTCCGATTGTTGTGATGATGAATGAACGGGGAGAGACAGTTCTGCTACAGTGCAACGAGCGGTAACGACCGGAGGTAAAGCTCTCCAGTCGCTACCGCTCCTCGTACCGCAACAGGCTTTTGCTTACCGCGCAAAATTCGGCACGCGACCGTTTTGCGGGGTTGGTTCGTAGGGGAACACCTTGTTGAAGCCCAGGTCGTTGCTGGTGACGCCGTCATAATTGCCCATGAACGGATCGCTGATCTTCAGGTTGTTCGGATCACGTAAATCGCTCAACAACGCGATGATGGCGATGTCCACGACATCATCGCCGAAACGCCGACCATTGGGCCAACCGCCGGGCACAAAGGATTTGTTCGGGTCGGCTCCGATCAGCCTGCCGGGCAAGCGGAAAGGATGACCAGCGGCGGCACTTTCCAAAATGTCACCGCCGAAGATGCCCAAGCGTGAAAAGCCTGTGTCGTCCGGGTTCCGGGTATCGGTTCTGCCGTTGCCCGCAAGGCGTGCTTTGCCGGTGGAAAGATCAACTTTGATGACATCGGGGATAAAGATGGCCCCGATGTCGGCGCGACCTCTGTCAATCGCCAACGTTGTGCCTTTGCCAATGATCAAATTGATGAGCGTTGCTAATTCAGGATTTTCAGCATAGCGCCGGAAGATCAAACGGTCAACGGTCGGCAACGTGCGGCTGTAGAGGTCTTTGTCCGCCAGCGCCACCAAGCCTTCATTGAAAAGCGGATTGCCCTGTCGTGCGACTTGCACGTATTGCGCGACGCGCGGATTCCGTTCGGTGCGGCTGGCTTCTGCACTCGCTTCCGTGCGGCTTTCCGCATTGCGTGCGGCCGCGACGGCATCGAAGCCGCGCGTGACAGAGGCCGCCGGGCGGCTCGTCGTCGCAAACACGCCGACGGTTTGCTGATCGCCGCCGAGTTCGGCCATCGGGATGCGCAGCGCCATCATGTGAACGTTGAAGCCACCTTGCGAATCTTTGCCCGGATTGCGCAGTTGCAGCAAATCGAAGATGGATTGAATGTCACCATAAAACCCATCGTCGCGTTGTCCGGCGAAGGCCCAATAGCCGTTGCGGAATTTGTAGATGCCTTGTTTGGTGTAAGTGTCCAATTCGGTTTCGGTCGCCACGCCTTTGCGCGCGGGCTTCGTGCCGTCGTTGTCTTCGTTGTAGTTGGGCGTCGCAATGCCTTGATTGTTGGGCGGAACCAGACCCCCGCCAATCGTCAGGCGGCTGCCCGTGCGATTGTTGAGGCGCGTGATGCTGTAGGATTGCGTGAGGTTTTGATTCGCATCGCCGATGTCTTTGATGACGCCGAGGTACGATTGCAGGATCGTGCGCGTGGATTTGAAATCGGTGTCGAATTCAAAGCGGTACGTCAACGTCGGGTAGCCAATCGCCAGATCGCTGCCGCGCGAAACGTGAATTTCGTAGCGCACGTTTTCGTCAAAGTTGTATTTGTTCGGGCCGATGCCGGGGTTTTGGTGCGGATAGACCGACAGGGCAACGGTCAAATATTTTTGCCCGCCGTCTTCGGTGACAAACGCATACACGTCGGTCGTGTTGGCCGACGGATCACGGGTGATGAGCGGCGCGTCCATGTGGCTCGAAGCGAAGGCATTGAACGGCACGCTGAGCAAGGTCATCGTGGCTGCCAACACGAACGCCAAGCCGCGTTTGAGTGTTGTTGATAAGGCTTTCATTTAGTCCTCTCCTTTAGCTGTAGAGCAAACAGTTCGTTTGCCTGGTTGATGAGAAAGTTATTGTTAAGGAACAACGCAAACGGACAGTTTGCGCTACGGGGTTGCTGCCATCTGCTGTTGTAAGGCTTCGCGTTCAGACGGCAGCAGCAATTGCCGGCTTGCGTAAGCTTGTTGGAAATATCGTTGCGCGTCGGCTTGGTGGTTGGCTTGCTTCGCGATCACACCGGCGTGGAAAAACAAGCGCGCATCCTTCGTGTTTTCCGCCAACGCTTTCTTCATAGCTTCCTCTGCTTCGGTCGTTTTCCCGGCAGCTTGCAACGCCCACGCCAACGCATCGTAGGTGAAGACATCAGCGCGGGCGTCGAGTTCCGTTTGCGCGAGCCGGAGCGCCTGTTCGGCAGACTCGCGGCGCGTGGCGAGGAACAGCGCGAGCGTGCGCGGATCGTCCTGCGCGCCTTTGCGCGTGAGTTTCGCTTCGACTTGCGCGGCTTCGTCGGTTCGTCCCGCGCCGCGCAACGCTTCGGCAAGCGTCCATTGATATTCGGGCAAGGGATTCAACGCGGCGGCTTGTTCGAGCGGCGCGACGGCTTCCGTGAATTTGTCTGCGGCGAGTAACATTCGACCTTTGACGAGCAACGCGGGCGCGTAATCGCTTTGCAAATCCAACGCAGTCGCGACGGCACGCTCAGCTTTCTCCAATTTGCCGAGTTGCCATTCGTACAGCGCCAGCCGCGTGTATGCCCAGGCCGTCGTTTCGCGGTCTTGCGGGCTGCCGGATTGCGCGGCCATCAGCGCCATTTCGGCGGCTCCGACGACATCGCCCGTCAGCCAACGCACGTGCGCGGCGCGGCTGTAGGCTTGCAGATTCGGCTTCTGGTTCATCATCTCCTGATAGGCTGCAATCGCTTCTTTCACCTTGCCCTGCTCCATCAGCACATCGCCGAGCAAGCCGTGATCGAAGGCGAGGCCGCGCGCTTTGACGAGTTCACGCGCGAGGGGTTCGGCGGCTTTGAAATTGTGCATTTGATGCAGCGCGTGACCGCGCAGCAACAGGGCTTCGGGCGTTGGTTGAGAGGTGCGCGTGGTCAGACATTCGGCGCACGCTTCGGCGAGTTTGAAGTACCCCGGGTCGTAGGTGGCGCGCGCTTTTTCGATGTATTTCCAACCGAGTTGTTCGAGGCTCAGGTTGGCCACGTCCTGTTTTTCCGACCGCGCCTTTTGCTGCCAGCGCGCGATTTCCTGATCGAGCTTGTCACTGCCCGCCTGTGCCGCCAATGCCAGCGCGCAGGGCTTCGGCAGCGCCGGTTCCGTCGCCGATTGCGCCGCGCCGCAGCCCGTGGCCGCGAACGCCAGCGCCACCACGAACGCCAACGGACAAATGAATTCGAGCAAAATGCGCAGGTAACTTTTCATGATCGGAACCTCGTGCTTTATGATTGCTGTCAAACTCACGTACGACGGGGCAAAGAAATTTGGATTTACCGGGCGGAGGAATTTTTTACGATGAACCGAACCGACCGCTTGTTGGGAGTGTTACTGGAATTGCAGCGCCGCAAACGAGTCCGTGCGGAGGATTTGGCGGCACAGTTTGAAACCAGCAAACGCACGATCTACCGCGACATTCAGGCGCTGTGCGAAACGGGCGTGCCAATCATCGCGCAAGCCGGGCACGGCTACTCGCTGGTCGAAGGCTACTTTCTGCCGCCGCTCAGTTTCAGCGTGGCCGAAGCGACGATGCTCGTGCTCGGCAGCGCGTTCGCGGCACAGAGTTTCGACGCGCAGTACCGCGAAGCCGCGCATTCGGCCAATCGCAAAATCGAAGCCGTCTTGTCCGCTGCGCAGCGCGACGAGGTGAAATATTTGCAGGAGAGCATCGCGCTGGTCGCGCCGGAAACGGTGGGGCAGGGAATGACGAAAGGCTTTCTGGCGCAACTGCGGCGCGCGATCATCGAACGCCGCACGGTGCAGTTCGATTACCACACGCGCTACCCGCAAAACGGCTCGCCGCCGCGCAACACCCGCGCCGCCGATCCCTATGGCCTCGTGCATTACAACGGCGCGTGGTACTTGATCGGCTATTGCCACCTGCGCAAAGCGCGGCGCAATTTTCGGCTGGATCGAATGACGGACGTGACGCTGTTGGAAAAGACGTTCCAGCGCCCCGCGAACTTCACGATGGAGCCACCCAACGACCGTGCGCGTGGCTTGCAGGTGCAGGTCTTGTTCGATGCCGAGGTCACGCCCTGGGTCAAAGAAGCGCGTGGGTTTTTCATCACGGAAATGACCGAAACGGCGTACGGCCTGCTTGTGACCGTGCAAATTCACAGCGAAGACGAAGTGATTCCCTGGCTGCTGAGTTGGGGCTATCACGCGCGTGTCGTCGAGCCGCAATCCATTCGCCAACGTGTCGCCGACGAAGCCAGCAAGATCGTGCAAAATTACCAGCCGCGCCAACGTGTGGTGCGTTGAGGGAACAGCGGGAGGAGGACATTTTGCTGCGTCGGCTGTCGTGGCGCTCATCGCGCTGTCGCAGGAGTCTGGATGCACTTGCGAGAAATACGCGGTTGGCTGGTGCGGCTGTTCGGCCTATTCCGGCGGCAACCACGGGAACGTGAATTCGCCGAAGAGCTGGAGAGCCATCTGGCCTTGCACATCGAAGACAACTTGCGCGCGCATTAGCCAACCCCACGACGGTCATCTTACGCCGCGTAAACGACAGGATTGCCACGCTCAAGGATTGTGTTGCATATTTGGAGCCGCACGTGCGGAAGGATTGAGATACGCGCTGGCCCCGAACATGAGCGAGCGACAGACATTACTGAGCTTTCTGGAAGATTGCCGCGCCTTCGGCAACGCAACGGCGCTTGTGTCCTGGCGTGGCTTGCGTCGTGTGCGCTGGTCGTATCGGCAATTGGCAGAGACGGCCTTTCAATTCGCGCGCGAACTCGAAGCGCGGCAAATTCACAAAGGCGACCGCGTGTTGTTTTGGGCGGAAAATCGCCCCGAATGGATCGCGGCGTTTTATGGCTGCTTGTTGTGCGGCGTGATTGTGGTTCCGCTTGACCGACAAAGCGCGCCGGAATTCATCGCGCGTGTGCAGCAGCAAGTCCAAGCCAAACTGCTGTTGTTGGGCAACGATCTGCCTGCGCTTTCGTCATTGAGTTTGCCCACGCTGCGCTTCGATGCGTGGGCCGAAACGCTCGCCGCACATTCCACACAACCGCTCACGCCCGAAAACATTCACGCCGACGATCTCATCGAAATCATTTTCACCTCGGGCACGACCGCCGAGCCGAAAGGCGTGTGCTTGTCGCATCGCAACTTTCTGTCGAACCTCGCGCCGCTCGAACGCGAAATCAACAAATATCGTCGCTACGAACGCTTCGTGCATCCGCTGCGGTTTTTGAATTTTCTGCCGCTCAGCCACGTGTTCGGGCAATTTATGAGCATCTTCGTGCCGCAACTGTTAGCGGGCGAAGTTTATTTCCGCGACGCGCTCAATCCGTCCGACATCATCACGACGATTCGCAAACAGCGCATCAACGTGGTGACAGCGTTTCCGCGCCTGCTCGAAACGTTGCGCGACAAGCTCGAACGCGATGCCGAAGCGAAAGGCAAGCTGGCGCGATTTCGACAAATGTTTGCCGCCGCGGATGGCCAGCATTTCCTGCAACGAATGTGGCGCTTTCGTGCCGTGCATCGGCGCTTCGGTTGGCGGTTGTGGGCGTTTATTTCCGGCGGCGCGACGCTCGACCGCGAGGCCGAAGAGTTTTGGAAGCGGCTCGGCTTCGCCGTGATTCAAGGCTATGGCATGACGGAAACGGCTTCGATCATCAGTATGCCGCATCCGTTCGGTTTGGTGTCAGGATCAATCGGCAAAGCGATGCCGGGGCAGGAAGTGAAACTCGGCGATGCGGGCGAAATCCTCGTGCGCGGCGCGAACGTTGCCGCAGGTTATTGGCGCGGCGACGCGGGCGTGCAGCCTTTGCCGAGCGACGACGGTTGGCTGCGCACGGGCGATGTCGGCGAGTTGGATGCGGAAGGCAATTTATTTTTTCGCGGGCGACAGAAAGATGTGATCGTGACCGCCGCGGGCTTGAATATTTATCCCGACGACCTCGAAGCCGCGCTCGAACAACAACCGGAAATTCGGGCAAGCTGCGTCCTCAGCACCGATGGCAAAGAACCGTTGGCGGTGTTGATTCCGCGCGACGAAGCGGCGGATGTTGCGGCTGCTGTCCAACGCGCCAACGCCGCGCTCGCGCCGTATCAGCAAATGCGGCATTGGGTCGTTTGGTCGGAAAGCGATTTCCCGCGCACGACGACGACGCAAAAAGTCATCAAGCGCAGCGTGGCCGCAACTGTGCAAAAGCTGCCGCTTGATAAGGCGCAATTTACTGCACAGCCGTCTTCGCTTTTGCTACAACAAATTGCGCGTCTCGGCGGAGCACCGGAGCCAGCCGCCTCGTCCGCGCAACTCGACACCGATTTGAAATTGGATTCGCTAGGGCGCGTGGAATTGCTGAGCGCGCTCGAAGACCGCTATCAAATCGAATTGGACGAAGCGGCGTTCACGGCGGCAACGACGCTCGGCGACGTGGAAAAGATGGTGCATGCCGGAACCGCCGAAGCCGTGCCGTATCCCTACGCGACCTGGGCGCAACGATTCCCGGCGACGTGGCTGCGGCGGCTCGCTTGGCTCGGTTTGTTGCAGCCGCTCACGCGCGTGATGAGTCGGCGGCAGGTGCGCGGGCGGGAGCATTTGCAAGCCGTGTCCGCGCCGGTTTTGTTTGTTTCCAATCACATCACTGAAGTTGACCCGGCGTTGATTTTATCGGCCTTGCCGTTGCGCTGGCGGCCTCGTTTGGCGATTGCGATGCGCGGCGAATTGTTGCGCGCCTGGCGGCATCCACCAGCGGGGACAAGCGCGTGGCAACGACTCCTCGCACGCTTGCGATACTTCGCGGTCGTCGCGCTCTTCAATGTGTTCCCGCTGCCGCAGGAAAGCGGCTTTCGGCGCAGCTTTGCCTTTGCGGGCGAAACGTTGGATCGCGGCTACAACCTGCTGGTGTTTCCCGAAGGGCGTCGCACCGAAGACGGACAGATGAATCCGTTTATGGCGGGCATAGGCTTGCTGGTGCAAAAGTTGAACGTGCCAGTCGTTCCCCTCCACCTTGACGGCCTCTTTCCGCTCAAGCAACAACGAAAGTATTTTGCCCGCCCCGGACAAATCGTCGTGCGCTTCGGTACGCCGCTGCGCTTTGCTTCCGGCCTGACTCCCTCGCAAATTACAGAAGCTCTGCAAACGGCGGTTCACGACCTGCGCGATGTTCCTCACGGCAATGTGTGAAATTGCCCATCGCCGCCGTGCGCAATTTTTGCCTGTGAGAGCAGCGGTATGATTTTTGCTTTCCTTTCCTTCGATCCCCCAGGTGAAGTCCGCCTATGTCGTAACGGCGGGGCGCGCATACCGTGTGGCAATCACGCGCGGTAGTTTTCAATGAGGAGAAGCGTATGGGACAGTATTACAAATTCATCAACAAGACGAAGCAGCAGGAGTCCAGCCTTCCGTTGCCCTTCAACTTCGGTTTGCCGTGGGCGAAGGCGTTGGAATATGACTCCGACGAGGAACTGCGCGAGAAGTTCGATTACGTCATCGCCCAAAACAACTGGGAGAAAACGGATGAAATCGTCGCCGAAGGCGATTACGGCACGAACTTCGAATATCCCAAAAAGAAAGGCTGGGGCGGATAAGCACGCGCCCCAGCCACCCAAACCGCATACGCGGTCAATCGCGCGGCGCAAGCTGCCGAATCCAGTCATACCAATTCATCATTCCCGCGCCTGTCGTGGCGGAAACTTGCAAGACTTCCATCTGCGGATTCACTTCTTTCGCATACGCCAAACAACGCGCGACATCGAATTGCAAATACGGCAACAGGTCAATTTTGTTGAGCAGCATCAACTGACTGGCGCGAAACATGTGCGGATATTTCAGCGGTTTGTCTTCGCCTTCCGTGACGGAGAGAATGGCAACTTTGGCATGCTCGCCCAAATCGAACAGCGCCGGGCATACCAGATTGCCGACGTTTTCAATGAAGAGCAGGGAATTGGGCGCAGGATTCAAACTCAGAAGCCCGCGTCCAAGCATATCGGCTTCGAGATGGCAGCCCGTGCCGGTGTTGATTTGCACGGCTTTGCAACCCGTCGCGCGAATGCGTTCGGCATCGTGGATAGTTTCCTGATCGCCCTCGATGACGCCGATTTCAAATTCACTTTGTAGTTCGCGCACCGTGCGTTCGAGCAACGTCGTTTTGCCGGAGCCGGGCGAACTCACCAGATTCAAGGCCAGAATTCCGCGCCCCAACAACCAGCCGCGATTGCGTTCGGCCAGCAACTGATTTTTGCCCAGAATTTCCTGTTCCAGCGCAATCGTGGTTCCGTGCGAATGAGTGTGGTTGTGATCGTGTGAGTGATCGTGCGAATGCGGCAAGCTGTGCAGAAAGCCTTGTTTGATGGCTGCAAGCCAAGATGTTTTTTCTGCGGGCGCGTGTTCATGCGTGACGCCGAGCGCGTGGGCTTCGTTGTGCGAGAGCAGCATCTGCTCGCCCGTGTCAGGGTTCGTCACGGTCACGTGATTGTTGTCAGAGCAGCCACAGGTTGCACACATTATGCAGTCTCCATTTCTTTGACTTTAAGTTCGTTGCCCGCGATTTGTTCGAGGTCATTGCTGCCGCAATCGCAACGTCCGAACGGTTGCACCAGATGCACAGGCCGTTGGCATTGCCGACAAACCGCCAGGCCAGGAATTTCGATGATTTCCAACTGCGCGCCTTCGACGACCGTGCCTTTTGCGCAGATGTCAAAACAGAAGCGCACGGCGTCGGGCAGAATCGCGCTGAGCTTGCCGATTTCCAGTGTGACCCGTTTGACCTGTGCGCCGTTGGCGTGTTCGGCACAGATGGCAACGACGCTGCGTGTAATTCCGAGTTCGTGCATAGAAAACAAACAAGCTAAAGCTTGAACTCTTGACGCCTCTTTGGGGAGGAGCCATTAGCATATACGCGGCAATTGTTCGCCGACCAATAAATCCACGATGCGCCCGCCGCCGAAGCCTGTGTTGAGGACGACGATGCCAGCCGGAGCAGCGACGATTTCGCCTATGATTGCGGCTTCAGTCCCCGCTGGATGCGCGCGCATTGCTGCGACAACTTGTTCGGCAGAATCCGCAGGCACGACCGCAACCAGCTTGCCTTCGTTTGCCAAGTACAACGGATCGAGACCGAGAATTTCACACGCGCCGCGCACCTCTTCGCGCAGCGGCAGCGCCGTTTCTTCTAAACGAATCGCCACTTGTGACGACTGCGCAAATTCATTCAGCACCGTTGCCAAACCGCCGCGCGTCGCATCGCGCAAACAATGAATGTCCGGGCAAACCGCGAGCATCGTTTGCACCAAATCCGCGAGCGGTTGGCAATCGGTTTCGACATCGGTTTCGAGCGCGAGTTCATTGCGCGCGAGCAAAATCGCGCAGCCGTGATCGCCGAGGTAGCCGTTGACGATCACTTTGTCTCCAACTTGTGCGCGCGACGCTGAAATGTTGACGCCCGCCGGAATGACGCCGATGCCTGCGGTGTTGATGAACAGCTTGTCAGCAGAGCCGCGTTCGACGACTTTGGTGTCGCCCGTGACGACGGACACGCCGACCAAATCTGCCGCCGCGCGCATGCTCATCGTCACACGGCGCAACGTTTCGACGGGCAAACCTTCTTCCAACACCAAACCGCACGACAGATACAACGGACGCGCGCCGCTCATCGCCAGATCGTTGACCGTGCCATTGATCGCCAGCTTGCCAATATCGCCGCCCGGAAAAAACAGCGGATGCACAACGAACGTGTCGGTCGTGAACGCGAGCCGATTGCCGTGACTGGCGAGTTCATTGAGATTGATGACCGCTTGATCTTCAAGCGGCGCGAGCAACGGATTGCTGAACGCGCCGAGAATCACGTCCTGAATCAGATCGCGCATCGCTTTGCCGCCGCTGCCGTGCGCAAGCGTGATGTTCGCATCGCGCACTTTGCCGCGTCCGCGCTGCATTTCTTCGAGCGGAATGTTGCAGACGAATGAGGTCATACAGTTGCTTTCTGAAGCCCGGTGATGTTGATGCGCCCGAAGTTGTAGTACGCCGCGCACGCGCCTTCGGACGAAACCATCAACGCGCCGAGCGGCGTTTCGGGCGTGCAGGCCGTACCAAAGACTTTGCATTCGTGTGGCTTCAAAATGCCCTTCAGCACTTCGCCGCATTGACAGGATTTCGGATCAGCAATCTTCAAATTCGGCACGGCGAATTTTCGTTCGGCGTCGAACGCCGCGAACGCCGCGCGAATCTTGACGCCGGAATGATCTATCGAACCGAGGCCGCGCCATTCAAAAAATTCGCGCAATTCAAACACTTCGCTGACCGCCGCGAGCGCCGCCGCATTGCCGTGTTCCGGCACGATGCGCGCGTATTGGTTTTCAATCTCGGCGCGGCTCTCGGCAATTTGTTTCAGCACCATCCACAGCGATTGCAGAATGTCGAGTGGTTCAAAACCCGCGATGACCAGCGGCTTGTGATAATGCCGCGCAATGAAATCGTATGGCGCAGTGCCGATGACCATGCTGACGTGGCCGGGGCCGAGAAAGCCGTCGAGTTGCAAATCCGGCGAATCCAGAATGGCCTTGATCGTCGGAATGATCGTGATGTGATTGCAGAAAAGCGAGAAGTTGCGAACGCTTTGTCTCTTTGCTTCGAGCACCGTCAACGCCGTGCTCGGCATCGTGGTTTCAAAACCGAGGCCAAAGAAAATGACTTCGCGACTTGGATTTTCTTTCGCCAGTTTCAGCGCATCGAGCGGTGAATAGACCATTCGTACATCTGCGCCTTCGGCCTTTGCCTGCAACAAACTTTTCTTCGATCCCGGCACGCGCATCGCATCGCCGAACGTCGTGAAAATCACTTCGGGATGTTCGGCCAGCGCAATGCAATCATCCACGCGCCCCATCGGCAACACGCAAACGGGACAGCCGGGGCCGTGAACAAATTCGACTTCGGGCGGCAGCATTTGTTTCAAGCCGTAGCGAAAAATCGAATGCGTATGCCCACCGCAGACTTCCATGATTTGCAATGGACGGCGGCGCGTGAGTTCGATTTGTTCTACGAGTTGCTGAATTTCCTTCAGCAAAATGCTTGCTTTCGATGGGTCACGATATTCATCTACAAATTTCATATTGCGTTTTGAATGGAACACGGATGCGACGGATTCATTCGGATTAAATCTGTGCCCATCGGTTACATTTGTCTGATTCGTGTTCCATTGCGTTCAGGCAGATAGAACGCGGATTGAACGGATGTGACGGATGGCAACGGATTCAATCTGTAAGATCGGTGCTATCTGTGTTCTATTGCTGGCAGCCCGCCGCGTTTGTCGGCCAACAGCGTATGCACCAAATCCCAGAGAATGTGATAGAGCGCAACGTGACATTCCTGCACGCGATGAATGCTGTCGCTCGGCACGACTAAGCAATGATCTACGTCAGTGCTTTGTTTCATTCGTCCACCATCGCCGCCTGCGAGGCCGATTGTCACCAGCCCCATTTCTTTCGCTTTAGCAAACGCCAGCAGCAAATTGTCCGAATTGCCGCTGGTCGAAATGCCAATGAGCGCATCGCCGCGTCGGGCTTGTGCGATCAATTGCCGCACAAAAATATGTGCGAAGCCAACATCGTTGCCGACCGCCGTCATCATTGCGGTGTCGGCGACGAGATTGATCGCAGGCAACGCCGGACGCCCAGCCGTCACGGGATGCAAAAACTCGACCGCGATGTGCGCCGCATCGCAACTGGAACCGCCATTACCCATTGTGAACAACTTGCCGTCGTTTTCAAAAACCGTCGCCAACGCGCGCGCGGTCGCAACAATCTGCGCCGCATTGTTGCTGAAGAATTCTTCCTTGACGGCGATGCTGGCTTGCGCTTTTTGTCGCACGGATTCGAGCAAGGCTTCGTCCATTCGCGCCGCGTCTTGTCGCGTGCCGTGCAAAAAAGGATAGAGAGATTGCAGCGCAGGATTGTCCGTCATTACGTTTTTCCTGACATTCGCATCGCTTCGAGTTCCGCTTGCACTTCGCCCATTTCGGTTAAGAGTTTCATCGTCTCCGCCGCTTCCTGTTCATTGATGCGGCTCATCGCAAAGCCAACGTGCATCAGCACCCAATCGCCGATGCAGGATTGTGGCGGGTGCGCTTCGTCTACGATACAGGAGATGTTGACCTGTCGTTTGACGCCGCCAACATCCACCATCGCCAATTTGTCGTAGGTCGCATCCAGCGAAACGATGCGACCAGGAATTCCCAAGCACATAATGCTCCTCTGAAAATGTAGCGCGATTTGCCAAATCGCGTTACGTGCCATGCTGCGCCGCTGCGATCACGGCTTGCCCCAACGCCAAGCATCCGTCGTTGCAGGGCGTTTGGTGATGTGTCAACACCGAGTAATCAAGCTCCACTAACCGCATTGTGACTTGTTCCAGCAATACTTTGTTTTGCCACACGCCGCCTGACAACGCGACGGTTTTGATGGGTTCTTCGCCGCTTTCGTAGCGGCTGATTTTGTCAATCATCGTGACGATAGTTTTCGCCAAGCCCTTGTGAAAACGCGCGGCCATCACAGGCGCAGGCGTGCGTAAAATCAAATCGCCGAGCAACGCTTGCCACATCGCCAGCGGTTCGATGTAGGGCAGCTTAGATTCTTGCAAGCGTGGGATCGAGAACGGGTACGCGAGCAATTCGTCTTCGGTAGCAAGCGTCGTCTCGTCTACGATGGCTTCAAGTTCGATTGCGCCTTGCCCTTCGTACGCGGCGTGTTCGCGGCAGATGCCTATGGCCGCCGCGACCGCATCAAATAAGCGTCCGCACGAACTCGCGAGCGGAGAATTCAAATTGCGTTGCAGCATTCCATCGAGCAGAGCGCGCGGCTTGGCTTCCAGAAACGCGAACAATTCCAATTCGCTGTAATTCATCGCCAACCGCGCCCAACCGAGTTCTGCCATCAAATGTGCATACGTGTTGCGCCAGGGTTCGTGAATCGCTTGTGTGCCGCCGAGCATCGCTACGGGCTTGAACGTGCCAAGACGTCGGTAGCTGTGATAATCCGCCAGCAGAAATTCGCCGCCCCACAACGTGCCATCCGTACCAAAGCCCAAGCCATCAAGCGCCGCACCGATGACAGGCGCAGCATTCAGCGCCACGCCGTTTTCGGCCAGACACGCCGCAATGTGCGCGTGATGATGTTGTGTTTCGATCAGCGGCAAATTTCGTGTCTCCGCTTGTTCGCGCGCCAGCTTCGACGACAAATATTCCGGGTGCAAATCGCACGCGAGCCGTTGCGGTTGGTGTTCGTAGAGCGTTTCGTAGAGCTGCAGATTGTGCCGATAATCGCTCAGCGTCAACGCATCCTCCAAATCGCCGATATGCTGCGACAGGATCGCTTGCCCGTCACGCAACAGACAGAACGTGTTTTTCAATTCACCCCCAAGCGCCAGAATCGGCGGTGCGTCGGCAAACCCTGAAGGCAAGCGCAACGGTGCAGGCGCATAGCCGCGCGCGCGGCGCAGCATGCGCGTTTCGCCCGCCATCACTTTCACTACCGAATCATCTACGCGCTGCGCAATCGGGCGATTGTGCGTCAGAAAGAATTCCGCGATGTGACCCAAACGCGCCATCGCCTCGTCATTGTCAATGCACTGCGGCTCGTCTGAAAGATTGCCCGAAGTCAGCACAATCGGACGATTCATCCGACGCAGCAGCAAATGATGCAGCGGTGTATTCGGCAGCATCACGCCAAGTGTGTTGATGCCCGGGGCAATACTGAGCGCGACCTCGGTACGGTACGGCGAGCGGTAGCGAGCTGATGGAGTATCAGCCAAGTCGCTACCGCTCCTCGTACTGTACCGCCTTTCTAAAATCACAATCGGCGCAGCGGCACTTTGCAACAGCCTCGCTTCGGTTTCGCTGACTTCGCAATATTCGCGCGTGACATCCAAATCGCGCGCCATCAATGCAAATGGTTTGCGCTCGCGGCGCTTCAGTTGACGAAGGCGCGCGACCGCGTCTTCATTGGTGGTGTCGCAGGCGAGTTGAAAACCGCCGATGCCTTTGATGGCGATGATGTAGCCTTTTTGCAGGAGCGTACAAGCCGCGTCTACATCATCGAGCATTGAAAACATCT
>CAZWAK010000036.1:0-25539 GCA_964631865.1 uncultured Heliobacteriaceae bacterium | reverse complement strand
CCTTTTTGCAGGAGCGTACAAGCCGCGTCTACATCATCGAGCATTGAAAACATCTCGGCGGTGACAGGCTTACCGTCGGCTCGTTCGAGCCACGCGCGCGGGCCACATTTATGACAGGCAATCGGTTGTGCGTGAAAGCGGCGGTCTGCCGGATCGTGATATTCACGACTGCATTCTGCACACAACGCAAACTCGTTCATCGTCGTGTTCGGGCGGTCGTACGGAATGCCGCGTATGATCGAGAGACGCGGGCCGCAATGCGTGCAATTCGTGAACGGATAACGAAAGCGGCGCGCAAACGGATCAAGCGTTTCGGCGCGGCAGGCTTCGCACGTTGCGGCGTCTGGCACGACGCCTGTGTGAACAGTTGTGGCTTGGCTTTCGATGATTTGAAAATCGCATTGCAGCGGCAATTCTGTGGCAACGCTGCGAATGATTTCGTCCACACGCGCGAGCGGCGGAGCCTGTGTTTGCAGGGTTGCGACGAACTTCTCGATGTTGGCAGGACTTCCGCAAGCGTGAATGTCTACGCCGTCGCCGTTGTTCGCAATCGTGCCGCGAATGTGGTGTTGCTGGGCGAAACGCCAGACGGTCGGACGAAAGCCTACACCTTGCACAAGGCCGCGCACCGTGATGTGTTCGGCGATCTCGTCCAGGATTTGCGGGGCCGCTTCCGTCATAGCGCAACCTCATCAGAAAGCCGCCAAAGCAAGGTGCGATTGTTGCCGGAATCGCACACGAGAACTGTGTTACCAGCGGCCATCAGATTGTACGGCCAGCACACACTGTCGCGCATCGGCAAGCCCCAGCGATTGTCGCCTTTGGCCTGAAAATCCGATTGCGCGGCGAGCAGGCTGGCGGCGGCTCCCGTTTCGCAATCGTCGTAATGCCAGCCGAGCAAGCGTGAATTTGCCGTGTCAGCGACGAGCAGATAATCATTCGCTACGCTGATGCCGTACGGCATATTCAAACTGGCGGCGCTCGGCCAATAGGCTGATTGATTGTGATCTACACACGTGAAATCGCGTTGCCCGATAACTACATCACAAGGCGCATTGTTGGTTTGCGGCAGGCGTTGCCAAATCATCACGCGGCTGTTGCCTGCATCGGTCACGCAAAGGCGGTCGCGCCAAATCGCCACCGCGTGCGGCCAACGCATACTCATTGCATTCGGCTCGCCGCCGCCGTTTTCATTGCGCGAAGTGAAATCCGGCTGCCCCAAAACCAAATCCGCTGCCTGCCCATTTTTTGTGGGCATTCCATTCCACATCAACACGCGGCGATTGCCTGTGTCCGCGACCCACAACCGCGCCTCGTCCCAATGCACACCGTACGGCCAGAACAAGGTTTCTGCCGTTGGCGCATCGTTGCCACGATTGCCCTCGGCGCTGCTGAAATCGCTTTGCCCTAAAACAACATCGGCAGGCGTATGACTTGATGCCGGGCGTTTGTGCCAGAGCAACACGCGATGATTCCACGCATCGGCGACGGCCAAGCCCGCACCGCATTGTGCAACGCCGGTTGGCACGTTCAGCGATTGCGCGGTGACTTCGCCTTTCGCGTTGCGGCCTTCGTGAAAAAAATCGGGTTGCCCGATGACAAGGTCCGCAAGCGTGTTATCGGCGTCCGGGCATTGCTTCCAGCCGAGTAAACGATGATGCCCGGTGTCTGCGATCCACAACGAATCATCATCACATAATACGCCACCGCGCGGGCCGAACATCGTGTGCGGCGTTGGTGTGACGGGCGCGGCCAATGCTTCGGTCGCTGCGCCGAGGATGACGCTTGCGCCAGCGAGATTGAGCAACGCACGCGCCGCTGTGTCCGCCGTTGCAGCGGGGCGTTGCGTGGGAGCTAAACTGACATGTAAGATTTGCGGCATTTCGGTTCTGCGTGAAATAGGCTGGCTTTCTATTTTCCATATTTCATTTTTGATTTTTCATTTGTCATTGTTTACTGACGTCACGCCCAGCAATGAAAAATGAAAATTGGCAAATGGAATATGGAAAATGAAATTACCAGGTTGCCTACCTTTTTACTCTTCCAACCGCACTTCCACCTGCGAGCCTTTGACGCGCACGGCATGCACTTTCAATTGCACTTCCGGCACAGTCAGGCATTCGCCCGTCGCCAGCAAATAACGAAAGCCGTGATAGCTGCAGGTGATGATTCCATCTTGAATCTCGCCCATTTCCAGTGGCATTCCCAAATGGGCACAGGCGTTTTCGACGCAACTGACTTCGTTGCCGTCGCGGTACAACAACACCGAACGATCTTTGATTTTGCGCTCGACAACGCTGCCTTGTGGGATGTCGGTTACTTCGCAAGCGGCAATCCAGCCCTGCGAGGCGCTCGCAGCAAACGGACTGATGAAATATAACGGCTGTCCATTGGCTTCGCGCGCGCCGCGACTGACTTGGTTGATGTGAAGAATTTCAGGGCAATGCTGGCGAATGGCGACTTCGATTCCTTCGGTCAATGTTTGCCCCGATGCGGGGCAGCCGTGACACGATCCGACCAAACGAATTTCGACGGTGTCCGGCGGTTTCACGGCCACCAATTCGACATCGCCGCCGTGTCCTTTCAGCATGGGACGAACTTCGGCAAGCGCAGTTTCAAGGCGCGATTGCAGCGGCTCTTTGATGAGGCCGTGATAGAACAGCACGCCGTAAACAACGCGATCCTGCAAGGCTTCGCGCAATTTGGCTCCGGCGGCTGGATCGTCTTTCAGCGCGCGAATCAGGCGTTTCAAGGCTTCTTTGTGCAACGCTTCGATGCTGGACTTGATCGCTTGCGCGGCGAGTTGATGCGCTTCGTCGTCCCAGCCAGCGATCAGCGTTTCCAGCTTGCCGATGTCACTCGTCAACCGCTCCAGTTCGGCTGCGGAATCTGCGAATTGTGCGGCTGCTTCTGCCATTGCCTTAGCTGTATTTCAGGTCTTTGAAAAGATACGGTTGCGCTGCGCCGGTAACAAGCGAAGCGAGGGCCGCCGCGAGCCAAATCGGCAATCCGACTTTGGCTAAGACGACAAACAGCACGACGCCGATGGCGACGCCAATCGCGGATTGGCGAAAGACGTGTACCGGGTCACGAAACAATTTGCCCTTCAGAAACAACTGCGCCGAATGTAGAAACATGCTCCACATAATTGCCCCCTCAGATGAAATACAAAATCACGAGTCCGATGATGAGAACCGGAATCGCATGCGTCGTGCCGTACAACGCGCCCATCAAGCCCGCCATTTCATTGCCCAAATCTTTGCCTGCAAGCCGAATGCCCATTGCCGCGCCGCCGAGCAATGCGCAGATGAGACCTGCCAGAATGGACAACGCGATGGAAGCGGTCGAAAGTATGAACCCCAAAACCGGGGCGGGGAGATCAAACATGGTGGTTCCTTTCAGGTGAATTTCAATGTGCCAGGCCGTTGCCTCTGACCAGCTCAGAAACGGCTTCGGTTTCCAATTCGGCGATGGCTTCGGCAACAATGTCGGCTCCGCTGACTTGTCCGAATTGCATGAAAATTTCGTGCGCTTCCCGATACAGCGCAAGGGCTTTTTGCCGGTTACTCGCGTTGCTTGAAAACGGATTGGCTACATCGTCCGGCAGGTTGCGCAACACGTTCGCGCGGTTCGCAATTGTGTTGGCATATTCCATCGGCGTATCGCGGCGCGTGCGCACTTTCAGAGCTTCGTCGTAGGCTTCGAGCGCGCGCAAATTGTTTTCCAGCGCGTGACCGCTGGCGGCGTATTGCAGCGCATTGCCGAGATTGTTTTGAATCATCGCGTACTCGTTCGGATGATCCACGAGGTTGATGACTTTCAGCACTTCCTCGAACGATTGCACGGCGAGGGCTTCGCGCATTTTGGCGCGTTCGTCGCTCATCGGAATCGAAAGGTACGCAATCGCCAGATTGTTGTGCAGAATCGCAAATTCCTGTGGATAGGCTTCGCGCGTGAAGGTGCGCAGCGCGCGATGATAGGCTTGAATCGCGTCTTGAATTTTCGCGGCTCCGTTCTGTGCAAGCGATTGCAACGTCAATCCCAAATTCATTTCGACTTCGGCGATTTCTTCGGGCGTGCCGATGAGTTTCAGCGATAACAAGGCTTGCTCGAAACATTGCTGCGCCTGGTACAACGCTCGTAATCCGCCGGTCGGCAAGGCCTGATACGCTGTGCCCTGTCGCGCTTGAATGCGAGCGCGCAACGCGGGCGCATCCGTCGGGCAGAGTTCCAAGGCGCGTTGGTACAAAGCGATGGCGTCTTCAATCTCGCGCGCTGACTTCGGCTTTTGCTGCAAGCCCATCGCCATTTCCATCAGCATCTCCGCTTTTTCGGCGGGCGTGGCGTCTTCCGTTTCGACGGCTTTCAGCGCCGCCGCATAATGCGTCGTGGATAGGTCGCTCATTCCTCCTCCTTGCGAGAAATTGATTCGTTATTGAGCCGCAAAACTTCAGGAAATGTAGTTCTTGATAAAGCGTCACGGAGTTTATCGCTGCCGAGAAGATGAGTCAAGTTGCTTTCGGATTTGCAAAGTAAGTTTGCAGGCTAAAACGAGGACAGAGTCGGAAAAGAAGGATGGCGGTTTTCGCAGGATAAGAATATTTGTCAGATTGCAATGTGAATTGGCAGCGTCATTTTCCCGCAACAAAGCTTCCGCTCACGAACAAGGCCGCCCGATTCGATTCCCAACGCACGGGAAAAATGCGTTCCTCGAACTCTTCGCGGTAGCCGTTTTGTCGCCAAAATTCCTGCGCGTGAACGACGCGATCTCCGCGCCGATTTTTGACCTTGAGCAACGAGCCGCCCGCGGCGTCTTGCATCAACGGAATAATCAACAATCCAGCTTCGTGTGCGAGCAACGCGACGGATTCGATGCCCTGAAAATACACGTCGCAGACTTCGCGCGGAAGATAGATGTTGCCGCGCGCGAGGCTGATTTGGTAGGTTGGCGACAAAGCTTCATTCATAGTCGGCAATCATTTTCTGAATGCGTTGCAGCACGTGCTCCGCCGCAGTTTGCACGGGGGGCGTTAATTGCAATCCCAGTTCGAGCGTCGCAGCTTCGATCAAAAACACGGTCACGTCGTGCGGAAACTCTTCGCGGAAAATCTTCCGTCCGGCGTACAGCGCGTGATCCCAACGAAAGTCGTGCAGGCTGTAACTCGGTTCGCGCTCGGCGCTGAGTTCTGCGCCGGGTACTTCATAAATCGCACCGGGTTCGCTGCCCGTGTTGCTCGCATCAATGATAACGAGTTTGGTTGCGCCGCGCGCTTGAAACATCACTTCCATTCCGCCCGTGCCGGCATCGAAGGCGCGCACGTTCGACTGCGGATGTTCGCGCAGCCAGGACAAGAGCAATTGCACGACGTAGACGCCGACGCCGTCATCTGAACGATTCGTGTTGCCACAACCAATCACGGTCAGCATAAGTTGTAGCGCGATTTGCCAAATCGCGTGTGCCTTCAAGTGAAGCCCCCCGATTTGGCACATAGCGCGACACTAAAAATAAAAAACGCCACAGGAAGCACGACCATTGCGGTTCGACGGGTAAGGCAAGTTCCGGCAATTCGCAATATCGGCGATGCACCAGGTAATACATACAGGTTTTGCAATCCTGCTGCATGTCTTGGATTTCGTACGGGTAATCAGTGAAGCCCGCAACGACGAGCTTTTGTTCATAATCATCGGGTGCAAGGTCTTGCAAGCGCGCAACTACTGCATTGACCTCTTCGCTCGTGTAGGCGCGCTGCTCCCATTCGGTTTTGAGACCGGACGCCATCATCTCACCAAGCTGTTGGCGTAAAGCATCGTCTGTGTCCATTGGCTGGTTTCCTCAGATGCGCCACAAACGGCAATACCATTCCGGCTCGACCGGCACGGCCAATTCGGGCAGATCGCACCATTTGCGATGCACGAGGTAATACATACATTCCAAACAGCGCATTTGATCGGGGCCGTAGGGTTTATCGGTAAAGCCGGAGAGGACAAGTTTTCCTTCCAGATCGTCGGGCGGCAGTTCGCGTAATTCGGCTAACAATTCGCCGAATTCCTTGTGGGTTTCTGGAAACGGTTCGGTCTGCGTCTTCAGACCGTTGGCCAGCATCTGCCCGATTTTCTCGCGGAGCGCCGCCTCTTCATCGTTATGCATGGTCAGTCCCCAGGAAATAAAAACGAGTTGTTGTGTCCCGCAGCGGGAATTTAGTTGGGGTAAAAAGAAGCATTGCAGAACTCGCGCGCGATCACAAGGCAGCACGCGCGGCGCGAGTTCTGCCACCCATCATCAGCCAATGCGGAAGCGCGCCAATTCTTTGCCGCTCCTGGCGTCGTGCGCGTGAACGGTACACACCAGACAGGAATCGAACGACCGCGCGACGTGTCCGACTTCGACCGGGTCCGTTGCGTCGGCAATCGGTGCGCCAATCAATGCGGATTCAATCGGGCCGTGATTGCCGTCGGCATCGCGCGGGCCGACGTTCCAGGTCGTGGGGGCAATGATCTGATAGTTCTTGATCTTGCCGCCTTGCACTTCGATCCAATGGCACAGCGCGCCGCGAATCGCTTCGGTTGCGCCCCAGCCGCGCCCGTCTTTTTCTTTGGGTTTCACGTACCAGGGATCGTTGAGCCGAAACTCGCGCAAGCAATGTTCGGCCTGCCGATAGAGTTTGATGGTTTCGTGCATGCGCGCAATTTGCCGCAAGTGCAAACTGGGGCCGCCCATCTGCTTGAACATATCCAGAATCAGCCCATCGTAATGTTGCCAGCTTTCGCCATGCTTGCCGCCCGCAACGAGTTGGCGCGAGAACGGTCCCGCTTCGAGACGACCGTATTGCATGTCCTTGACGGCGGTCGCCCACGAATACTTGCCATCGAAGCTGCTCTGGTTGTTTTGCAGCGCGTTGGTGCGGCGATCAAAGGGGTGGACGTCCGCGCCGCCTTCGTCGTACCACGCATGCGTCGTGTTTTCGCGCGCGCGATCCTGGCTCATCGTGATGTGTGTGTCGGAGGCGCTGTCGTAAATACCACTCTTCATAATCAACGCGGCATTGCGACTGTCAATCGTCGGCTTGTTGTATTTGTCTTCGTGCGGCAGGTAGCCCCACGAAATATATTTGCCCAAGCCGCCGCCGTATTTGTCGAGGCCAATGTCCAAGCCCATTTTCCAGTAGAAGCCGAGATCAGAATTCGCGTGCGCCGGACTCTCCTCCAGCCACGCCATGAAATCATCGTAGGTTTTGATTTCTTCGTAGCGTTCGAGCGTGCAACCGAGCCAGCACGCCTCCAGCCATTCTTTCTTGAAATATTCCAGAATTGACCACGCGCGCGTGACATCCGTGAGCGTCGGCGCGCACATCACACCGCCGGGAACCATGTAACTGGAATGCGGCCACTGTCCTCCGAGCAGTGCATAAATTTCCACTGGCTTTCCGGAAATCGTGACACCGAGTTCGTACGACTTGCCTGTGAACGGCGCAAAGCGTTTGACCGCTTCTTCGTAATACGGGCTGTTGCGATATTTTTTATTCGTCAGATCAATTGCATACAACCCATAAAAATAACGCGGCTGGCTTTGCAGGCTTTCGGTAATTTGTCCGAGATTGCGCGCCAGAATCGCGTTGCGCGGGACTTCCGCCTGCCACGCGGTGTCGAGCGCCCACGCGGCACAGGTCAAGTGCGATGCGCCGCAGATGCCGCACGCGCGCGGCGTCACGACCAAGCCAGCCTGCGGGTCTTTGTCGCGCAGAATGATTTCAAAGCCGCGAAAGAGTTCCGCCGAAGTCCAGGCATTCACGACGACGCCATTGTCAATGTCTACGCGCACGTCCAGATCGCCTTCAACGCGACCGACGGGCGAAATATCCAACGTTTGGACTGCCATATTTGTCTCCTCAAAAAATGTAGCGCGATTTGCCAAATCGCGTTACGTCAGTGGTGCTTACACCACAAAGATGTCTTGTTCGGCCCACGCAGGCGCAGCATTTTTCGCCGCTGCGGTGAGCGCCATATACCCTTTCTTGTCCACGCCAGCGGGCATTTCTTTCGGCACGCCCATCACGGTCTGCGTCTTGAACACAGTGCCCGGCGCGAGATCGAAGAACGGAAACTCCGGCTCCGTGCAGCCCAGACACGGCATTCCGGCGCGCGTCTTCGACGATTGGCGATTCCATAAAATGCGATTGCACGGCGAATGGGTCATCGGGCCACGACAGCCGAGGTCATAAAACAAACAGCCTTTGCGTTGGCCGAATTCGGTCGAAGACACTTTGTAAGCAAAGTGCATGTTTCGTGTGCATCCGGTCTGCGTGAAGCTTTGGAAGAAGGTTTTGGGACGTTGGAATTCATCGAGCGTAATGTCGCCCGCGCGCCCAGTCGCAACCGCGACGACGATTTGCGTGATCCAGTCGGGATGCGCCGGGCAACCGGGAATATTGACGACGGGCAAGCCAGCTTTCGACGTGAAAGATTGACCAAGAAAACCGCCGTTTTGACGCTTCAGAAATTGCAGCCCTTGCGAATCGCTCGGATTCGGGGCAGTTGCCGGAATCCCGCCCCACGTGGCACAGTCTCCGACCGCGACGACGAATTGCGCCGCATCGCTGAGTTCGCGCACCCATTGTTTCATTGGGCGACCCGCGAAGCGGTTCCATTCGCCTGTACCGTTTGGCGCGTTTACGACCGTGCCTTCAAACACGAAGATGTCGAGCGGAATCGTGCCCGACACACAATCGCGCAGAATCTTTTGCAGGTTGTCGCCCAGTTCGACGCCCAGCGACGGATGCCAGAGAATATTGATCCCGAAGTCAGTCACGAGATCGCACGCACTCGGCTCTTCCGCGTTCAGGAACGACATCGTATTGCCCGAACAAGCGCCTCCCTGAAGCCAAAGCAGGTTTGCCATTGCAGTCTCCTTTTTTCAAGTTGTAAGTTTTACAAAAGCCCAGGATGCCAGCGTTTCACTCCAGGCTTGACATCCAAAAATACGGAAAGCGCAAATTTGTGGAGCAAGCCTTGTGCCGTAGATGGGTAAAGCGAAGAAACCGCAGTTTTATTGGGGAATTTGCGAAAAACGAGGAGTGCGTGGAGCGCCGGGGTTGTAAATTACCTTTGCATTTCACCTGCGACATGCAAACTTACTTTGCACGTTTTCAGCCATTGCGATTGCCACACACCGGGCATTCCGCTTCCAACGTGTAGCCGAACCAAATGCCCTGACAACGGCTGCACCAATGTCCGTTCAATTGCTCAGTGGTCAGTCCCAATTGTTGCGCGAGTGGCGTGATGCCGAGGTCTTTGAAGGGCGGCGGCGCTGCGTTGAATGCGCTTTCCAACGCTTGTTCAGCGCGATCAAAATCTTCCGGGTTGATGGCGTCGAGGTCTGGCATCGCAGGTTCCTTTCAGAAGCGTGGCGCGATTTGGCAAATCGCGCTACACAAAAAACTCATCAGGGCGTTGAGCGATCCAAATGATAGCGTTTGATTTTATTGGCGAGGCCGACGCGCGACAAACCGAGTTCGCGGGCGACTTTGCTGTGATTCCATTTGTTGCGGCGCAGCGCCTCGGTCACGATGCGTTTTTCCATCCGCTCGACCAAATCTTTGAGCGTGCCGTTGCCGTTGAGAAACGTGCTCAGGTCTTCGGCGCGATCCTGTGGCAAGAGCTTTTGCAAATCGTGCGAAAGATGTTTAGGCGAGAGAAACTCACCGCTCTCGGCCAACGCGACCATCCGCCGCACTTCGTTTTCCAACTCGCGTACATTGCCCGGCCACGAGAAGGATTTGAACAGCCGAATGACTTCGTGCGAGATACCGGGAATTTTGCGATGGATGCTTTCGGCGTATTTGTGTGCGAGGTGATCGGCGAGAACCGGAATGTCTTCGATGCGTTCGCGGAGCGGCGGAATCTCCAACTCGACGCCTTTCAAGCGATAGTACAAATCGCGCCGAAACAACCCTTTTTCCGCGAGTTCTTTCAGCGGACGATTCGACGCCGCAATGATGCGCACATCGCAATGCCGCGTTTGATCTGTGCCGAGCGGTTTGACTTCGCCTTCCTGCAAAAAGCGCAATAAGCTGATTTGGAACGACGGCGAAACTTCCGAAATTTCATCCAGAAACACCGTGCCGCCGTCTGCTGCTGGGAATAGTCCCAAGCGATCACTGATCGCGCCCGTGAACGCGCCGCGTTTGTGGCCGAACAATTCCGAGTGCAACAGGTCATCCGGCAACGCACCGCAGTTTTGCGTCAGAAACGGAAAGTTGCGCCGCGCACTGTAAAAATGCACCGCGCGTGCCATCAACTCTTTGCCCGTGCCAGTTTCGCCTTGAATCAAAATCGGTAAATTAGACGTCGCCGCACGTCGCGCCAGATTGCAAACTTCCAGCATCTTGTCGCTTGCAAACACGAGCTTGTCGAATTCGTAACTCTGCTGTAGCACGCGCGCCATCCCCTCATTTTGTCGCTGCATCACAGCGTCCGCGAATTTCAATTCACGACTCAAGTAGCGATGCCGCCGCGCCAGTTCGCGGCTTTCCAACGCGCGCCGAATCAGCAGCATCAAGTGATCGGGATGCCAGGGACGCGGCACGAATTGATAGACTGCGGCATCGTTGATGAGCTTGACCATGTCCTGAAAATCCGCGTATTCCGTAATCAAAATGCGAATCGCTTCGGGCTGCGTCACACGCACGCGCATCAACAAATCAATGCCCGTCATTTCGGACATGCGCAAGTCCGAAAGAATCACATCCACTTGCTCATGCTCCAATATTTTCAGGGCATCGGTGACGCTTCCGGCGGAAAACACCTGATAATCGCGGGACAAACAACGCGCCAGCGCCTTCCGCTCTTCGACGTTTTCGTCCACGACCAAGACCTGCCATTCGATACTTTTTCCATCCGGTTTTTGCACTGTGTACTCGCAAGCCAAAATCGAAGCTCTTTTGAGAAGTTAACCTTTTCAGAATGCAAACTTACTTTACATCCTTACTTAGCATGAATCCATTGTGATGGCAATTCTTCTGTCCCGTATCGCCGGACGAACATTTCGCCGATTTTGAGAAATGCTACGGCGCAGACCCGAACGGCAAATGAAAAAGGCTGCCGCCAAGAAAGTCGTTTACTGTTCGACTAACCGGGAACAACGGTCGGTAAATAAGGCTTGGGCGCGCACCGTTAGCTGAGGAAACGGCGCGTAGGTTCAACTTCGCGGATGCGTTCTTTCAATAAGTTGAATTCGTTGACGAAGACATCCACCTTGCGATCAATTTGGTAAAAGTGCGTGACCAGGAACGTGCTTTCCTGTCGCAATTCCGTCAAATCCTGCTCCATCCGCACTTGTCGCTCTTCCATCTGCACCTGTCGTTCTTCCATCCGCATCTGTCGTTCTTCCATCCTCGACAATCGTTCGCCTTGTGTGTCAATGCGCTGCCGCAAATCCACGTAGCGGGTGCGGGAGTCCTCTTCGAGTTTGTCCATTCGTTCGAGCAGGGAGACGCGAAAGTCGTTCACCAGTTCCAACAACATCTCTATTTTTTGCTCAAGATTGGGGGGCGGTAGTTCAGTCGTATTCATTGCTTTCCTCCTCGTGATTGGCCCATCGCGATTTCGCCCCTAAAAAGTACCACAGCTTCGCAGGCGGAACCAACGCATAAGTTCACTGATTGCTTTTGAATTCATTGACCAGACTCTGCATCGTCGCCTTCGCGTCGCCGAACAACATGCGCGTGTTTTCGAGGAAAAAGAGCGGATTTTCGACCCCGGCAAACCCGGACGCCATCGAACGTTTCAGCACAAATGTCGTGCGAGCCTGATCCACGTTGATGATCGGCATGCCATAAATCGGACTGGCTTCGTCGGTGCGTGCGGCGGGGTTGACAACATCGTTTGCGCCAATCACGATGGCGACATCCACGTTAGGCATCATCGCGTTCGCGGGTTCCATTTCGAGCAACGATTCATACGGCACATCGGCTTCGGCCAACAACACATTCATGTGACCGGGCATGCGTCCGGCGACCGGATGCACGGCGTAGGCGACTTCGGTTCCGTTCGCCTCCAGCAGCGATGCCAATTCGCGCACGACGTGCTGGGCTTGCGCGACGGCCATGCCATAGCCGGGCACGAACAGCACAGAGGTGGCGGCCTCGAGGATGTAATAGGCGTCTTGTGGTGATGATGCTTTCGCTTCGCCTTGCACGCCCGCGGCGGCCTGGCTCGACGTTGCGCCCATCCCGCCAAACAACACATTGCCGAGCGAACGGTTCATCGCTTTGCACATGATGTTCGTCAGAATCAAGCCGCTTGCGCCGACCAAACAACCCGCCACGATCAACACGTTATTGAAGATGACGAAGCCCGCCGCTGCTGCCGCCAACCCCGAATAACTATTGAGCAGCGAAATCGCCACCGGCATATCCGCGCCGCCAATCGGGATCGTCAGCAAAATGCCGAGCAATAATGACAAGCCGATCACGACCCCAAACACTGTGTACGACGTGGTCGGATTCACGATGACCCAAATGCCCAACACGACGGTCACGAGGATCAGCAGGGCATTGAGCGGTTTTTGCGCCGGGTACAACACGGGCTTGCCGGAAATCGTTTCCGCCAGCTTCAAATACGCGACCATGCTGCCGCTGAACGTCACCGCGCCGATGAGCACCGTGAGGAAAATCGAGACGAGCGTGAACGTCGGGCTGTTCGGGCGCGCGTGATATTCCGCCCAGCCGACCAACAAACTCGACAAGCCGCCGAAGCCGTTGAAGAGGCCGACCATTTCCGGCATCGCGGTCATCTTCACTTTGTACGCCGTCACCGCGCCGATCAAAGAGCCGATGGCCAAGCCCAACACAATCCATTTGTAGTCCAAGCCTTTCATCAACAGCGTGGCCACGATGGCCAGCAACATGCCGACCGCGGAAATCATATTGGCGCGGCGCGCAGTGGTTTGCGAACCGAGCATCTTGAGGCCGAAGATGAAGAGAATTGAGGCCAGGACATAACTCAACTCAATGACGTTTTCCATAGTAGTTCATTTCTTCGTGCTGTCTTTTTTCTTGAACATTTCGAGCATGCGGTCGGTGACGAGATAGCCGCCGACGACATTGATCGTGGCGGCGCTGACCGCGACGACGCCGAGGATCAACGTGACGGTGTCGCTGTCCGAATGAACCGCCAGCAGCGCACCGACAATTGTGATGCCGGAGATCGCGTTCGAGCCGGACATCAGCGGCGTGTGCAGTTGCGACGGCACTTTCGAGATCAACTCGAAGCCCAGAAAAATTGCCAGCACAAACACAAATAACAGCAGGGCCATAATTTTTTTACCTCAGCAAATTGCGGACGGTTTCGTTGCGTACTTCGTGACTGCGGATAATCAACCCGCTGCGCATCACTTCATCTTCAGAATCCAGGTTGAGTTGATTCGTTTCTTTGTTCCAGCAATGTTCGAGCAGACTGCACAAATTGCTCGAATAGACCTGGCTCGCGTGAACCGGCACGTAACGCGCGAGTTGTGGAATGCCGATGATGTGGACATCGTTGACCCACACTTCTTCGTTGAGCTTGGAGCATTCGACGTTGCCGCCCGATTCGACCGCCATATCCAACACGACGCTGCCGGGCTTCATGCCGTTCACCATTTCGGTTGTGATGATGAGCGGCGCTTTGCGACCAAAGACCTGCGCGGTCGTGATGACGATGTCGGACAGGGCACATTGTTTGGCCATCACTTCGCGCTGTTTGTTGAGTTGTTCGTCGGACAGTTGTTTGGCATAGCCTTGTTGCGTGCTGCCGGTTGCGCCGAGTTCGACTTTGATGAACTTCGCGCCGAGCGATTTGATCTGCTCTTCGACTTCGGGGCGCACGTCAAAGGCTTCGACGCGCGCACCCAATCGCCGCGCGGTCGCAATCGCCTGTAGACCGGCGACGCCCGCGCCAATGATGAAGACGCGCGCGGGCGAAATCGTGCCTGCTGGCGTGGACATCATCGGCAACACACGCGGCGCACGTTCTGCCGCGACCAGCACAGCGACGTAGCCCGCGAGACTCGCCTGCGAACTGAGCGCGTCCATTTTTTGCGCGATGGTGCTGCGCGGAATCAACTCCATCGCAAACGCCGCGAGATCGTGTTCGAGCAACGGGCGGAGCATTTCGGCTTCGTCAAACGGCTTGAGAAAGCCGATGACCGTCGCGCCTTTTTTCAAGCGCACCAGATCGGCCAGCGGCGGACGATTGACCGCCAACAAAATGTCTGTGGCGGCCAACAACGCGGCGCGGTCGGATGACACCTTTGCACCTGCGGCTTCGTAATCGCTGTCGCGCGCGCCGATCAACGTTCCAACGCCGCTTTCCACTGCGACAGCGCATTTAAGCGCCGCCAGTTTTTTGATGTGATCGGGAATCAACGCCACGCGCGTTTCGCCGAGTTCAGTTTCTTTGAGGACAGTGATCTGCATAGATTTCTTTCTTGAATTATCCGTAAAGCTGTAGCGCGATTTGGTAAATCGCGGGAGTTGCTTGAGAACGCACGCGATTTACCAAATCGCGCTACACCCCATCACACCTGCTGCACGGCTTGCACCAATTTCGTGAGCGAAGCTTTGGCGTCGCCGTAGAGCATTCCGGTGTTGGGCTTGAAGAAGAGCGGGTTTTCCAACCCTGAAAAGCCGCGCCCTTTGCCGCGCTTCAAGACCACTACGTTTTTCGAGCGATCCACTTCGATGATGGGCATTCCGGCAATCGCACTTTTGGGATTATCGCGCGCATCGGGGTTGACGACGTCATTCGCGCCAATCACGACGGTCACATCGGTCGCAGGCATCTCCGGGTTGACTTGCTCCAATTCGTAGAGCGAAGAATACGGCACATTCGCTTCCGCCAACAAGACATTCATGTGACCGGGCATACGTCCGGCGACAGGGTGAATCGCATATTTGACGATGACGCCGCGTTCTTCCAGGATTTTCGCCAATTCGTTGACAGTATGCTGCGCCTGTGCGGTTGCCAAACCATAGCCCGGCACAATCACGACTTGCCGCGCAAACGCCAATTGCACGGCGACATCTTCGATGCCGACTTCGCGCATCGTGCCTTCGACCTGCACATCGCTTTCAGCCGCAGTGCCGAACGCGCCGAACAGCACATTGGTGATCGAACGGTTCATCGCTTTGCACATCAGAATCGAAAGGATAAAGCCGGAAAAGCCATCGAGCGTGCCGGCGATAATCAGTACATAGTTTTTGATCGCAAAGCCTGTCGCCGCCGAAGCCAAACCCGCATACGAATTCATCAGCGACATCACGACCGGCATGTCCGCCGCGCCAATCGGCAGGACGAGCGAGAGGCCGAACAGAAACGCGAGGCCGAGCATCACGTAAAAAAACAACGTGTTTTCCGGCGCAAAAATCAGGTAAATAAAAATCCCGATGGCCGCCGCGAACAACGCGACATTGAAAACGTTCTGGCCTTTGAACGTGATGGGTGTACCGCGCAAGAGTTCCTGCAATTTGGCGAAGGCGATCAAGCTGCCCGCGACCGTAAGGCTGCCGAACAACACTTCAAAACCGAGTGCCATCATCGTGAACGAAGTCAATTCGCTGCCGTGCCGCAGATATTCCGACACGCCCACGAGCGTTGCCGCCAGCGCGCCAAACGCGAGCGAGATGGCTTGGCGCTGCGGCAGCGCATTCATCGAAACGCGCAGCGCCATCACCGAACCGATAAGCGAGCCGATCAATAATCCGACGATAATCCAAACGTAGCTGACGATTTCGTGATGGAGTAGCGTGCCGACAACTGCGACCAGCATGCCCAGCGCCGCCAGATTCATGCCCCGGCGCGCGGATTTCGGATGACTGAGACCGATGAGACCGAAGACGAAGAGAACGGACGCGATCAGGTACGCCACTTCAATGAGGTATTTGGATTCCATTAGGAATTGTGTTCCTCCTGCGCTTCCGAATCTTTGCGTTGGCGCGGCAATTTGTCCTGAAACATCCGCAGCATGCGCTCGGTGATGGTAAAGCCGCCGACGACATTGATCGTGGCGGAGATGACTGCGATGACGCCGAGAATCGTGCTCAATGTGCTGTATTCCGCGCCCGCCGTGACGAGCGAGCCGACCAACGAAATGCCCGAAATCGCATTCGTCGCCGCCATCAACGGCGTATGCAACAACGGCGGCACGCGCGAGATCACCTGATAGCCGAGCAACGCGGCCAGCGCGAACACATAGAGTGCGGCGAAGATCATTTCAAGACTCACTGCGAATTACTCCTTTGCTTGATGAATAGTGCGGAACATTGGGCGGTCGGAAAATCTCAGAAACCGTAAGTAACACGGGCTACAAGAGCCGGGCAAACATCTCTTCATTTGTGGCGAAGCGGAAATATTCGAGACCGCGTTGCTCGGCGATTTCTTTTTCCGCTGCTTCCAGCCGTTGCACGTCCGCATACGTCACCGTGCGCACGCCCCGTGTTTGCAGGGCTTCCGTGAGCTTCGTCAATTTCTCTGCCACGTTGTCCGCCGAACCGCTGGCCGCTGTTTCCAGATAGCGATTGACGACTACGACGCCGCGCTCACCGTCCTGTCGCGCTTTGCCGACCAAGCCGTCAGACGCTTGCCGCGACCAGCCGATGACGAATGTGTCGTTGATGACTTGCCCGGTGTTTGGATCGAAGACTTCATAGCCTTCTGCACCCGGATGTTCGGCGTTCGGCGTTGGGTTCGTTGCGTAGCCACCTTTGCCGTGCGGCAAACCGAAGTTGTCGTCTACGCTGTCGCCGACGGCAAAGATCACGGTGTCGGCTGCGATTTCAGCAAACGTGCCCAGTCCGCGCGCGGAATAATCTTCACCTTTCGGCACAAGTTCGGTGTCTTCGACCCGCAGCGCGCGCGGGCGTCCGTCGGCATCGTGCAAGACTTCGACGGGCGACGAGAGGAAGCGGAATTTGACCTTCGTCGGGCTGTCACCTTCTTTGCCCGCTTCGTGTACGTGCTTCGTCAGCATTTGAAAAATCGCGTCGAGATTGTCGCCATCGTTGCCGATGCGTGTGCGCACTCGTTCGAGTTCGGCGCGCAAGTCATCAGTGTCAATGTTGGCAGCGACGGCTTTGATTTCCTGATCGGTATAGGCGCGTTGGACGGGGCCACGACGTGCGACAGCGATGACTTCGGCGACTTTCTTTTCGTGCGTGAGCCAATGCGCCACGTCTACCATCACGTTGCCGACGCCGATGATGGCCACGCGCTGGCCGATGACGAATTCCTGCGCGCTGAACGGCGGCAGTTCGTTGTAGTGATAGACCAAATCTTTCGCGTGATAGACGCCCGTTGCGCGTTCGCCGGGCAAGCCGAGAAACTTCGTGCCTTGCGCGCCAGCCGCGACGACGATGGCCGATGGTTGCAACAGCGAACGCAACTCATCGAGCCTCAAATCGCCATGCTCGGCGATGCGGACGTGACCGAGATAATGTACGCGGGGATCGTTGAGAATTTTGCGGAACTGCGCGCGGATGCCTTCTTTCATCCGGTACTTGTTGAAGTAGATACCGTATTCCGCCAGTCCGCCGGGTTTGATGTCTCGATTCAGCAGCAGCACTTCGTGTCCGGCTTCTGCGAGTTTGCGCGCGCCATAAATCCCGGCTGGCCCCGCGCCGATTACCACGACCAAATGTCCACTACGTTCTACCGTGTCGCTCATTGTGTTGGATTGAGTAAGAGCTTGCACAAAGCACGACACACATTCTTCATTCTTCATTCTTCATTTTTCATTCCTTGAACAGGAAAACACTCGACGGTTGTTCGCCGTCAAAGAATGAAGAATGAAGAATGAAGAAGGAAGAATGTTCGTGGTCGTATGATGCACAATCTTCGGTTATCAGGTGAACTCGCGGCAGCCGCGCCGGACTGCCGCGCGCAGGTCGGAAAGATTACTTATGTCCGTTGGTTGTTTGCTCGCCATCGTCTCCGATGACCCAGGTTTCGCCGCTGTGGAGCAGCTTTTCCAAATTGCCCGCGCCTTTGTTCGTCACGGCGCGCTCGACTTGTTCCGTCATCAGGTTTTCGTAAGTCGGGCGCTCAATCGAACGAAAGACGCCCATCGGCACGGGGAATTCAGGAAACTCCATCCGCCCCAAAATAAAGCCTAAAAACGGATCGGGCGAATATTCATCGTGAACGAGCAAATCACTTTCGGTCACACCGTTTTCGCCGAGCGTGACGACTTCGGGGCGTAGGCCGTTCAGGCGAATGCCTTTGTTTTTTTCTTTGCCAAAAATCAGCGGCTTGCCGTGTTCGATTTGAATGACGCGGTCTTCGCGCACTTCGCGTTCGGCAAAGCCTTTGAATGCGCCGTCGTTGAAGATGTTGCAGTTCTGATAGATTTCGACAAACGCCGAACCTTTGTGCGCCGCCACTCGTTCGAGCGTCGTAGACAAATGCTTCGGATCAATGTCAATCGAACGCGCCACGAACGTCGCGCGCGAAGCGAAGGCCAGATACAACGGATTGATCGGCTGATCTATCACACCCATCGGCGCGGATTTGTTGATCTTGCCGAACTCCGACGTCGGCGAATATTGGCCTTTCGTCAAACCGTAAATCCGATTGTTGAAGAGCAGAATCTTCAAATCCAGATTGCGCCGCAGCGCGTGCATAAAGTGGTTGCCGCCAATCGAAAGCGCATCGCCGTCGCCCGTGATGACCCACACTTGCAAATCGGGATTGGCAATCTTCACGCCCGACGCGATGGCCGGTGCGCGTCCGTGAATTGTGTGGAAGCCGTAGGTGTTCATGTAATACGGAAAGCGGCTGGAACAACCGATGCCCGAAATGAACACGATCTTTTCTTTCGGGATGCCGAGTTCCGGCATCAGCCGTTGCACCTGCGCGAGAATCGAATAATCCCCGCAGCCGGGACACCAGCGCACTTCCTGATCGGAGGTGAAATCTTTGCGCGTTAATTTGACCGCGCCATTTGTGGTTTGTCCGTTTTCACTCATAAATGTTATGTGGTGGTCGGTGATTGGTGGTCGGTTGTTTTTGCCAACCACCAGCCACCAACCACCCTCTCATAGATATTCCTTGATCTTGTTCACCAGCGAAGACACCTTGAACGGTTTGCCTTTGACTTGCGTGAAGCTGACCGCGTCCACCAAAAACTTCGCGCGCACGAGCAGCGACAATTGCCCCAAATTCAATTCGGGGATGATGACCGTCTCAAAGCCTTGCAGCACTTCGGCGAGATTTTTCGGGAACGGATTCAAGTACCGCAAATGCGCACTCGACACGGATGCGCCTTGTTCTTGCAGCTTCTCGACCGCCGTCGTGATCGCGCCGTGCGTGCCGCCCCAGCCCAAGACTAAGACCTTGCCTGTGGATTCGCCGAACACTTCGAGCAACGGAATGTCGTTCGCAATGCGTTCGACTTTTTCCGCGCGCAGGCGGCACATGAAATCGTGATTGTCGGGATCGTAATTCACGTTGCCTGTGATGTGCTGTTTCTCGATGCCGCCGATGCGATGCTCCAAGCCGGGCGTGCCGGGAATCGCCCACGGACGCGCGAGCGTTTCTTCATCGCGTGAATACGGGAAGAAGCCTTCGACTTCGGTGCGGAAGTTGATCTCCATTTTCGGCAGGCTTTCGATGGAAGGGATTTCCCACGGCTCCGAACCGTTGGCCAGATAACCGTCCGATAGGTAGAACGTCGGAACCATATACTTCGTCGCAATGCGCACCGCTTCAATCGCCATCGTGAAGCAATCGCCGGGTGTGGCGGGCGCGACAATTGCGACAGGCGATTCGCCGTTGCGTCCGTACATACATTGCAACAAATCGGCTTGCTCTGTTTTTGTTGGCAATCCCGTCGAAGGGCCGCCGCGTTGCACGTCAATAATGACGACCGGCAATTCGGTCATCACGGCGAGGTTGATGAATTCAGACTTCAATGCGACGCCGGGGCCGCTGGTTCCGGTCAATCCGATTTGCCCCGCGAACGAAGCGCCAATCGCGGCACCAATCGCGGCAATCTCGTCTTCGGCTTGAAACGTTCGCACGCCGAAATTTTTGTGCTTGGAAAGCTCATGCAGAATATCTGAAGCTGGCGTGATTGGATAGCTGCCGTAAAACAGCGGGCGTCCCGCCAACTGCGACGCGACGATGAAGCCCATCGCTGTCGCTTCGTTGCCCATGATGTTGCGGTACTTGCCCGGTTTGATTTTGGCTTTGCCGACGTGATAGTGCGTGGTGAAGACTTCGGTCGTGTCGGCGTAATTGAAGCCCGCCTTGAGCGCCATTTTATTTGCTTCGGCGATGTCGGCGGAGCGCACGGCGAACTTCTCGTCAATCCACTTGATGGTTTGCTCCATCGGGCGGTCATAGAGCCAATACATCAAACCGAGCGAATAGAAATTCTTGCACCGCTCGACCTGCTTGTGTGGCAGCCCGGTTCCTTCCAGCGCCTTCAATGTGTTCGACGTGATCGGCACTTTGAAAACGCGATAGCCCGCGAGCGTTCCGTCTTCCAACGGGTTCGTCGCATAGCCCGCTTTTTTCAAATTGCCCGCGACAAATTCATCGGTGTTGACGACAAGGATGCCGCCCGGTTCGAGGTCTCGGATGTTGGTCTTGAGCGCCGCCGGATTCATGGCGACAAGGACGTTCGGCTCATCGCCGGGCGTGCGGATGTCGCGGCTGCTGAAGTTGAGTTGATAGCCGGAGACGCCCGGCAGGCTGCCTGCCGGCGCACGAATTTCTGCCGGGAAATCCGGCAGCGTCGAGATGTCATTGCCGATGATGGCCGACGTGGCAGTGAACTGCGATCCGGTGATTTGCATGCCGTCGCCGGAATCTCCGGCAAAGCGGATCGTAACGGTTTCTACTTCTTCAGGCGGCAGGTGAGTTGATGGACTTTCGATTTCCAAATCTGACATTCACAAACTCCTGGTAAATAATTGGGACTGGGCAAAGTATACCTTGTCAGACGTGTTGGTTGTAAAGAGCTAGAGAGGTGCTTTTCTGTTGTCTAAATAGGTGCTTGTTTCGCCCGCATCGGTTGCTTTAACGGTAAACCGCAAGCCTTCGTTACGATTTTTTCTGTAATTGCCCGGCCACCGCTTCGGTCGCTTTTTTGATCGCTTCGGGGTCGCCCAGATAAAAATGCCGAATCGGTTTCAGCTCATCGTCGAGTTCATACACGAGCGGAATGCCCGTCGGAATATTCAGCCCCACGATGTCATCATCCGAAACGTTATCGAGATATTTGACCAGTGCGCGCAGACTGTTGCCGTGCGCCGCGATCAACACACGCTGGCCTGATTGGACGACGGGCGCAATCGTTTCGTGCCAGTACGGCAGAAAGCGCTCGACCGTATCTTTCAGGCATTCAGTCAGCGGTAATTCTTCGGCGGAAAGAGAAGCATAGCGCGGATCGTGTCCGGGATAGCGTTCGTCATCGGGCGTGAGCGGCGGCGGCGGAATATCGTAGCTGCGTCGCCAGATGTTGGTTTGCTCCATTCCGTGTTTTTCAGCGGTTTCGGCTTTGTTCAGCCCTTGCAGCGCGCCGTAATGCCGTTCGTTCAATCGCCAATGTTTGTACACCGGCAGCCACAGCAAATCCATTTGCTCCAGCGCCAGGTTCATCGTTTTGATCGCACGTTTGAGGACGGAAGTAAAGACGACATCGAACGTGTAGTCGTCCTGTTTCATTTGTTGCCCAGCGGCGATGCCTTCCTGCACGCCTTTTTCGCTGAGGTCAACATCTGTCCAGCCCGTGAAACGATTTTCACGGTTCCAGTCGCTTTCACCGTGCCGCAGTAAGACAAGGGTTTTCATGAATCAATTGCTCCTTTGAATTTAGAAAGAGGAATTGAACCACGAAAACCGCGCGCTTGGCAATTGCTGCTCATTTCCTTCGGGGTCGGCTTTCCAGTTCGACCTCCATCACAACAAGGGCTATAATGACGGCGCTATGAATACAACAGCGACAATTGAATACGCCGTGCGACTTTCGGGGCGAGCCATGAATGGCACGAAACATTGGCGCGCCTTTGTCGAAACCTTGCCGCAGATTCAGGCCGAAGGGGAAAACTGTGAAGGCGTGCTGGAAGAAATCGGGCGACAACTTCACGCCACTTTAGCGACTCCTGAAAGCGAGGTTGCGCCAGCCATAACCAGCAACTTGTCTGCCGACGAGTTGGCAAAACTGGAAGCGCAAGTGCAAGCACAAGGACATAAGTTTTATGGCATCTTTGCCGATGATCCTGGTGCGTTAGAGGTCTTCGACGAAATCGAACGGTTGCGTGATCAGGAAACCATCGCTCCTTCTGCCCCGTAATGAAATATCTGCTTGATTCCAACGTCCTGCGCTACTACACCGCCAAACACGAAACGATGACGCGCAATCTGGCCCGCGTTGCAGCGGAGGAGATAGGCATTCCGTTTGTCGTAGTGATTGAGCAACTGCGCGGTCGCTTCGACGCTTACCTCAAAGCCGAGCCGGAAAACATGCTGCGCGAGCAAACGCGGTTGCTCGCCGCGCAGCAATTTCTCTCGCTCTATCAAACGGTCTATGTAGATGAAGCCGCCATCGCCGCCTTGACCGCATTGCGGCAACGTGTAAGCACACGCAAGCAATATGCTGATGTCGTGATTTCCGCCATTGCCATCGCACACAATGCCATCGTCGTGACCCGCAATGTCGAGGATTTCCGGGATTTGCTGCCCGCTGCCAAGATTCAAAATTGGGTGGATCAAGTTTACTGAAGTCAGGCTGGATTGCTTTCTAGGGTATCTCAGACATACTGATCATCTGCCAGATTTGAGTCCACGCGAATATTTTGACTCAAACGTGAAATTTCCAGTTGACACAAAAATACAAATAGTGCCTAATGCAGCCCGCTTCTTTGGGAATCATACTAACGCAGGCGAGTGACCTCGTTTAGCCCAAAGCAAGTAATTAGTAAATCTGTTAGCGGGACGATGATGCTCCCAGAAAGGCTAAACGCTATGTCACAAATTACGCTTTCTACCTTCTCTTTTTCCACTAATCAACCTAAAGCCATCAGATTCAAACTTAGTAAGGATTACTTGCGAAAGTTAGAGATTGAACCAGGCGTGTTGGTCTATCACATGTATCCGACATTGGATATCTGGCTTGGCCGAGAATTGCCTGATGATGTCAACCCACGCAGTCACGAAGAAGGCGCTATAAAGGGTAGCGTTCCGAAAGCAATAGGGGAAACTCTCAAAGAAACCCCTAGAGATTTCTACCTTGCAAATCGGGGGGCAACAGTGCTCTTGGAATCATTAACATTCAATCCTGATACGCAAACTGTCGAGATGGTTTTGGTTGATTATCAAGGCGACAGTGCCAATCAGGGAATAGCTGATGGGGGGACTTCGGATGCAGTTATCGCAAGAATTCAAAAAGAAGTTGCGCTTGAGCTTGGTATTGCTGATTTCGGAAAATTATCAGCAGAGCAGATTCCAGAGTTTCTCCGCGAGTCACGATTTCATATAGAAGCAATTGTTGGACTCAAGGATAGGGACAGAATCCGTAAACTTGTACAGGGTAGAAATACTTCACGCCAAGTGAAACCCTGGACGATTAATGACTTCCAGGGTGATTTCAACTGGATGAAAGATGTGCTAGAAGCGCCCTCAAGTCCTCTTAAAGGAAAGATCGGGTATGAAGAACATGCTATTGCTGATGTAGGAATACTAGAGGTGATTGCGATTTTGACCCTCTTTCACCCTGCTTATAATCAAAAAGGTAAAGCTCCGACTACAGCGTATTCTTCTAGGGGAAGTCTCAACAACAAACTGACTAACGAGGAATTTGCCCCAGGGTATAAGTCACTCTCGCCAGTCATGCTTGATATTCTCAAATTGCATGACTTCGTTTATTGCAACTTTCAAAAGTGTCACGACCAAGCTATCCCTAATGGTCGGCTCGGCAGAAGAGGAAAGACGGGAAACCGAATCTTCCCTCAAAAAAAGATCAGGTTACCTTTGACAGGTGCAGAGTCTGATCGCGAGATCCCTAATGGCGTGCTTTATCCTCTACTGGCATCCTTACGTGCCTTGATTAAATTTGAAAATGGTCAGGCTCAATGGTCTACGAATCCTTTTGAGTTTTTCGAGGAATATGGGGGCGAACTTGTTGAAACCCTCATCGCCCAACTAGAGTCTCTTGGCAATAATCCTCAGACTTTGGGGAAAAACAAAGTCGGCTACACAGCTCTCTTTGATCGGGCAAGAATTTTAGTATTTGAAAAAGAGCAATAACCCTCAAATTCAACCCTTCCTGTCGCGATGTCGCTGTTTCACAGTGGCATCGCTTTTTCGTGTCACGCCTAGCAAGCCGATTTTACGAATTTGTGTAGATTTGAACGAGGCATCTGATTTGTTCCTCATACGGGCTGAGGTAAAGCACTGCGTCATAATTCCCTTCGGCGACGCTTATGAAGAGTTCGGCAGAAGTGGGCAAACCGCCGTGAGCTTGCGCGAAGCCAGGACAGAATGAAGCTGAACGATGCGTCCGGCAGCATCCAACTGACACAGCAAAGCGGTGCGCGGCGCAAAGCCTGCGGGGATATTCGGAATCTCAAAAACAAGCGCGGGCAACCCGTTCAGCACACGCCATTCGCTGCGGACTTCATACGATTTGTTGGCGGCAATCTCGACGAGGCGCGTGTGGAAGAGCGTGACTTTTTCGCGTCCAAGAATCGGTACTTTCGCGGCATAAAATTCGCCACCGCCATCGCTCACCTGCCGCACGTTTTCCGCCAACAACGCTTCCGCGCCTGCGACATCGTGATGGAAGAGGCAATGCAAAAATTTCTGCATCGCTTGCTGCACTTGCTCCTGCAATTCCTGTGTCATCGGACGCCGAGCGCGGTCATACTCTTGCATCGTTTTGCGGGCGCGGTGCAGCGTCGTTTTGACATTGGCTTCGCTCATCGCCAATGCCTGCGCGGTTTCGCTGACCGAATAATCAAACACGTCGCGCAACAACAGCACGGCGCGTTGTGTCGGTGTCAACGCTTCGAGCGCCAATAAAAACGCATACGAAACGCTTTCGAGCAAATCGTAGCGCGTCGCCGGGTTGCCCGTTTCATCGGGCGGATCAAACGCGGGCGGCTCGGTTTCAATGGGTGACGGCAGCCATTCGCCTTCGTAGGCTTGTCGCTTGCGCTTGCGCAGCAGATCGCGGCTGAGATTGATGGCCACGCGCACGAGCCAGGGACGCCACGGCTCATCGGTGCGCGCGGGCGGCGATTTCAACGCACGCACAAACGTTTCCTGCACCAAATCATCCGCGTCCGCTGCATTGCCCGTCATCCGATAACACAAGCCCCAGAGAAAGCGTTCGTGCGCGGTGAAAACGTCTTCGAGTTGAAGTGCGCTGGTCATAACTCAAGTCCAAATAGAGGCGTCAAGAGTTCAAGCTTTATCTTGGCATTAAGCTTCATAACGATAAAAACAAGCTGAATCTTGAAAGCATTTCGCCGGGTTAACACGGGTGGGGTTGGTGGGTGGGGT
>CAZWAK010000035.1:17708-55992 GCA_964631865.1 uncultured Heliobacteriaceae bacterium | reverse complement strand
GGGGCCGCCATCGCCGCCCGACGTGTTGTAATACGTTGCCGCAATCGCTACCAAACGACGCGCGAGCAAATCTTTCGTGGATGTTGGCAGATTCGCATCATCAAGCCTCGCTTCCAACATCTTGAAGAGCGGCGTCAATTCTTTGTACTGATGTTCTTCGCTGCCGTTCGCTTTGTGGCCTGTCGCAATGAACAGCGCGTGGCTTTGATAGCGGAACGTGTTTTCGACCAGGGCGTTGGCTTCGGGCGAGAGCAGTTTTTTCGCCCACGCTCCATTCAACATCTCACGCATCGGCGGATTCCACACCCACCATTGCCACGCGGCTTTCGCTGCCCACGCCCGCACGCCGGGCGCAGCATCGCTCAACAAAGCTCTCGCCAACAGTTGCGTCAAGCGTTGATGATTGAAGTTCGGCGTCGGCATCACCGTGTCAGCACGCATTCCCAAAGCTTTCAGCACACTTTCGCGCGTGATGTCGTTGCCGGTGTTGTAAGCCGCGATGACTTCCGTGAATCCGACATCATCGAGCAACGTTTGCTCCATCGCCCAGACGGCAGCATCGCGCACCATCTTGACCGAATCGCCCATCAATTTGACGAGCGATGGAACACCGCGCGCGTGATAGACACCACCAAGCGCCATCGCGCTCCAACGTCTGACATGAGCATTGGGGTGAGATGCCGATTGAATCATCAAATCAATGAACGCGGCCTCGTCCGTGTGTGAAAGGTTACGAACACGCGCGATGTTCGCCGATAACGATTCGCCTGCTTTCGGCGCGAAGTCCGCGCGCACAAATTTGACGGGCGGGTTCGGATACAACCGCGACAGCGCGTGCAGGGCGTATGCCGTTGTCACAAAACCTGTCAGCGCGTTCTTGTTCCAACGACCGTGCGGGAATTGTTGTTTGAGCAACGCCTGCACGCCGCGCGCGACGGCTGGGTCATTCGTGTCGCGCCCCATTGCCTGAAACGCAATCAATGCCAGAGCGGTCGGCGCAGGATCAAACTCACCATTTGTTTTCCACTGGTCGCTGTCGGCTTTGCCCGGATCGAAGCCCCAACTGCCATCGGGGTTTTGAATCGCACGCAGCCGCGCTTCGTCTTTGGGCAATTGCTCCTGAATGCGCTGCCACAACTTCGCCGCAGCGTCGGCGCTCAGCAATTTGTAGGCGGGGAAACGCGCGGGCGGCGGCTCTTTGGGCTTCGTGTCGTTGGGATCAGGTTTCACTTCCGGCGGTGGCGGCGGCTCGGCGGGCAAGGTCTTTTGCTTGTCGTGCGCGCGTTTGTTTTGCGCCAAATAATCCTGCGGGAAGAAGCGTTTGAAGAACTCAATGCGATGCGACATATCGTCGCTGTAACGCGGCACAACGGCCAACAGCTTCTCAGCTTTTTCTTCAATCGCCGCCAAATAACGCGGATGTCCCGTGCGATCATACGCCGTGCGTAAAATCTCTCCGGCGTAGTTGTAAACGACCGATTGCCCGACGTTCGATCCTGGCCCCGCCGCGTTGATGCCGCTCGGATCAGCGGTTTGCAAGACATGATTCGCCGCACGAAGCGCCTGCGTCGAATGTAGCTTGCGCGCGGGCATCACGAGTTCAGCGGTGCAAACGTTGTGACCGGCCACGCGCGTTCCGGCGGGGCCATCGCCGACATCCAGTGGCGCAAGGCTTGTGTTGTTCGCGGCGTCTTTCAAGTAGTTCGTCGGGCGCAGCGATTCATACATGATGTTTCGCATCCGGCGCAGATGCTGAATGTTTTCAGGCCGGTAGCCGTTTTGCATCGGGATGGCTGGCCCCCACACGCCGCTTTGCGTGTGACAACTCATGCAATGCGTCCCCATCAAATTGCCGGTGTCGCGGATGCGGCGTTCGACCGAAGCGCCGCGCGGGCGATTCGAGAGCCACGAATCTACTTGCCCCAAATGATCGTACATCGCTTGCCGCACGGCTAAGCGCGGGTTCGTGTACGGCGCAGGTTTCAGCAAACGCATTTCGACTTCATAGCCGGGCGCGTTCGCTTCGGTGCGGACAAAATACGTTTTGCCCGGTTGCAACAGGCGCACGATGGCGGCGCGATGATTTTCGTTTTGCTGATGCGTGCGTTCGTTTTCGTTGCGGCCTTCGGTGTATTCGACGAGTTGCCCAGAAGCATCGAGCGTATAAAACCGCAACTGCGCGGCAAGCGTGTGATCGGGAATCGCCAAATCCATCGTCAGCAATTTGGTTTCCGTGCCGTTGTACGTGAGCTTGAACCAATCATCACCGGACTGACCGACTTTGCCGTTGTCGAAATATTCGATGTCGTCCGCGCCGCCGGAAATGCGCAGGATTTGCACGCCGTCGGCATCGGCTTTGGAATTGAACTCAATCGGCTGTGCTTGTTCGGGCGTGTCGTTCGGTTCCTGTTCGACGAACATTCCGGTGGCTGCGCTGTCGCGCAAATCCAGCGGATTGATGCTGACAGACAACGACACTGCTTTGCCTGCGGGCCAGGATGCTGTGCGCGGAAACTGCACCGCACTCGGCGCAGCGCCTTCTTCGCGCCAGCGCGCGCCTTCAAAGATGGTCGCTTCGTTTTCCAGCGGCGCGATTTCCAAAACGTATGTGCCTGCAACCGGCGCGCGATAGACTTGATACACGTCTGCATCCAGCGCGTGCAGCGTCTTCTGCCAATCGGCAGTCGGCTTCGTGTAAATGCCGAACGCATCCGCCGCGCGTTGCATCGGCGTCGTGACGAGCGCGGCTGCCTCACTCGGCTGCACCAAACGCCAACGCACACCGATGCGACCGTGCGCAGGCAATGTTGATGGGGTTGGCAAACTCACCGCAACTTCAAATGTCTGGCCTTGCTTCAACTCCAATCGCTTCTCCCACGCCTGGGAAAATTGCAGCGTCGTTTTGAAGGGCGCAAGGCTGATCATTCGGCTCTCGCCTTGAGACACGGCCTCACTGTGACGGCTCCAAAGCAACGCCGAGCCGAGACCGAGAGCCACACCGATGAGCACCAATCGCCAACGGTTGAGAAGCAGCTTTTGTGCAGGCATAAATCCTCGCTTGAGATGCAGTTGTTTTGTTGCGCGCGCGAGCAGCCGCGCGAGTGAATGCACAGTATCGTAAATCACTTGGCGGAAAAGACACAAGGCTGCGCCGCGCGCACATTGCGGTTGCACGCGGCATCGCATAAGATACGCCTTCAGATCAGCCTGGAACGGTGTTTTGCTGGGGACGCGGTCTTTATCTTTTATGACAAATCTGATCTGCCGCTAATGAGTTCTTAACGTCGAGCGGGCAGACTACTGACCAAAGCTTTGCTGAGAACGATTCGCAAGCTGTGCAGTCGTGGGGGCTGCGCATAGTGACCGTCAACCCGAACGGACTGCTGGTCTGTTCGACTTCTGCAAGGAGGAAATATGCTGTTCCGAAGGTCAGTTTTGGCATTCCTTTTCGTTACGCTTTTTGTCTGTTCTGCGTTCGCGCAGCAGGAGACCGCGACCATCACGGGCGAAGTGAAAGATGCGGCGGGCGCAATTGTGCCGGGCGCTGCTGTCACGATCACCAACGTCGAGACGGGCGTGAGCCTGCGCAGCGAAACCAATGAACAAGGGCTGTACACGGTTCCCGCGCTGAAGCCCGGCCCCTATTCGGTCACGGTCGAAAAGGCGGGCTTTCGCAAATTCGTCCGCAGCGGCCTCACGCTGCAAGTCAATCAATCGGCGCGCATAGACGTAGATTTGCAAGTCGGCGAATTGACGAACACCGTCGAGATCACCCAGGCCGCGGCGCTGCTCGAAACCGAAACCTCGTCGCGCGGCTCCGTCATTGACCAAAAGAAAATCGTAGACCTGCCGCTCAATGGCCGCGATTACAACCAACTCGCGCTGCTTTCGCCCGGGGTGTTGCCGACGACGCCTCGCCTCGCGTCCGTGAATTTCAAAGGCGCGCTGAACGTCAACGGCAATCGCACCTTCAATAACGTCTTCCTGCTCGACGGCGTAGACAACATTTCGTACTCGAATTCGTTTCGCGGCGAAAATGTGCAACTCGTGCAGCCTTCGATTGAAGCCTTGCAGGAATTCAAAATTCAGACGAATGCGTACTCGGCTGAATTTGGACGAAGCTCTGGCGCGGTCATCAACGCCACCATCAAATCCGGCACGAACGCGATTCGCGGCAGCATCTATGAATTCATTCGTAACGAAAAGCTGGATGCGAACAACTTCTTCTCGAACGCGCTCGGCGCACCGAAACCGATTCGCAAGCGCAACCAATTCGGCGGCGCGGTCGGCGGGCCGCTCGTCAAAAATCGCACGTTCTGGTTTGGCGATTACGAAGGCTTGCGCGAACGCGAAGGCGTGCCGCGTGTGCGACTGGTTCCGACCGCGAATGAGAAGGCCGGTCTTTTCAGCGTTGCGGTCAATGACCCCTTTGCTGCCGGTCGTCCTGAATTCAGCAAGAACGCCGCCGGGCAGTGGGTGATTCCGTCCACGCGCTTTGATCCGGTTGGCGCGGCGATTGTGAAATTGATTCCTGATCCGAATGTTGCCGGCACGAACATTTATGCTTCGACGCCCGTCACGCGCGTGCGACAGGATCAGTTCGACGTACGCATAGATCACACGTTTAGCTCCGCGATGAATTTCTTTGGACGTTACAGCTTCGTGGACACCGACACGTTCCGGCCTGCGCCGCTGCCCGGCCTCGCCGAAGGCTCTTTTAATGACGCATTCGGCTCGAATCTGAATCGTTCGCAAGGGCTGGCATTCGGCTTGACGTGGACGATGAGCACGGCGGTCGTCGGCGATTTTCGCTTTGGTTGGGCGCGCGGCAACTACTTCACGAATCCGCCGAACTTCGGCACGGACGGCGCGCAGGCGGTCGGATTGAAGAATGTGCCGAATGATCCTTCGATTGTCGGCGGCGTGCCGAAAGTGAATATTCAAGGCTTCGATGCGGTCGGTCGTCACACTTCGACGCCGCAATTTCAAACGCCGCGTTCGTGGAATCCGCGCGCTTCGATCAGTTGGATTCGCGGCGCGCATTACATCAAATTCGGCGGCGAATTCCTGCGCGTCGAAACCAAAATCAATGACCTGAACGCGACGATTGGGCGGATGAATTTCGAGAACCGCTTCACGAATCGCGCGGTCGGCGATCTGTTGCTCGGCCTGCCGTCACAACTCGCGTTGACGAGCTACACCGTGATGGATCAAGGCCAGAACATGCAGTTCTACTTTATTCAGGACGATTACAAAGTTACGTCGAAATTCACGGTGAATTTAGGTGTGCGCTACGAATTCGCTACGCCCGCCGTCGAAAAGGAAAACCGCTTTGCGAACTTCGATCCTGTTTCGGGCACGATGGTGTTTGCGAAAGACGGCGACCTCTTTGCGCGTTCGTTGATTCGCCCCGACCGCAACAACTGGGCACCGCGCGTCGGCTTTGCGTGGTCGGCGACGGACAAGTTAGTGATGCGCGGCGCGTACGGCATCTTTATGTCGCACACGGTCAGACAGGGCCGCGAAGGCTTGCTCGGCTTCAACCCGCCGTTCCTCGTGGACAATCTGTTGCAAACGAATGTGACCGGTGCCGCCGCTGTCGCCACCGCCGCGCCGTTCCGCTTGGTCAATGGGTATCCGAACGGTTTGCTTGATCCGACTTCGCTCGCGCCGACCATTGGCCGCCGCGCACAAGACCCGAATCAACGCACGCCTTACATTCAGCAATTCAATTTCGGGATGCAATACGAATTGCTGCAAGACCTGCTGCTCGATGTCGCGTATGTCGGCAACAAAGGCACGAAGCTGAACGGCTTCCGCAACATCAATCAACGCGCCGTCATCACGAACGCGAACGGCACGCAATCGGCTGGCGCGCGGCCTTATCCAACATTGGGCGATATTCAGTGGATGGAAAACCGCGTTGGCTCGACCTACAACTCGTTGCAGGTGCGTTTGGAAAAAAGGTTCTCGAACGGCATCACGGGTTTGGTCAGTTACACGTGGGGCAAAGCGTTGACCGGCGCACCCGATCACATTTCGACGAGCGGCGGCGGCGCAGGCTTTGACACGGGCACGTTCCGCGAACCACAAGACGGCAACAACACGCGCGCAGATCGCGGCCTGGCGGAGTTCGACATCAAGCATCGCTTCGTCGCGAGTTACGTGTGGGAGCTGCCGTTCGGCAATGGTCGTCGCTTCGGCAACGATTGGGCGAAAGGCGTAGATTTGTTGCTCGGCGGCTGGCAGGTGACAGGCATTCACGCCTTGCAGACTGGATTAGGATTGACGGCAACGCTCGGCGGCGGCAGCGTGCTGAACATCGGCGGCGAACGGCGTGCGCGTCCGAATCTGATCGGCAACCCGGTGTTGCCCGAATCAGAACGCACCATCGCCCGTTGGTTCAATACTGCCGCGTTCCAAGCGGCGTTCACGCCTTCGCCACAAGCCTTCGGGACAGCGGGCGTCGGCCTGATGCGCGGCCCCGGCTCCATCAATTTTGACTTCACGCTGGCGAAGAACTTCAACGTGACGGAGCGGCGTTACTTTCAATTCCGCACCGAACTTTTCAATGCGTTCAATCGCGCGAATTTCGGCCCGCCGAACATCGCGCGCGAAAGCACCGGCTTCGGGCAAATCCTGACGGCGGCGAATGCGCGCATTGTACAGTTCGCGTTGAAGTTTTATTTCTAGGGAGCACGAACAACAAACATTCTCCATTCTTCATTCTTCATTCTTCATTTGTTGACAGAGAGAAATCCCTAACTATGATTTTCCTGTCAACAAATGGAGAGTTGAGAATGGAGAATGGAGAATTTCATTATTCTCATGCTACAACGAACCCCTCTGCTGCTTTTGCTTTGCGCCTTTGCAATTTACGCAACGTCACAAGACTCAGCCGAAGTGCCTCACCAACGCGGGTCTGCGTCCCAATCGCAAACCTCCAATCCCAAATTTCAAATCAAGACGAACTCGATTGACACGTTCCAACTGCCGCCGAAATCTGTCTTTGACAAAACGATGCCGCGCTATCCGAACGTGTGGTTTTATGTGGACACGACGCTGGCCAAATCGTACGACGCGGCGGTCAAATTGGTGACGAACCATTTGCGCACGACAATGCGGATGCGCGAATATTACGGCCCGTTCGACAATGCGGAAGGCTGTGATTTTGAAGTGCGGCTCGAACATTTGCAGCCGTGGGAAGTCCGCGCACACCGCGCGTTGCAGCATTCGCACGCCTTCCACATGCGCTATTACTTCTCGGCGCTGGCCAAAGCCAAACTGGAAACCGTCAAACTCGCCACGACGAAGGGCGAGCGCACGTATTACCGCTTTGGCGCGAGCGCGCATTACGAAGTCGAACACACGAATCCGAATCACGCCGATGTCGAAATTTGTCCAATCTGCGGGCGCACGGGCGAATATGCCGATTTGAAAGGCAATCTGGTGGAATTGGTGCATGACCCGCTCGGTTTGGAATTGGTGATGACGGGCAAGATTCGCGGCGAAGTTGTGCGCTTTGAAGATTACGGCCAACGCGCAGTCGGCAGTGTGAATGGCTTGAAAAATAAATTCGCGCTTCAATCATTCGTCTTCCCGGCACAGTCTGGAGAGCGCAACACGCTACGCATTGGCGTCGTAGTCATCAACCCTAAGTAACCAGCATCCGCAACATCAGACCTTTCGTCCATTTCGTTATTTTCGTCTGTTTCGTAGTTTCTCTTCATACTTTTGTGAACAACGAACTCGCCCTGCAAATGCAGCACATTCGCAAAACGTTTCCCGGCGTCATCGCGCTCGACGACGTGAGCTTTGCGTTGCGCGCGGGCGAAGTCCATATCCTGCTGGGCGAAAACGGTGCGGGCAAGTCTACGCTGATGAAAATCCTGAGCGGCGCGTATCAGAAAAGCGATGGCGAGATTCGGCTCAACGGCCAAGTTGTCGAAATCAAATCGCCGAAACACGCACGAGGATTAGGCATCGGCATCATCTATCAGGAATTGAACCTCGTGCCGCAATTGTCGGCGGCAGAGAATATTTTCTTAGGCCGCGAACCAATGCGCTTCGGCTTGATTGATCGCAGCCAAATGGAGCAAGAAGCTTCGCAATTGCTGCACGAACTCGGCATCGCAATTGACGTGCGTCGTCCGGTTCGTGAATTGAGCATCGCCGCGCAACAGATGGTCGAAGTGGCGAAAGCGATCTCGCTCAACGCGCGCATTTTGATTATGGACGAGCCGACATCAGCCTTGACCGAACGCGAAATCAGCGAACTCTTCGCGCGCATTCGGCAACTCAAAGCGACGGGCGTTTCGATTGTTTACATCTCGCATCGGATGGAAGAGTTGTTTGCCATCGGCGACCGCGTGACTGTGCTGCGCGATGGCAAAAACGTCGGCACGTACAACATCGCGGACGTGACGAAAGCCGAATTGATTCGCTTGATGGCAAACCGCGAATTGACAAATCAGTTTCCGAAAGTGCGCGCAGCAAAAGGCGCAGAAGCCTTGCGGGTCGAACACCTGAATCGCAACGGCGTACTGAAAGATATCAGCTTCACGCTTTATCGCGGCGAAGTGCTGGGCATTGCGGGTTTGCTCGGTTCGGGGCGCACGGAACTCGCGCGTGCCATCTTTGGCGCGGACAAAATTGACTCCGGCCAGATTTATCGCAATGGTCAATTGCAACCGATTCATTCGCCGCAGCAGGCGATTCAGTGCGGCATCGGCTTTTTGACCGAAGACCGCAAGACGCAAGGTTTGGTGCTCGCGCTCTCAGTCAAAGACAACATCTGCTTGCCGAGCGTGGAGAAGTTCTCGCGCTTCGGCCTCGTCAACGGCAACGAAGAAAATCGCGCAGCACAGAGCTACGTCAATGAGCTTCGCATCAAGACGCCGAGCATTCGTCAATTGGCCGTCAATTTGAGCGGCGGCAATCAGCAGAAAGTCGTGCTCGGCAAATGGCTGTGCAGTCAGGCGGAGATTTTTATCTTCGATGAACCGACGCGCGGCATTGATGTCGGCTCGAAAGCGGAGATTTACGAACTCATCAATCAACTCACTGCCAACGGCGTCGCGGTGCTGATGATCTCGTCAGAACTGCCGGAAATTCTGGGCATGAGCGACCGCATCCTGGTCATGCATCAAGGCTGCATCAACGGCGAGTTTGCCGCCGAAGACGCGACGCAGGAGAAGATTCTGCGCTGCGCTTTGGGCGAATAGTGCCGATGATTGTGGCTTCCACTCGCTCAAGTGGAATGACAAAAGCCGCAACTTGCCTCTATACTCCCGGCTTGATTATGTCCAAGCACAATTTCGATCACGTAGACGTTTTGATTGTTGGGGCCGGACTGTCCGGCATCGGCGCGGCCTGTCATCTGCAAACAGAATGTCCGCACAAAAGCTTTGCCATTTTGGAAGGCCGCGCGGCGCTGGGCGGGACGTGGGATTTGTTTCGCTATCCCGGTATTCGGTCGGATTCGGATATGTACACGATGGGCTATTCGTTCAAGCCGTGGAAGAACGCGAAATCCATTGCCGACGGCCCTTCGATTCTCAACTACATCCGCGAGACCGCGGCTGAACGGGGCATTGATAAGAAGATTCGCTTCCGGCAAAAAGTCGTGCGCGCGTCGTGGTCGAGCGACACGGCGCAATGGACGGTCGAAAGTCAGCACAGCGAAACGGGCGAGACTTCGATCATCGTGTGTAACTTTCTGGTGATGTGCAGCGGCTACTACCGCTACGACCGAGGCTATACGCCGGACTTTCCTGGTGCAGGGCAATTTCAAGGCGCGCTCATTCATCCGCAGAAATGGCCGGAGGATTTGGACTACACAGGGAAGCGCGTCGTGATTATTGGCAGCGGCGCGACTGCCGTTACGCTGGTTCCGGCGCTGGCAGAAAAGGCCAAACACGTCACGATGTTGCAACGTTCGCCGACGTATATCGTCTCGCTGCCTTCTGCCGACCTGCTGGCGAACACTTTGCGGCGCGTGCTGCCGAACCGCGTGGTCTACAGCCTCACACGCTGGAAGAACACGTTGAAGGCCATGCAGATGTATCAGCTATCACAGCGGTTTCCTGCCTTTGTCAAGTGGCTCATCAAAAAACAACTGCGCAAAGAATTGGGGCCGGACTTCGACATTGAGCGCCATTTTACGCCGCCCTACAACCCCTGGGATCAGCGGATGTGTTTGGTTCCCGACGGTGATCTGCTGATTGCGCTGCGCGAAAAGCGCGCCTCGATTGTGACCGATCACATTGACACGTTTACTGCGACCGGCATTAAGCTGAAGTCGGGCGAACATCTGGACGCAGACATCATCGTTACCGCGACGGGCTTGGATTTGGTTTCGCTCGGCGGCATGGCGTTGACGGTGGACGGGCGCGCGGTCGAAGTACACAAGACGATGACGTACAAAGGTTCGATGTTGAAAGACATTCCCAATCTGGGGTTTGTCTTTGGCTACACGAACGCCTCGTGGACGCTGAAGGCGGATTTGATTGCGGCGTATCTGTGCCGCTTGTTGAATTACATGGAGCAGCACAGATACGCGCAAGTGACGCCGCGTTTGAAGGATGCGAACGTGCAGGATTTGCCGCTGCTCGACCTCACGTCAGGCTATGTGCAGCGTGGGTTGGATCGCTTTCCACGCCAGGGTTCCGACGCGCCGTGGCGGCTCTATCAAAACTATTTGCTCGATCTGAAACTCATTCGATTCGCCGCCATCGAAGATGACGCGCTGGAGTTCAAGTCGGCGGAGCAGCGCGTGAACATTGGGGAAGCTGTCACGGCTTGATGCCCTAGCTCGGTTTGCAGTTGTGTGTAGGGACGCGAAGCGTTTGGAGTGCGACGGTCTCGACGTCGCTTTGGCAGGCATTCGTAAAACAACGCTACGTCAAGCCGCAGCACTCCAAACGCTTCGCGCTCATCAACCATAGCAGCAAATGAGAGCCGATCTAATTCTCTCCGGGTTTTGCCTTTCGACTCGGCACAATTCGTCGCGTCGTCGGCACGACCGTCAAACTCGCCGTTTCTGTTGTTCCATTGTGTGACGCTGTGATCGTGACGGCAGTGTTGGTCGTCACGGCGCGCGTGGAGACGGTGAACGTCGCTTGGGTCTGACCTGCGGCCACGACGATGGTGGGCGGCACTTCGATGACGGCGGGATGGTCGCTCGTCAACGCAATCGTTACGCCTCCGCTTGGTGCAACGTCGTTGAGAAAAATCGTGCCGGTTTTCGCTGTGTCGGCGGCGACGACGGACGGAGCGAACGTGATCGCAGCCAATAACGGCGCGACGGTGAGCGTGTTGGCGAGCATTTCGTTGTTGATGGTGGCGGTGATGAGCGCAGCTTGATAATTCGGCGTGGCGAAGGTCGTGATGGGAAACGTCGCTTGCGTTGCGCCTGCTGCGATGCGAACGGCATCGGGAACCGTAGCCGCTCCGGGCCGCGCGTTCGTGAGCTTGATTTCGAGACCGCCCGTCGGAGCGGGAGCCGCCAAATTGATCGTGGCTGTCGCCGATTTCCCCCCGACGACAAAAGACGAATTGAATGCGAACGAGTTCTGCGCAAACGACGGTGCATTGAACGGCGCGCGACCGCCGGGAAACGGGCGATAGAGCGGGTCGCCGAGATTCAGCACCATCCATTGCAAAAACGCTGTGTTGCGCAAAAACGCATCGCCGACGTTTGCGCCTGCGAACAAATTGCGAAACACACCGTCCGCGTGCGGCAAGCCTTCGAGATACGGTTCGTTCACGGCCCCGCTCGTGACGGTGATGCCGCGTTGCAACGCATTCGCCGACCAATTGGCACCGCCGCGCGGATCAAGCGCCGAGCCGCTATCGAGGTGAAAGCCAATCGCGCCCGTTGCCCAACTGAAGGCGTCGTTATAATTGTTGTATGAATACCAGCCCGCATAGAGCGCGACGTTTTCGCATCGCAACGGTGCAGGCGCAGTGCCGAATTCGGCGTCCTGTTCGTCTTCGATGACCGTCAGGCCAACGCGCCTCGCAACATCCGCCGCACGAAACACATCCCAATCGCCTGCGCCGTACGCCCAATCTTCGAGCATCACCGCCGCGCCAAAACGGCGATCAAAACAACCCTGTCCCTGCAAACCATTCGCTTCCGCTTGCAGCGCCTTGTCCACCAATCCTTTCGCCAGATCAACCGTTGCCGCATCGAGTCGCCAGACTGAATACAACAACGCCGCGCCCGCTTGATTGCGATAGTCGGCGAGCGCAACAAACGGCGGATAGACATTGCCCTGAGTTTGATTGTCGGCGAAATAGGAATGACTTGCGAGCTCGGTCACGTCGGCAATTCTATCGTTCCAGATGTCCGCGATGAAGGAATCCAATGCGCGGAGTTCACGCCCCGCTGCGACGGGCACATTGTCAATGCGGAAGGGCGTCTGAGTAGCGAAAACGATGTACAAAATGCGTTCCTTACCGACCGTGTTCAGACAGGTTTTGATCGGCGCGCGGACTTTGGTTTCGTATTCGTACCAATCCACCGCAGCCGCGTCAGACGGGCTGATGGCGCATTTGTTCGCGGTCGGAATGCCGCGCTTGCTGACGTAATAATCGGCGACTTCCTGTGAAGCGGAATGGTTTGTGTTGTAAACGACCAGAACGCGATCGGAGAGCGATGCACTCTGGCTGAGCGCATCGCTCTCCGCCAGCAAACACAGCAGGCAGCACAGCATCTGCGACAGGCGTCGGGCATTCATCACGGCTTCTCCTGCGCAGCATTGAACGGCTTCGCGCTCGGAAAGGCAAACGGCGTTGTTTGACCGCGCTGAGCGAGCGGGAGCTGGCGCTTGTCGGAGTCGGCAAGCAAGGCTGTTCGCGCGCGCGCTCAGCCGGGTCATCAAGGGGAGCCAGGAATCCAGTCGTCATTCACTGCTACTTCGTAACGCGCGGGTTCGCCGCCGAAATATTCATTCGTAGAAAATTTTCTGGCGTGAATATTTTTTGCGCCGGGCTGCGCGTTAGCGGGTGGAGAACAAGAGTACAGAACAACCATTCAACCGGAGAACACTATGAAACGAATTCTAATATCATCATTGTTCATCACCGCAGCGGCATTGGCCTGGAGTTGCGCTTCCAGCGATCCGCAAGCGCGGAAGCTGGCGCGCGGCAAATATCTGGTCGAAAACGTGGGGATGTGTGCCGATTGTCATTCGCCGCGCAATGACAAAGGCGAATGGGATCAAGCGCGTTGGTTGCAGGGCGGCGTGCTCGACTTTGTGCCCACGCAACCGATGCCCTCGTCGGTTTGGGCCGATGCGGCTCCCTGGATTGCAGGTTTGCCGAACATCTCCGAAGCCGATGCCGTGAGTTTGTTGTCCACTGGCAAAACCACGACCGGCGCGACCAAACGCGCGCCGATGCCGCCGTTCCGGTTTTCACCCGAAGATGCGCAAGCCGTCGTGCTGTATCTGAAATCGCTTGGCACGAAGCAGGGTTAATCGTGCGGCGCTTCTCTCGTAATCTCGCGGTAGAGCCACGCGCGGGTCGTCTTCCACTGCCGCACAAACGTGGCGATGCTGATGCCTAACACTTTGGCGGTTTCTTCGACGGACAAGCCCGCGAAGTACCGCAACTCGACCATCCGGCTTTTTTGTGGATCAAATTCAGCGAGCGCGGTCAAGGCATCGTCGAGCGCGATCAAATCGGCTGCGCGTTCGGCGGATAAGTTGATCGCTTCGACATCGTCCAAAGCAATTTTCACGCCGCCACTGCCACGCTTTTCGGCCTGGTGCTGGCGCGCGTGATCTACCAGAATCCGCCGCATCATCTGCGCTGCGACGCCGAGGAAATGCGCGCGGTTTTGCCATTCGACATCCTGCCCTAGCAAGCGCAAATACGCTTCGTGAACCAGCGCTGTCGGTTGCAGCGTATGGTTTTCCCGTTCGCGGCGCAAATACCCGGCGGCCAATTTCCGCAATTCGTTGTAGACCAGCGGAAAGACTTGTTCCAACGCTTGGTGATCGCCTTTGTTGTAGGCCGCGAGCAATTGCGTGACGGCTTCCGATTGGGTCGCTTCAGATAACATGGTCGTCTCCCGTTTGACTTGATCGTGAATTATCCAACTCCCTCTGCCGCCGGTTGTCAAGTCGTCGCATCTGGCGCATCATTCCTGCAACCCCTAACGAGCAAGGGTTCAGAAAAGTTACGAGCAAAGGAACACGAACGTAACGCGATTTGGCAAATCGCGCTACATTTTCGGCGGAGAGACAAACAATGAAACGAACAGCTTCGTGGTTAGCAATTGCATTTGTGGTTTTCCTTTTCGGTTTTAGCGTCACGCAAAAAACTGCACCGACCAATGACCGCATTCAACGCATCGAAAACGGTTTGCTGCCCGGCATTGTGCTCAAAGGGCAAGCGACGGCGATGAAGCTGACCGAGCGGTTGGCGCATTATAAAGTGCCGGGCGTGAGCGTCGCCGTCATCAACGACGGCAAGCTCGAATGGGCGAAGGGCTACGGCGTCGTTGAAGTGGGCAGCACAAAGCCTGTGACGACCGAAACGCGCTTTCAAGCGGCTTCGATCAGCAAGCCCGTCGCGGCGATGGCGGCCTTGGCGCTGGTGCAACAAGGCAAGCTCAGTCTCGATGAAAACGTGAACGCCAAACTGAAATCGTGGCAAGTACCGGACAATGAATTTACCAAAGACCAGAAAGTCACGCTGCGTCGTTTGGTCAGCCACAGCGCCGGTTTGACCGTGCATGGCTTTCGCGGTTATGCGGCGGACGAAGCTGTGCCAACGCTCGTGCAGGCGCTTGATGGGCAGAAGCCTGCGAACTCTGCGGCGACTCGCGTCAACGTGTTGCCGGGCAGTATTTGGCGCTATTCCGGCGGCGGCTACAACGTGATGCAGCAAATGATGATTGACGTGACGGGCAAGCCATTTCCTGAGTTGATGCAAGAACTCGTGCTCAGCAAAATCGAGATGAAACACAGTACGTACAATCAACCGTTGCCGAAAGAATGGGAAACACTGGGCGCGGTCGGGCATCGGGCGAATGGCGAGTTGGTTAAAGGTCGCTGGCACACGTACCCCGAAATGGCGGCGGCAGGATTGTGGACGACGCCGTCGGATTTGGCGCGCTTTGCCATTGAGTTGCAACAATCGTTGCAGGGCAAATCGAACAAAGTGTTGTCCGCAGACATGACGCGGCAAATGCTGACGAAACAAGTGGGCGATTACGGCTTGGGCATTGGTCTTGGCGGCAAAGAGAAAATTACGACGTTCAGTCACGGCGGCTCAAACGAAGGGTTCAGATGCATGCTGTTTGCATATCTGGAATCGGGGCAGGGCGCAGTCGTGATGACCAATGGAGATCGCGGCAGCGGTGTGGCGAGCGAAATCCTGCGCGCCATCGCCCGCGAATATGGCTGGCCGGATTATCAACCGACTGAGAAAACCGTCGCCCCGATCAATCCTGAAGTGTATCCGTCGTACGTCGGCAAATACGAGGTGAGTGGCGCTTCAGTCACGATCAGCACAGAAGCCGGACGCTTGTACGTGCTTGCGCCGCCGCTCGGGCCGCAGCGTATCCAACTGTATCCATCTGCCGAAGATCAGTTTTTTATGCTGGAAGACAACCTCGAATTCCGCTTTGTCAAAGACGCGCAAGGCGGTGTGACTGAACTGCAAGTGCGCGCGGGCGGTAACGTGATGACCGGCAAAAAAGCAAAATAAATTCGTGTTCCCCTTGTCGCCGGATTATAATTCTGCGCCGTTGAGACTGAGGAAGGAGATCATTTTCGTTTGCGAAACTACATTTTTATCACACTGGTTTTACTGTTTTCCATCACCGCCCTCGCGCAGAAAGCCGATCCTGACGATCCGGCGAATGTCGAGAAGGGCAAAAAGCTTCTGCAACAAACCATCGAAGCGCGCGGCGGTGCGGCCTTGTTGAGCTACAAAACAATTGAAGCGACCGGGCAATATACGCAATTCGAGCAAGGGGTCTCGACCATTCCAGTGCGCTTTGAAGACTATATCGTGTTGCCGGACAAAGAGCGCACCGAGTTCGGCAAAGGCAAAAAGAAAGACCGCAAAATCAATGTCAATGTCGGCACGACCGGTTGGGTCTACGACGGGGAAGCCGAAACGCTGAAAGACCAAAACGAAAAGCAGATTCAAGGGTTTCACGAAAGTCGTGAAACCGACATAGATATGGTTTTGCGCGCGGCGGTGCAGAACAAAGACGCGGTCGTGCGCTTTTACGGGCGCGAAGGAACGCAGCCGGGCGAGCGCGCGGATGTCGTGCTGATTAAGCTCAAGCTGACGTTTTATGTGATGCTCGATCCGGCGACCAAACTGCCGCGCACGATGAGCTATGAAAAAGCCGAAGAGAAGGGCATGGCGCGTTATGAATATCGCTTTCATCAATATGTGCCGTACGATGGCGTGCAGTTTCCGAACATCGTAGACCTCTACCGCGATGGCATTCAGATCAGTCGCGTGAATTACCAAACGATCAAATTGAACGGGGCCATCCCGGAGACGCTGTTTGCGAAACCGGCGAGTGCCAAAGCGATCAAGTAACTATGCAAGACCAACTCATCGAGACCTGGCACATTCACAATCGCATCAATTTGTATTTGCTCGAAGGCATCAAGCCCGAAGCCTTGCAGGATTGTGCGACGAAGAAAGGCCGCAACGTCAGCGATCAATTCGCGCATATGCACAACGTGCGGCTGATGTGGCTCAGCGTGGCTGCGCCGGATTTGTTGGTCGAACTTGATAAGATTGAAAAGGGCGCGAACCTGAGCATCATTGATCTCGAATTCGCGTTGGCGGCGTCGGGCGAAGCAATGGGGAAATTGCTGCAACGTGGGATTGAAACGGGCAAGATCAAAGGCTTCAAACCAAGCGTTGCGGCGTTTCTCGGTTATGCAATTTCACACGAATCACATCATCGCGGGCAGATTCTGCTGACGTTGAAGCTGGCCGGGCACATGGTAGATAAAAAAATTCAGTTCGGGATGTGGGAATGGGGAACTCGTTGAGCGGGGTAACGGAAGTACAAGAAAAGCGATTCCTCGTGAGATGGCTTGTTAATGATATTCGTCGGCAGCCGTCATGAAGAGCGAGAGTCGTTTTTTGTACGGTCAACTTTTCTCGAACTTCTGAAACGACAGCCTCGTACTGGAAGCCGTGAGGTTGATGTTCATTGAGATAGTGAGCAGTCGGCGGTTGCGAGCGGGGGCGAAACGAACCCAACATCAACCGTTTCCACTCCGCGCCGCGCCGCCGCTGCCTTCTGTTTCAAGAGAGGTTCATTCACAGTAAGGAAAAATATGGGAGCCAACCCGAGTTTAGTGATTTCAGATGCTGAGTTGGTGCGGCGGTGTCGGGCGGGAGATAGCGTCGCGTGGGAGCAAATCGTTCATAACTTTTCGCGGCGTGTTTACAACCTGGCGTATCGGTTCACCAATCGCCACGAATCAGCAGAAGATTTGACGCAAGAGGTTTTCGTTCGTGTCTATCGTTCTTTGGATCAATACGATCCCCACGCGGGGGATTTGGCCAATTGGTTGATGCGGCTGGCACGAAATCTGGTCATTGATGACTATCGCAAACGTGTGCGGACTCCGACCGACGTAGGCGAGGATTTAACCGACCACGAATTTCATCTGCGCAGCCACGCCGACACGCCGGATCGCCGCGTCGAACGCCAGGAGCGCGCTGGACAGGTACATCAGGCGATTGGGAAATTGCCGCCGGATTTACGCGAATGCGTCATTTTGCGCGATATTGAGGAACTCACGTACCAGGAAATTGTAGACATCCTGGCAATTCCGCTGGGCACAGTTAAATCGCGCATCAATCGTGGCCGCATTGAGTTAGCAAAGACGCTAAGAAGAATGAAGATTGTCGAGTACATTTAATTTCATGGTTGTCGGTGGTTGGTGGTCGGTGGTCGGTAATTTCTTACTGGCCACCGACCACCAACCACTGACCACCGAGCATTTATGAATTGCAGTATCTTTCAAGACCGAATTTCAGATTACCTCGACGGCGAGTTGGTGGCGCGCGAGAAGGCCGAGTTTGCGGCGCATCGGCTGAGTTGTCGCGATTGCCGTGAGGTTTTCAACGATGTGCGCGACACGGTGCAGACGCTGAATGTGTTTGCGCGCGACAACTACGCCGATTCCTTGCCCGCGTTGGAAGCTTTGGAAGCGCGCATTGTGGACGCGACGAGCGCGGGCGAAATGCTCAGTTGTGGCGAGTTCGACAAAATGATCGAACGCTATTTCGACGGCGTGATTCTGGGGCCGACCTTCCAAAGTTTTCAGGCGCATTTCGAGGGCTGCTGGAAATGCCGCCGTTTGCTGCGCGGCATCGAAGAAGCCAAAGAGATGATGCGTGAGGCCAAAGAAGAGATGGATGTCCCGGCCAACCTGCCCAAGCGCATTATGGCCGCGACGATTGGGCAGGAACACGACACGTTTTTTGACAAGCTTTCGCGCTCGCTGAAAGTCGGGCAATGGGTGGCGGCAATGTTGATTTTCGCCGCGACCGGAATGCTGATTAACTATCGGTATGGTAGCGTCGAAAATCTGGCGACGCAAAAACAGGAGCTTTTCCAACAAGCTGTGATTGACACCGGCACGATGGCCGCCGCCGGAATGCAATTCTTAACCGTCAAACTCAACGACACCAAAGAACAAATCCAAAAACGCCGCCAAGCGGAAGCTGCTATTCCGCAACCATCCCCGACGCCACCCGACCACCAGCCACCGACCACCGACCACCGATCACGATGAACTGCTTCTACCACCAAGTCACGTTAGCCAACACTCGCTGCAAAGCCTGTGCGCGCCCGCTCTGTCCGGCGTGCGATCATCGCGTCAAAGGCTTCACCTACTGTCAGGATTGCATCGTCGCGGGAGTTGAAAGCATGAACGGTGGAACGCGACCGCAGCAGCGGGCAGACATCAAATCGCCAGGCGTCGCCGCCTTTTTGAGCCTAATTCCCGGTCTCGGCTCGGCCTACAACGGGCTGATTATCAAAGCCCTCGTGCATTTCGCGGTCGTTGTGGGGTTGTGGGAATTGAACGATTTGTTCGATTCGATTCTGTTCGGCTGGGCCGGCTTTGCGTTTTATGTCTATTCGATCTTCAGCGCGTTTCAGGATGCCAAGCGATTGAATGCGGGCGCGGATTTGCGCGGCGAAGAAGAAGAACTCAAACGCCTGTTGCACGAAAAAACCAATGTCTGGGGCACGGGGTTGATCGGCATTGGCGTGCTGGCGATTTTGCGCTGGGTTTTGCCCTATCCATTTGTTTCCAGACTTTGGCCGTTATTGTTGATTGGCTTGGGCGCATATTTGTTGATGCTTTATCGCCGCGAGCCGAAAATCCGCATTACGAACCAACTCCCGCCGACCTTCCAGTCTGAGGTTCCGCCGGTCATTTCCTTCGATCCCGTCGCCCACGATTACACGCAAGCCGAAACACGGCGCTTTGATGTGCGCTAAGCTCGTGGCTTTCCCTCGCTTGCCTGCGGCGCGCCCGGCAAACTAACCGTGTGCGCTACGATTTTCGCCAGAGGTCTATTTTTCATTAGATCGAACATCTCCCGATCAAATCTGTTAGTTGTGCTGGAGCGAGTACGCTACCGCTCACGGAGCCAGATGAACGCGCCGCAGCAAATCAGCGAAGCGCGGGTCGGCGCGCAAACTGTCGAAGAGCGGATTCACCTTGAGTCCGCTCATTTCGGCGGCGTGTTCCGCTTCGGCTTTATTGAGCCACGCAAAGGCTTGCTCGCGGTCGCCGAGGCCGATGAAGAGCGTCGCAAAATAAAAGGGCGAGACGTACTGCTGCTTCGCCCGCGCTTGCAATTCGGTCAACGCTGCCCGCGCTTCACTGCTGCGGCCTGCGAATCCCAAGGTGCAGCCCAGTGCGGCGAGGATTTCGGCTGAATCTTCCAGTTGCCGCGCTTTTTGGAATTCCGCAATAGCTTCTTCGTACCGTCCCGCCGACTCATAAACCCGCCCGAGGCGCGACCGCGTTTGCGCACGATTCGGTTCCAGTTCCAACGTTTTGAGCAGTTGCTCGATGGCTTGCTCGTACCGGCGCGCGTAGTGCAGGCGGTAGCCCAGACTCACATTGATGCTGAGCGAAACCGGATCGAGTTCCAACGCCCGTTTGATCTCCGCCAGGCTTTCCTCGGTGCGTCCCACGCACATCAAATAGTAAGCATACCGCTGATGCCCCGACGCCGAGCCGGGATTGAGTTGCAGCGCGCGCTGGTGTTCGCGCTCTGCGCCCGGCCAGTCCCGGTCGTAGTTCATCTTGACCATCGCCAATGTGGTGTGCGCCTCGGCCAGCGTATCATCCAGCGCCAGCGCCTTCGTGGCGTACTCCCTGGCTTGCGGCAAGACCTCATTCCCGGACAAATTTTGGGCAAGCACGTGGTAGCAATCAGCCATCCCCGCGTAAGTCTGCGCATAGTTCGGGTCTTCGGCAATCGCCTGCTGAAAGTACGCGATGGCTTTCTTGAGATTTTCTTCCCCGCGTTTATTCCAAAAGTGGCGGCCTTTCTGAAAGAGTTGATACGCCGCGATGTTTTCGGTCGGGCGCTTGGTCAATTGTTCTTGCTCCGTGCTTGTCAATCGCGGCGCAAGGACTTCGGCGACTCGTTCGGCGATGCCGTCTTGAACGGCGAAAAGATGCGTGAATTGCTCGTCGAATTTGCCTGCCCAAATGGTTGTGCCGTCACTGACTCTGACCAGCCGCGCGGTCACGCGGAAGCGGTCATCGGCGCGTTGAAAACGACCTTCGAGCACAGCGTCCGCCTGTTGCTCTCGGCCTGCAACGAGCGCGTCGGTTTGCGCCTGCGCATATTTGCGCACGGCTTCGACAGGCCGCACGTTCAGCCCGCGCAATCCGCTCAGCCGCGTAATCAACGTATCCGCCAGCCCCAATTCCATCGCCTCATCGTGACTCTCCGCCATCAGCGGTTTGAAGGGCAGCACAGCTAAGGAATGAATGGGCGCAGCCCGCTCGCCGCCGCGCCAGAAGGCGAAGCCCGCCGCCGCTACGACCAACACGCCACCGATCAGCGCAAGCCAGCGCCAATTGATCGGACGGGCGGCAACGGGTTTGTTTGCTGCTTCCGGCGGCTTACGTTCCGCCTGAATCTCTCGGACTTCGGCCACAAAACGATAGCCGCGTTTTGGCACGGTTTCGATCCAGGGTTGCCCGTTCTCGCCCAGCGTCCGGCGCAAAATCGAAATGTTGTTCGTGAGATTGGCTTCCTCGACGATGGCGTCCGGCCAGACGGTTTTCAGCAATTCGTCCTTGCCGAGCAAATGCCCGTGCCGCGCGACCAGCGCCAGCAGCAGATCGAACATTTTGGGTTGCAGCAGAACCGGTTCGCCGTCGCGTTGCAACAGCCGCTCTGCCGCGTCCAAACGGTAAGCTCCGAATTCGTAGATGAGTTTGGGCGGATGACTCATAGCTGTTTCCTGGTTTTCAGCCCGCACTTGGAATTTCCCTGCAAAATCCCTGGCAAAAGCTGAGGATTTGGCGGCGGCACTGAGCCTATCGTCCACCGCCGAATGAGCCATAAAACTGTTTGCAAAAACCGGCTCATTCTACGGCACGCGCACAGCCGAAGCAATTCGGCTGCCTGCCTGCTTGCACAACGCAATTACCAAAGGAATGATTATGCTCAGCCCAAAAATCTTGCTCCTATGCTTCTGCTGTTTCGTGACGGCAGCAATCGCGCAAACGTCCCGCTCGGCCTCCGCCGCTTCGTACCTCGAACGCGGCAATGAATGGCTGGCAAAAGGCGAAGTGGAACGCGCGATTGCGGATTACGATTTGGCGATTGCCTTTGATGCAAGCTCAGCCCTCGCTTATTACCATCGTGGTCTGGCGCGGCAATGCAAAGGGGATTTTGCCGAAGCGATCCGCGATTATGACCGCGCCATCGAATTGAATCCGCGGTACGCCAACGCCTATTTGAATCGTGGCGCGATTCACTACCAGCAAGGCGCGTTCGACACTGCGCTCAACGACTTCACCCGCGCCATCGAACTCAATCCTCGTGATGTAATGGCTTGGAACAATCGCGGCAGCGTGCGGAGCGACAAAGGCGATCTTGCCGCCGCCATCACCGACTTTGATCAGGCCATCAAGCTTGATTCGCGTCACGTCGGGAGTTGGAGCAATCGTTGTCTGGCACATTACCAGCGCGGCGCATTGGACGCGGCGATTGCCGATTGCAACCGCGCGCTCAAACTGAACGCACGCCATGCGCTGGCCTGGAACACGCGCGGCGCAGCACACGAACAGAAAGGCTTGCTCGACCGCGCGCTCAGTGATTATGACCAAGCTATTGCGCTCGCTCCGCAAAACGCTGGCTTCTACTACAATCGCGGCAGCGCGTGGTGGCGGAAAGGCGAAGCGGAACCTGCGCTGCGCGATCTGAACCGCGCGCTCGAACTTGATCCGACCTGCGCCGAAGCCTGGCATCATCGCGGTGTCGTGCGGTTTGCGCAGCAGGATTTCACACGCGCTACAGCGGATTTCGACGAGGCGCTGCGGCTCAACCCGCGCTTGCTGCCGGAGGTCGAACGATTGCAACAAGAAGCTCGGAAACGATTGACGATGAAGCCAAAAGGATTCTGATCCACCATTCTTGCCACCGGATCGCACAGAGTTTTTGCCTTGTAACCCTCGAACTTCCTCATCCGTACTCGCCTTTGCCTGCAACTTGAGGCAAGATTTCCGACCACATCGAAGAAATGTCAATCACCTGAGAGGACCCCAATGCGAAGAACCACGTGCTTGTCGCTCGCGCTGCTGTTCAGTTTATTCATTACGGCTACGGCGCAACCCAAACTCACATCTCCCAAAGACCATTTCGGCTTCAATATCGGCGACGATTACCACCTCGCCAACTACACGCAATACGAAGCGTATTTGAAAAAGCTCGACGCCGAATCCAATCGCCTGCAAGTGCGCGAAATGGGCAAGAGCGCCGAAGGTCGCACGATGTATCTGGCGATCATCACTGCGCCGGAAAATTTTGCGAAGCTGGATCGCTACAAAGAAATCTCGCGCCGTCTCGCCTTGGCCGAAGGCGTGAGCGAGACCGAAGCCCGCGCGCTCGCCAAAGAAGGCAAAGCGATTGTCTGGATTGACGGCGGCTTGCACGCGACTGAAGTGTTAGGCGCGCAGCAATTGATCGAAACCATCTGGCAACTCAACTCGCGCACGGACGAAGAGACGATGGGGTTTCTCAAAGACACGATCATTCTCGGCTGCCTCGTGAATCCTGATGGAATGGAACTGGTCTCGAATTGGTATATGCGCGAGAGCGATCCGCTCAAGCGTAGCTACAACAACATTCCGCGCCTCTATCAAAAGTACATCGGGCACGACAACAACCGCGATTTTTATATGTCCGTGCAGCCCGAAAGCGAAGCCATCAATCGCGTCTTCTATCACGAATGGTTTCCGCGCATCGTGTACAACCATCACCAAACCGGCCCCGCCGGAACCGTGATGTTTGCGCCGCCGTTTCGTGATCCGTTCAATTACACGTTCGATCCGCTCGTGCCGCTCGGCATTGATCTGGTCGGCGCGAATATGCACTCGCGGTTTGTCGCCGAAGGCAAACCGGGCGTGACGATGCGTTCCGGCGCGAGCTATTCGACGTGGTGGAATGGCGGGTTGAGAACCACTGTTTACTTTCACAATATGATCGGGCTGCTGACCGAAACGATTGGCAATCCGACGCCGATGGAAATTCCGTTGCTCTTGAATCGCCAATTGCCGCGCGCCGATCTGCCGTTCCCCATCGCGCCGCAAAAATGGCACTTCCGGCAATCGGTGGATTACTCGATCACGGCCAATTGGGCGGTGTTGGATGTGGCGACGCGGCATCGGGAAACGTTTCTCTTCAATGCGTGGCGCATGGGGATGAATTCGATTGAGCGCGGCAACCGCGATACTTGGACGATGACGCCGGAGAAAGTCGAAGCCGCGCAAGCCGCCTTGAATCAGGAGCGCGGGCAAGCAGCGGCTCGTGCCGGTGGCAGCGCGCGCGCAGGCGACAACGATCCCGATGCGGAACGACAACTTCGGCAAAGCGGCAGAGGCGGCACGCCACGCAAGTTTTATGACATGATGCGCACGCCCGACAAACGCGATCCGCGCGGCTACATTCTGTCGTCGGCGCAAGACGATTTTCTGACCACGACCAAGTTCGTCAACGCGCTCATCAAAACCGGCGTGGCCGTGCATCGCGCGACGAGCGACTTCACCGTCAACGGCAAGCAATATCCGAGCGGTTCATACATCGTGAAAACCGCGCAAGCATTTCGTCCGCACGTACTCGACATGTTTGAGCCGCAATTTCACCCGAACGATTTTGCTTATCCCGGCGGGCCGCCCACGCCGCCGTATGACAGCGCCGGCTGGACGCTGGCGTATCAAATGGGCGTGCAGTTTGATCGGATTTTAGACGGCTTCGATGGGCCGTTTGAAAAGATCAACGGCTTTGCGAAACCGCCGTCGGGCAAAGTGATGGCGGCAAACAAGGCGGCAGGCTATTTGCTCGGTCATCAATTCAACGATTCGTTTTTGGTGACCAATCGCTTGCTGAAAGACAACGAAGAAGTCTATTGGATCAAGCAGCCGTTCAGTGCGAACAACAAAACCTATCCGGCAGGCACGATCTTTATTCCCGCGAAAGCGACGACGCAAGCGAAGCTCGAAAAGCTGACCGCACTCGGCTTGAGCTTTGAAGCCACGACGACGAAACCGAGCGGCGAATTATTCAAGCTGCGACCATTGCGCGTCGGTTTGTGGGATCGCTACGGCGGTTCGATGCCGTCAGGTTGGACGCGCTGGATTCTGGAACAATACGAATGCCCGTTCACGGTCGTGTACCCAACCACATTGGACGCGGGCGATCTGGCGAGCAAGTTTGATGTGCTGATTTTTGTCGCGGGGGCGATTCCGGCGATGCGCGCCGAACGTCCGGGCGGCGGCCCCGGCGGTGACACGGGCGAGTTCTTCGGACGCGCTCCGAATCCGCAGGAAATCCCCGAAGAATTTCGCGGCTGGCTCGGCTCGGTGACGCCGAACAAAACGATCCCGCAACTGAAAGCTTTTTTGGAAGCGGGCGGTTCGATTTTGACGATTGGCACTTCGACGAACCTGGGCTATCACGCGGGGCTGCCGCTGGCGAATGCGTTGATGGAAAAGGTCGGCGAAACTGAACGCGCGCTGCCCCGCGATAAATTCTATGTGCCGGGTTCGATCCTGCGTGTCCAGATAGACAACACGAATCCGCTCGCGTATGGCATGCCGAGTCAAGCCGATGTGTTCTTCGACAACAGCCCCGTCTTTCGCTTGAAACCTGAAGCCGCGCTCAAAGGCGTGAAGCCCGTCGCGTGGTTCGACACAGACAAGCCATTGCGCAGCGGTTGGGCCTGGGGGCAGAAATATTTGCAAGACGGCGTCGCGGTGATTGATGCGAACGTCGGCAAAGGCAAGCTGTTGCTGTTCGGCCCCGAAATCGCGTTTCGCGCGCAACCGCACGGCACGTTCAAGTTGCTCTTCAATGGCATTTATTACGGACGCGCCGAAACGGTGAAGTGGTGAGTGACGTATGTCTGAAGAGACGCCGTGCTATTTCATCGAAAGCTTGCGGGACTATAATCCGGCAGTTGTGTGGGCAGCCTTCTTCATCAACCCCGCGATTGCCCTGATGGATTATTATCGGCTCAAGCCGTTCCCTTGCACAGTTGTCTACGAAAACATAGCTTCTACGTTGCTTGAGCAAACAAAGGGCGAAATCAGCGTGGCATTCGATTGGTTGGCGGAAACGTTCCCGGACTGTCAGCGTCTCTTTCAGACATTACAGCGCGAGAACATTGTCGAATATGCCGCCGTTGCAAAGGCGTTTTTGCTGATGGCTAATCTGGTGCAGAAAAACATTTCGGAAGTTACCTTACGCGGGAGTAAGGCCGATTACTTCGTCGAAGGGCGCGAATATCTGTTGGAAATTAGCGGAACGGAAAATGCCGAGCAGTTTGCCTCTCGATACGGCGAAAAGGTTCGGCAGTTACTAGCGAATCCTTTCGGCAAAGGCGGTTATGTTTTTGTGTGCTGCTTTTCCAATCAGCGGGCCAAACTCTCCTTTCATGAGGTAAAATCCGCGTAACGAGGAGAGTGGTTATGGACGATCTTGCAACGCAGAAAAATGGCAACGGAGATTTGATCCAGCAAAAATCGTTGCTTATCATTCAAGCCCGGTTTCAGCAAGCTCTGGGGCAACATGCCGAAGCGGCACGTCTGTTTCTCGAAGCGGCGCTGCTGGAAGAAAAACTGGCCGATAGCTTTTGGCAAGCAGGCAAGTCCGAAGACGCCGCCATCAGCTTTTTCAGCGCAGCTTCTTGCTACAAGAATGCCGGGCGAATGACAGAAGCGGTTGCCTGTGCCACGAGCGCGTTGTCCTTGACCAGCTTGGAAGGCTTGGCAGAAGAACTCCGGCAATTCCGCGACGAATGCCAGCAACTGTCCAGTTCACCTAGCCCACGAACGCTGCGTGGGATTGTTCGCAACGGTGCAGTTTATCCTTTCGAGCCTAATGTTCTGACGGAAGGAGAGTGGGTGACGATCACAACGACTTGAAGACAGGGAATACGTTCAAGTTTCTCTTCAATGGCATTCATGACGGACGCGCCGAATTGGCGAAGAACCTGAAAGGCCGATTGCTATTGGCGACGGGCGACATTGACAACAACGTTCATCCGGCGAACACGCTGCGGATGGCAGACGCGCTGATTAAGGCGAACAAGCGATTCGATTTCGTGATTCTGCCCGGCAAGCGACACGGCTTTGCGGACGCGACGAATTATTTCTTCTGGGTGCGCGCCGATTATTTCTGCAAGCATTTGATCGGCGACGCGGCAGAAAGCGTGGATTTGGTCGAGTTGATCCGCGAGCAGGAACAAACGGGCGACAAAGGGCGGCGGCGATAGAAACATTCATTTCCCCGTTTCCATTTTTCAGTTGTCAGTTGTCATTGCCTGCGGTGCAGTGACAACTGACATTGAGCAGCATTCACGAGATTATGAAACAAAACTCTCAACTCTACGATGTGTGTGTCGTCGGCTCCGGTGCGGCGGGTGGCGTGGTGGCGATGCAATTGGCGAAAGCGGGCGCTTCCGTCGTCGTGCTCGAAGCGGGCAAATGGGTTGATCCGACGAAAGAATTTTATTCGCACACGATGCCGTATGAATTGCCGAAGAACGGCTACGGCTGGAATCCGCGCGGGCATTTGGCCGTAGATCGTAGAAAAGAACCGTTCACGCAGGAAGGCAACAAGCGCGTGGATGTGTTCTTGCAAAAAGCTGTCGGTGGCAAAACGCTGCTGTGGGCTGGTTTGAGTTGGCGCAACAGCAAATACGATTTCGAGACATGGCCGGTCAGCTACGACGAACTCGCGCCGTATTACGACCGCATGGAAGAGTTGATGGGCGTGACGGGCGCGGCGGACAAACATCCGAACGTGCCCGACGGGAAGTATCAGAAGCCGCTCAAGTGGAGTTGCGCGGCCTACGAAATTCAAAAGGGCTGCAACAAGCTCGACGCGCACAAATACCGCATGATTACGGCGCGCAAAGCGATCTTGACCGAAAAGCATTGGTCGAACCGCGCGGTCTGTCATTACTGTGGGCATTGCATGCGCGGCTGCGATACCGAATCGAAATACACGTCGGCGAATGGCGCGATGCCCGAAGCATTGAAGACGGGCAAGTGCAAATTGATTTTGTATGCGAACGCGGCGGAAGTGATGATGAGCGCGGACGGCGGCAAGGCGACAGGCGTGCGCTATTTCGACGCGCGGACGTTGCAGAGCTACGAAGTAAAGGCGAAGAACGTGGTGCTGGCGTGTGGCCCCGTTGAATCGGCGCGGCTGATGTTGTTGTCGAAATCGAAACATTTCCCGACCGGCTTAGCGAATTCATCGGGGCTGGTCGGCAAGAATTTGATTAGTCACACCAGTTCATCGGTGCAAGGCTATTTGAAATCGCTGAAGGGAATGGACGTGTATAACGACGACGGCACGGAAAGCTCGCACGCGTACATCGCCGCGTTTTATTGGGAGAAGCCGCACAAAGATTTTCCGAAGGGCTATCACATCATTGTGGATTCGGGCACGCGGCACGGCACATACGGGGCAGGGAATTTTCGCAATGTGACGGGCTTTGGGGCTGAATTGAAGCGTGAAATTCGCGGGCGCTATCCGGCATTGATGAACTTGTATTCGCAGAATGGCATGATCCCGACGAAAGACCGTTATGTCGAACTCGATGCGACGGTGAAGGATGTCTACGGCTTGGCCGTGCCGAAGATTCACTTCAACTTGACGACCGAAGACAAAGCGAGCGCGCGCGATGCCGTCAACACGATCTCGGAAATCATCGAAGCGTCCGGCGGCGTGATTACTGGTCAATCGAATCCTGATTCCCCCGGCGTTGACAGCGTGCATTGGGTGGGCACGGCAAAGATGGGGAATGATCCGAAAACGTCGGTGCTGACGCCGTATTTGCAAGCGCACGACGTGAAGAATTTGTTCGTGGCCGATGGCAGCGGGTTTATTGATTATTCCGAGAAGAATCCGACGTTGACTGTGATGGCGTTGGCCTCGCGCTGCGGCGATTTCATCGTAGAGAAAATGAAGAAAGAGAGTTAGCCAGCGCACAAATCCATTCTCAACTCTTCATTCTCCATTCTCCATTCTTGCGCAAATAAACACTCTTTCCTTTTGCAAAAGTATGAAGAGTTGAGAATAGAGAATGAAGAATGTTGCTGGTCAAAGTCGCTATGAAACAAATACAGTCTCGCAAAGCCCTTTGGTTCATCGTCCTTTTTCTTGCCATCGCCAGCGTATTGACCGCAACCGCCGTACAAAAAAGCGCGCCGACGGCAGATGAACCGATCATTGCGGCGTTCAAGAAAACCTATCCGGCGTCGGTGTCCGATGCCGTCGAATTGGTGACGGGCAAAAACGGCACGATGGGGCACGATATGAAACCTTACATTGGCGGCGCGATGGTTGGGCGCGCGGTGACATCGCTGGTCAAACCCGCGCCGCCCGAACAAGCGACGCCCGCGCTCTCGACGAAGCATTCGGTCGAAATGATTGACAACGCCAAGCCCGGCGAAGTCGGTGTGATCGTGATGGAAGGCACACTCGACATCGCCGCGATGGGCAATTTGATGGCGACGGCGGCGAAGGTGCGCGGGATGGCGGGGATGGTGTTGGATGGTGCAATTCGGGATATTTGGGACGTGCGACGGATGGGCTTGACGGTCTACGCGCGTTCGGCATCACCACGCACAGCAGTCGGGCATTACGCGACGGTGGCGCGCAACATTGAAGTGCAATGCGGCGGCGTGACGGTGCGACCGGGCGACATCATCGTCGCGGATGAAGACGGCGTGGTCGTTGTGCCGCAGGAACGCGCCGAAGACGTGCTGAAAAAAGCCCAGGAAATTGATGCGCGGGAAAAAGGCATGTTCCCATTCATTCGACAGTTCAAATCATTAACGAAAGCGATTGAGAAATTCAATCGTATCTGAAAATCCAATGGAACACGGATCGCACAGATGGTACGGATTTGTTCGGATCAATAGCCTGGTTTTGATCTGAGCAAATCCGTATCATCCGTAATATCCGTGTTCGATGCTCGTGAAATTATGCAAAGACGCAAATTCATCAAAACCAGCACTGCCGCCGTCACCACGACAGCGGTTTCCTACAACAAAATCCTCGGCGCGAATGATCGTGTGCGTCTCAGCTTGATCGGCTGCGGCGGACGCGGCACACAGGTCGCAAAACTGATGTTGCAAGTCCCGAACGTCGAATACAACGCGCTCTGCGATGTGTTTCTGCCCAATGCCGAAGGCGCGAAAGCGTGGGCGGGCAAAACGGCGCAGGTCTTTCAGGACTTTCGCAAAGTACTTGACCTCAAGGATGTGGACGCTGTGCATATCGGTACGCCCGATCATTGGCACGCGATTCCGAGCGTGATGGCGTGCGCGGCGGGCAAGGATGTTTATGTCGAAAAGCCGCTCGCCCACAACATCAAAGAAGGCCGCGCCATTGTCGAAGCCGCGCGCAAACACAACCGCATCGTGCAAACCGGCATGCAACATCGCTCCGCCCCGCATTACAAAGAAGTCGAACAACTCGTCCGCTCCGGCGCGATTGGCGAAGTGCGCTTTGTGCGTGTGTGGAATTACAGCAACAACACGCCCTACGGCATCGGCAAAGTCGCCGACGCGCCCGCGCCCGAAGGCCTGGATTGGGATCTGTACTGCGGCCCCGCGCCCAAAGTGCCGTACAACAAAAATCGCCATCTGCGCTGGTATCGCTGGTTCTGGGATTACGCGGGCGGCACGATCACCGACTTCGGCACGCATCGCTTCGACACCGTGCATCAGGTGATGGGCGTGGACGCGCCGAAAACGATCACGGCTTCGGGCGGACGCTTTTGCGTCAACGATATGGGCGAGATGCCCGACGTCATGCAAGTCACGTATGAATATCCGAGCTTCGTACTGAGCTACGAGGCGCTAAATATGAACGGGATGGGGATGGGCATTCGTACCGCAGGGCACAATTACTACGGCGCGCGTCACAGCCTGGATCGTCCGAACGGCGAAGCCTATCACGGCACGAACGGCACGATTTTGTGCGACCGCATCGGCTACGAAGTGTTCCCCGAACCGAAGGGTGTGCGTCGCAGAGACGGCACGCAAGACGCGAACAATCCGGTGGACAGCTTTCGCACCGAAGCCAAGCGCGTGCAAGGCCGCGACGCCACCGATTTGCACTGCGCGAACTTCATCGAATGTGTTCGTTCGCGCAAAACACCTGTGGCCGAACCGGAAATCGGTCATCGCTCGACGACGATTGCCCATCTCGGCAACATCGCCTTCAAGACGGGCAAGCGGTTGGTGTGGGATGCCAAAAAAGAAGACTTTGTAAACGCGCCCGACGCCACGAAGCTCCTCAGCCGCAAGGCGCGCAAGCCGTGGGATTTGATTTGAAATCAGAGAGATTACGAAACACACGAAATTAACGAAATAGACGAAAGGCCGAAGACAACAAAGATTCTGTTTGTTTCGTTATTTTCGTGTGTTTCGTGATCTCGGTTTTTAGCCGACTGATTTGTCCTTTCATTCAGCCGCGTCACGTCCGGTTTCGTACGCGCTTCCAAATGTCCCTTCAATTTCAGACGCGCCGCGCCGTTTGTCCCTCAACGGATGGTCTTGGCTCTTCAAAAACCCGCCGCAAGGCATTACCCTTGCGGCTTTCATTGCGATGAGAGATGAGGAGTGCGCTTTGAACGACGAACGCCCAGACCTTGCGAAGACAGAAACGGAGCCGAACGACGCGGCCATCGGCTTTATTTTGCGGCTCGGACGCGCGTTGCACATGTGCGGCTATGCGTCGCATCGCCTCGAAGAATTGCTCGAACAAGCCGCCGCGCGCATCGGGTTGCAAGGACAATTCTTTTCGACGCCGACTTCGATTTATTGCGGGTTTGGCGAACTGGAAGCCCAACGCACCTTCTTGATTCGCGCCGAACCCGGCAATCTCAATTTAGGCAAAATCGTTGACCTGGATCAGGTCTTGACGGAGGTGTTGTACCGTCGCTGCTCGCCGACGGAAGGCGCGCGTCGGATTGACGAAATCGTGACGCGGCAACCGACCTACGGCACGTGGCTGAACATATTTGCTTGTGGGTTAGCGTCGGTGGCTTCGTCGCAGTTTCTCGGCGGCGGGTTGAAAGAAATGGCGGTGTCAGCGGTCATCGGGTTGTTCATCGGGTTGCTCTTTTGGCTGGCGGACAAATATGCGCCGCTGGGGAAAGTCTTCGAGCCGGTCGCCGCCACATTTGCCTCGGGGTTAGCCGCCGCCTTGAGCTTGTGGTTTGGCCCGTATTCCGTGTTCAATGCCACGCTCGCCGGGCTGATTTTATTGATGCCGGGCTTCACCTTGACGACGGCGTTGACCGAATTGACGACGCGCAATCTGGTCTCCGGCACTTCGCGGTTGAGCAGCGCGCTGATTGTATTTTTTGGCATCGGGTTTGGCGTGACGCTGGGCGCAAAGATTTCTCACCTGAGCTTCGGTGCGCCCCGCATCGGTGCATCGTTGGCGCAGCCCTGGTGGACGGAATATCTCGCGTTGTTTTTGATTGCGATTGCGTTCTCGATTTTGCTGCGCGCGCATCGGCGCGATGTCGTCTGGATCGTGCTGGTGGTCGTGCTGGCCGTTGCCGCCAGTCGCGGCGGCGCAAAACTCATCGGGCCGGAATTGGGGCCGTTTATCGGCGCGCTGACGGTTGGGGTCGCCAGCAAGATTTACTCGCAGTTGTTGCGCCGTCCAACGACGGTCACGCTGGCTCCGGGCATTTTGTTGCTGGTTCCCGGCAGTCTGGGCTTTCGCAGCATCGCGTCTTTGTTGGATAATCAGATCGTCCCCGGCGTTGGCATTGCCGTCCAAATGATTCTGACCGCGATGGCCCTGGTCGCGGGCATTTTAATTTCTAATATTTTGTTACCTGTGCGCAGGAGGTAGGACTAGGAGTAGACAGTAGGCGGTAGACGGTAGACGGTAGAATTCGTCAGGCTTGAGAGAAAGACTCTCTCACTGTCGCCCAACTGCCCAACTACGAACTACCGTCTACTGTCTACTGTCTACCGTCTACTCTATGAAAAATATGCACCAAACCGCTCCGTACGGAACCTGGAAGTCCACGATTACCTCCGATTTGATTGTGTCCGGCTCGATTGGTTTGAGCCAGGTGATGCTCGACGGCGACGACATTTACTGGATCGAATCGCGTCCGGCGGAAAAAGGCCGCAGCGTCATCGTGCGGCGTACGCCCGGTCACAAAACCGAAGACGTCACGCCCGCCCCGTACAGCGTCCGCACGCGCGTTCACGAATACGGCGGCGGCGCGTATTTGGTCGAAGACGGCGTGATTTACTTTTCCAACTTCGCCGACAACCGGGTCTATCGCCAGGTCGTCGGCGAAGAACCCGAACCGCTCACGCCCGAAACCAAAGGCGTGCGCTTTGCCGATTTCATCCTGGATCGTCAGCGCCATCGCCTGATCTGCGTGTGCGAGGATCATCGCGTCACACAATACGAAGCCATCAACTCGCTCGCCAGCATTGACCTCGACACGGGCGTCTTTCGCACCTTATATTCGGGCAGCGATTTTGTCTCGTCGCCGCGCCTGCACCCGGACGGAACCCAGCTTGCGTTTCTGCAATGGAATCATCCGAATATGCCCTGGGACGGCACAGAGTTGATGATTGGGCATTGGGAATTTGGCGGCACGGTGATCGCCGCGCAAGCTCTGGTCGGCGGCAAAGAGGAATCCATTTTTCAGCCCGAATGGTCGCCCGAAGGCGTGCTGCACTTCGTCTCAGATCGCACGGGCTGGTGGAATTTGTATCGCTGGCGCAAAGGCCAAGCCGAACCGCTGTTGCAAGCGCAGGCGGATTTCGGTTTGCCGCAATGGGTCTTCGGCATGTCCACCTATGCGTTTTTGGAGGAACATAACCTCATCTGTTCGTTCATCGAACGCGGCTTGCCGCATCTAGGCATTTTGAATACGAACTTCGGCACGTTCCAACAAGTCAAATCCGAGTTCACGAAATTCGACAGCGTGCAGGCGAACAATCATCGCGCCGTCTTCATTGCCGGATCGAATCTGGAGCCGAACGCCGTCGTCTCGCTGAACACACAGAACAATGAATTCAAACTCCTGCGCAGTTCCAACGACATTGTGATTGATCCCTGGATCATTTCGCTGCCGCGCCCGATTGAGTTTCCGACGACCGACGGCCTGACCGCACACGCTTTTTATTATCCGCCGCGCAATCCCGCCTACCGCGAACCCGCTGGCGAAAAGCCACCGCTGATCGTCGAAATTCACGGCGGCCCAACGGCGGCGACCTATCCGGTCTTCAGCCTCTGGACACAGTTCTGGACATCGCGCGGTTTTGCCGTGCTGGATGTGAATTACGGCGGCAGCACGGGCTACGGACGCGAATATCGTCTACGCCTGAACAACGAATGGGGCGTCGTGGATGTGAACGATTGTGTGAACGGCGCGAAACATCTGGTCAACAAAGGTCTCGCCGATCCGAATCGTTTGTGCATCACGGGCGGCAGTGCAGGCGGCTACACCGTGCTGTGCGCGCTCACGTTTCACGACGTGTTCAAGGCCGGCGCGAGCCATTATGGCGTCAGCGATTTGCAAGCATTGGACGACGACACGCACAAATTCGAGTCGCGCTACACCTACGGCTTAGTGCCGAAGAAAGCCTACAAAGCACGTTCGCCGATTCATCACACGGACAACCTCAACGTCCCCGTCATCTTCTTTCAAGGCTTGGAAGACAAAATCGTTCCGCCCAATCAAGCCGAAAAGATGGTGAATGCGCTGCGGGAGAAAGGCTTGCCCGTCGCGTACGTGACGTTTGCCGAAGAAGGGCACGGCTTCCGCCAAGCCGCCAACATCAAACGCGCGCTGGACGGCGAATTGTATTTTTATGCGAAGGTGTTCGGGTTTGAATTGGCCGATGAAGTCGAGCCGGTAGACATCGAGAATCTGTAGCGATAGTTTCCTTGCCCATCAAGTAAAATGAGTAGTATCGTACGTGCATCAAACATTTGATTTTGAAGAGGGATGTTATGCTTCAAACCTATTCGGCGATTCTCAAAAATAATCAACTTCATTGGACAGATGAAGAACCCGTCACTTCTGGTGAAGACCGCGCGCTGTCCGTTTTAGTGACTATCGTTGACGACACGATTCCGCCAACGACAGAAAATCAGCGCCAAAAAATTGCACAAGTTCTAAATCGCTTGGCTGCCCGTAACGGCTTCGCTGAGATTACTGACCCAGTTGCCTGGCAGCAGGACACGCGCGAAGATCGCGCACTACCGGACAGAGACTAACCTGGGGAACGGGCTATGCTTCTGGATAGCAACATCATCATCTATTCCACTCAGCCGACTTACGATCAAGTACGACGTTTTATTGCAGAGCAGGTACCGTTTGTGTCCGCCGTCAGTTATGTCGAAGTTCTGGGCTATCACAAATTGACCGAAATAGATCGTCAGGATTTGGAAGATTTTTTCGCGTTAATGCCTATTTTGCAAATTACCTCGCCTATCCTTGATGAGGCCGTTCGGTTACGACAACACCAGAAAATGTCTTTAGGCGACGCCCTGATTGCGGCAACCGCATTGGTTCATCAATTGACACTGGTTACGCGAAACACAAAAGATTTTGCCTGGATACCCGAACTAACCTTACTTGACCCGCTGGCGGAAAAGATTCAATGAACCAGGAGCGCCGGTCAACACAGGCTTAGCGAATTTGCCGGGAGATAAAATTATGGTCACAGCCCTGAAAAATATTCCACCTTCCGTGACAATGCACGAAGTCAAGCTCAAGCCCGATGTCCCCCTCGTGCGCCGCTTCACGCTGGAAGAATTTGAAGAGTTAGTGCATTTGTTCCCGGATGACCGCCTCGAACTCATCAACGGAGAAATCGTTATGGCCCCGCCCCCGGATTTTATTCACATCAAGCAAACTGTCCGCACGGAAAACTTACTGGCCCCATTTTATCGAGAGATTCGAGCACTGAATTGTCAAATTGCGGGGTCGAGTGTTTGGTATATCGTGCCGAAGGAGTTGAAAGAAACCTGGAACGAAGAAAATATTGATGGCCCCCATAACGTTTGCCCGGATGCTTCCATTTGCTGTGATGAGTATGTAAATGGAAATAAAGAGTGCCGTCCGCCCGCCTTGCTTGTTATTGAAATTATTTCTGTTTCCGGCAAACGCGAAATTGATCGCGATTTGATTAGCAAGCCCGACATATACGCTGCACTAGAAATTCCAACCTATTGGGTGATTGATCGCCGCGACCAAAGCGTGTGGGTTCACACGGCACCGCGCGACGGCAAATACACAAGGCGCGTGCAGTACAAAGGCCGCAAGAAATTGCCTGCGCCGAGTTTGGAGTTTTTGACGATTACGCCCGCGCAGATTTTTGCCCATTAACACCACCAACCAATTTTTCCGAAAGGCACAAAACCATGAAACGAAGCCTCGCGTTTGCCTCCGTCGTCCTCCTGTTGTTCGCTGCCTGGGCGTGCAATACGACTTCGACTTCCACTACGACCTCTATGTCTGTGAATACCTCGTCGCCCGAACAATTCGTCGCCGATGCCGAAAAGAAGCTCTTTGACTTGTCGCTCAAGCTCAGTCGCGCGAGTTGGGTCAAAAGCAATTTCATCACCGAAGACACCGAAGCCTTGGAAGCCGACGCGAACAAAGATTACATCGCTGCCGTCGGCGAATTGGCCGAAGCCGCGCGCAAATTCGACGGACAAAAAGTTTCAGACGACGTCGCGCGCAAATTGAAATTGCTCAAGCTCGCCACGCCCTTGCCCGCGCCGAGCGATGCCAAAGAACGCGACGAATTGACGAAGCTCGCCGCCGCGATGGAAGCCGATTACGGCAAAGGCAAATATTGTCCCGACGGCGACAAAGGCAAATGCTTCAACCTGGATGAGCTTTCAGAAACGCTGGCAAAAAATCGCAATGCGGACGAATTGAAAAAAGCGTGGCTCGGCTGGCACAACGTCGCCAATTCACACCGCGATCAATACGCGCGCTTCGTCGAATTGACGAACAAAGGCGCGAAGGAAATGGGCTTTGCTGACGCGGGCGCAATGTGGCGGTCGAATTACGATATGGAACCGGATGCGTTCGCTGCCGAAATGGAACGGCTGTGGTTGCAGGTCAAACCGCTCTACGATTCGCTGCACACGTACGCGCGCAAACAACTCGTCAAGAAGTACGGCGACAAAGTCGTGCCTGCGACGGGGCCGATTCCGGCGCATCTGTTCGGCAACATGTGGTCGCAGCAATGGAACAACATTTACGATTTGCTGAAGCCCCCGACGGGCGATCCGGGCTATGACCTGACGAAGATTTTAGTCGGGCGCAAAACCGATGCCAAGGCGATGGTCAAATTCGGCGAAAGCTTTTTCACGTCGCTCGGCTTGAAAACCCTGCCCGACACGTTTTGGAAACGTTCACTCTTCACCCGCCCGCAAGACCGCGAAGTCGTGTGTCACGCAAGCGCCTGGGACATTGATGCGAAAGACGATGTGCGCATCAAAATGTGCATCAACATCAACGAAGAAGACTTCGGCGTGATCCATCACGAACTCGGCCACAACTACTATCAAATGGCCTATCAGAACCAACCGTTCCTCTATCAAAACAGCGCGAACGACGGCTTTCACGAAGCCATCGGCGATGCGATTGCGTTGTCGGTCACGCCCGAATATTTGAAGCAAATCGGTTTGATTACAAACGTGCCGGATGCGAGTTCGGACATCGGCATCCTGATGCAACGCGCGCTCGAAAAAGTCGCGTTTCTGCCGTTCGGCTATTTGGTAGATCAATATCGCTGGAAAGTATTTTCGGGCGAAATCAAACCGAGCGATTACAACAAAGGCTGGTGGGAACTGCGCGAAAAATATCAAGGCATCGCGCCGCCCGAGGCCCGCAGCGAACAAAACTTCGATGCCTGGGCGAAATATCACGTCGCCGCGAACGTGCCGTATGCGCGCTACTTCCTCGCCGCCGTCTTGCAGTTCCAATTTCACCGCGCCTTGTGCAAAGAAGCAGGCGTGACGGGGCCGCTGCATCGCGCTTCGATTTTCGGCGACAAACAAGCGGGCGCGAAGTTGCAAAAGATGCTGGAAATGGGGCAAAGCAAACCCTGGCCCGAGGCCTTGAAGACATTGACAGGCGAAGACAAGATGGACGCGACGGCGATTCTGGATTACTTTGCGCCGCTGAAAAAATGGTTGGATGAGCAAAACGCAAAATGAATTTGAGCCACGAATTCCACGAATGAACACGAATTTCTTTTTTTGGATTGTTGGAGAGCAGGTCACCTCTTCGGGCATTGCCTATCGCCAGTCTTCGTGAAAATTCGTGGAATTCGTGGCAAAACGCAAAATGAATTTGAGCCACGAATTCCACGAATGAGCACGAATTTCTTTTCTTGGGTTGTTAGAAAGTAAGTCACCTCTTCGGGCATAGCCTATCGCCAGTCTTCGTGAAAATTCGTGGAATTCGTGGCAAAACGCAAAATGA
>CAZWAK010000035.1:0-17608 GCA_964631865.1 uncultured Heliobacteriaceae bacterium | reverse complement strand
TTCGGGCATAGCCTATCGCCAGTCTTCGTGAAAATTCGTGGAATTCGTGGCAAAAACGCTTCTTATGAAAATCGAAGGCACTTACACACTCAACGCTCCGCGCGAACTCGTGTGGAATTTAATGATTGATCCTGATGTGCTCAGTCGCTGCGTACCCGGCGTGCAATCGCTCGAAAACACTGCAGGCACGTCGTACAAAGTCACGCTCAAGACGGGCGTTGGCGCAATCAAAGGCATGTACACGGGCGCGATCACGCTTGAAGACATGCGCGAACCGGAACATTACAAAATGATCGTGGACGGCAAGGGCGCAGCAGGCTTTGTCAAAGGCGTGGGCGAACTGGATTTGGTTGAGCAAGGCGATGTAACCGTCGTCAATTACGCGGGCGATGTCAGCGTCGGCGGCACGATTGCGAGCGTTGGGCAGCGCATGATTTTGTCTACGGCGAAGATGATGACGGCGCATTTTTTCAGCGCGCTCGAAGCCGAAGCCAAAGCGATTATCAAAGCGGAAGAATCGGGCGAGCCGGTTGCGACGCCGAAGCAGGGGTTCTTTCGCAACACGTTCCGCGCGGTCAAAAAGAAATTGAGTTAATAGAATACGGATTGGACGGATGCGACAGATTGAAACTGATACGCTTTGTGCCTATCCGCATCATCACGTCCAATCCGTATTCTATTTTCCGCGCTGACCCAATCCTTTTCCGCGGTCAGCAGAAAGTTGAACCCTCAATCACTTCGCCTCGTATAGACTGACGCTGCTTGAAAATCACAACCTAAACGGAGGCACTATGAATTCTGGAATGACCCGCCGCGAATTTGCGCGCTTGCTCGGAACCGCTGGAGCGTTGGGTATGATTGAATCACAACTCGTCACGCGGGCGCTCGCCGACAATAAGCGAAGCTTGAACTACCTGGCCAATCGCACCGCCAGCGCGGAAGGCAATTGGGACCTCAAAAACATCGAAGGCAAAGTGCCGAAGGCCTTGAACGGCACGTTGATTCGCACTGCGCCGGGACAGAAAGAAACGTTTGGTGTGCCGCTGCAACATCTGTTTGATGGCGATGCGTATTTGTCGAAGCTTACGTTTCGGGAAGGCAAAGTGTCGTTGCAGGCGCGCTTCCTCGACACGCCGCAGCGCATCGAAGAACAACAAATGAAACGGATGTTGTACCCCGAAGTCGGCACGCTCGCGCCGCCTGTGCCCGAAGGTTACACGCGGAAATCGCGCGGCAAAAATCAGCCGAGTGTGAACATCATTCAGTGGGATGGCCGCTATCTCGGCTTGTCTGAAGGCGGGCCGCCCGTTGAGATTGATCCGACGACGTTGGCGTACAAAAGCGAATGGAATTTTTATGGCACGCTGCCCGGCGATGTGCCGTTCACCGCGCATCCGAAGTTTGATCCGGTCACAGGCGAAGGCTATGCCTATGGCATCAAGCGCGGAATGGGGTTGGCGCTGACGGTGTTTCGGATGGAGAAGGATGGCAAGCTGAAGCAATTGTACTCATTGCCGCAGCCACAATATTTCATGGTTCACGATATGCTGCTGTCGAAAGATCACATCATCTTTGTGATCCCGCCTGTTTGGGTCGAGCTTGGCAAAATGATGAGCGGCAAGGTCGCCCCGTTTCAGGCGCTGAAATTTGGTGATGATATGCCGACGAAAATCGTGATCCTGCGCAAAGACGGCACGGGCAAACCCGTCACCATCAATCAGCCCGCGAATATGGTCTTTCACAACGGCAATGCGTTTGAGAAAGACGGCAAGCTGCATCTGGATTCGATTCTCAGCCCCGACGGTTCGGTGCTGAAAGCGGTTGGGTCATTCGATGCCGACAAGCCTGTCCAAACGACGCCGAATCATCTGACGCGGCTCGCAATTGATTTGGCGAAAGGCGAATTGACGAGCCGCAATGAACTCGAAGCCGAAGTCGAATTCCCGCGCTTCGACGAACGACGCGGCGGCACGGAAGCGCGCTATTTGTATACGGGCGGCTTCAACGGCGGACTGTCGGACGCAACCGCGATGGTGAAGCATGATTTGCAGCGCCGCACGAGCAAGCGCGTCGAGCCGACCAAAGGCCGCACTTACGCCGAGTCCGTGTTTGTGCCGCAGCCGAGCAAGACGGGCGAAGAACACGGCTGGTTGTTGACGCTCGGCTATGACGCGAATCAGGATCAAACGTTCCTCGAAATCCGCGATGCCGCGACGATGGATTTCCAGGCGCGCGTCTGGACGGGCCTTCATTATCCGCTCGGCTTCCACGGCAATTTTTACGCCCAATAACCGTAGCGCAAACTGTTAGTTTGCGTAGCTTCGTTAGCGAACCCCTGATTGAAGCCACGCAAACTAACAGTTTGCGCTACCCGCGTCCCACAAGCGGGAATTCCGCGTCCCACAACCGCACACCGCTGCCGCAATCCGAAAATTTTCTTTCCTCGTAACTTCTTCTCTGCCAACCGAAAGCCTTTGGCACGCTACTTGGTTCGCAACCCGTTTGAGCAAGCGGGAGGTACTATGCAATCGTTGTTACAAGATTTGATTTTCGGCGCGCGGATGTTGCGCAAACAACCTGGCTTCACGTTGATTGCGATTCTCACGCTCGCGCTGGGCATTGGCGCGAACACGGCGATTTTCGGCATCTTCAGCGGCGTGTTGTTGCGCCCGCTGCCGTTTCCAAATGCTGAACAACTCGTCGTCGCGCGCGGCAGTTCGTGGATACCAGTCGCGCATTTCACCGCGTGGCGCGAGGGGCAGCAGAGTGCGTCGCATCTGGCCGCGTATTATCCGCGCGAATATCACTTGGCATCACCATCCGAGACCGCGTTGATTGAAGGCGCGGAGATTACGGCAGACTTCTTTCCGCTGCTCGGCGTCGCGCCGCAATTCGGTCGCAATCTGCTCGCGGAAGAAGATCAACCGGGGCGACAGCGCGTTGCGCTCGTCAGCGCCGGATTGTGGCGGCGACGATTTGGTGAAGCGCAATTCGGGAATCAATCGGTGCGATTGAATGGCGAGGAGTATCAAGTGGTCGGCGTGTTGCCGGACAGCTTTCAGCCCTTTGAATTGCAGATGCGCAAGCCCGAAGTGTGGGTTCCGCTCACGCTGACGCCGCGTCGTGCGGACGGCGAACTGAATTTCGTCATTCCAGTCGCGCGGCTCAAGGCCGACATCACGCTCGCGCAGGCGCAGGCGGAATTGAACGTGAAGCTGGCACAACTGCGGCAACAACAACCCGAATTGTTTACGCCGCCCGCGCGCGAAGCCCAACTCATCGCGTTGCAGGAACAAATCGTGCAAGGCACGAGACCGGCGCTACGTTTGTTGCTCGCGGCGGTCGGTTTCGTGTTGTTGATTGCGTGCGTCAACGTGTCGAACCTGCTGCTGGCGCGGGCGGCGCGACGCGAAAAAGAAACCGCGATTCGTGCGGCGCTCGGTGCGAGCCGTTGGCGCGTCGTGCGACAGATGCTGACCGAAAGTTTGTTGCTGAGTTTGGGCGGCGGCGCGGTCGGCGTGCTGGTCGCGGTGTGGGGACTGGATTTGTTTGTGTGGCTGCTGCCTGCGAACACGCCGCGACTCGGCCAAATCGGGATTGATGCCACTGTGCTCGGCTTCACGCTGCTGATTTCATTGGTCACGGGCATTCTGTTTGGCCTCGTGCCTGCGTTGACGGCGGCGCGCTCTGACTTGAATGCGTTGCTGAAAGAAGGCGGCAAATCAGGCAGCGGTGCGAGTCTCAAACGCACGCTCAACCTGCTGGTCGTCGCGGAAACTGCATTGGCGTGTGTGTTGCTCATCGGCGCGGGGCTGGCCGCCAACAGCTTTTTGCGCGTGCAACAAGTCGAGCCGGGCTTCAACGCCGAGCGCGTGCTGACGATGCGTTTGCAGGTTCCTGAAAACCGCTACCCGACGATGACGGAATTGAATGGCTTCTATCAACGCGCGCTCGATGGCTTAGCTGCCACGCCTGGCGTCGAAGCCGTTGCGCTCGCCAACAACCTGCCGTTGAGCCGCGCGAATGCCGTTCGCAATCTGACGATTGAAAACCGCAGTGAATCCATCCCGGCAGATTTCGGCGTTGTCAGCTCCGCGTATTTTCGCGCTTTGCAAATCCCGCTGCGGCGCGGTCGCACGTTCACGGAGGCCGACACCGCAGCCTCGCAAGGCGTCGTCGTGATTGACGAGACGCTCGCGCGCAAATATTTCCCGCAACAAGATGCGGTCGGGCAACGGCTGCGGCTTGGCGATGAAACGAATCCCTGGCTCGAAATCATCGGTGTCGTCGCGGACAGCAAAAGCAACGGCTTGGAGACAGCTTCCTATCCGGGCATTTACATTCCCTTTCAACAACGTCAGGCCACGCTGGTCGAAAATCTGGTCGGACGCCGGATGATGTTGTTTGTGCGCACGGCGGGCGATCCGTTGTCATCCATCGCCGCGCTGCGACAGGCGATGCAAGCCGTCGAGGCGAATCAAGCCATCGCCGATCTGAAACCGCTCACACAAGTGTTAGCCGAAAGCATCGCGCCGCAGCGGTTCCGCACCGTGCTGCTGAGTCTGTTTGCGTTGGTCGCGGCGTTGCTGGCTGCCGCCGGAATTTACGGCGTGATCAGTTATTCGGTTGCGCAACGCACGCGCGAAATCGGCATTCGTGTCGCGCTCGGTGCAGAGGCGCGCGACGTGTTGCGGCTCGTGTTGCAACACGGATTGACGTTGGCGTTGGCAGGCGTAGCGATTGGCGTCGTCGCGGCGCTGGGGCTGACGCGCCTGATGAAAACCTTGTTATTCGGTGTGAGCGCGACCGACCCGCTGACGTTCGTTGGTGTGGCGTTGCTCTTGACGTTCGTCGCGTTGCTGGCGTGCTGGCTTCCGGCCCGGCGCGCGACGAAAGTTGATCCGATGATTGCGTTACGTTGTGAATAGTTGGTGGTTGGTGGTTGGTGGCTGGTTTTTTACCGATCACCAGCCACCAACCACCGGCCACCTTATCAGGAGAACTTATGCAAACCTTACTGGAAGACCTACGCTACGGCGTGCGAATGTTACTCAAACAACCCAGCTTCACGTTGCTGGCGGTACTGACGCTGGCATTGGGGATCGGCGCGAACACGGCGATCTTTTCGCTATTGGATCAAGTGTTGCTGCGGCGCTTGCCGGTGCAGAACCCCGATGAATTGGTGGTGCTGCGTTCGCCGGGGCCGATTCGCGGGCACGGCTCGTCGGACAGCGATATTGCGACATCGTTTTCCGTGCCGATGTACAAAGGCTTGCGCGACAACAATCCAGTGTTTTCAGGGCTGCTCGCGCGCTATGCGATTCCGCTCAGCATCAGCGCGAAGGGGCAAACCGAACGCGCGGCAGGCGAACTGGTATCGGGCAATTACTTTGCGACGCTCGGCGTGCGGCCAGCGTTGGGGCGCGTGTTCACGATGGATGACGACAAGCAAATCGGCGCGCATCCGGTCGCCGTGTTGAGTCACGGCTATTGGACGCGACGCTTTGCCAACGATCCGGCGATTCTCAATCAACAATTGCTCATCAACGGTCACAACCTGACCATCGTCGGCGTCGCGCAGGCAGGTTTCACGGGCGTGCAGGTCGGACAGATGCCGGATGTGTTTGTGCCGCTAATGATGAAGCATCAGATGACGCCGAATTGGGAAGGCTTGGAGGATTGGAACGATTACTGGATCGCACTGATCGGACGCTTGAAGCCGGGCTTGACGGCGAAGCAGGCCGAGGCGGGCATTCTGCCGACGTACAGCGCGTTGCTCGCCGAACAATTGCCGAAGGTGCAAGGCTGGCCGAAGGAAACGCAGGATCGCTTTTTGGCCAAACGAATTGAACTGCATCCCGGCGCGGGTGGGCGACAGGTTGTGCAAAGCGATGCGGGCGAATCGTTGTGGGTGTTGTTTGGAATGGTCGGATTGGTGCTGCTGATCGCTTGCACGAACGTGGCGAATTTATTGCTCGTGCGCGGGCTGGGGCGGCAACGTGAGATTGCGATTCGGCAGGCGCTGGGCGCAGGGCGTTGGCGCTTGATGCGGCAATTGTTGAGCGAAAGCTTTTTGCTCGCCTTGGCGGGCGCGGCGTTGGGATTGTTGGTCGCGGCGTGGGTGAGCAGCGGATTGCTGCAAACGATTGTGGACGGCATGGGCATCAACGGCTTGACCACGAATTTGGACGCGCGCGTGCTGGCGTTCACGCTGTTGTTGTCCGTGTTGACGGGCGTGTTATGCGGCCTGGTTCCGGCGTGGCGTGCGACGCGGCATGACTTGACTCCGGCGCTCAAAGATCAAGGCACAAATGCTTCGGGCAGTACATCGCAAGTGCGCTTGCGCAAATCGCTCGTCGTCGCGCAAGTCACCATGACGACGTTGTTGCTGGTCGGCGCAGGACTGTTGACGCGCACGTTGTGGAATCTGACGAAAATGGATTTGGGCGTGCAGCCGGAGCAGGTGCTGACGTTTTCCGTCGCGCCGGATTTGAACGGCTACAACCCGGAAAAGGTCTCGCAATTCGTCACACAATTGAGCGAAGCCGCGTTGGCTGTGCCGGGCGTGCAAAACATCGGCGTCGCCAACGTGTCCGCCTTCACGGGCGACACGACTGGCTCGAACATCACCGTCGAAAAAGGCCCGACCGACGCGAACCCGGACGACAACACCGTCAGCCACATTTCCATCGGGCCGGGCTATTTTGCCGCGATGGGAACCCCCTTGATGACCGGACGCGATTTCGCGCGCACGGACACGAAGACGAGCCAAAAAGTGGCGATCATGAATGAAACCGCCGCGAAGAAATTCTTCCCCAATCGCAGCGCCATCGGCCTGCGGATGGCCTTCGGCGGCGGCAACGTCAATTTGGAAATCGAAATTGTCGGCGTCGTGCGCGATGCCAAACACGCGAATGTGCGCGAAGACGTGAAGCCGTTCGTCTACATCCCGTACACGCAGGACAAAGACTTAGGCTCAATCACGTTTTATGTCCGCAGCGCACAAGACGCCGCGACCGTGATTCCGGCGTTGCGTGCGCAAGTAAACAAGCTCGATCCAAACCTGCCGCTCTACGACATCAAAACCGTCGCCACCGTCATCGCCGAAAACCTGATGGGCGAACGCTTGCTGTCGCTGTTGTCGTTGTGCTTTGGCGGTTTGGCGGCACTGCTCGCAGGGATTGGTTTATACGGCGTGCTGGCCTATCAAGTCGTGCAACGTCGCCGCGAAATCGGCATCCGCGTGGCGCTCGGCGCTTCGCCCCAGAACGTGCGCTGGCTCGTGATGGGGCAAGGCTTGCGCCTGACGGGGCTGGGCATTGTGCTGGGCTTGGTCGGCGGCTATGCGTTGGCGCGCGTGCTGACGAGTTTGTTGTTTGGCGTCGTCGGTTCCGATCCGGTCAGCTACGTCATCGCCGCGTCATTATTGCTCGGCGTGGCGTTGCTGGCGTGTTACTGGCCTGCGCGCAAAGCAACGAAAGTGGATCCGATGATTGCTTTGCGCTGTGAATAGTCTGCTTCAAATTCGCTTTCGACCGTTTTGACTAGCGGTTTGGCGCAAGACCCAGTTTCTTGAGGCGGGATTGAATGGCGCTGGGTTGGCGTTGAAACAAAGCCGCGAGTGCTGAAATGCTCAAGCCGGATTGATATTCCCGCTTGAGCTGCTCATCTTCCGCGCTCGTCCACTTTTCATAAGCCTTCGGGTACTGATGTCGAATCTCTTCTACTTGATAAGCCTGGCTGGTCGCGGGCACCGCTGGGGCAGGCGCGGCATGGGCTTCGCGCCTTACCATGACCCAGAGCGCCTGATCGAAAGCCTCAGAGAATTTTTCCATGTGTTCGTCAAATACCATGACGCGCTGATGTTCAAATCCGCCGTCTGTCTGCCGAGATTCGCTGATGACCATATACCTGTCTCCGGCGACCGTTTCCTGCACATCGAAGACGTAGGTTCGGCTCCCGGCGGCAACTTTTTCCGAGTGAATTTCTTTCATCGTGCTTTTCCTTCCGACTATTCAAACAAGCTGAGTTGTTGTTCGGGACCAACCGCCAGGTGCTGAAAGACGCTAGGCTCGCCGGCGTATCGCAAGCCGCCGTAGCGATTGATCGTTGCCTTTGTTTGGCTGATGACCTCGGTCAAACGCTGGCGCAAATCCTCGGTCGTGAAGCGCAACACCGCCCAGCCTAAACTTTCCAAGAGGTTGTTGCGGCGCTTGTCACGTTTCACATCCGGGAGCTTGGAATGAAATTCGTCGCCGTCGCATTCGATGTCAATGTTGCGTTCGCGGCAAAACAACGCGAAGTCGAGATAGAAAAACTGGTTGCCCGTGCCGACCATGAATTGCCGCTCGGCCTCGATGCGCTCGGTGCAAAAGGCTTCCCAGAGCAATTCCTCCAGAGAGCTTTCGTGATAGAGGTCGTTGATCTCGCGCGCCTGCTGCAAGCGCGAAAACGTGGTCGAGATGAAAAGTATGCGACGCCAGCGACGGCTGAGAATGGGGGCCGGCAAGGCGTGCAACGTGTCAAACTCGATTTTGTAATAGTCCTGCTCCGCCTTCGGGTCATGTTCCAAATCGGGAAACAGTTCGCGCCGTTTCACTACCGTCAGGCGTTGCACCGTGCCATACGAGCGCACCGAGAAAGCCTGGTCGCCGAAAATTTTCGTGTGATAGAAAGCCAGGTAGCGCAGGCTGCCGTCGCGCACGATTTCCGGCGCGCTTTTGACCGGGATGCGATACCAGCGTTGCTCTTGCGCCAGACGGAAATCGCCGCGATTGTTCATCAAAGCAACGAGCGTGTCTCTATTGATTTTTCCCTTCATTGCGTTCGGCCTTTCGCTTCGGAATGGACAAGGTTTTTGACTTGTTGCAGCGGAACAGGATGGATTATGGAAGAGTTGTTCAAATTTGCCAATATCTCAAGCTGCTTCGCTTTCGGGAAACCGCATTCCCGAAAGCGGACAGCTTCGCGGATTTCCGGTTGCCTCAGGCTTCCCACAAATCCAACCATTGGCAATTTTAGCCGGGCTGAATGGTTGGCACGGCAATTGATTTGTCATTCGGTGAGTTCACCGTCTGTTCGTGATCGTTGGGAGAAAATTATGCAAACCCTGATTCAAGACATGCGCTACGGCGCGCGAATGTTGAGGAAGCAGCCGGGCTTCACGTTGATTGCCGTGCTCACGCTCAGCTTGGGCATCGGCGCGAACACGGCGATTTTCAGCGTCGTCAATGCGGTGTTGCTCAAGCCGCTGCCGTACGAGCAAGCGGAGCGGCTGGTTTCGTTGATGGAGCAGGCCGAGAGCTTTGGCGAAGAGTCGGTGGCGTATCCGAACTTTCTGGACTGGCGTGCGCAACAAACCGTTTTTGCCGCGCTCGGCGTGTACAACAGCGGCAGTTATACGCTGACCGGCAGCGGCGAACCGGAACAATTGCGCGGGGCGAATGCGTCGGCGGAGGTGCTGGCGGCGCTTCAGGTCAAGCCTGTGCTGGGGCGTTTGTACTCGAACGATGAAGACAAGGTCGGCGCTGCGCCCGTCGTCGTGTTGAGTCATGGATTGTGGCAGCAACGCTTCGGCGGCGATGCGGATGTCCTCAATCGCGCAATCACGCTGAATCAACGCAGCTACACGGTGATCGGCGTGCTGCCGCAGGCGTTTTACTTTCCGCGCCGCTTCGATCTGTGGGTTCCGGTTGGGCAACTCGCAGACGGAGAAGGCTACACCAAACGCTACAATCATCCTGGTTTGCGCGGCATCGCACGGCTCAAGCCTGGCGTGACGCTGGAACAGGCGCGCGCTGAGATGCAAACCATCGCCGCGCGACTTGCTGCGGCCTACCCAGACTCGAACAAAGGCAATTCGATCATCGTGCGTTCGCTCAAGGAAGAAGTCACCGGCAATGTCGAACGCGGTTTGTGGATCATTCTCGCCGCTGTCGGCTGCGTGTTGCTGATTGCCTGCGCGAATGTCGCCAATCTGTTGCTGGCACGTTCGGCGGCACGACAACGCGAGATGGCGGTGCGTGTGGCGTTGGGCGCAAGTCGCTTCCGCATCGCACGGCAATTGCTGACCGAAAGCGTGCTGCTCGCTTTGCTGGGCGGTTTGCCGGGCGTGCTGCTGGCGCAATGGGCGATTGACGGTTTGCTGAAACTCAATCCCGACGTGTTGCCGCGTGCGGGAGAAATCAAAACGGATTTTTACGTTTTAGGCTTCACGTTTGTCATCACGACGCTGACGGGTTTGCTCTTCGGTCTCGTCCCCGCGTGGCAGGCGGGACGAACGCAGGCGCAGACCGCTTTGAAAGACGCGGGGCGCGGCGTCGCAGGCGGCAAAGCGTGGTTTCGCAATTCGCTGGTCGTCGCGGAAGTCGCCTTGACATTGGTGCTGCTGGTCGGCGCGGGATTGTTGCTGCGCAGCTTCAGTCAGTTGCTGCGCACCGATCCCGGCTTCAACTATGAAGGCTTGCTGACCTTCGCTGTGGATTTGCCGGACAGCAAATATCAACCGCTCGAACCGCAGATGACGTTTTTTCAAACGCTGCAAGAACGTTTGCGCGCGTTGCCCGGCGTGACGAATGCGGCGTGGTCGTCGGGGCTGCCGCTTGGGAATAACGGTTGGACGACGAACTTCTCGATTGAAGGCCGCCCGCTGCCGCCGCCGAATGAAATGCCTGCGATGGAAATGACGCTGGTGTCGCCCGGTTATTTCGAGACGATGAACATTCCGCTGCGCGCCGGACGCTGGTTCGACGAACGCGACAACCGCGAGCATCTGCGCGGGCGCGATCTGAGTCAGATGGAACTGATTCCGCGTTTGGTCGCGGGCTTGAACTGTATCGTGATTGACGAGGAATTCGCCCGTCGTCATTGGCCGAATGAAAACGCGGTGGGCAAGCGCGTGCGCTTTGGGCCGATGGCGGATGCGCCGCTGTTGACGGTCTTAGGCGTCGTCGGTCGCGTGAAGATGGACGGGCTGCGCGAAGAAACCAATCGCGTGCAAGCGTACGTGCCATATCTGCAAGGTTCCGTGCCCAACGTGCGCGTCACGCTCCGCACGGCAGTTGACCCGCAATCGCTCGTCGCCGCCGTCCGCGCGCAAGTGCAGCAACTCGATCCGCAACAACCCATCCACAGTGTGAATACGATGGAGAATCTGCGCGCGGAAACGATTGCGTCAGATCGCTTGAATGTACTACTGCTCGGCTCGTTCGCCGCGTTGGCATTGGCGCTGGCGTTGATCGGGTTGTACGGCGTGATTTCGTATGCCGTCACACAACGCACGCAGGAACTCGGTATTCGCATCGCGCTCGGCGCTGGCACAAAAGAAGTATTGCGACTGGTCATCGGGCAGGGCATGAAACTGGCGTTGCTGGGCGTTGGCATCGGTATCGTTGCCGCCTTCGCCTTCACACGTTTGATGACGAGCTTGTTGTTTGAAGTGAGTCCGACAGATCCGCTGACATTCACCCTCGTCGCATCTTTATTGGTGTTCGTTGCGTTGCTGGCCTGTTGGATTCCGGCGCGGCGCGCGACGAAAGTTGATCCGATGATTGCGCTGCGCAGCGAGTAGTGCTAATTTTTTAGCACTTGGGGCTTGACGGCTGGGGCGCTAGGTGCTAAATTTTTAGCATCAAGTGCTAAGCAGTTAGCAGCACCACTCAAGGCAGGAAGGAAGCAAATCGTTATGACCGCCAAAGCGCACGTCAATTTAAGTCGCCGCGAACGACAAATCATGGACATCATTCATCGGCTGGGCAAAGTCACCGCCACCGAGGTTTTGGAAGCGCTGCCTGATCCGCCGAGCTATTCCGCCGTGCGCGCGTTGCTGCGGCTGATGGAAGATAAAGGTTATTTGCGGCATGAAACCGACGGCACGAAGTATGTCTACCTGCCGACGCTCGCGCGCGAAAAGGCGCGGCAATCGGCACTCAAGCAAATGGTGCAAACGTTTTTTGACGGCTCGACCGAACAGGCGGTCGCTGCGTTGCTCTCGAAATCGAGGCTCAAACAAGACGAACTGGATCGGCTCTCGGCGCTGATCGAACAAGCGCGAAAGGAAGGTCGCTAAATGATTACCTGGCAACTACTGCTCGAACTCACGCTCAAAGCAATCATCATTTTGGCCGCCGCCGGATTGTTGACGGTGCTGTTGCGTCACGCTTCGGCGGCGCTGCGGCACACGGTGTGGAGTTTGGCGCTCGGCGGCTTGTTGTTGCTGCCCGTGTTGACGTTCGTTGTCCCGGCGTGGCGCGTGGCGATTTTGCCCGCACCGGATTGCGCGCCGAATTGTGAAGATGTGGCGGCGACTCCGATTGCATTGGCGACGGATGAAGTCGCAGCGGTCTTGCCTGCGGTTGCGCCAGAACTGGAAGCGCTTGCGCCTGCGGTCATTTCCGAGCCGCTTGCCGCGCCTGCTGCGTCGTGGTCGTTGAGTGCGCTGCAAATCGTGTTGCTCGTTTGGGCGCTCGGCGTTGCGTTCGTCTTGGCGCGGTTGGCGCTCGGCACATTGCGCATGTGGCGCATCACGCGCGAAGCCGAATGCCTGACCGATTATCATTGGTCGGCGTTGACGACGCGCTTGCGCGCACAGTTGGATTTGCCCTCGCACATTTCGTTGTACGCTTCGGAAGAGATCGCGCTGCCCGTCACGTGGGGTGTGCTGCGGCCTGTGATTGTGTTGCCTGCGGATTCGATTGAATGGTCAGCCGAATGGCGGCATATCGTGTTGCTGCACGAATTGGCGCACATCAAACGGCGCGATTGTCTGATGCAGTTGCTGGCAAATCTGGCGTGTGCGTTGCACTGGTTCAATCCGCTCGTGTGGTTGGCGGCGCGACGGTTGCGCGTCGAACGCGAATTGGCGTGTGACGATTACGTGTTGGAAGTGGGCACGCGCGCGTCGGATTATGCGAGCTATTTGGTCGAGATTGCGAAATCGTTCGATGCCGTCGAGCCTGCGACGCCCGTCACGGTCGGGATGGCTTGCTCGCAACTGGAAAGCCGCGTGCGCGCGATTCTCGATCCGGCGTTGAATCGGCGGCATCTGTCGCGGAGCCGCAAAGCCGCATTAACGTTGGCGCTGGCGTGTGTGTTGTTGCCGTTGGCTTCATTGCAAGCGACGACGCAGCAGAAGCCAAAGCCGCCTGCGCCGCCTGCTGCTCCGGTGATCGTGGCCGCGCCGGAAATTGAGGCTCCGGTGATGACGCCGGAAGTCGCCGATTCGGTAGCGAAGTTAGCGCAAGCGCATAAAAAGCTGGCCGCGTTGCAGGAAAAGGCCGCGAAGAACGAATTGTCTTCTACCGAAAAAGATGAACTGACGCGCGTACAAATCACGATTTCTGCGATGCAGGACGAGTTGCGCGGCACGTTGGCGATGGTGTCTCCGCCTGATCCTATGCCTGCCCCTGCGCCCATTGCCGCGCCCGCGCCATCGCCGTTTCCTGTGCCGATGGCAAGCGTGAAAGCGGTTGCTGAAGTTTCTCCCGAAATGGCGTTGGTGATCGCGGCGATGCAGGATGCCAAGCAAAAGGACAAAGACAAGGAAAAAGACGAAGGTTTGACGGCGGAGAATTTGGTGCGCTTGAAGATGCACAACGTCACGCCCGAATACATCGAAGCCATCAAAAAAGCAGGCTACGATGATGTGACCGTGCGACAAATCTGCGATCTGAAGATGCACGGTGTGACGCCCGAATTCATCAAGCAGGCGCAAGGGATGAGCAGCGAAAAGCTGACCGTGCGCGAGATTGTGCAACTGAAAATCTCTGACCTCAAACCGGAATACGTGGCCGCGATGAAACAGGCCGGTTACGACAATCTGTCCATTCGCAAACTCTCGAACCTGCGGTTGATGGGCGTCACGCCGGAATATGCCGCGCAGATGAAGCGCGTCGGCTTTGAAAATTTGAGTGCCGATCAATTGACCCAACTCAAAACCCACGACGTCACGGAAGAGTTCGTCAAACAAGTGCAAGGCTGGGGCTTGGGCAAACTGTCCGTGCGCGAAGTGTTGGAGATCAAAATTCACGGCGTCAAACCCGAAGACGCGCAGACCTTGAAAGCCCTGGGCTTCGACAACGTTTCGCTGCGCGATTTGACGCAGGTGCGGATGTTTGGCGTGACCGAAAGTTACGTCAAAGAATTGCGCAGCCTCGGTCTCAACAATCTGACGTTGCGCCAGGTCTTGCAACTGAAGCAACACGGCGTGGACACGGAATACATCCGCAAAATGCGCGCCGCCGGCTTCAAAAACATTTCGGCCAACGATGTCATCAAAATGCGAACGCAGGGCATTGATACGATCCTGCTGAAGAATTGACCCGACTGGGTGCGCACGCATCCTGCGTGCTAAGCCTACGCCGCCGCTGTTTTTTTCGAGTCAGCGAATCCGTTTCGCAAGCTTTAGCACGCAGGATGCGTGCGTACCCAGCAAAGGAGAACCCATTATGCGCAAAGCTCTCATTCTCGCTCTTGGAGTTATGTTGATCGCAGGTGTGACCATTCTTTCGCGCACGACGCGCCCGGCGCTCGCACAAGAACAAGTCACGGGCGATTGGACAGCCAAAGTCCGTGACACGGACAAAGGCCGGAAGCTCTGGTTGCAATTGAACTCGCAATCATCCGACGGGAAAAACCGCTGGAACATGAGTTCGGATTATAACCTCGAAGACTTCGCCGGGTTCAATCCGAATGCGAACGGCAACACGCAATTTGCGCTCAATCGCGAGGCCGGGAACATCGTGTTCACAGGCTTGGTGAGCGAAGGCAAAGGCGTCGGCGATTTTCGTTTCACGCCGAACGGCGCATACCTCGGCGCGATGCGCAACCTCGGTTATGACGACATCCAACCGGATCGCATGTTTTCGTTGGCCTTGCACGACGTGAGTACGCGCTTTGTGCAGGAGACGAAGTCGTGGGGCTTTGACAAACTCTCGCTCGACAAACTGATTTCGTTCCGCATCTTCAAAGTAGACGCCGAATTCATCCGCAGCATGCGCGATCTCGGCCTGAAAGATTTGACGCCCGACAAATTGATTGCGATGAAGATTCATCGCGTAGACGCGAACTTCATCAAGGAAGTCGAAGCCTTGGGCTTCAAAGACCTCGGCGTGGATAAGCTGATTTCGATGCGCATTCACAAGGTGGACAAGGACTTCATCGCCAAAGCACAGGCGCTCGGTTTCACCGATCTCTCGCTCGACAAACTCATCTCGATGAGCATTCATCGCATTGACGAAAACTTCATCAAAGGCGTGCAGACGATGGGCTTCCGCGATTTATCATTCGACAAATTGGTTTCGATGAAGATTCATCGCGTGACGGGCGACTACATCAAAGAGATGAGCGATCTCGGCTTCACGAATTTGTCGGCGGATAAGTTGACGAGCATGCGTATTCATCGCGTGGACGGAAAGTTCGTCAAAGAAATGCGCGAGGCGGGGTACAACAATTTGACGGTGGATGATTTGATTAAGCTGCGCATGCACGGCGTGGACAGCGCCTACATCAAGAAGATGAAAGGCGTGCAATAACCATCTGACATCGCAAATAACCTCACGCCCGCCCGTTCGCTGGTTTGAAGTGATTGAGTTGGGTCCTCCTGAGACTTCAATCGTGCGAAGGGGCGGGCTTATACAACCTCATTTCCCGTTTTCCATTTCCGATTTGTCATTTTTCATTGCGGGCGAGTTGTTCTCTGCGATGACAAATGAAAATTGGAAAATGGAAACTGGGAAATGAAAACGTTACTTCACCGCCACTTTATCGGACGTTTTCGCTTTCGCCTCCGGCTTCACCGCTTTGTCCGCGACTTTGGGTTTCTCGCCCGCTTTTGCTTTCGGCTCTGCTTTGACGGGCTTCTCAGCGACTTTGGCATTCGGCGGCGTCGCTGGTTTCGCCGCAACAGTCGGCGCGTGATAGTTCGGATACGCGGGGCGCGGCGTTACTTTCGGCGGGTTCTTCGCCAGTGTGGCCAGCAACACTTCGACCGCTTTTTCCAATTGCAGGTCACGGCCTGCGCGCCACGCTTTCGGATCAAGTTCGACTTCGATGTCGGGCGCGACGCCACGATTTTCAATCTCCCACTGACCTTCGGGCGAATAAAATGCGAAGTGCGGCGCAGTCACCGAACCACCATCCACCAACACCGGATAACCGCCAATGCCGATCAAGCCGCCCCATGTGCGCTTGCCAATCAACGGGCCAATCTTCTCGCGCCGAAACATCCAGGGTAAGTAATCGCCGCCCGAACCCGCATATTCATTGACGAGCATCGCTTTCGGCCCCGGCAGCGTGCCGAATGGTTGCCGATAATCTTCGCCATCGCGCATCGCCCAATAGCTGTTCAGCGGCTTCTTCAAATAATCAATGATGTAATCCGCCGCGTGACCGCCGCCATTGAAACGTTCGTCAATCACTGCGCCTTGTTTGTCAAGTTGCGCGAAGTAATAGCGATTGAAATACGTGTAGCCTTCAATCGCCGTGTTCGGCAACCAGACGTAGCCGAGCTTGCCGCCGCTCAATTGTTCGACCTTGCGCCGATTGCCTTCGACCCAGGCAAAGTTGCGCAAATTGCCTTCGTTGGCGACGGGCACGACCGTGACTTCGCGCGAACTCGTACCGTCAGGATTCGGGCCAACACGCAACACGACTTGCTTGTCCGCTGTGCTTTCCAACGCCTGATAGACATTGTCGTTCGCGGTCAAATTCTTGCCGTTGATGGCGAGCAGATATTCGCCCGCGACCACGTTCACACCGGGTTGCGTCAGCGGCGCACGCAAGCCGGGATTCCAGTTTTCGCCGTTGTAGATTTTCGCAAAGCGATAGCGTCCGTTTTCAATTTTGTACTCACAGCCGAGCAAGCCGCCCGCCACGCGCTTCGGATCAGGCACGTCACCACCTTGCACATACAAATGCCCGACCGACAATTCGCCAAGCATTTCCTGAAACAGATAATTCAAATCGGCGCGATGCTGCACCGATTGTAAATACGGCTCATATTTCTTCTCAGTCGCTTTCAAATCCAAACCGTGATGATTCGGGTCATAAAAGAAATCGCGTTCGATGCGCCACGCTTCGTGATACATCTGTGCCCATTCGGCGCGCGGGTCAACCTGCATCTCCAACGCTTCGAGATTGAGCTTGCCTTCGCCGGGTTTGACGGGCGTCGCGGTCGCGGCGAGGAAGATGCCAGAGCCTTGTGCATACAACATCTTTTCGCCGTTGGCCGAAAGGATGAAAGCATTGACACCATCGAGGATTTTGTCGGCTTTGCGTTTGGTCAAATCGAATTTCTGAATCGCCAAACCAGGGCTGGCGGCGTTGCGCTCTTCGACATAAATCGTATTCGCTTTGCCCGCCTGCAAGCCTGTGTAATTGCGCGGTGGCAGCGGCAACGCGAGGATGCGCTGGCTGATGTTGTCGAAATCAATCGTGACCTGAACGGGTTGCGGTTGCGCGCCCGTCGCAGCACTGAACGCGGCGGCAGCAGTGGCTTCCGGCGTCTTTTCTTCGTCGGGCAATTTCTCTTCATCGCTTTCGGGCGCGAGCGGTGATGGATCGGTTTTCTTCAGCACCGCGACATACACGCTGCGCGTCGGGCGATGCGGAT
>CAZWAK010000034.1:0-56086 GCA_964631865.1 uncultured Heliobacteriaceae bacterium | reverse complement strand
CCTGACATCATTGCGCTCTTCCGATCATGCAACGCTTTGGCGTGCCTGCGACCGCGCGCGCAAGCTTTGCCTTCTACAACACAAAAGAAGAAATTGATGCGCTGGCGAATGCGATTCATAAAGTGATTGAGGTATTTGGATAAGGGGCCACGAATTCCACGAATCAACACGAATAATATTTCCTAAGTCCTGCGCATCCATTCGTGAACATTCGTGGAATTCGTGGCAAAAGAAAATGGCTGACCTGAACGAACTCTACCAACAAGTCATTCTTGACCACAATAAAAAGCCGCGCAATTTCAAGGCGCTGGAAACGCCTTCGATCACGCAGGAAGGCCATAATCCGCTGTGCGGCGATCACATCACGTTGCAACTCGAATTTGACGGCGAGCAAGTCAAAGACGTGGGGTTTCAAGGTTCCGGCTGTGCGATTTCCAAAGCGTCGTCTTCGATGATGACGGCGGCGGTCAAAGGCAAAACGAAGGCGGAAGTCGAAGCGATGGCCGATGAGTTTGTGAAGATGGTGCGCGGCGAACTTGACCCGGAAGTTGAAGAAAATCACTTAGGCCGCTTGAAAATTTTCGCGGGCGTCAAAGAATTTCCGGCGCGGGTGAAATGTGCGGCGCTCTCGTGGCGCACGGTACAAGCGGCAATCAGCGAAAATCACACCGCTGTTTCCACCGAATAAAGCCGCGCGTTATCGAGGAGTTGCGGCTCGCCACAACCGCACGGTTTTGTCCCAGCTTCCACTCGCCAATTGTGTGCCATCGGGCGAGAACGCCACAGCCCAAACCTGCTCGGTGTGCTGCCGCAGCATCAGCACCTCCATCCCCAATGTCACGTTCCAAAGTCGCACGGTTTTGTCGTTGCTCGCCGTCGCAATTTGCTTGCCGTCGGGCGACCACGCGAGCGCGAAAATATCGTTGCTGTGGCCGCGTAGCGTGTTCAATTCCTGCCCGGTCGTCGCATTCCACAACTTGATGGTTCGATCCGTACTGCCCGTCGCGATGGTTCGTCCGTCGGGGGAAAACTTCGCCGCGAACACCCAGTTTGCATGCCCGGTCAACGTCTTCACATTCGCGCCTGTGTTCACGCCCCAAAGCTTGATCGTATGGTCTTCGCTCGCCGATGCCAACGTCTTGCCGTTGGGCGCAAACGCTACCGAAAACACGTGCCCCTATTGCGCCGCACAAACTTGCCCACGCGATAACCCGTCGTAGGCTTGTGCGCCAGGACGGTTTTGCCGTCCAGATACCGCCCGATGTCCGCATTCATTTGCTCCACCGAAGCATAGCGTTGCGATGGCTCTTTGTGCAGCGCCATCAACACAATGTTTTCGAGGTCTTCGTCAAGATTCGGCTTCTCTGGCTCGACCTCGGTCACAACGCGCGCGATTTCGTGCAGCAGCGGCGCTTTGAAGTGACACGGTTTGCGCCCGGTCAAAACTTCATACAACACCACGCCGAGCGAATACACATCGGTCGCCGTCGTGATCGCTTGATTGTTGAGTTGTTCAGGACTGGCATATTCGGGCGTAAGCGGCAATTGCGTATGCGTTAAGGCAAGAGAGGCGTCATTCGCTTCGAGCAGTTTGGCGATGCCGAAATCCAACAGCTTCGGCGTGCCGTCCGCCGTGACCAGAATATTGCCCGGCTTCAGATCGCGGTGGATGACGAGATTTTGATGCGCAAACTGCACGGCTTCGCAAACCGCGCGAAATAACTGCAAGCGTTCGCGCAGCGGCTGCTGAGGGCAATACTGCGTAATCGGCACGCCCGCGATGTACTCCATCACCAAATAATGCCAGCCCTCATCCGTCACACCGCCATCGAGCAGCCGCGCAATATTCGGATGTTCGAGCCGTGCCAGAATCTGCCGTTCCTGCTGAAACCGCTGAATAATTTCGTCGGAGCCAAGACCGGGCCAGACGAGCTTGATGGCGACTTGTTTTTCAAACGCCTGATCGGCGCGATGCGCCAAAAAGACCGCGCCCATCCCGCCGCGCCCCAATTCACGAATCACACGATACGCGCCGATGCGGCGATCAATCACCGCATCGGCCTGGATGGCTGGGGACGAAGGGAAAGAATTATTGATGAGGGGAGGCGCTTCGAGAAAGTCGTTGGCCTCATCGTGCAAGCAGAGCAGCTTTTCGACCTCGGCGCGCAAGCCCGCATCGCCGTTGCACGATTCATCCAGAAAGCGAACGCGGTCGGCAGGCGCAAGGTCAAGGGCTTGATCGAAGAGGTCTTTGATCTGTTGTGACCATTCGGTTGCCATCAGAAGAGTACTTTGGGCGCGGTATAGCAATGCCCCGTCATGACATTGCAAGCCTTTATATCTTCGCTTCCCAGAATCACAAACACATATTGTCCATTGGCTCCGGCAAGCGGGTTCCCGGATCGCATCTCTGCACGTCTTATCGTGCCAGTGGATGTATCACACTGGAGAATCGCATTACCAGCCGCATTTTTCAGGAAAAAGAATTTGGGGCGCAGCGGAGTGTTCGATGGTGGACTAGGTTTAGGCGGGCTTGGTTTTTGCGGCGCACCGCTTCGTGGATTGCTGGTCGTTTGACGGCTCAGTTTGTTGGCGCTGACAATTGAATGCGTGCCAACCATCCACAAGATAGTCATGGCAACAGCGACCCCGAAGGAATGCTTGGCCTGCGTTAGCGATGGTTGGGTCTTCGTCTTTCCGTTCATGCTTTTAGTGTAATCTCGTGTGAACCACATATATTCTCCTCCTGTTTGAGCTTGGCTGATTTAGACCGATTTGCAATTGCGCACGCTGTCGCGCGAAGCGTTTGGAGTGCTGCGGCTCGACGTAGCTTTGTTATGCGCGTGAAGGCCAAAGCGAGGTCGAGACCATCGCACTCCAAACGCTTCGCGCTCATCAATCGCAACTGAAACCCGATCCAGAAGTTTGAGTTGCCCTTTAATGATTCAAAAATTGAATATCAGGCCGAATGAATTCGCTCCCTGCCATGCCATACACCTGCAATTGTTTGATCGGCCAGCGCCGTTAACGCTCTAATGCCCGTGATGGCCAGGATGATCCAGATTGCCTTGTTCCTGAGTCGTGTCGCTTCTGATAATTTGCCAGCTACTTATAATTCGGATTCGTCCGGCAAAAACGGACAAGAGAGATGAACTTTTTTTCCGGCGTGCGGCGGTGGCGCTTCGGTTTCCGGTGCGTTCCACTGTATATTGATGGTGCGATCTGCGTCAGATCGTGAACAGCAATCACCATCCAGACCGAAAGCAACGTTATGCAGGATTCCTCTCTTCCCGAGGCGGTGGAAATCACGCGACTCCTCAAACAACATCAAAACGGCGACCCCGACGCGCTCAATCAATTGATTCCGCACGTCTATCAGGAATTGCGGCGGTTGGCGCAATATCATCTGCGCGCCAATGGGAACGCCATCACGTTGCAACCGACGGCGCTCGTGCATGAAGCGTATTTGCATCTCTTCGCGGGCCAGGCGATTGATTGGCAAAATCGGGCGCATTTTTTTCACACCATCGGGCAGCAGATGCGCTGGCTTGTGGTGGATCACGCGCGGCGTTCGGCGGCGCAAAAACGGGGCGGCCAGCAGACACGTGTGTCGTTGGACGAGGTGACAGCAGCGGCGCAGGACACACGCGACCACGTGGATTTGCTGGCGCTGGATCAGGCGCTCAGTCGGCTGGAAGCCTTGTTTCCGCGTGTCGGGCGCGTGGTGGAATTGCGGTATTTTGTGGGCTTGGATGAGGCGCAAACGGCGCAGGTGCTGGAACTCTCCGACCGACAGGTGCGGCGCGATTGGGCGTTTGCGAAAAGCTGGTTGCTGGATCAACTCCAATCCAGCGCGGCGGCTTGAGGCTCACGAGGAGCGCACCAGAATCTTGATGAAGAAATGTGCTGCGCCGATTTGTAAGCGTTCGTCTTTGACCTCGCCACAGACTTTCACCACGCGAAAATGCGCCTCCAAATGCTTCCCCATCGCCTGGTAGTAATCGCGCCCGAACGCTTCCAAGCCGAATTCACGCATCGGACGATTCAGCAACAACACATATTTCACCTCGGCCAGCTTCGTGATCGCGCGTTGTTCTTCCGCTGCATCCATAAAATCCGGGATCAGAATTTGATGGCGCAATGGCATCCGTCGCCCGGCTAAGAACGCCAGCGAACTGCCTTCGGGCACGACCGCGACGGCATCATTCAAGCTCGAATTCGTGGCAAGAAAATCTAAGGCTTCTTGTGTTGCCAGCGCGTTTTCCTGAGTAACGTACAAACTGCCGCGCGGCGCGGTCAGCAAGGCGGGAAACGTGCGGCGATAGCGCACGCCGAACACGATCATTGTGACAACGAGCCATAAACAGAGGATTGCAGTTCCAATGAAGCGTAATCGGTTGGCAAGCACTGATTCACCGCAAAGACGCAGAGAAACGCGGAGGTTGCGCAGAGGAAGGAAAGGGAGAAAGGAAGAAAGGGAGAGGGGGAGAGGGGGAGAATCCTCATCTCCCTCTCTCCTTCTCTCCCTTTCTCTTCTTCGTTCTTTCCTCTGCGCAACCTCCGCGATCTCTGCGTCTCGGCGGTGAACAAAGCCGGGCAACGCCTCCGTCACCAAATACACAATCAGCAACAGCGAGGTCGGCAAAAAATAGCCGCCAAACGCGCCGCCGCTCGGCACGCGCAAGACGACACGAATCAATGCCAGCAGGCTGTACGTCGCAATCACGAACAATGCGAACTGCGGCCTGGTTTCATCGCGTCGCCACCCATGCACGAGCATCAAGCCGACCAATGCAAACGGCAACGCGCGCAACGGCGAGCCATCCCAGCGCCCATTGGAAGCGGCGAGGATGATGCCAACGATCACCGCACAGGCCACGAATGTCGCCGCGCCTGTTCGCAGCAGCGCGCGTTTCCTCGTTGTCCACGCGCTCAGGAGAACCATCAGACTTGCCAAGCCAATGGCGACCGCTGCGCCGCCGAACATTTGCAGCAATGACGAAAACGGCTGATCCAATCCGGTGCGCGCGGCGTTGTAAAATTTGAGCGAGGCGGGAATGCTCGTGTAAAGCAAATGGCAATCGTCAAGCAACGTCTGCCAACCGACGTGCGCGAGGAAATAGGCATAAACAGGGGCGGCAATCGCTATCGCCAAACTCGCCGCGACGAGTAAGCGCGACAGCAATGCTTTCCACTCGCGCCGATGAATGAACAACAATCCGGCGCTCCACGTCATCGCGGCTGTCATGGCAAACTCCTGCTTGGTGATGCCCGCCAAGCCGATCAATACACCCGCGATGATCACTTCGCGCCAGCGTCGTTGTTCGCCGTACCGCAGCGTCACAAGCAAGGTCGCCAATGCCAGCATCATGCCGTGCAGTGCCGCGAACGCATACGGCGCAATCAGATTGCCTTCCGGTTTGAAGATGCACCACACGACGACGGCCATCGTCGCCAGCGCCGCTTCCCATTCATTCAAGATGCGGCGCGCGATTTGATAACACAACGCGACGATCACCAATGAACACAAGGCTCCGCTCACGTTCAGCGTTTCCAACTGCACGCCAAAGACGTGATACAGCAGCGCGTTGAAATACGGCGAGAGCGGCGGGTAGAGGTAATGAATGTCGCGGTACAACAATTCGCCGCGCAGCAGCCGGAGCGGCAAATCCATTTCGCGCCCCGTGTCCACCAGCAGCGAAGTCCAGCGCCGCCACGAGATGAGCAGCATGAGAAAAAAGCAAACGGGAATAAGAATGCGGATTGCGGATTGCGGATTGCGGATTCGCAAAGCATTCCCTAAGACAGGTTCATTTGGTCGGGGCACTTTTTGCTTTTTCATTCCGAAATCTGCATTCCGCAATCCGCATTCGCTTGGCTTGTGATTTTTTCAGTCGGTAATGTACTATGCTTTTTCAGGAAGACCAAGACCTCGAATCGCTAAAGAAAACCATGAAAATCGCCATCGCCAGCGATCACGCTGGATACACAGAAAAAGAAGCTATCAAACAGCAACTCGCGCGAATGGGTGTCGAAGTCGAAGACTTTGGCACGGATTCTGCCGATGTTTCGGTAGACTACCCGGACTTTGCCGAGCGCGTCGGACACGCCGTCGTCACGGGCGAAGCCGAACGCGGCATTCTCGTCTGCGGCACAGGCATAGGCGTTTCGATTGCCGCGAACAAAATTCCCGGCATCCGCGCGGCGTTGGCCTGGAATGCCGAAACTGCGCAACTCGCACGCACGCACAACGATGCCAACATTGTCGCGATTGGCGCACGCACCACGCCGCCTGACACGATTCACGAGATCGTCGCGACTTATTTATCAAACGAATTCTCCGGCGGACGCCACGCGCGCCGCGTCGAAAAAATTGCTGCATTGGAAAGGAAATGACTGGTGGTCGGTGATCGGTGGTCGGTGATCGGTTTCGGAGAATCTTATTCGGGTTCTACAAACCACCAACTACCGACCACCGACCACCGATCACCGACCACCAACCACTATGAATCACTATCGCACTCTTGCTGAATCTGATCCTGACATTTACCAAGCCATTCAAGACGAAACTCGTCGCCAACACGAAGGCTTGGAACTCATCGCGTCCGAAAACTTCGTCTCCGAAGCCGTGCTCGAAGCGGCTGGCTCCGTCTTCACAAACAAATATGCCGAAGGCTACGTGGGCCGACGCTACTACGGCGGCTGCGAATTCACCGACGTGGTCGAAAGCCTCGCCATCGCACGCGCCAAAGAATTGTTTGGTTGCGAACACGTCAACGTGCAACCACATTCCGGCTCGCAAGCGAATATGGCCGTGTACTTGAGCGTGCTGAATTACGGTGACACCGTGCTTGGCTTTGACCTGTCGCACGGCGGCCATTTGACGCACGGCCACCCGCTGAATTTTTCCGGCAAAAGCTACAAGATCATTCCGTATGGCGTGACGAAAGACGACGAGACGATTGATTACGAAGCGATGGAACAACTCGCGCAGGAACATAAGCCGAAGCTGATCTTGTGCGGCGCGTCAGCGTATTCGCGCGTGATTGATTTCGAGCGCATCGCGGCGATTGCGAAAAGCGTTGAGGCGCTGTTGATGGCCGACATCGCGCACATCGCGGGACTCGTTGCCGCAGGCATTCATCCGTCGCCGATTCCGCATTGCGATTTCGTCACGACGACGACGCACAAAACGCTGCGCGGCCCGCGCGCCGGGATGATTATGTGCAAAGAGCAGTTTGCCAAAGACGTGGATCGCACGGTGTTTCCCGGCATTCAAGGTGGCCCGCTCGTTCACATCATTGCGGCCAAAGCCGTCGCTTTCAAAGAAGCGTTGCAACCCGAATTCAAAACCTATCAGCAAAACATCGTGACGAACGCGAAAGCCTTGTGTGCGGGGTTGTCCGACGCGGGCTTCCGCATCGTGTCCGGCGGTACGGACAATCATGTGTTTCTCGTGGACGTGTTCAGCCAAGGCTTGTTCGGCAAAGACGCCGAAAAGGCGCTCGATGCCGCGCACATCACGGTCAATAAAAACTCGATTCCCTTCGACACGAACCCGCCGCTCAAAGCCAGCGGCATCCGCCTCGGCACGCCCGCCGTTACGACGCGCGGGATGGGCACAGCCGAGATGAAGGTGATCGCGAATTTGATCGCCGAAGTCTTGAGCGCGCCGCAAGACGAAACCGTGCGCGCGCAAGTCTCGGCACAAGTGAAAGAATTGACCGCACAATTTCCGCTCTATCCGAACCGCTTAGACAAAGTTGAGAGTGCGAGCGGCGATTGAAAAAACAAGCCACGTAACGCGATTTGGCAAATCGCGCTACATTGAGATTACGGCGTAACGCGATTTGCCAAATCGCGCTACATTTTCTGAGGAGGCAGACACCCATGATCGAACGAAGAACCATACTCAAAAGCGCGAGCGCCGCGCTCACCACGTCCCTTTTCACCGGGCGCGTCAAAGGCGCGAATGGCCGCATTGCCGTAGGTCACATCGGCATCGGCGCGATGGGGACGAGCAATTTGAACTTCGCGTTACGGCTGACGGACACGGTCGAACCCGTCGCCGTCTGCGATGTCTATCAGCCCCATCTGGACAAGGCCGTCGCTGCCGCGAGCAAGGCCGGCAAGACCGTCAAAGCCATCAAAGATTTCCGCGAAATCCTTGCCGACAAATCCATTGATGCCGTGTGCATTTCGACGCCTGATCACTGGCACGCTTATATGGCTATTGAAGCCTGCAAGGCCGGCAAAGATGTCTTCGTCGAAAAGCCCTCGTCGGTTTACGTCGAAGAAGGCCAGAAGATGGTGCAGGCCGCGCGCAAATACAAGCGCGTCGTGCAAGCGGGGACGATGCAACGCTCCGGCGGCTATTTCAAAAAAGCCGCTGAACTCGTCAAAAGCGGCATCCTCGGCGAAGTGACGTTTGTGCATACGTGGCAGTCGGGCGCGGTCAAAAAAGCAGGCTGGGGCAAACCTGCCGACGGCCCCGTGCCTGCCGGACTCGATTGGGATATGTGGCTCGGCCCCGCGCCGAAAGTGCCGTTCAATCTCAATCGCTGGGGCGTCGGCGTGACAACGTTTCCGACGTTTCGCTACTTCTGGGATTACGCGGGCGGCGCGATGACCGATTGGGGCGTGCATTTGATTGACCCGGTGCATCAATGCTTCGGCGAACCGATGCCGACTTCGATTTCGGCGCAAGGCGATAAGCTGTACGTGCAAGACAACGTAGACACGCCCGACACGATGATGGCGACGTTCCGCTATCCGAAGTTTCTGCTGACCTACGAAAGCCGCACGGCGAACCCGATGCCGATGTTTGGCAATCAAGGCGCAGGAACGGCAATTCACGGGACAGAAGCCACTGTCATGGTCACGCGCGGCGGTTGCTGGCTGGTTCCTAATCGAGGCTCAAAAGTCGAGGCGCAGACCTACGAGAACAACGCCGAGATGCGCGATCTGAACGTGCCGCATTGGAAGAACTTCATTGAGTGCATCAAGTCGCGCGAAAAACCGATCAGCGAGATTGAAACCTGTGTGCGCTCTTCGACCGCCTGCATTCTGGCGAATCTCTCGATGCGGCATAAAACCTGGCTCGATTGGGATGAAACGAACTGGACGGTCAAACAAAATCACATCAAACCGTACCTGAAAGCCAAGTATCGTTCGCCGTGGAAACTGGAAGTCTAACGCATATCTGACAACGTTAGAGCAGAACCGCGACCGCTATTGCAGCGGTTCTGCTCCGCGCTCAAATACACCACGAGGCTTCGCCACTCGGCCAACACAGGAGTGCCCCTATGAAGCTGCTTTCGGCTCAGCTTTTGTTCGTTGCTATCCTCTGGCTCGCTCCCGCGCTTTTCGCGCAAACCAACAACGCCGTCACGTCAGGCGAATTCATCATCGAACCCGCGACAATTCACAACCTCGGTTTTGAATGGAAGATCAGCGGCGACGACAACCGCAACGCTGCGGTCGCCGTGCAATATCGCAAGGTTGGCGAAGCGCAATGGCGCGAAGCGTTACCGCTCTTACGCATCGGCGATGAAAAAGTCTGGCGCGCGCGCGAATTTCTCGAATATTGGACGCCGCGCATGTTCGCGGGTTCGATTCTCGATGTCGAAGAAGCCACGACGTATGAATGCCGCTTCACGATGAGCGATCCTGATGGCGTGAACGGCAAAGCCACACAACAAATCACCGTCAAGACGCGCGGCGTGCCGCAGGAATACAAGGGCGGGCGCACGCTGCACGTCTATCCGCCCGATTACGACGGGCCGAAACAGGAGCCGTCATTCAAGGGCTTGAAAGAAGCCTATTACGGCCCCGGCCTCGGCGATTGGGATGTCGTGCATACGCGGCCTGTGCAGCCGGGCGATGTGATCTTGGTTCACGCAGGGTTGTACAAAGCGGATCGTTTGGATTACGTCACGCCGTACGGGGTTCCCTTTGACGGCACATACATTTTGACGCGCGATGGCACGGCGGAAAACCCCATCGTCATCAAAGGCGCGGGCGACGGTGAAGTCATCTTCGACGGCAACGGCTGCTTTCGCCTCTTCGATGTGATGGGCGCGGATTACAACTATTTCGAGGGGCTGACGATTCGCAACACCGATGTCGCGTTTTACGCCGGACACAAAGAATTGCTGGGTTCGAGCGGCCTCGTCGTGCGCAACTGCCGCATCGAAGACGTCGGTGTCGCGGTGATGAACGAATATGAAGGCTCGAAGAATTTCTACATTGCCGACAACGTCGTGTTAGGCCGCGACGACCGCAACCGCATCATCGGTTGGTCGAACTGGGGCAAGTACAAACCGACGCAACTCAAGTCGTATTACGCGATCAAAGTCTACGGCCAAGGCCACGTGATTTGTCACAACTCCATCGCGTTCTTTCACGACGGCGTGTGCCTCAGTACCTACGGCATCCCACCCGAAAAACAGGAACACAAAGCCGTCGCGATAGATATTTACAACAACGACATTCACTTGATGATTGACGATTTCATTGAGACCGACGGCGGCGTGCATAACATTCGCGTCGCGCGCAATCGCGGCTTCAATGCGGCGCAGCACGGCTACAGCGGACAACCGGTGTTCGGTGGCCCGGCGTATTTTTATCGCAACATTGCCTATTCAGTGCCGATGGGCGGCGCGATCAAAACCGGCGGCGCGAATCCGGCGGGCGTGCTCGTCTATCACAACACGTTTATTGCGGAGAACAGCAACGCACGCGGCTATTCCAACTCGCACTATCGCAACAATCTGTTCATCGGGACGAATCATCCTGACAAGCCCGTGCTCGGCAGTTTGACGTACACGTCGTATTCGTCGTTCGACTACAACGGCTATCGTTTGAATGCGAGCGAGAAACCACAGATCGTGTGGAAAGCTCCGGCCAATGGGGCGTTGCGCGATTACAACTTGACGGCAGCGGGGTCGCAGAACTTTCGCACGCTCGCCGAATTCCAACGCGCAACGGGGCAGGAAGTACACGGCGTGGTCGTGGATTACAACATCTTCGTCAACGTGCGTCCGCCTGATCCTTCGCAGCCGCACAAGGTCTATGAAATCGGCGACATGGATTTTCGCTTGAAGCCGAATAGCGCAGCGGTAGACGCGGGTTGCAAGCTGCCGAACCTGAATGATACGTTCACGGGCAAAGCGCCGGATTTAGGCGCGCTCGAAGTCGGACAGCCGCTGCCCGTGTATGGGCCGCGCCAATAACATCAAAGGCACGACAATCTCTTTCCCGCCCATGACTGAACCAGATTTGTTATTTGATCGCATCCTCCGCACACGCCAATTTGAAGACCGCTTGTGGACGGCTGCCGACAACCTGCGCGCCAATGCCAAATTGAAGGCCAGCGAATATGCTGCACCGTTGCTGGGCTTGTTCTTTTTGCGTTATGCGTCGAACCGTTTCAATGCCGTCACGCCGCAGGCCGCGCAAGAATTTGCCGCCGGACAAAACAAACGCAACAGCGAAACCATCGAAGAGGTTTACAAACGGCTCTGTGGCTTTTACCTGCCGAAGCCCGCGCGCTACGAAACGCTGCTCCATCTGAAAGGCGATGACAACGTGCAGCAAGCTGTGATTGACGCGATGGAAGCGTTCGAGGCCGAAAACCAAAGCGCGGGCGTCACGTTGCCGAAAAACGATTACCGCAAAATTCCTGATGCGATTCTGCGCGACGTGCTCAACACAATCTCTGAAGTCAAAGTCAGCGAAGGCGATGTGTTTGGCAAAATCTATGAATATTTCCTCGGCAAATTTGCCTTGAGCGAAGGGCAAAAGGGCGGCGAATTTTATACGCCGACATCAGTCGTCAAACTGATTGTCGAAGTCATCGAACCGTTCAAAACCGATGCGCGCGTGTTTGATCCGGCGTGCGGCACGGGCGGGATGTTTGTGCAATCGGCGAAATTCGTCGAACGGCACACGGGGCTGCAACGCCTGTCCATCTACGGGCAGGAAAAAGTCACCGAAACCGCGAACCTCGGCAAATTGAATTTGTTCGTCAACGGTCTCAAGGGCGACATTCGCAACGTCAACAGCTCGCTCGACGCGGGCGAATATCAGGACGAACACGCCGACACAGCGGGCAAATTCGATTTCGTGATGGCGAATCCGCCGTTCAATGTGGACGGCGTTAAGCTTGAATCCGTCGGCACGCATCCGCTTTTTGCGACGTATGGCTTGCCCGTCAGCACGGCGAAATCCGGCAAGAAGTCCGAGACATTTTCCAATGCGAATTATTTGTGGATTTCGTTGTTTGCGACCGCGCTCAACCCACAGGGACGCGCGGGTTTCGTGATGGCGAATTCGGCCAGCGATGCGCGCGGCGGCGAGGCCGAAGTGCGGCAACGCATGGTTGAAGCCGGACTCGTGGATGTGATGATTACGCTGGCGTCGAATTTCTTTTACACCGTCACGCTGCCCGTCACGCTCTGGTTTTTTGATCGTGCGAAAACCGACCCGCAGCATCCGCGCCACGATCAGACGTTGTTCATTGATGCGCGCAAAATCTTTCATCAGGTGTCGCGCGCACAGCGGGAATTCACGCAGTCGCAATTGCTCAACCTCGCCGCTATCGTTTGGCTGTATCGCGGCGAACACGAGAAGTTTCACGCGCTGCGACAAAGCTACGAACAGGCCAGCGCGACGTGGCAAACAGGCGAAGTCACGAACGAAGACACGGGCAAAACTTATCTCGGCCTCGAAGCACAACGCAAAGCATTGATTGAAGCGTTGCAATCGCTTGCACAGGCCACGCGCGAATGGTTTGCTGCGCTGACGCCGCCGTCGTTGTTGCCCGATACCGCGCCCGCGTATGACGAAGCGCAGCTTGCGACTTGGCGCGCGCAACTGGCAACGCTTGCCACGCTCGACGCCGCACGATTGGCGGACAAAGCCGCGATCAACGAACACTACAAAACCGCCGAAGCCGTCGTCACCTTTGCCGAAAAAACGTTGCGACCGGACAAGGACAAATCGTTTACGAAAGCGAATCTGAAAGGCTGGCTCAAACGTGCGAGCGAAGCGCAGGCCGATCTGTTGTTCGTGCTGGAACGCAGCGCGTATTTCGACGCGCAGCTTGCGTGGCTCGACATGAACTTTCCTGACGGTGAATGGCGCAACGTCGAAGGGCTTTGCAAAATCGCCAGCCGCGCCGAGATTGCGGAACAGCAATATTCGCTGAATCCGGGCCGCTACGTCGGCGTCAGCGTGGAAGACGACGGGATGACGGCAGACGAATTTCGAGAATTCATGCAAACCAGCGCCGCCACGCTCACCACGTTGCACGACGAAGCGGATGAGTTGCAACGGTTGATTGCCGACGATGTGCAGACGTTGTTTGCGGATGATGTGGGACGATGATTTATCTCCGAAGGAGATGAATAACCTAGCGTAGGGTGGAACCCTACGAATGGGATAACCAAATTCCCCGACACCAACGGTGTCGTATATCATTGTGCCAAATTCGTCGCCGTTGGCGACGGGAAATATGGATTGCCGATTCGTAGGGTTCCACCCTACGCTAGGTTGTAGGTCGCCGTTGGCGACGATCAATGCGGTCATTGGCGATAATCATTGGCGACTGTCATTGTTACCATTGGCAACACTAACAATCATCTTCTGCGAGGTCACAATGCCCCAATCTCTTGTCAAACTTTTGGTTCACGTCGTGTTTTCGACCAAACATCGCGCTGATTTCATTGCACCCGAAATCGAAGACGAATTGTATCGCTATCTGCACGGCATTGTTGCCAACAATGGCGGTGTAATGTTGGCAGGCAATGGCACGACGAACCATTGCCATCTGTTGATTTCGCTCGGTCGTAAGGTTTCCATCAGCGAATTGGTTGGCGATCTGAAACGCGATAGTTCCAAATGGATCAAAACCAAAGGCGCGCAGTTTCAGCAATTTTATTGGCAGGAAGGGTACGGCGCGTTTTCGGTGGGGCAGGATCAGATCGAAGTGGTGAAGCAATATATTGCCAACCAGAAGGAGCATCATCAAACAAAGAATTTTCAAGATGAAATGCGCGGATTTTTCCGCAAGTATGGCATTGAATTTGACGAACGATATGTGTGGGATTGAGGCGGGCCAGGCGAGAACGTGCCGCAGCAGTGAGTGGCGAAGCAGCAATGAACACATCCGTCGCCAATAATGACCCATAGTCGCGCGGCAGATTCGTTGCCAACAATGACCCATAGTCGCGCGGCAGATTCGTCGCCAACAATGACCCATAGTCGCGCGGCAGATTCGTCGCCAACAATGATCCATAGTCGCGCGGCAGATTCGTCGCCAACGGCGACCCATAACCTAGCGTAGGGTGCAACCCTACGAACGGCGAACACCCATGCCCCCGTCGCCAACGGCGACGAATTCCCGATGGATTTATACGACACCGTTGGTGTCGGGGGAATTTGGTTATCGCATTCGTAGGGTTCCACCCTACGCTAAGTTATCAAGCCTCCTTCGGAGACCAAAACAACCGCGACCTCGTCAAGCGGTGGGAGAAACCCAGTCGGGAAACCGTTTTCGTCAACCCGTTGCAGCGGAGACAACCAGCAACCAACCCCAACCATGAACACCATCTCTATCAAGCCGCCCCCCGCTCCCCCGTCGCCAACGGCGACCGATAACTTAGCGCAGGGTGCAACCCTGTGTCCGCGCCCCATCCAACCACAACAACCGTCGCCGAAGGTGACGAATATCAAAATGGTGGAGGCGGTGTGATGAAATGGCAAGAGATCGAGTTGAAAGAATTGATAACGCGCTTGGTTGATTACCGAGGTAAAACGCCACGGAAAACAGACTCAGGCATCAAGTTGATTACGGCAAGGGTCATCAAAGACGGGTGCATTTTAGAGAACGTCGAACACGAGTACATTGCCGAAGAAGCCTATGACGAAACGATGCGACGCGGAGTGCCACGTGTAAACGACATTATCATCACGACAGAGGCTCCATTGGGCGAAATTGCGATGATAGCCAATGACGAAAAAATTGCTTTGGCACAACGAGTAATTTTATTTACACCTGACGTTGAAAAAGTCGTTCCTCGCTTTTTGTACTACTCCTTTTTCACGACGCTAATTCAGGAACGATTGCAAGCAAAGGCCACAGGAACAACGGTTCCAGGAATTTCCAATCCCAATCTTCAAAGTATAAGAATCCCAATCCCTCCATTGCCCATCCAACGCCGCATCGCAGATGTGCTGGGGCGGTACGATGCGTTGATCGAAAATTACCAGCGGCAAATCCGCCTGCTCGAAACGATGGCGCAAACCCTCTACCGCGAATGGTTCGTGCGCGGACGTTGCCCCGGCGCAGAGGCAGCCGATTTTGAAGCGAAAAGTCTGAGCGAAATTGCGCAGGTCAATCTTCAGAGCATTTCAGAGAAAGACGAAAATGCGGTTATCAACTACGTGGATATATCTTCGGTTGGAACTGGCCGTATCAATGAAATCACCGCCTATACGTTGAGAGAGGCACCCGGCAGAGCACGGCGCTTGGTGCAACACGGTGACATTGTCTTTTCGACGGTCAGACCTGAAAACCGATGCTATGCACTGATTCTTTCGCCAACCAGCAATCTTGTTTTTTCGACTGGCTTTGCCGTGATTACTCCTAAGCAACTTTTTTATTCATCATTCATTTATTGTTCTATTTCGACCGATTCGTTCATCACGGAAATTGCCAATAAAGCAAAAGGCGCTGCATATCCGCAGGTGGGGTTTGACGATCTGATGGAAACCAAACTGACCGTTCCTTCTGACGAATCACTGATGCGGTTCCATCAAATGGCGGAACCTCTTTTTCAGAAAGCTGAAAACCTGCAATTGCAAATCACGCACCTCCGCCAAATGCGCGACAAGCTGTTGCCGCGTTTGATGAGCGGGCAGTTTGGCACAGATAGTCATTGACAAGCACAGGCGCGCGTCGCAGAGTAAACCTTGCAACGAATTGTTCACGGAGAACTGCCCCGAAAAGCCGAGATTGAATGTCTCCGAAGGAGACCGGATAACTTAGCGTAGGGTGCAACCCTACAGACATAACAACCGCATCGCCCGACGCCAACGGTGTCGCATAAACCCCACGGGCGATTCGTCACCGTTGGCGACGATTGGGCATCGTGGTTTGGAATCCGTAGGGTGCAACCCTACGACCGCGATCACGTTACCACCCGACACCAACGGTGTCGCATAACTGATGGACAATTCGTCGCCGTTGGCGACGGGGTGCGCTGATGGTTCGGAATCCGTAGGGTTGTACCCTACGCTAGGTTATAGGTCGCCGTTGGCGACGACCTTTTCCTCGTGCTGGCGACGATTTTTTCCTCGTGTTGGCGACGATTTTTTCCTCGTGTTGGCGACGATTTTTTCCTCGTGCTGGCGACGATTTTCTCCGGCCATTGGCCACGACCTTTGAGCTTGCCCCACCCGACTCAAACCTATGGCAAACTACATTTCCGAAAACAACATTGAAAACGCCTGCGTCGAAATCCTGATGCGGGAAATGAATTACGACGAACATCTGAACCTGTGGCAATTGCCCAACGATGGCAACGCGGCGTTCGGACGCGCGGACGCCAAAGAAGTCGTGCGGCTAGGGCAATTGCGCGCGAGCCTGCAAACACTGAATCCGCACGCTTCGGCTGAAAATATCAATGCAGCCATCGCTGAGTTGACGCAGAGTCGCGCGCATCTGACGCCGTTTGCCGCAAATCGCGCGGTGACCACGCTGCTGCGCGAAGGCTACGACGCACCGAGCCGCAATGCGCGCGGCGATGTCGTGACAGTGCGCGTGCGCTTCGTGGATTTCGACGAACCGGCCAACAATCATTTCGCTGTCGTGCAGCAATTGACCATTCGCGGCAAAGCGACACGGCGACCGGATTTGTTGATTTATGTGAATGGCTTGCCGCTCGTCTTTCTCGAACTGAAAAACGCGACCGAAGCGACGCGACAGGCTTATGACAAAAACCTGCTGGATTATCGCCGCGACATCCCGCAATTGTTTGATTGGAATTTGGTCGTCGTGCTGTCGAACACGCTGGAAACCAAAGTCGGCAGCATGACGGCGGATTGGGAGCAGTTTTTCAATTGGGAAAAAATCGCAGACGAAACCGAAACGCCCGTCGCCGCAAACGAAGTGGATTTGCTGCGCGTGATGCGGGCCTTGCTCAGCAAAAAAACGCTGGTGGATGTACTGGAAAACTTCGTGCTGTTTTATGCGAACCGCGCCAAGATCGTCGCGCGCAATCATCAATTCCTCGGTGTCAACAACGCGCTGGCGGCGTTTCGCGGGCGGGTCGAACAAAGCGGCAAGCTCGGCGTGTTCTGGCACACGCAAGGCAGCGGCAAAAGCTTTTCGATGGCGTATCTGGTGCAGAAAATTCGCCGCAAAGAACGCGGGCAATTCAAGTTCGTCTTCGTCACCGACCGCGAAGATTTGGAAGACCAGTTGCACAAAACGTTCGTGCGCTCCGGCTTGATCGAAGAGCAGGACAGCGTGCGCGCCACGAGCGCCGTTGACCTGACCGAAAAGATTCAGAACTCACAATCGTTCGTCTTCACGCTGATTCAGAAATTCAAAGCCAAAGGCAAAGGCGCGGTCTATCCGCAATTGACCGACAGCGACAACCTGATCGTGATTGTGGACGAAGCGCATCGCAGCCAATACAAAGACCTCGGCGAAAACATGCGCAAAGCAATGCCGCGCGCAAACTACATCGCCTTCACCGGTACGCCGTTGCTGGACGCGGTGGAAACGACGAAGGAATGGTTCGGCGATTACGTCAGCCGCTATGACTTCGCCGACAGCGTAGCCGACGGTTCGACCGTGCCGCTGTTTTACCAGAACCGCGTGCCGAAGATGCAATTGCAGAACGACACGCTGAATGACGAATACGCCGAAATCATCGAAGACGAAAACCTGAGCGAAGAACAAACCGAAAAGCTGACGCGCGAATTCGCCAACATCACAACGGTCATCACGGACAACGACCGCCTGGAAACCATCGCCGCCGACATCGTGAATCACTTCCCCGCGCGCGGTTATCTGGGCAAAGGCATGGTGATTTCGATTGATAAGACAACGGCGCTGAAAATGCACGACCGCGTGAAACGGCTGTGGGAAGAGAAAATCAAAACGCTGCGCGGACAGATCAACGTCTTGCCCGCCGACGCGCCCGAACGCGCCGCGCTCGAACGCACGCGCAAATGGATGCGCGAAACCGAAATGTGCGTGATCGTCAGTTACGAGGACAAAGAAGACGAAAAGTTCGACAAGCTGGGGCTGAACCTGCGCCCGCACCGCGCGATGATGAACAACACCTGGGGCGACAATCACGACACCATCGAAGACCGCTTTCGCAACGCACACGACAAATTGCGGCTGGTGTTTGTCTGTGCGAAATGGCTGACGGGTTTCGACGCGCAAACGGTTTCGACGTTGTATCTGGACAAGCCGATGCAAAATCACACGCTGATGCAAACCATCGCGCGCGCCAATCGCGTTGCGCCTGCGTTGGACGGCGCGGGCAACGTGGCAACGCCAAATGCCAGCGAAGATGCCAGCGAACGCCACGAAAAGAAATGCGGCCTGGTCGTGGATTACATCGGCGTTTTCAAACGGCTGGAAAAAGCGTTGGCGAAATACGCGCGACCAAGCAGCGGCAAGACTGAATACCCGGCGGAAGATTTCGACGATTTGCTGAATTACCTGGAAGCTTCGATGGAAGAAGGCGTGAAGTTTCTGGACGCGCGCGGGCTGAACATTCGCGCCATCCTTGAAAGCCCGGCGCATTTTCCGCGCCTGTCATTATTCAAGCAAACAGGCACAGCAACAGTTTTATCGGGCAATGCTTCGACCTTTGATTTGCTCGTGCAGTTCAGCACGATTGCGGATGCGCTGTCGAAAACGGAAGAACTGAAAAAAGAATTTGCCGTGTATCAAACCGCGATTACGTCGTTTTACGAAGCCTGCAAGCCGGACATTCTGACCGAAGATTTGTTGCGCGCGAGTGCGTGGCGCGGCAAATTCAAACGCACGAAAGAAGCGTTTGAATACCTGCGCAAAATCATCAACCGCCAATTGGACGAAGAAGACAAACTCGCTGCCGCGCGTGACAAGGCCGATGTGCTGATTGATGAATCGCTGGTGTCGGTGGGCTACACGATCAACGCGCTGAAAGAAATTGATTTGACGCAGGTCGAATTAGAGAAATTGGAGCAACGCTTTCACGCTTCGCCGTACAAGAATCTGGAACTCAGCGATCTGGTGAATTTTTTGCAGGAACGCTTGCAACAACTGCTGCAACGCAACGTCACGCGCGTAGATTTGGCGCAAAAGCTGAACGACATCCTGCACAACTACAACACGACGAGCAGCGATGTCGAAGCGTTTTTCAAGGCGCTGAAAGACTATGCGCAGAAATTGCGCACGGAAGAAAAACGCGCAGCGGCGGAAGGCTTGAGCGAAGCCGAACTGGAACTCTTCGATTTGCTTTTCAAAGACGACTTGAGCGAGGCCGACAAACGCCGCGTGAAAGAAGCTGCGCAAGCTTTGCTGCAAAAGCTCAAAGACAACGAAACGCACCGCACTGTGTTGACGACCGATTGGCACAAGAACGAACAATTGCGCCGATACGTGAACAAAATGATCGGGGACTTTCTAAATGATCGTCTGCCCGATTCCTATGACACATCTACGTTCAAGCAAAAGCAGGATGCGGTCTTCGCGCACCTCTACAACGCCGCGGAACGTGGGCAGTGTTATTGGGTCTGAGCTTCTGATTCAAGCCCGCAGGAAAACAGCGGAGCGTACCAACTTCAATCAAGCCTGACTGAAGTTGGTACATTGTGCCCAACCCAACAGGCAGACTTCACCGCATCAGCACGCGCACCAGATTCGCAGGCTTCTCATCCACCAGCAATTCGACCGTCACCTCGCCGCGCCCGCTCAAGCTCCTCGGCAAACGCAAGTTGACTTGATCCAAGCCCACGTATTGGCCTTGTGCGCCAGCGTACTCGACTGCCGTTTCGATGCCGTCAATGCGGGCGCGAACGGTCGCCAGGCTGCTGCGCTGCTTGATGCCTGTGCCGTACAGAATCAAGTACACAGGATCGCCGCTGACATCAATCGGATTGCCGACGATGCGGTTCGTGTTGGCATCGAAGCGCGTCACGCTTTCCCAGACTTGCGTTTGATTGCGCAGGTACACGACGTTCGCGGCGGCGAAACCTTGCCCCGTCGCATCGGCTGAGAACAAGCCCGGAGCCACGCGCGTGATTGTGAGCAGGCCTTTGGTTTCGACGCCGTCCCGATTGGTGATCGTGACCGTCGCGATGCCTTCCGCCGTGTCCGCCGGAATCTGATAGTTCACTTGATTCGGCGAAACGAAGAACAATGACGCCGCACGTTCGACGCCTCGGCTGTCCATCACTCTCACGCGCGTGCCGCCCAGCGTGGTGGGCAACGTCGTGGGCGCGCTTTCCGTCGTCATTGCGAGGTTCGAGCCGAACGCCGAAGCTATCGAATCCGCCGCCAATTCCCCGCCGACATAACTCGCCGCGATGACGTTCGCTGCCGCGCGACCGGAAAGATTGATGGTCGCGTTCGTGTATTGCGCGGGCGGCAAGGCTTGTGCGAACGCATCGGACATTTCGCGCGCGACGACTTGATCGCTGAAGCTGATGCTGGTCGTAACGTTGCCGTCGCCTGCTTGCGGCAGGAAGCGAATTTGCAACACGGCGCGCGTGCCAGCGGCGATGGATTGTCCCACCGGCAAGGCCAACGCCACGCCGATGCTTCCCTGCCCCGCGCCGCTGCGATTGATGCGCAAGGTCGCGCCTGGCACGCCGTCGCCCGCTGTCGCATCGGCAAAGCTCAGCAGCTTGGGATCGTAGTTCAAGCTGAAGGCGAAAGCGTTTTCATTGCCTTGCGCATCGAGTTCAATGCGTAACGTGCTGACCTGATCGCGGCGGAAGGTCGCAGACAAAGCTCGCACGACGCGCGGCGTGGCTGCGGGCGCGACTGTATTGATTGTCGGCGTCACGGCCAAAGCGCCACCGCCGGGAATCGGTTGGGTCGGGCCGCCCGCGATGACGACGGCAGCCATGCCCGAAGCGTAGCGTCCGGCCTGTACCCAATCAATGATCGAGATGCGGCCATCGCCTTTCGTGTTGGCGGGCGCGCAATCGGCGCGTTGGAATTCGCTGCCGTTGTCGGCGTTGTCCAAGCCCACGTAGAAGCGCCCCATCTGCACCCAATCCTGAATCGTCACCTTGCCGTCGTTGTTGCCGAGCGGGCGCGGCGAAACGTCGGCTTCGTAGCCCGTCAGTTTTTCAATCACGAAGTTCGTCGCGTTCGACGTGCCGCCGCCGGGTGCTGGATTAAAAACCGTCACGACCGCTGTGCCATCCGTTGCGATGTCTGCCGCACTGATTTGCGCGGTGAGCCTCGTCGCGGACACAAACGTCGTCGTGCGGTCTGTGCCGTTCCAACGCACAATCGAATTCGGCACAAAGCCCGTGCCGTTTACCGTCAACACAAACGCGGGCAGCGTATTGAAAGTCATAGGCGGATCGAGGCTCGTGATCGTCGGCGTAGGATTGTTGATGGCAAAACTGACGGCGTTCGATGTGCCGCCGCCGGGCGTTGGAGTGACAACTGTGACACTTGCAATGCCGCCGTTTTTCACGTCGTCAGCAGGAATCGCGGCGGTGAGTTTCGTCGCGCTGACAAAGGTCGTCGTGCGTTCCGTGCCGTTCCAGCGCACCTTCGAGGTGCTGACGAAATTCGTGCCGTTGACCATCAGCGTGAACGCGGCGCTGCCCGTCGTAGTCGAAGCAGGATCGAGGCTCGTGATCGTCGGCGCGGGGTTGTTGACGTGGAGCAGGAGTTGGTTACTCGTGCCGCCACCGGGAGCCGGATTGACAACGCGAATGGGTACGTCGCCTGCATTCGCAACGTCTGCGGCGGTGACAGTAGTTGTCACTCTCGTGCTGTTCACAAAGGTCGTCGCGCGATTGCTGCCCCCGACTTGCGTGACCGAACTCGCATTGAAGCCCGTGCCATTCACCGTCAAGGTGAACCCGGCTCCCCCCGCAATGACGGGCGACGGATCAATGCTGGTGAGTGTCGGCGCGGGATTGTTGATCGTGAACGTTTGTCCGCTCGTTGTGCCGCCGCCGGGCGCAGGATTCTGTACGGTGACAGTGGCTGTACCTGCGGCGAGCACATCAGCGGCGGTGATCGCGGCGGTGATTTGCGTGGCGCTCACGAACGTCGTCGTGCGTGCGACGCCGTTCCATTGCACGACGGACGAGTTGTTGAAGTTCGTGCCGTTCGCCGTCAACGTGAACGCGCCGCTGCCTGCCAGCGCGTTGGTCGGGCTGATGCTCGCGAGTGTCGGGACAGGATTGTTGAGAGGTACGTCCAGCGGCGTGGACGAATTCGGCGCGGGCAACAGCGTCGCATCTGCCGCGACGATTTCAATGGCGACCGGTTGATTGCCAAACGTGAGTTGCGTGGTCACGCCGACTTTCAAAATCGTGAAGCTCAACGTCGCCAGTTGCCGCACACCTGCCGCGACGGTGTTCGGCGCGGGCAAGGCCAGCGCAAAGCCGACGCGGCCTTGTGCTGCTTGCAGGTTATTGAACAGCAACGTCGCGCCTGCCACGCCGCTGCCCAACGCTGCGGTCGGGCTGCCCAGCACCATCGGATCAAAGTTGACGCTGAAGCCGAAGGCGTTTTCGTTGCCGACGGCTTCGTACTCAATCGAGAGGTTCAGCGTGTTGCCCACAATGCCTGCGTTGACGATGCGCAGATCGCGCGCGGCTTCGTTTCTGCCAGGCAGTCTGTTGATCGGGCCAGTCGGGCCGCCCGCACCGACGAGCGGGTCTAAGCCCATCGCATAGCGTCCGGCCTGCACCCAATCGGCGGCAGTGATTTGCCCGTCACCCCGCGTGTCTTTCGGCGCAACGTCGGCGCGTTGAAATTCGCTGCCGACGCGCGGTGTTTCTGCGCCCGAAACGAAGCGCCCGACGAGCGCCCAATCCGCCACGCCGACCGAGCCTTTGCCCGCGTCTGTGCGTGTCGAAACGTCGCCTTCATAACCGCCGAGCGGAACCTGCATCATCGCGCCGCGTGCCGACAGCAACAGCGCGCTGCACAGGACAAACAATATCAAGGGCAAAGCGAAAAGCCGTGAGAACCGTTTTGTATTTTTCCAATCTGTGACTGTTTTCATGAGTAAAGCTCCCAAAATTATTTGACCAACAGATTGACTGGATTGGTGAGACGTCCGTCAATTTCGAGTTCGACTGTGAGTTCGCCGCGCCCGCGCAAGGCCGACGGAATTCTGACATTGAGTTGATCGAGTCCGGCGTATTGCCCTTGCGCTCCGGCATACAGCACTTCGCACTCAACCCCGCCAATGCGCGCTTTGACAGCAGTCAGGGCCGAACGTCGTTGCAGCCCCGTGCCATACAACACGAGGAACGATTGTTCGTCGTCGCGCAATTCAATCGGATTGCCAACGATGCGGTTCGTGTTCACGTCGAAGCGCGCCACTCGTTCATAGCTCGACGAACCATCGCTGTACACGCGCTGGACATCGGCAGCCGGATAACCTTTGCCGCTCGCGTCCGCCGTGAAAATGGCGGGCGCAACGCGCGTCAGGTTGAGGAGGCCGCGTGAGCTTGCGCCCGCCGCGTTCGTGATCGTGACCGTTGCCAGACCTTCGGCCAAACCTGCCGGCACGAGGTAATTCACTTGCTGCGGCGAAACGAAAAACAGCGGCGCGTTCACCTCTTGCCCCGCGCTGTCGCGCAGCGTCACGTGCGTTCCGCCCAATAAAGACGGGAGCGTGGGCGTCGTCGCCGCTGCGGTCATCGTCGCTAAACCATCGCCAAACGCGGAAACGATGGAGGCGGGCGCGGCGTCTGCGCCGAGGTAGCTGGCGGCGGAAACGTTCGCGACGGCGCGTCCGCTGATCGTCAACGAAGCATCAGCAAACGCCAGCCCCGACAACGTGGTCGCGGACGCATCGGCGGCGTCACTCGTCACGACTTGATTGCCGAAGCTCAACCGTGTCGTCACGGTTTCTGCGCCGCCGTTCGGAATGAATTCCAACGTGATGAGCGATTGCTGTCCGGCTTCAAACGTCCTGCCGCTCGGCAATGCGAGCAACACGCCGAGCCAGCCGCGCGCCGTTTGTTTCGCGTTGATCGTGAGCGTTGCGCCGTTGGGCGCGGTGGCGCGATAAAAGCTGAGCAAGGCGGGATCGTAATTGACCGTGAAGCCGAGCGCGTGTTCATTGCCCGCCGCATCCAGCAACAACGGCACGGCATTGCTTTGCCCGCGTTGCATCGTCGCCGTTGGCGCGCGCACCGTGCGTGTGCTTTCAGCTTCGGCGCGCGTCGGCAACATCGCGGTCGGCGAGGTTGGCCCAGCGGCAGCAACCACCGGATCAAGCGCGACGGCGTAACGACCGGCCTGCACCCAATCGGCTATCGTAAGCTTGCCATCGCCGAACGTATCGCGTGGCGCGCAATCCGCGCGTTGATACTCGCTGCCGTTCGCTGCCGTGTCGAGGCCCGCGACGAAGCGTCCGACCTGTGTCCAATCCGCAATCGAAACCGTGCCGTTGCCCGTGCCGTTCGGGCGCGGCGCAACGTCGGCTTCGTATGCGAGGCTCGACGAAACCGTGAGTTGGAACGTCGTCGTCGCCGTCGTGCCGCAATTGTCGGTCGCGGTGATGGTGACAGTGTACATGCCTTCGGGCGCGGCGTTCGTGATGCTGATGACGCCCGTCGTCGTGTTGCCGCTGAAGCTGCCGGTGAAGCCGGGCGCAGCCGCCGTGAGGCTCGTGATCGTCCCGTTATCACTGGGCGCAACCGAGGGCGAGACATTCACCGCTTGTCCTGTGCCGATGAGCGTGGCTGGATAAGTGCCGAGCGTTGGCGCAGTGTTGGCCGTGACATTGACGGTGAAATTCGCGTTGGAGGTTAAGCTGCCATCGTTGACCGTGAGTTGCACGGTGTTGTTGCCGAGCGCGGCGTTGCACGCGGCGGCAATCGTCGCGGTGACATTGCCGTTCGTGTTGATGATGTTGCTGACGGTGATGCCTGCGGGCACGGACGTCGCGGTCACGGTCAAGCTTCCCGCTGCGGTTTCCGCATCGGTGACCGTTGCGATGGGCGAAGCCGTTCCCGCACTCGCCTGCACGCGCGTTGCCGCTGCCGCCGCAGTGATCGTCGGCGCAGTATTGACCGCATTACACGCCGCGCCGCTGCACACCGCACCAGCACTGACTTCGGCGCGAATCATGTAGTTGCCCGAACCAAACAGCGTGAAGCTGTTCCCCAAATTGCCCGACGTAAACGACCGATTTTTGTTCGTCGGCGTCGTGTCAACGGCGAGGGGAAATACGCCATCCTGTGGCACGTGCGCGAAGCCGACGACGAAATCGCCCGACGTGATCGAGACGTTCGGCACGGCGACCGTGAGAAATTGATTGATGCCGGTGGTCTGTGCGTTCACGGTCTGGAACGTCATCGGCTCCAGCGTCGCGCTGCCGCTCGGATTGGTGCCAACCAGAATCGTCAGGGTCGTGCCAATCGGAACCGAGGGCGGAATGAAAACTGACACGGCTGTGACGGTGAACGGGTACGTGCCCGTCGGCGTCAAACGATTCACGTAGTAGATCGGATTCGTGCCCCCAAAGGCAACCGCCGTTTCACGCGAGCCGTCATCCACTTGCAAAAACGTGGGCGCGCTGGCGCTGACCGTGAACGGCGTCGAGGTTTTGTCGGCACAGCCGGTTTTGCTCACGGTGATCGGGCCGGAGACCGCGCCGACAGGAACCTGCGCGATGATCGTCGTGTCATTCACTTCCAAAAACGTCGCGTTCACATTGTTCGCAAACTTGACGCTCGTGACGTTGTTGAAGTTCACGCCCTTGATCGTGATGTTCGCGCCGACCGCGCCAATCATCGGAAAAATCGTGTCCACCGCTGGGCACGCATCGCCCGGCGTCAGCGTGAAGTTCACATCCGAAATGTCGAAGAAGATGTTGCCGATGGCTTCGACTTTGACGCGCACCAACGCCGACGTGAGGCCGCTGGGCACTGTCACCATTGCCGTGCCAGTGTTCGGTGTGCTCGCCGCCAACACGTGCGGGAACGTCAGACCGCCGTCGCGCGACATCGTGATTTTGACGTTCGCGCAACTTACCGGAGCCGCGTTCGTGCCGTTCACGCTCCACGTCACGGTGTTTGTCGAACCGCCGACCCACGTCGTCGCAGCGTTCGGTTGCGTGACCAAAAACGGCCCAGAATCAGCGGCGGTGATGACAACTTGATCCGCACCGATGCCGCCGCGTTGGTCGCGCACGATGCCATTGAACGTCATCGCGCGCGCGACGTTCGGCAAATTCTCCGCCGTCTCGAAGCCGCCCATCGTGGCCGGCGGCACGTTCGCGTTGTTCAGGATGTAGGTCAAACTGGGGAAGGTGCGCGTGCGATCTTTCGTCAACGGAAACGGACGGAACAACGGCCCCGTCGCACTGATGTACGGCGGCGTCGGCCCGGCATCGGACTGTTCCCACGCATACAACAGATTCGGCACGTCGCTCGCATCGGCATCGGTGGCGCTCGCCGTCAATGTGAACGGCGTTTGTTTGGGAATGGTGTAGGCCGTGCCGACGTTGATGTTCGGCGGATTGTTGTTCGTCGCCGCCGTCGTCGCACAACCGCCGTCGCTGGCGATGTAATTCAGCATTTGCGCGATGCTGTGGCTGTGAAAAAACGGTCGCGCCTGCGCCACTATGGAAGGGGTGCAAACGCCCGCATACGACATCAACGTCAATCCAGACGCGGATTCAAACGCCGTTTCGTCCTGACGATTGCTGTCGCACGACGCCGCGAATGTGTGCGTGGCCGCGAATTGATGCCCGATTTCATGCGCCAGCGTCGAAGAACTAAACGGTGCGCCCGGTGTCTCGCCCGGATCAACGCCCGTGACGCCTCGGCCTTTCAGATTGTCGGCGCCACAAACCACGCCGAGCGTAGCGACGCCGCCGCCACCGGCATTCAAATGCAAGACGTGCCCCACATCATATTTGGCCGCGCCGACTTTATCGTTCAGCACCGCCGCGATTTCGTTCAGTAACGTGCCGGTGTTGCCATTCGTCAAGCCGTCCGGCTCGGCGGTGAACATCACTTTGTCGTTGTCCTGCGCGAGCACAAACCGCACGGCCACATCCTGTTCGTACATCACATTCACCGCGTTGAGCCACGTCACGACCGAGGCCAGCGAACTGTTCACCGTGCCGCCGCCGAGCGTGGGGGAGTTGGTGTATTCCTGCGTCGTGGCGATGGCGATGCGATAGGTGCGCCGCGTCGCGCCGTTCGTGTCGGCTTCGATCTTGATGTCTTGCGCAAGCCGTTTGGCCATTTGCGGATCGGCTTTGACTTCGCAACGAAACCGCTCGACTTCCGCTTGATAATCGTTGCCGAAGTAGCTGACGTAATACTCGGCGCTGTCCAAACTGGCGCGCTGAATCGTGACGGTGTCGTCGCCCAAGAGGATGGTCGCGTGCAAGCCGCGCGGCGAATAATCGCACCGCATCATTGCGCCTGCGACATCGGATGCCGTGCCGCGATAGCTTTGAATTTCAGGATATTTGGCCGCGAGCGCGGGCGGCAGCACGGGCGAATTCTCCAGCCGAAAACTCGCCATCCGCCCATCGGGCAAAGGCAACGAAAGCGTTGTGTTGCTCTCAGCCCCGACCGTTTCCAGCGGCGCTTGCGCAAGCGTTTGCTGCAAGGTCGCGCGATTGAGCCGCAGCGTGCGTGCCGCGCGGAGCCGCTGCAAACTCGCGGTTTGATAAGCGCCGAGCACAGTGCGCGGCACGTCCTGCCACAACGCATTGTTCGGCGGTTGGGGCGGCGGCGCGGCTTTCATCGGACGCAGCGCAACGTTGCCCAGCACAGCGGCGAGCAACAAGAGACAAAGTAAAAGGACAAGCAGAAGAGATTTGGAAAGACGGGTGAATCTTATGAACATAGTTTTTCAATTGGAGATGGGGCAACGTAGATTAGTAACAGATGTATGGGGCGTGAACTTTGCGGGGCGTACGGGGAAATGCCTGCAAGGCAGCGACAGAATTACGCCGATACCTTTTCTCTCATGACTTTGAACGGCAGAAGATTACGCCGTTCGTGACGGCGAGACAAGAGTTGCAGCTTCAAGCTGAAATTCAGCAAAGCTGCCAGCACATAACGATAGCGAAAGTAGTGTTTCATAGGTTGCTCCTTGTTCGAGTTTCGGGGTGCGCGTTTTGCGTTTCTACGGCCATTCTCAATTTGAAAAAAGCGGGTCTCTCCACGCGCCTGACCGGCGCGCATTCTTCATTCTTCATTTTTCCTTTTTCATTGTTTCCAGAGGTATCCCCCGACCAACAATGAAGAATGAATAAGGAATAATGAAAAATGTCGCTGCCACAGTTCCAAATTGAGAATTGCTGGCGTTTCTACCAACCACCAACCACCGACCACCAACCACCGACTACCGAATCATCACCTGCACCACATTGGCCGGTTGGCCGTTGACAAGCACTTCGACATTGACGTCGCCGCATCCGACGAGTTGGCGCGGCAACAAAACGTTGATTTGATCGAGACCGGCATAATCGCCTTGTTTTCCGGCATATTCAGGCTGCACGTAGATGTCGCCGAGCTTCACTTTGACCTGTTGCAACACGGCGCGCTGCCGCAAGCCTGTGCCGTACAAAACCAAATAGACGCGGTCGGAATCGTGGCCGCGTTCGGGGCCTAAATCAATTGGCACGGCGACGACTTTCTGCGCGTTCGCATCGTAGCGATACGTGCGTTCCCAAAGCTGTTGGCCGTTGCTGCGCACGCGCACGACATCCGCCGCCGCGACGCCTTTGCCCGTCGCATCCGCCGTGAACACGCTCGGCGCAATCGGGTTGATAAGCACCACGCCGCGTGATGTGACGCCCGCTGCGTTTGTGATCGTGACTTGCGCGAAACCTTCAGCCAAACCAGCAGGCAACAGATAATTGACCTGCGTCGGCGAAACGAAGAACAACGAAGCAGGCTTCGTCACGCCTTCGCTGTCGGTGATGGCGACGCGCGTGCCTGCGAGCGTTTCGGGCAACGGCGACGTCACAGCCGCTGCGGCTTCGGTCGCCAACTCCACGCCGAACGCCGAAGCTATCGAATCGCTCGCCACGTCCGGCCCGACGTAACTCGCCGCGCGCACGGTCGTGAGGCCGCGTCCTTTGATCGTGATCGTAGCCTTTTCGTACGCGGCGCGCGGCAACAACGCAGCTTTGACATCGGCGATGTCGCGCGCGAACACTTGATCGTCAAACGCGATGTCCGTCGTCACGACTTCGGTTCCACCGAGCGGCGCGAAGTACACATTGACGATGGGTTGCGTGCCGAGCGGAGCAACTGTTCCCGCGCTCAAAGCCAGCATCACGCCGAGCTTGCCTTGCTTGAGTTGTTCCGTGTTGACGTTGACCGACCAGCCCGACAGCGCAACGGCGTGCGAGAACAACAGCCGCTTCGCATCGAACTGCAAGCTGAACGAGAGACCGTTTTCATTGCCTTGCGCGTCGAGTTCAATCGCCAACGCATTGAATTCGCCGCGCGTGAATTCGCGGCTGCGCGCACGCACAACCCGCTTCAATTCAGGCTGTGCTTCGGCGAATGCAGCGGCCTGCGCACGCAATTCTTCCGCTTGCGCGCTCGTCGCCGGACGGCTCGGCCCTTGCGCAGGCGTGAGCGGATCAAGTCCGACGGCGAAGCGTCCGGCCTGCACCCAATCGGCAATCGTGATGCGCCCATCGCCAAACGTTGCGAGCGGCGCACAATCGGCGCGCTGAAATTCGCTGCTGTCCTGCGGCGAATCCAACGCGCTGGCCAAACGTCCGACCAACACCCAATCGGCAATGGAAATTTTGTTGTCGCCTTTCGGTCGCGGCGAGAGATCAGCTTCAAATCCCGTCAGTAAATTCACTACGAATTTCACGGCGTTGCTCGCGCCGCCAGCAGGCGTCGGATTGAAGACTGTGACATCAATCATGCCTTCGACGGCGAGATCGCTGGCGAGAATTGCGGCTTGCAATTGCGTGGCCGAAACAAACGTCGTCGCGCGTGCCGCACCGTTCCAATGCACGACCGACGTCGGCACAAAATTCGTGCCCGTCACCGTCAACATAAACGCAGGATCGCCTTTGAAGGCCGCGTTCGGACTGAGGCTCGCGAGCGTCGGCACAGGGTTGTTCACCGTCACCGTGAGTTCGGGCGAAGTGCCGCCACCAGGCTCCGGTGTAAAGACCGTGAGCTTCAACGTGCCGCCGCTGGCTACGTCCGAACCAAGCAACGTCACTTTCAATTCGGTCGCAGAAACAAAGGTCGTCGCGCGGTCTGCGCCGTGTACACGCACAATCGAATCGGGACGAAAACCGCTGCCCGTGATGGTGAGCATCGTCGCGCCTGCGCCTGCCGTGATCGTAGACTTGTCCACGCTCGTCGCAACGGGCGCGGGATTGTTGATAGGCAGCGTCAATTCATTCGATGTGCCGCCAACGGGCGCGGGATTGACGACGCTGATCTTCGCGGAACCTGCGTTCTTGATGTCGTCCGCCGTAATCGCAATCGTCAGTTGCGTTGCGCTCACAATCGTCGCCGCGCGGTCTGCGCCGTTGAATTTCACGACCGTACTCGCGACAAAGCCTGTGCCGTTCACAGTCAATAAAAACGCGGCTCCGCCCGCTGTCGCCGTCGCCGGACTTGAGCTTGTCAACGTAGGCACAGGATTGTTCACGGAGAAAACGCCTTCTCCCGAAAGGCCGCCGCCCGGCGTCGGCGTGAACACTGTGAGCTTCGGTGTTCCGGCGCTCGCCAAATCGGCGACCAACAATGTCGTCTTCAACTGCGTCGCGGAATCAAACGTCGTCGCACGATCCACGCCGTTCACGCGCACAACAGAGTTTGGACGAAAGCCCGTGCCCGTTACTGTCACCATCGTCGCGGCGCTGCCGACTTGCGCGGCATTCGGCGTCAGGCTCATCAACACAGGCGCGGGATTGATGATCGGCAACGTCAATTGATTCGACGTGCCGCCGCCCGGCGTCGGATTCACGACCGCAATCGTGATCGAACCGGTGTTGGCAATGTCGGCGGCGGTCACGGCAATCGTGAGTTGCGTCGCGCTCACAAACGTCGTCGCGCGATCTGCACCGTTGAATTTGACTTGCGACGTGGCGAGGAAGCCTGTGCCGTTGATCTTGAGCGTGAACGCCGCGCTGCCTGCCAATGCAATCGCGGGATCGAGCGTCGTCAACACGGGCGCAGGATTGTTCACCGTGAACGTCGCTTCGGGCGACAAGCCTCCACCCGGCGGCGGCGTGTTGACCGTGATCTTCAACGTGCCTGCGGCAGCGAGATCGGCGAGCGACAACGTTGTCGTGACTTGCGTGGCGGAAACAACGGTCGTCGTGCGATTCGCGCCGTTGACGCGAATCACCGAATCCGGTCGGAAGCCCGTGCCCGTCACGGTCAACAGCGTCGCGCCGCTGCCCACCAACGCCGCATTCGGATTGAGCGTGATCGCGCCCGGCGCAGGATTGTTGATCGGCAAGCTCACAGCGTTCGATGTGCCGCCGCCCGGCGCAGGATTGAACACGCTGATCGTGATGGAACCCGGATTCGCCAGTTCCGCAGCCGTCACATTGATCGTCAATTGCGTCGCGGAGACAAACGTCGTCGTGCGGTCTGCGCCATTGAATTTCACGACGGAATTGCTGAGAAAATTGCTGCCATTGATCGTCAACGTAAAGCCCGGATCACCGGCAAACGCCGTCGCAGGATTGAGCGACGTGATCGCAGGGATAGGATTTGGTGCAGTGATAGTGAAGAGGACTTCATTCGAGTACTCAAGCCCCCCAGCTATTTCATCAACAACGCTAATGAATGCCGAACCTGCTGAATTAAGATTTATATTGCTAGCCGGAATCGTAACAGATAATTTGGTCGCAGAAATATAGGTTGCAGAAAGAACCGGCATCAGAACAAGTGGTTGACCACGCCAATACACTTTGGAATTTGGCTTGAAGCCACTGCCATTAACCATCAGTGTAAATTCGCCACTTTGCGCTTGTTTTGAGGGAGGATCAAGCGAGGTAATGACCGACGGCTCAACCACTTTCATTTGCGTGGTCTTCGTCGAAGTCAAGCCACAATTATCTCTTGCCGTTATCAGCAAATTATAAGTTCCTACCGGGCCCGGATTGTCTATTCTTACTCCGGTAATCGTGCCTGTAAATCCGGCAGTCGTAGACTCAGCCATAAGTGACGCTATAGTCCCGTTATCTGTTGTTGGGATCAATCCCTGCGGGATCACACGTGAAGTGCCTTTCACTATTTCAAATGCCGGATACTCCCCTAAGACTGGCGGGGTATTGGCCGCGATATTGATCTTGAGTATCGCTTCGGCGGACAAGCCATTGCTATCCACAATCTTTAGGGGCAGGTCTATATTCCCCACAGGAGCAGTGCAGCCCACAGTCACATCTACCGCAATTGTGCCGCTTATGATGGTGAGATTATTGAAGGATATGCCGGGAGGCGGAAAAGCTACCAGTGTCAAGCTGTTTGGCGTTTCCAAATCGCTGACTGTGGCAATCGTACTTCGGAAACGCGGGCTGCCTTGCATGCCCGCCAACGGGGCCGCAGGCGTGATGCTCGGCGGTGTGTTGGCGCAGGTGTTGAGTAGCACGGTCATCGTGTTGGCGGTCGAACTGACGACGGCTAAATCTACGCGCTTGTCGTTATTCAAATCGCCATCGTCGAGCGACACCGGCCCGGTTCCGGTGCCGAAGGTTTTTGCAGCTTCGAATGTGCCATCGCCTTTGCCACGCAGCAGCGCGACGAAGTTGTTGCCGCTGAGCGTGACGGCCAAATCGGCTTTCGCGTCGCCGTCATAATCGTTCACGATCACTTCGCTTGGATTCGTGCCCCCCGCATTCAGACTGGTCGCCGCCGCGAATGTGCCATTGCCGTTGCCGAGCGCGAGGGCGAGTTGCGTGGAAGCATTGAGCGCGACAACCAAATCCACTTTGCCGTCGTTATTCAAATCGTTCGTCGTCACGGCCACGCCTTTGCCTGCGCCGGGCAAATTGACGTTCGCGCCTGCGACAAAGCTGCCCGCGCCGTTGCCGAGCAGAATCGAAACAAAACTCGAATCGCGGTTCGCCACTGCCAAATCCAAATTCGTGTCGCCGTTGAAATCGTCCACGTCAATCGAAGTCGGGCGCGTGCCTGCGGCAAAGATGCTGGGCGCGGCGAATGTGCCGTTGCCTTGTCCGAGCAGCAGCGTCACGTTGTTTCCGCTGTCGTTCGCCGTGACGAGGTCGAGTTTGTTGTCTTTATTGAAATCGCCGCTGGCAATCGAAGCGGGTTGCGTGCTGGCGGTGAAGTTGGTGGCAGCGGCAAAGCTGCCCGCGCCGTTGCCGAGCAAAATCGAAACGTTGTTCGCGCCGTTGTTCGCAACGGCCAAATCCACTTTGCCGTCCGCGTTGAAATCGCCTGCGGTCATCGCAATCGGCTTGATGCCAACATTGAATTCGCTCGGCACGCTGTAGCTTCCAGTGTTGTCCGCGAGAAACACCGTGACTTTGTCGCCGCCAAAATTTGCGACGGCCAAATCGGCGCGCGTGTCCTGATTGAAGTCTTCGATGACAACGGCTTGCGGATTGCTGAACAAAAACGTAGTGCCGCCGAACGTGCCGTTGCCTTTGCCGAGCAGAATCGAAATGTTGTTCGAGGCGCTGTTGGCAACGGCCAAATCCGCTTTCGCGTCCGCATTGAAATCGCCTGACGCGAGCGACAACGGCTGTGATCCGACCGCCGTCGTTTGCGGTGCGCCGAAGCCGCCCGAACCGTTGTTCAGAATGACGGACGCCTGATTCGCAAAGCCGTTGGAGATGCCTAAATCGGCTTTGCCATCGCCATTGAAATCGTTCGTGATAAGGCTGTAGGGTGTCGTGCCGCCCGCGAAATTCGTCGCCGCGCTGAAGCCGCCGGAACCGTTGGCGAACAGAATCGAAACGTTGTCGCTGCCCGTGTTCGCAACGGCGAGGTCGAGCCGCGTGTCGTTATTGAAAAAGCCCGCGACGATGCCGTTCGGATTCGTGCCGACCGCGAGAGTTGTCGCCGCGCCAAACGCGCCGCTGCCCGCGTTCGCAAAAAGCGAGATGTTGTTCGAGCCGCTGTTGACGACGGCGATGTCGGTGTTTGTGTCGCCCGTGAATTCGCCGACCGCGAGCGCAACCGGCGTCGTGCCCGGCGTCAAGGTCGTTGCTGCGCCGAAGCCGCCGGAGCCGTTGTTGAGGAATACAGAAACTGTGCCGGGCAACGCGGCCATCGCGTCGCCTTTGTTGACCGCAAAAATGTCGGCTTTGCCGTCGCCGTTGAAATCCGCGACGGCAACGGCGGTTGTGTCCACGCCCGCGTTGAGCATTCCAGTTACGGCAAAACTGCCCGCGCCGTTGCCGGTCATCACAAACACGCGACCGGGATTGAAGGCAATTGCGACAGCCAGATCGAGCTTCGTGTCGCCATCGAAATCACCGACTGCTAACCCGGCAGGATAGCCGTTCCCATCGGTGACGACAGGGATGTTGGTCGCCATCCCGAAGCCGCCCGTGCCATCGCCGAGCAGTACGGAGAGGCTGCTGCTGAATAAATTTGCCGCGACGAGATCGGGTTTGCCGTCCGCATTGAAGTCGCCCGACACGACGGAAATCGGGCGTTCCTGCGTGGCAGGATCAGGCGCGAAGCCGCGCGCGTAGGTGAAGCCAATGCCTGGGCAATTGCCGCCCGCCTGCATCATCGAAGCCGCCGCGTGCGAGGCGCGAAAATAATCGGTAGTAGCGAGCGCGATCCAACTGAGAGCCAGGAGCAGCAGCAAAAACAAGGAGCCGGAGCGCAGTGAGGTCTGATTCTGTTTCATAAAGCACCAAAATCGAAGCGAGGTCTGAAGCTGCGAAGCGACGGGGCCAGCAATACTTCAGTTCGTCATGCACCATACGAATGGGGCAACATGCGGGGTCAAATTCGAGTCCGTCCAAACAACAACTGGCAAATGAAGAATTGAAAGTTGGCACAACCTACGGCGGGAGCGTTGTGCGCACCGGCTCTCGATGTCTGAGCGATACGAGTTGGGCCGAAAAAAATCTGCCTTGCCTCAAGGCCGATTGCGGGTCGAATTGACAATGCCACTTTAGCTGTTTTCAGGTGAAGTTGACGTGAGAGCAACTAAAGTTCTTTCATCCACTGAATTTACGCGGGAAATCTTCGCCAAAACGGCGAGGCGAGTCAAATAAAAAATCAATTTGACCGATTTTGGGCGGGCGGGCTGAGCCAGCGGCGCGAGAGGCGGGTTCCCAAACCCACATCAAGCAGGTACACTGCTCTGGCGCAGGTGAATGGTCGCCTGACGCCAATCGTGAGGGATCACTTATGTCCGCATCAACCTTGCCGCAAACACCTTTTGATCTCACCACTGCGGTCAGAAATCTGATTACGGAGGACGATGAGCCAGTGGACAACATCCTATCGGAAAAGCAACAACGATTGTTGGTGGATGCCCTGTACGAAAGCTGGACGCCACCGGCAGTGGAGGGAGAGGAAAACTGTGCCGCCAGCGCCGCCACCACAACGCCCACGCGTCCGTTTTGGGCGGCGGCCAATGTGGGCATCTTTCGCTCGGTGCATTTGCCGGGCATTGCGCCCGATGTGTTTGTCAGTCTGGACGTCGCCGCGCCGCCCGATTTACGCCTGACCGAACAGCGTTCGTACTTTATGTGGGAACACGGCAAAGCCCCGGAGGCTGTGCTGGAAATCGTCTCCAATCGCAAAGGCAACGAACTGGGCAGCAAGCTGAAAGAATACGCGCAAATGGGCGTGACCTATTATGTCGTGTTCGACCCGCTGGGCGAATTGCGCACCGAATTGGGCGGCGCAGTGCTGCGCGTGTACGAAGTCGGGTTTGGCAAACGCTTCCGTCCGCGTCCCGATTTCCAACTGCCGGAACTCGGTCTGGAGTTGACCTTGTGGGAAGGCACGTTTGAAGGCAGCGCCAATGAATGGCTGCGCTGGTGCGATGCAAACGGGCGCTTGCTGCTCACGGGTCACGAACGCGCGGCACAAGCCGAAGACCGCGCGGCACAAGCTGAAGACCGTGCGGCGAAGCTGGCGGCGAAGTTGCGAGAGTTGGGAATTGACCCAGCGCAACTCTCCTGAGGGTATCAACACATTTCATCTGTTGGAAGCGCGATAAAGGTCGGCGCTGTAGCTGAAGTGTAATCCGTGCTTTTGGCTGAGAGCCGTGTGTAAAACCCCGCCGCCGCGCCGCCGATCAAATACGCGCCAAAATTTGGCAGCAGGCCGTCGTCCAGCGGCGCAACTTCAAAGTAGCGTTGTGCGACCCAATGTTTGGGAATCGCCGTCGTCAGAGCCAGCGGCCAATCGTTCGGCTTGGCAAACGGCCCGACGAGCACCGAATCGCCTTCGCAGCCGTAATCCGATTTCAGCACCCATTCGTCCCGATTGAGCGTCGTCATATCCAACGTCGTGAGCCGTCGCGTCTCAGGAATGTACGCTTGAATCCAGTCCTGTGCTTGTGCTGAAAACAACTCCTGCCGCTCCCACATCAAGGCGAGAGACAATTTGTTTTGCGTCAGCACCGAGCCGAATGGATTGACGACGGTGACTTTGCCTTCGTACTCCGCCGCAAGCAGCAACAGCAATTCACGGTGCAACGGCTCGGCATCGAGAAACGGTTGCTGATTCGTCCAAATCACTTCGCGCTCGCCCCACCAATCGGTTTTGTAATGCCGAATGATAAGGTCAACCGGCTGTCCCAACACCGTCACGTTGCCGTCCGCATCGCGGTTCAAATTGTACGGCGAGCCAATGATGACGCGGCTGCCGCGCGCTTCGAGCCACTGCCGATAAAGCGCAATCATGCTCAAATCTTCCGGCAAATCGGTCGGATAAATGATCGCCACCGAGGTGGGCACAGCCGCGCGCGAGTCATCCAACCGCGCACGATACGACGCCACCAACATCTGCCAAAATCGCTCTGGCAAATCCACGTTCGGATTGCGCGTGCCGGGGTGATACGGATGCAGCAATTCGTTGAGCAGCACGGCTTCGGCTTCGCCCGACGGCGTGTCGGAATTCATCTCGCAACTCTTGATCGTGCCGTCGGTGCAGAGAAACAAATCCACGCGCGCGATGCCATGCCAGCGGCCTTCCGCTTCGAGCCACATCGCCTTTTGATACGGCGTGAGCGCGTAAAACTCGTCGAGCAATTCCGGCTGCGCCCACACGATGTCGGTCAATTCGTGATAAATGTACCCGATGCGTTCGGCGGCTTCGTTGAGTTGTTGGGCTTGTTCTGCGCTGAGGAAAACACCGTCGAGGCGAAAGCGTTCTTTCCCCGCAATCCAGGGATCAGAGATGATGCACGTGGCGTAAAGCATCCGCGCAAATTCGCCATAGCTTGGAAAGGATTGAGACATCAAAAGAACTATAGACAGGATTTAGAAGATGAACAAGATTAAGGCCAGCCATTCTCAATTTGGTTTTGGGGTGATCAGGCTTCTTCCTTTTTCCTTCTTCCTTCTTCCTTGTTTGCCGAGGAAACCCCTGCGAAAACAATGAAAAAGGAAGAGTGAAGAATGCGGGCCGCACCACTTTCCTGGCAGGCAAATCCTTTCAAATTGAGAATGGCTGGAATAAGGCTCAAATCCTGTGAATCCTGTCGAGTTCTTCTACTTATGCAGCGGCGCGTTTGGCTTCGTAGGCCGCAATCTTGTCTTCGTGCTGCAAGGTCAAGCCGATGTCGTCCAGCCCGTTCAGCAAACAATGCTTGCGGAACGCATCCACTTCAAATTCGATGCGCAGACCTTCGTTGTCCGTGATGGTTTGCGCAGCCAAATCCACCGTCAGTTGATAGCCCTCGCGCGCTACGGTGCGTTGGAATAATTCTTCGACCTGTGCTTCGGACAGCTTGATCGGCAGCATCCCGTTCTTGAAGCAGTTATTGAAAAAGATGTCCGCAAACGACGGCGCAATCACCACGCGGAAGCCGTAATTATCGAGCGCCCAGGGCGCATGTTCGCGCGACGAGCCACAACCGAAGTTCGCGCGCGTCAGCAAAATCGAAGCGCCCGCAAAACGCGGCTGATTCAGCTCGAACGCAGGATTCGGCGAACCATCAGGCAAAAAGCGCCAATCAAAAAACAGCGCGTCTTCAAAGCCTGTGCGTTCGATGCGCTTGAGAAATTGTTTCGGGATGATTTGATCCGTGTCCACGTTCACGCGATCCAACGTGCCGACGATGCCTGTGTGAATAGTAAATGGTTTCATAGTTTTATTGCAGCCACGAATTACACGAATGCTCACAAATTTTGACTTAGGCAAGAAAAGATAGTGCTGCCAATCCCAGATCAAATGAATTCGTGGCGATTCGTCTAATTCGTGGCTAAAATTTCCTCACATCAACAAAATGCCCGGCAATGGCGGCTGCCGCAGCCATTGCCGGGCTGACCAGATGCGTGCGACCGCCTGCGCCCTGACGGCCTTCAAAGTTGCGATTCGACGTCGAAGCACAACGTTCGCCCGGACTCAGCACATCGGGATTCATCGCCAGACACATCGAACAACCCGACTCGCGCCAATCAAAACCCGCTTCAGTGAAAATCTGGTCGAGGCCTTCGGCTTCGGCTTGATGTTTGATGGCTTGCGAACCGGGCACGACCATCGCGTTGACGTTCGCCGCAACCTTACGACCTTTCGCCACCGCTGCCGCCGCGCGCAAATCTTCGATGCGTGAATTCGTGCAGGAACCAATAAAGACGCGGTCAATCGTGACTTCTGCGAGCGGCGTGCCTGCGGTCAAGCCCATGTATTCGAGCGCACGGCGCGCGGCTTTTTTGGAGTTTTCGTCGGGCATCGCTTCGGGGTCAGGCACTTGTCCCGTGATGTCCGCGACCATGCCGGGCGATGTGCCCCACGAAACTTGCGGAACCAACTGCGAAGCGTCAATGTGCAACTCGCGATCAAACGCCGCGCCCTCGTCCGTCGGCAACGTGCGCCAATCGGCCACAGCTTTTTCCCACGCTTCACCCTGCGGCGCAAATTCGCGGCCTTGCAAATAGGCAAACGTCTTCTCGTCCGGCGCAATCAAGCCCGCACGCGCGCCGGCCTCAATGGACATATTGCACACGGTCATCCGCTCTTCCATCGAAAGATTGCGAATCGTTTCGCCCGCGTATTCGATCACATAGCCAGTCGCGCCGTCCGTGCCAATCGTGCGAATGATGTACAGGATAATGTCCTTCGCCGTCACGCCGACGGGCAGCTTGCCATCCACCGTGATGCGGAAAGATTTGGCTTTCGCCTGTTGCAGGCATTGCGTCGCCAAAACGTGTTCGACCTCGCTCGTGCCGATGCCGAACGCCAGCGCGCCGAACGCGCCGTGCGTGGAAGTGTGACTGTCGCCGCAGACAATCGTCATGCCGGGCTGCGTGTAGCCGAGTTCCGGCCCGATGACGTGGACAATGCCTTGTTGCGCACTGTTCAGACTGTAAATCTTCAAACCGAACTCGGCGGCATTGGCTTCGAGCGTTTCGATCTGCTGCTTCGAGATTGGATCCGTGATGGGCAACGAACGGCTCCACGTCGGGATGTTGTGATCTACGGTGAGCACGGTGCGTTCCGGTCGCCGCACGCGCCGCTGATTCAAGCGTAAACCCTCGAACGCCTGCGGGCTGGTGACTTCGTGAACGAGGTGCAAATCAATGTAGAGAATCGCGGGCTGGTCAGCTTCCTGATGAACCACGTGCCGTGCCCAAATCTTGTCGAAAAGCGTTTGTGCCATAGAACTGTTCCTGTGTTGATGGGTTGCGATGCGCGGACAGCCACGCACGGGCATATTTATGATCTCTCCAGAATCATAAAGCAAATAAATAATGTAAATGAGCGGATAAATCCGTCTTCATGCCACCTGAGCGTTTGCACATAAAGTGAAATTTGTTGCACATAAAGTGAAATTTGTTGCACATAAAGTGAAACGGTTGGAGCCTCAAATCAACAACTTACAAGGGGTTGTTGCACATAAAGTGAAACTGTAGCGTGCTACTCATCCCTTAATCCCTTATATTTGAATAAGTTGTCTTCCCCAACACTATGTTATCGCCCTCTGTTCTCGAACGACCTTGGCAGAGATGATTCGTCCTGTCGGGCAAGGAATCCGTTTCCAAAAACCACAAGCCCTCCCGTTTTACACAGCTAAGAGCTTTGCTATGATCCCCTCCTGATAAGAGAACACCACAAGACCAACCCGAAACCCCAGATCGGGCGCTTGCTCGTTTCCCCACTACCCTATCCAGACGAAAATCTGCGGGGATACGTGGTGCGACTTGCAGAATCCAATGGTTACGATCCGCCGCACGTTTTTTATAAAGCCTTGGTCGGGACTAAATTCGACACTCAACGCCCTGAGAAATTTTATTCTTTCCTGGAGGCAAATCGTTATCGTCAGTTATGTCCCGTTACGGAAGTGCAGGCTGAGGTCTTTAACCAAATCGAGGCGCGAAGGCGTGTCATTAACAAATGGGCAAAGTTCAGCTTCCTGAAATATTGCGCAGCCTGCTTGCAGGAAAAGCCCTATTATCGCCTGCTTTGGAATCATGAGTTCTATTGTGTGTGCCACATCCACAAAACGATTCTGATTGATACCTGCCCTGGCTGTGAGAATTTAATTGATTGGGAGAACAATAAAATCTGCCAATGCCGGTGTAGCTACGATTTACGCAACAGTTCCGCGCCCCCAGCCTATCCAGAAGCCATTCTTATCAGCCAAAGAATTGCAACCCTGAGTGGGTTGCGCATGGCAACAAACCATGAATCTCTCCAAGACAAAAGGGCGACATCGAAGCTGTCTAAATTCTGCGATGTCTTATCCCTGATGGCGGGGCTACGATCAGACCTACTAAATGTTGAGCGATTACGCGAGAATGACCGTAATGCTAGGCGTCATGAAGTAATAGTCGCAGCTTATAAGCTGTTACAAGATTGGCCCCATGCGTTCAACCATCTCATAACTGACCTGATTGAAGCTGATCATCAGAAAGTTCTCCATTGTTTGGACAGGTATCGCAGAAATCGCTTTTCGGACATCGCTTTGGTACTTTTAGAGTGGAGAACATTCATAAAGAACAAGTGGCCTGAACAGAAATTCCCCAAGAAAAAGGCAGCCAGCGTTGTTATCTACGACAGGGATGCGCAAGAAGGAAAACGGTTCAATCACGGCAACCCTTTAGCTCATCACATTCGTGTCTCAGAAGAATGGATCGGGCAAAAACTGGCAGAGGCAAATTTTCCTGTGCCGTATGTTCAGCGATCAGAAAATTTGTATGAGATAAATGTTCCTGCCCTCCAAGCCTATCTCAAAGAGTTCGCAATTCCTTATTCTGTCGAGGTCATCAACAGACAATTTCAAATCCCCCCATATTTAATCTTGAAGCTCGCTGCCAGCGGCGTATTTGAAACCCCCTGTTTTGTTGAAGCGAAATCCAAGTTGGAACCAAGGTTCAATATTCTCCCTATCAATACCCTCTTCTCTGAAATTCAGCGGCACGCAAGGAAAGGTCTGCCATCCGATGAAGAAAAGAGGGTAATGTTGTCTGAAGCAATTGAACTCCTAAGCCGATATTTTCTTTGCCCGATCCGCTTCATTGATGCTGTTCGCAATGGGCGGATACTGCCTTTCACAGACGATCAGCAAAGTATCAGCAAAGGAACCCTCTTCCATTTTTCCCTGAGCGATTTGTCGTCCTATGCCAAAAGTCTTGGATGTGATGTGTTATTTGAGAACGCTATTAACGCATCTTCGCAAACGATTCATGAGTCCTCAAACTCAGGCAAAAAGCCTCCATTAGCTACCACTTGGGTTCAGAGGGTGGCATTGTTTTTGGACGGACGGCAAAGGATTGCGAGAGTTCCGCAAAGGTCCGATTTTCAAAGCTTTATGCAGACTGTGCTGAGAGTTTTGGGATCAAATCGCACAACCCTCTCCCGTTCAGGTGTTCCGAAAAAATCCAGGGGGTAGAAGAGCGATGAAGATGACTTTTTACATACAGATATTTCTGCATTCGATGAATGATGAGGAATACCAGTAGGTTTAGCATTTTGCTTGTAACCTCACTTAGACTGCCTTCTTACACTCTCCTTGAAGCAGATCAAATTGCTTCACCGCAATAGGGAAATCTGCCTACTGCCTGTGCTAAAGCGAAAGCCACCGCCAGGATTATTTCTTGCTCGTCGGTTGCCCCTTATGGCATGATCCGTGCGGGTTACGACCTTCTCACTTTGCACCGTTTTTCAGTTCCTGCTCCGGCAACGGAGGCGATTTTCTCGGTTGTTCCCCCCGCGCTGCTCCACCCTCGTCATCACTGGGACGAATTTCTGATCTGGAAATCGGCGGCGATTCGCACTATTTCCCTTGTGGCTTCGTTTTTTCGTCATCCCCCGGTTTGCACGGTTCGCCTCTCTCCTCGCCACGGACAAGCGCCTCGCGTTGTTCCTTCTCGCGGAGGCAATCGGTTTTCCCCCGAAGCAATGCTTCGGCTTGTCATTTGGAGTCAGCCAATGGGTTCCCTCTCATTCTTCAAGTTAATTCGTGTCTTACTTTTCTTGTTGCTGCTGGGCGGCGGCACAATGCTTGGATATGCCAATGCGACCGGCTACTATGCGCTCAAACCCGCCACGCCCGTCAGCGGCATGCCGTCGAGTCTGGTGCTGCAATCCACCTTTGTGAACGTGCCTGCGGGCAGCGTCTTCACCTTGCATCTGCTTAAACAGCAGCAACTCGTCACCGCCAGTCGGCTGGAATTTTCCGCCGCCTATCAAAGTTCGTCGTTTCTTCCGATGCGCGTCGCGGCTTTTCTGCCGACCGGGTCTACGCCCGGCAGCAGCCAGCCGCTTCCCGGCGCGACGCTGACCGAAGGAGTCGCCGATTTGCAGGCGCTGGCCGCCAACCCGGAGCAGTATCAATTCCTGTGGATGATGTCGGCAGGCGCGATTGCCCCACCAGGTCAGGCCGTTTTCACCAGTGGCGGCAGCGCAACCTTCGTGGAGTTCGCCTTGAGTGCCGGGATCGCTGCCTTGCGCCAAAGCGATCAGAAACCCGGTTCGGTGTTGTTCTATCCGCGCTATCAATCGAGTCTTGCCAATCCCAACGCCGAAAACACGACGCTCAGTTTGACCAACACCTCGCCGACCGACAGCACTAAAGTCCGACTCTTTTTCATCAACGCCGTAGATTGTCGTCCCTTTGAGCAAGCCGTGTGTCTGGGGCCGCAACAGAGCGTGCGCTTTGTGATGAGTGAATTCGATCCGTTGACGACGGGCTACTGCATCGCGGTGGCGTGCGATGCGACGGGCGCACCGACGCAGTTCAACTGGCTCATCGGGCATCTGCAACTGCGCCAGCCCAGCCCGGTGAACAATCAGCCGTTCGACACCAGTTTGAGCGCGCTCGCCGTCGCCAAACGTACCGCAGGCGCGCTGCCGGTCAATCAGAACAAAGCGGAGATGGCCTTTGACGACGACAACTACGACCGCTTGCCGAATCAATTGGCGGCGGACAATGTGCCAAGCCAGGCCGGGACAAGCACCAATGCGCTGGCGACGCGCCTAACGGTATTGCGCCCCGTAGCGGATTTAGCGGGCGGCAGTGTGAATCCGAGCGTGATGTTTACGGCCTACAACGAAGCGGGCCAGTCCGCCACGGCGAGTCAGCCGCTGGGTTGTTTCGGCGATTTGCGGCTCAGTGCGGTTCGCTTCAATCCCGCGCTGACGACCTTGTTGCCGACCGGGCGCAGCGGTTGGGTGCGGATCGCGGCGAATGATAGCGGGCCGCTCCTGGGCGCACAGTTCACGAGCGGACGCTATGTGAGCGGCGCGGCGCTCCGGGCGATCAGCTATGCCACCGATTATCGCATCAGTATTCCGATCCGCGTGCCGGGCTGTTAAGGCCGGTTACAGGATCAACGCCAACAGAAAGCCAAGGAACCAATATGACCCGAACCACACGTTTTCTAATCGTTCTCCTTCTCAGCAGCAGTACGATGCTGTTTGGTTGCCAATCCTCACGCCAACCGGTAGCACCGACGATAACCCACGCGGCTGCCGCCAACCACGGGCAAGTGCCGCTCAGCTTTGAAGCCAATCACGGACAGGCGAAAGAACCGGTGCAGTTTCTGGCGCGCGGCACGAATGCGACCTTGTATTTGACGTCGCAGGAAGCTGCGCTCGAAGTGCGGCATTCAGCAGAGAAGACGGCGCTCATGAAAATGAAACTGCTCGGCGCAAAAGAACAACCGCGCTTGCAAGGACAGCAGGAACTGCCGGGCAAGAGCAGCTACTTTTCCGGCAAGGATGCGTCGCAGTGGAAGACCAATATCCCGACCTACCAGCAAGTGAAGTACGAACAGGTCTACGCGGGGATTGATCTGGTCTATTACGGCAACCAGCAACAGTTGGAATATGACTTTATCGTGCAGCCCGGGGCTGATCCCAATGCGATCAGGTTTCGCCTGGAAGGCGCAAAAGAGATGACCTTGAATGAGGCGGGCGACCTGGTCTTGCAGACGACAGCAGGCGAAGTCAAACAGCACAAGCCTGTGGTCTATCAGGAACTGAACGGCAAGCGACAAGAGATTGCAGGCAATTACGTGATGAAGGATGGGGAGGTGAGCTTTGCCGTAGGCGCGTATGATGCGTCTCAACCGCTCGTGATTGATCCGGTGATCGCTTATGCCACGTTTGTAGGTGGTGAATTGGGCGGAGCCGTATTTCTCACCACTGATAAAGAGGGACACGTCTACTTTGCCATGAATTTTGGCCCGGCTGCGACCCCTGGAGCATATTCAAACGGGAACGGACTTGCCATCTTGAAATTCAATAAAACGGGTACAGCACTGCTTTACTGTGTGACGATGGGCGGGAGTGAGTACGACCGAGCCTATGGAATGGCAGCAGATGAGCAGGGCAATTGCTATCTAACGGGCGGAGCCGCTTCCTCTACTTTTCCCACCACGCCAGGCGCTTATAGCAGCGATAGTGGGAATGTTTGTGCAGCCTGCCGGAATGTATTCGTGACGAAGATTAATCCTACAGGAAGCAATCTCGCCTATTCTACTTTTATCGGTGCGGGGTTAGCACAGGGCCTCGCCATAGATGCGCAGGGCAATGCCTACATCACGGGCTATACAGCAGACCCCAATTTCCCGACTACCCCCGGTGCGTTTCAGCCGAGACTATACACAGACACGAATGCGCCCTCCCGCGATACATTCGTCACCAAACTGAATCCAAGTGGCTCGGCTTTGGTGTATTCCACATTTTTTGGGGCTGGAGACAACAGTGATCAGGGGAAAAATATAGCGGTGGATGCAGTAGGCAATGCCTATGTGGTAGGGATGACAGGCAACGGCTATAATGGATCACTGGACAATAGGCCAAAAGCGCCCTTTCCAGTTACGTCCGGCGCGTATCAGTCGAGTCAAAATGTGAAATACGGTGGGGTGTTTCTCACAAAATTCAATACTACAGGAACGGCCCTGATTTACTCGACAATTATTGGGGCTGGCCCAGGCAGCGCTGATCCCATTGGTTTGGCTGTAGATGCTAATGGGAATGCTCACGTTGCAGCTTCGACACAATCCCTTGATTACCCGGTTACACAAGGTGCATTCCAAACCACGCCCCCAGATCAAGGCTTTAATGCCTATGTCACGAAGGTCAATGCAACAGGCAGTGGGTTGGTCTACTCAACCTATCTCGGGGGAAATTCTGGCGAAAGTGCTGAGGGGCTTAGCTTAGACCCTGACGGGAATGCCATTATCACCGGCAATACGAGTTCCTCGAATTTCCCGCAAACGAATCCGCCTGTGCCTTTCAGTCAAGATCGCCCTTATGGCAGCTTTGTTACCAAACTAAATGCTGCTGGCAATGCACTGCTCTATTCGCAAATCATACCATTCGTAAGGCACAGACATACAGCGGTGGACAGCTCTGGCAATGTATATATTGAAGGCTTACCTTTTCCTTCTTATCAACCCACCGCCGGAGCCTATCAAACAACAAAACCTTATAGCACTTCGCTCACCAAGCTCAGCCTGCCCAGGTCTGCGGTGACGGTTTCCGCCGCGAACTACAGTGGTTCCCCCTTGGCCTGTGAAGCGATTGTTTCCGCGTTCGGTTCCGGCCTAGCGACCGCAACGCGCACAGCAGTGACAACCCCGCTGCCGACGAGTTTGGTGGGCACCACGATCAAGGTCAACGACAGCGCGGGCAATGAGCGCGAAGCGCCGTTGTTCTTCGTTTCGCCCACGCAAGTGAATTTTCAAATCCCGCCCGGCACGGCAAATGGCGCGGCGTTGATTACGATTACGAGCAGCGACGGCACAGTCTCGCAATCGCCAACCGAAATCGTGAACGTCGCGCCGAGTTTGTTTTCGGCAGATGCCACAGGACGCGGTTTGGCGGCGGCACACGCCCAGCGCACTAGCTCGCTCGCCTTTGAGCAAGTCGTGAAGTTCGACTTTACCAAAGCGCAATGGGTGGCGCTGCCAATTGATCTCGGCCCGGCCAGCGAGCAAGTCTATTTAGTGTTGTATGGGACGGGCATTCGCCTGCGCAGCAGTCTCAGCAACGTCACGGCGACCATTGGTGACACACCTGCCACAGTGAGCTACGCGGGGGCGCAGAATGACTTCGTCGGCCTGGATCAGATCAATGTGCTGATTCCGCGCAGTCTGATTGGAAAAGGCATGGCGGATGTCGTGCTTAACGTGGAGGGCAAGCTGACCAACACCGTGAAAGTATCTATCAAATAATCTTCGTGAAAAGAAAAATAGCCCGCTGGAATTTTAGCGCCAGCGGGCTATGGAATGCTTCAGCCAGGTGAGTGTTAGTCCCCCAGTTTCTGGCACCTATCGCTGCGTAAAAATTACACAGCTTGTTTGCGGCGATCAGAAACAGAGATGTAAGCCATCAAGGTGTGATCTTGACCGCGATAGCGTCATACCCACCCGCCACGTCGTCCTGGTAGGGCGTGCCAGGCGCAACAGGGAAAGCACCGCTGGAAACAGTGGAGTTGGAGTTAGAGAATCCAGCGACATACGCTGCTGAACTAGCGTAAGCAATTCCGCGCCCACTATCGGTTGAACTACCGCCATGATAGGTAGAGAAATTAAGGCTTGTAGACCCAGACCCTCCCGTATCCACCTTAGCCAAGAAAGCGTCCGTTCCGGTTTGGTCGGTCTGAAGCGCATTTGCTGTTGTAGGAAATGCTGTACAGCCGCCACAGGAACCGGAATCAGTTTCTCCTGTGATATAAGCTACATTACTATCAATCGCAATTCCATAAGCCACATCACTATCGCTTCCACCCAGAAAAGTGGAATACTGAAGCCCATTGCCGGAGGAGTTAAGGCGCGTTACGAAGACATCGCCCCCACCGCCTGCGGCGTTTTGGTAAGCTGAATCGGTGATGGGAAAGCCCGTCGTGGTGGCCGTATAGGTGTCATAGTCCGCATACGACCCATTGGTTTTCCCCGTCACAATAGCTTCATTACTGCTATTGACGGCAATACCATACGCTTCGTCACGACCATTTCCACCCAAGTAAGTGGAGTATGTCAAACCTGAAGCGCCTGCGGTCGGGTCAAGCTTGAACACAATGGCATCCACAGGCGCAGAACCCGTGATCGTGTTATCAAAGGCGCTGTTCGTCGGGAAATTACTCGACTGCGTGTAGCCTGCGACATACGCAAGCCCTGATTTCACCGCTATCGCCTGCCCATGGTCATTGTTCGTTCCACCCACATAGGTGGAATAGCTGAGCGTCGTGAGGTCGTTCGTGAGCTTCGCGACAAACACATCCGCTTGCCCATTGCTGGATGAATCATAGGCGGAGGCTGTCGGGAAATTCGAGGAGAAAGTATCTCCGGTTACGAAGACATTGTCGGAACCATCTACCGCAATGCCCAGAGCTTTGTCTACCCCATTCCCACCCAGATAGGTGAACTTTTGCAGCACCCCGGAAGAATTCAGTTTGAGGACGAACGCATCATCTGTCGTTGTGCTGGGATCGGATGTGACATAACCCGACACGCCGGGACTATAGCTATTCGTCCCGAAGATGCCGCCCACAAAAATGTTGCCGCTCGAATCCAGCACGATGCCCGTTCCCCATTCATCGCCCGTGCTGCCGACGAAGGTGTAGAAGGAAGAGGTCGTGCCAGTCGAATTCAACTTTGTTATGAAGATGTCTTTGCCCCCACTGGATTCGCCCGTGATGTTTCCATCGGGGAAGGCATAGGGCGCACCGGTCGAGGCCACTTCGCCTGTAAGGAAAGCGTTGCTCGAACCGTCCAGCACAATGGCATAGCCCTTCTCATCGCCATCATAGCCGCCCACGTAGGTTGAGTAGTTCAGCGTCGGATCAATCACCAACTCTTTCGTGCGATCATACGCCCCCACAGTGAAACCAACCTGCTTGCCGCGCAGCACGAAGCTGCCTGCCACAGCCTGCCGTGCGCCCGCCACTTCCTGATAGACGACCGGCTTGTGATGGCGCAGTTCGCCGCCTTTGGTCTGGATCACGAGGTCGCCATTGTCGTCCAACGACAACCTGCGTGCGCCCTTGAAGGCCATCTGAATCACGCGCGGATCGGCACCCGGCGCGACCACGAAGTCGTATTCGAGCATCCGGCCTTGTCCGTAATACACGGCGTCAATGCCCGGATAGACCTGCGGGTATTTGACTTTGGCGAAGTGCGGCACGCCCGTGCGGAACTTCGCCGAGTCATTGCCGAGATAGTAGTTGCTGACTGTCCCGGTTTGCTCCAGGCCGGTTACGGCAGGATTGGGATTGCCGCCCACCAGTTGCATCTGCAACGTCAGCGGACGTTTGTTCTTGCCTTGTGACAACGCGAGCCGCGCTTCGGTCGGCGTAAGGAAGAGTTGATAGCCTTTCCCGCGCGCCGTGAACTTCACGCGGTCATCGGTCTGGCCCAGATTCTGCTCAAAGGTCATCGGCATCTGGCCTAGCTTCTCGGCGACGCGAGCGGCGGATTCCGCCTTCGTCGGTGGCGGGGCGACGGTTGGTGGCAGCGCGGCAGCCTGGGCATGCCGGAGCCGCAAATTGGGCAGCGGAGCCAGCAGTTGCAGCAAGAGCAGCAGGATGGTCAGCCGCACGAGTTGCCGGGAATGGAAGAAGGATTTGACGGGAACGAAAGTTGCATTAAAGTTCGACATAACTATTTCTCCTTTGCGAGATTTGGTTGTAGCGGGCAGGCTTGTTAACGCTTCAAATTGATAGCAAGCCTGTCCGCTCCGTTGTTTTTGTGCGTGATGAAACATGGTCTTCAGCCACCTGACTGAAAGACACTCGCCTCCTGAAAGCAGTACCGCACGCATACCGCAGCGGGAGGAAAAACTTGTAAATGAGGAGTCCTCGCCGAACTTGACAAAGAGGAAGATACCCATCTCAGTCCGCAGACTGAAGGGCCGTAAGTACATTGCTTCCAAGCAATAATATTTGAGAAGTGTGGCGCGAATTCAATGGGCTGTCCTTTCTCGCACTTCTCGGTTTGTTTTCCGACCAGTAGCTTTCGGAGATGCGTTATAAGCAGATGCAATTCCTGCGCCAAAATAAGCCCTGCTGGACGGGAAATTGTTTAACCTAAGTGCAAGGGAAAGTTAGTAGCGGCATTTTAATTTGGCGTTGATCATGCGACCATCCAAGAGTCCGTTTTGCCCATTTCTAACCGCTGCTGATGGTAACATCAGGTAAAAATTACCGGATTCGCTAGGTAGAAATTACTCGCCCTTGTAATTCCTCTCTCTCCTGCAAAAAAGCTGGAAAAAGCGCAGGAATCGCAGTGTATCTTTATTGATCCCCGTTTCCGCCTGTGTATGCTCAGACGTTCCTGCGACTCCTGTTCCCCGTCTGACGATGGCCAGGCAGAACTAAACGATGCGCCCCACGATTTCAGCCTGACCCCGGAGTAAGCGAGTAGCCTATGAAGCGAATCCTCATCCTCTCCATAGCCATTTTCTTTCTTGCAGTCGGTGTGGTGGCGGCACTCACGCCCTTGACACCGCTCGTCACCTTCGCGCAACAGTCGTTACAGACAGTGCTGCCTGCCGCTCCGTTGACGCAACGGCAAACTACGGCGCGGGCTGTTGCGCCGCAACCCTACGACGACTTTGACATTCGCGCCGCGCATCGTCGTGCAGTGGAGGCGTCGCCACAATCTTCATCCTCACAAAGCACACGAACTGAGATGATGAATGCCGTCGCCGAATTTCAGCAGTCGCATCCGCGCGCCGCGTTGCGTGTGAGTTCGCTCACGAACACGCCGAGCCGAATGATGGCGCAGGCCGAAGCCTTCACGAGGCGCAGCAACGACGAGGCCGAAATCATCGCGCGCCGCTTTTTACAGCAAGAGTTATTTCAGTTGGACAGCACGGACGCGAACGCCTTGCGACTCGCCCAACGCGATCACACCACACACAACGGCGTCACGCACATCACACTGCAACAACAACTCAACGGCCTCGAAGTCTTCGGCGCGCGAATGTCGGTACACGTCAATCGCGCAGGCGAAGTCTTTGCGGCAAATGGCGAATTGATTCCGCACATCGCGCAAACCGCCAAAACGGTGCGCCCGCAGCTTGCGAGTAATGCCGCACTCGAACGCGCCGCCGCTTCCGTCGGCCTCAAGCTCAAGGCCACGCCAACAAAGATTGAATCCAGCAAGCCTGCCCAATCACAAACCTTCGCACGCACGCCGGAACTCGCGCGCGAAGCCAACACGCGGCTCGTCTATTTTCCGCTCGCCGCCGATCAATTGGTGCTGGCGTGGGAAGTCGAAGTCTGGCCTGCCGACACGCCCGATGCGTACTTGACGATTATTGATGCTGGGCGTGGCTCATTGCTATTTCGTCGTAATCTGACCTCTTATGAAAATGATCCTCACGGCCTGGTTTACACTGACGATTCGCCGCGTCCCAACAATCCTTACGTTAGCAACAATCCGCCCGTGGTCGCGCGCGTAAATGTGCCGTTTCGTCCTGCGCCATACAACGGCAACCCGATTTTTGCGCCGAATGACTGGCATTTCGATTGGTGGGCAGGCAGAGCGGCAACCAACCTGCGCGGCAATAATGTCGAGGCGCATTTGGATTTCATTCCCGATAACGTCCCCGATCTGCCGGAATTGGAAGTGCCGGACAGCAACTTTTCGTTCCCCCTTGATCTGACAAAAGAACCGCGTGCAGGCAGCAATCCCAAAGCGGCGCAGGCGAATTTGTTTTATTGGACGAATCGCTTTCACGACATTCTGTACTCGTATGGCTTCACCGAAACTGCCGGGAATTTTCAAACGGACAACTTCGGTTTGAGTGGGCAAGGCAACGACGCGATTCAAGCCGATGTGCAGGACGGCAGCGGCTTCAACAACGCGAACTTCACGACGCCACCTGATGGTCGTGCGGGTCGCATGCAGATGTTTTTCTGGTCTATCCCTTCCTCGCCGGTTATTTTGGACGGCAGCTTGGATCAAACGGTGATTCTGCACGAATTGACGCACGGCGTGAGCAATCGGTTGATCGGCAACGGGCTGGGGCTGGGCGGTTTTCAGGCAAGAGGCATGGGAGAAGGTTGGTCTGATTACCTGGCGCTTGTACTGCTCCGTAAGGAAAGCGATCCGATTGATGGAAAGTATCTCATCGCGCAGTATGCCACCAATAACCACGTAAATGGCTTGCGCGGCTTTCCTTATAGCACGGACATGAGCGTTTCTCCCTTAACCTTTCAATACATCCGCTTTTTGCGGTCTGTTCATAACGTCGGCGAAATCTGGGGTGAAACGCTGTGGGAAATGCGCGCTTTGTTGCTAAAAAAATATGGCTTTCAGGAAGGGCAGCGCCAAAGCATTCAACTCGTTATTGATGGCATGAAACTCACGCCGGTCGAGCCGACTTTTCTGGAAGCGCGTGATGCCATCCTGCTGGCAGATCGTGTCAATAATAACGGTGCCAATCAATGTTTGCTCTGGCAGGCGTTTGCGAAGCGTGGCATGGGCTACTCGGCCAGCACCGTGTATGTGAATGATGGTACCCCCATTGAATCCTTCGACCTACCGCCTTATTGCAGCGATACTGCGACACTGAAACTCGACAAGCCGAATTATGTGGACGGCGAAGTCATACAGATCACACTCGGTGACCGTAATGCTGTTGCGCCCGTACAGGTGCAGGTCAGCAGTTCGGTGACCAGTGATCAGGAAGTTGTGACGCTCACGCCCGATGCGATCAACACGGGCAGCTTCAAAGGCACGATTAAAATTGCGGCAGGCAAAGCCAAAGCGAATGATGGCGTGTTGCAGGCTTCTGTAGACGCGAAAGATGAAATCGTTGTGCGCTATCAGGATGCGAAAAATGAGGCAGGCAATGCAGCACAGGTGGAAGCGAAAGCGAAGGTCGTGCGCGAGAAAGTGATCTTCGCCGACGATGGCGAAAGCGGCAATCAGGGCTGGCTTGCCACCGGCACCTGGGCGCTGACCACCGAGCGCGCCGCTTCCGGTACGCACGCTTGGTCGGATAGTCCGAACAATAACTATAACAATTTGAGTAACGCCACGCTCACCTCGCCGCTCTTTGATCTGCGCAATTTCAGCGACATCAGGTTGCAGTTCGCCGAAGCCTACGAATTCGAGAATCGCTACGATTACGGCGTGCTGGATTATTCGACCGATGACGGCGCGACGTGGAGTTTTGCGGGCGCGTTCACCGGCACGCAAGCCAGCTTCACCCCAGCCGAAGTCAAACTCGCGGGGCTGGACGGACAGCAGCGCGCGCGCTTTCGCTTTCGGCTTTTCAGCGATCTGCAACTAAATGGCGATGGCTGGTATCTGGATAATATTCGCCTGGTCGGACGCTCCGCCGATGCCGGCGTGATCGCGCCGGGGAGCAACAATGCGCCCACGCTGGTGGGTCTCAACCCAGCGTATGGCGCATTGCCGGGCGGCACGCTTGTAACGATCACGGGCGCGAACTTTACTGACAGCGCCGACACGATTGTCACCTTCGATGGCATTCCCGCCAGCAATGTCAAAATCATCAGCGATACCACGCTCACGCTGCTCACGCCCGCGCACACAGCAGGAGCCGTAGCCGTGCGGATTGTGAATCGCAAGGGCGGCTCATCACTCAATCAGGGCTTTACTTATTGGTCGGGTGAACCGCTGCTGAAGCGCCCCACTGTCTCGCGCATTACGCCGCATTCCGGCTCGCTGCGAGGAGGTACGCTCGTCACCATCACCGGCAGCGACTTTACGCCGGCCACGACGCTTGCCTTTGGCAACAAACTTGTGACCCCCACTTTCGTCAGCCCACAGGAATTGCGCGTCACGAGTCCGAGTAGTCCTACAACCGGTGTGGTACTGTTCTTTCTGAGCAACGGGAACTTTCTGAATGTGGTGGAAAATGCTTTCACTTACACTGCTCCCACCCCACCGCAGGTACAAGTCATCAGCCCGAACGGAGGGGAAGTGCTATATGCAGGTAGCACCACGACAATTCGCTGGCGCTCCAGTGATGATCGCTCTGTCGCGCGGCATCGCCTGGCATTACTCAGCACTAATGGCACGGTACTAACAGAGCTTGCAGATGCGATCAGCGGGGAGCGCCAGGCGTATGTGTGGACGCTTCCTTCCTCGCTCCCTGCTGGGGCTGCACACTTGCGCGTTACGGCCATTGATGACGAAGGCGCAGAAGCGCAAGCAGTATCGAGTCAGCCTTTCACGATTGTGAAACGGTGGCAACCCGGCACACCGCTCCCTGCGGCACTTTGGCAATTTCCTGCTGTGACAGATGGGAAAAGTTTGTTTGCTCTTGGCGGGTTAACGGGGGGAGATGGTACACAAGTCACCACCCTCTCGCGCTTTGATCCGAACAACAACACCTGGACGACACTCGCACCGATGAGGCGCGCTGTCAGCAGCAACGATGCCGTGTATCTCAACGGCAAAATCTATGTGCCGGGCGGATTGTTGTCCTCCGGGCTGGTCATCACCAACCATTATGCCTATGACATTGCAACAGACGCCTGGCAACAAGTTTTTGAGCCTCCTACCTCAGTGGTCTATTCTGCTTTAGTGGCCGACCCGGCGCAGAATCGCTATTACCGGATCGGCGGACGAAATTCGGCGGTTTCCACCATTATCAGCCCGGAAGTCCAGGTCTATGACGTGAAGACGAATGCCTGGACAGAACTCTCGCCCCTCCCCGAACGACGTTTCGGTCACGAAGCGGTCATGGTGGACGGGAAAATTCTGGTCGCAGGCGGTGCCGAGCGTTTTGATCTGGGCAAGTACACTTGCTGGAAATACGATCCGGCGACGGATTTCTGGACGCAGATAGCTTCGCTGAACAAAAAACGCCGCTTTGCCGCTTCTGCCCTCGGCACCGACGACAAGGGCAATCCGCTCTGGTTCCTCTTTGGCGGCGATGATCCAGATACGGGGCTTCCGCTGGATGACGGCGAGGTCTATGACGTGCGCAATGATCGCTGGTTGCCGCTGGATGATTCGTTTCGTTTGAGCAAGGGCCGCACGCAAATGGCGAGCGTCACCTTGAATGGGAAGCTCTATGCAATGGGCGGCGCGGTGCTTTCGGACGATGGCAAAGCCTACGTCATTAGTCCCACGGTCGAGACGCTGAATGTCAACCACACAACGCTTACGACGCCCGATCAACCGCCTGCCTTGGCTGCGCCGACTTCTGCCGTCGCACTCATCAACAACGAGAGTACGTTTGTCGTGACCGCAAATGATCTCGGCTCCGGCGTCCGGCTTGACCTCAAAGCGGAAGGCTTACCCGCAACGGCGGAATTCAACCTGACGCACGAAACCAACAACAGCACGCGCGGCACGTTCCGCTGGACGCCGACTGCGGCGGACGCAGGCAAAACGTGGCGCATCACGTTCACGGTCAGCGACGGGCAGCTTGAAGACGCACGCACAACCACCTTGCGCGTTGTCGCTGCCGAATCGCTCGCGGTCGTGAATGCGGCGAGTTATTACGGTGGTGCAGTCGCGGCGAATTCGATTGCAACCGCGTTCGGCGCACGTCTCGCGCTACGCACCGAAGCAGCCCAAGCGATTCCCTTGCCGCTCACGATGGCGGGTACGTCTGTCACAGTGAATGGCTTGCCTGCGCAGTTGCTCTATGTCTCCGACAATCAAATCAACTTCGTGGTTCCTGCTGCGGTGCAACCCGGCATTGCCAGCGTGATTGTGCAAACGGCGTTCGGCGCGTATGCGCTCGGTCATATCACGATTGCTGATGCTGCGCCTGCGATTTTCACGGCAGACGCGAGCGGGCGCGGCGATGCGGCAGCGGTCGCTACGGCGGACGGCGTGACGTATCAATCCTCGCCCTTCGCGTTGACCGTCAATGGCCAGCCGAATTATTTGCTCTTGTTCGGCACAGGCTTGCGACGCGTGGGGGACGCGAATGCGGACGATGCGAACGGTATTGCCGAAGCGGTTTCCGTCACCATTGGCGGCGTCGCAGCGAAAGTGCTGTACGCAGGCGCGCAAGGGCAATACGTCGGACTCGATCAACTCAACATCGAATTGCCTGCGGCATTGGCGTCACAGGTAACAACCGTGCCGAGTCGCTTTGAAGTGGTCGTCACGGTGAATGGCGCAGAAGCCAATCGCACGAGTGTGTGGTTGAAGAATGCGCCTTGAGAAGATTTGAACTATATGTAAAACACACCAAGATGTCGGGTACGAACTATCCAGGTTGGGGTGATGTGGTCTAATAAAACAGGACACAAAACTCATTGTAGAATGAAGGTATGAAG
>CAZWAK010000033.1:0-56764 GCA_964631865.1 uncultured Heliobacteriaceae bacterium | reverse complement strand
GGGTTTTCAGTTGCGTGTACGGTTATGCGCGCGAAGCGTTTGGAGTGCGACGGTCTCGACGTCGCTTTGGCATTGTCAGCGATGAAAAAGCTACGTCGAGCCGCAGCACTCCAAACGCTTCGCGTGGCGGTAAACACAATTGAAATCCGGTATAAGAATCAAGTCTCTCAAGACTTGCATCTTTCCCCGTCATTGCCGATGATGCCGTCCCGGTATGACGAGCGAAACGATCCCGCGCATTTTTAGCTTCTGCGATCAACTCAGTGCGTTTGATTTTGCGACGAACGCGACGGCGCGTTGGGCGAATCGCGTGCTGCTTCTCGGTCTGCTTTTATTCACGCTCAGCCTGCCGCATTCGATTGCCGCGACGTACATCAGCTTGAGTTTGTGTGTCGTCGGTTGGTTGCTACGAGACGTAGCCGCGCGGCAATTCCGCTGGGCGCGCACGCCGTTGGATGGGCCGCTGCTCAGCTTTGCGGCGTTGACCGTGCTTTCCGCCCTCGCGTCCGAAGCGCCTGCGATCAGCTTGCCGAAGACGCGCGCCATATTGATTTTCGGCGTGCTGTATTTGTGCCGCACGAATTTGCACGCGCGGGCGGTGAAGGTTTTTCTCGGCCTCTTGATGGTTTCCAGTTTGGCAGGCGTCTTCTTCAGCCTCGGCGAAAAAGTGATCGGGCGCGGGATGATTGTGACCGCGATCCACAGCGACAGTCCGCTCGCCTACACGGAATTACAAATCGGCGATGTGATTTGGATGATCGGGCGACGGCGCGTCAGTGCGCTGGATGAAGCGAATCAAATTCTCCAGCAACAACGCGCAGGCCAGCGCGTCGAACTCGAAGCCATTCACGCGGGCGATCCGTTGCCCGTTGCGTTGACCATCACCGATGAATTGAAAACACGCGCGAATCTGCTCGGCATCAATGTGGACGGGCGCAGTCGTCGTTTTCGTGTGTCGGGCTTCTCGCGGCATTTTCTGACCTACGTCGAGCAGATGCAGCTTCTTGGCCTCTTCGTCTTCGGCTGCTTCCTCGCCGCGTCGCCGCGTCGTCGCGTCGTCGCGTCCATTCTGCTCTTCGCCTTGTTTTCTGTCGCGCTCGTCCTCACCGCCTCGCGCGCCGTGATTGCTTCGTACTTGCTCGCGCTCGTCCTCGCGTCGTTCCTGGTCGCCAGTCGTCGCGTCGCGCTTATCACGCTTGTTGTTGCAATTGGCCTCGGCGGCCTGGCTGCGTCTGTGTTGCTTTCGACGCGGACGTTGAGCGCGATCAACTTCGGCGATGACAGCAGCGCGCGCCGCCTCGGGTATATGAGAGCGGGTTTGCGCTTGATTCCGCAGCATCCGCTGCTCGGCGTCGGGATGGATGCGCACAAACAGCATTGGCACGAATGGGGCTTTCCCGGCGAGTACATCACGCACACGCATTCGACGCCGATTCAAATTGCCATGGAGCGCGGACTGCCTGCACTGGCATGTTACGTGTGGTTGATGCTGGCGTTGGGTTGGTGGTTGTGGCGCGGCTTCAAGCGCGAACAAAATCCGTTGGCGTTTGGCGCAATGGCTGCATTGATAGGCTTTTCGTTGAGTTCAATCGTGAATTACAACTTCGGCGATTCGGAAGTCGTGATGCTGTTGTTGTTCATTGTGGCGCTGGCAGTACAGTACGACGAGCGATAAAAGGCGAGATTACGAAACACACGAAAATAACGAAACAGACGGAAAAAGACCTGCTGGTTCCTTACAATTTTTCGTGTCTTTCGTTTTTTTCGTGTGTTTCGTAATCTCTCTTCTTTACTGTCAAAAAGAAAAAAGCGTGATGAGCAACCCTCACAATTACTCATCACGCATCCAGCAGCACCGGACGCAAACGCCCAGTAAACGTCCGGTCGCAAGCAAGCGATTCCAAATCCCCAATGGCTGAGGCCACTGCCTTGTGCTTTCACGCGGAGTTTCATCAGCGGAGAGCCGGAGAGCGGCAGTTGCACTAGACCAGAGGAACGCGACTGTTGCCGGCAGTGTTGGTGCGTCTCTCTGCGCCTCGTGTTCGGGGCGCTCTCCGCTACAGCTTCCCTTGCGAGACCGATGCCACTGGCTGCCGGCAGTGATTAAGATCGTGTGCGACTTAACCACGTCAATGGGGCAATCAGGGCTGCCATAGCTGCTCTCACTTACTGAAGCGGAGTTGTGGGCAAAAAACTGGAGTGCGCCCGCCAGAATTTTTTCGCGCAAGCCGATTGCGCGCGCCCGTTCTGAATTTTGTCTGCGCGGCATATCTTTTTCACCGTCGTTGGCTATCAGTACACGGTAAAATAAGTTTTCTTGTAAAGCCGTAACGCAATTGGCCAAATCGCCTGCGATTGCCCCGAAAACCGCGCGATTTACCAAATCGCGCTACACCTTTCTCCCACAAAATTTTTGCTGGGGTGCTTAGAAGGTTTTCAAGTTTTCTCCCCTACTACTGACCACTGACCACCGACCACGCTTTGTCTATCAAGAACTCCGCGACCGCAAAGTTGCGTTGTTCATTGACCATTTGCCCGAAGGCGTGTGGCAGATTCGCTACGAGATGCGCGCCGAAACGCCGGGACAATTTCACGCGCTGCCGGTGCTCGGACACGCGATGTATGTGCCGGAAATTCGTTGCAATGGGGAAGAATTGAAAGTGGTGGTGACAGATCAACCGTAGGCGAGAGTGGGAGGACGCTCGCAAGTCGGGGCCAACGAAATAACTGAGTGGTTCCGGTAGTCTCAGCGTATTGCATCGAGCCTACCCGCGCGGCATCCTCCCGCATCAGACGTACCCCACGTGAACCACTGCGCTGCCGGCGAGGTTCAGACCCGAAGTCTGAGCGTTGCTCCATGGGGTAGTCGGGGCGTCTGATTAACTCTCACTCACTACAGCGGAGTTCGGAAAAAAAAACTGGAGGGGCAGGCTAAAAATTTTTGAAAAAATCTTTCGGCGAGAAAAACGAAGGCGATGGGTGAGCGCAACCCATCGCCTTCGCGTCTCTGATTTCGCGTTGTTTTACCGCACCTGCCGCGCCACGCCCGACACTTTGATCCCCGGATCGGCTCCCTGCAAGTAGAGCGTCTCGCCGCCATCCACCGCGACGAACACGTAATTGACACTGTTGCCGAGATTGTCCGTATAAAAGCCGGTGCCGCGACAATTGGTCTTCATCGTATACGTGCCTTTGTTCTCACGCGGGAGATATTGCTGCCCCATGAGGTTGAGCGTGTCCGTCCCTCTCCACGTGCCGTTGAAGCGCCCCTCCACCGCGTGCGTGAACGTGCCGCTGATGGCCATGAACGGAACATTGGGGAGGTTGCCGTCAAAGCGATAGCCGTAGGTGTGGGCAACGGTCGCGCTGTTGCAACGCGGCGCGAAGCCCGGCTTGCTGATGCGACGACTGATGCCGTGCAGGACAATGCCCGGATTGGTGTTGAGCAATTCGATCTGCTCACCCCCATCCGTGGCGATGAAGTTGTAAGTGATTTCCAGATTGTTGAGCGATGGGACGATGAACTTGCCCGAACCGGTGCAATCCTCATGGGTCTGGAACGTCCCGCCGCTCCAAGTCGTGTCGGGGAATTGCTGCTCGCCGATGGTCAACTGTACTTCGCCGTTCATCGTGCCATCGGGGGAATGCGTGAAGATGCCGTTGACCAGAAATGGCCCGACCCCGACGAACTGGCCTGCCATGCGATAGCCATACGTGCCGCTGGCTGTGCGGTTGGAACAACGCGAACGGCGTGATGAATTGTGATTTTCGAACTGTGCTTGTTCGACCTGCGCGCGCACCGTGTTGTGCCGCGAGAAGGTTTTGCCGCTGAGGACAAACGATCCCAGCGCCAAGCCAAACGAAAAGGTTGCGAGAAGGATGCGTTTCATTTGGAATCTCCTATTCCGGTGTTTCGAGTTGACTGCCAAGTCGCTACAGGTACACCAAACCCCTGTCAGCCTTGCTGATCGGGCGGCTTCGCAGTTGTAGCTGAGACGGAGCGGCTAGGCTGAGGAGGCTACCCGCACCGCCCTCCACTCCGGCGTCGTAGTGATCATTTCAAAGCAATCTGTTCCTTCATCTTTTCAGGCGCAATTGTTGCGCGAAAGCTGCCACGCCCTGAGAAATTTTCGCTACGCACAGACATCTTCATAGACATACCAAAACTCCAGCTTCCATCCGGCGGTGGAGCGGGTAAAGAATCGGATGTGGCGAAAGTTGCGCGCCGCGCCGTAACAGTCTTCGGTGCGCATCAGCAACGTGACCATCACGCGCTTTTCGACTTCCGCCCGTTGCCCCACCCCCAATTGCTCAAGGTTGTACTGTGTGAAGGGACTAGGGGCTGCAAGGCCTTGCAAAAAGTCTGTCTTCCCGACCACCTTGCCGTTCGCACGGCGCAAGAGCAATTTGTCCGACAGCAGTCGCAGAAAGAATTGTTGTGCCGTGTGCCCGCGCGTTTGCTCCATCACGGCGAGCTGTTGATTCAGCGCGACGAGATCCGTTTCCAGAACCATAATCCCCTCTCATCTTTTCAGGCGTATTTGTCAGTCAAAAGCTGCCCCCCCACACTGAAAAATTTCGTTTACGGCGTCACGACAAAACCGTCTTTCAGTTTGCCGGTTTTCCGCTTGCTGTTTGTGACGACGACGTCCCATTCGCGGTTGTTGGATGGCCCGCCGGAGTTCACGGTCACGGTTGCCGTGATGGTGTTGGCATCCTGGACGGTCACGTTGGTCGCGGTGGGCACTGGGCCTTTGCCGCCTTTGAACGACACGATGTCCCCACTGGCGAAGTTATTTCCTTTGATCGTGATCTCAACGCTCTTGCCGGCTTGCACTGTTTTCGGCGCAATCGTACTCACAAAGGGTTCCGGTTCTGATTTGCCCCGCATCGCAAGAAGCACCGCGACGATGGCAATGCCGACGCCAATCAAGACCAACGGTATGATCACGAGGTGCGGGTTCTCGTGGATTTCGTAGACTTCGCGGAATTGAATCGTGGCGGGTTCGCCGTTCGTGTCCAGCCGAATCGTGAACCGCTCGGCATCAATCGCTTTGATATTGCCGCGCCGGATCACGTCACCCGCCGTCCGCACCATCACGTGTTCGCCCACACCAAGCGTTTCGACAGCCTGGCGCGCAAGGTAAGCGTCCGGCTGCCCCTTCGCCCGATAGAGCTTCCGATGCAGGCTCTTGATCTCCGCCATCTGGTCATAGCGAATTTGTCGCGTGCTGTTGTTGTGTACGGTCAGCGTGATCTGCGTTGGTTCCACTGCCTCAATGCGGCCTTCCAGCTTGCTGCCGTCCTTGAGCTTGATTTCCAGATACGCGCCAACGCCTGCATTCACCGGGCCTTGCTGAAGTGATGTTTTCGATTGAGCGTGAACGGATGGCGTATTGACGAGCAGCAAGAGCAATGTGCTGATGAGAATGTGAACGATAGGTTTTCTGAACATAAGTTCCTCCTGAAAGTTTGGGGTTAGAAATAAAACTTCAGCGCGAATTGAATGATCCGCGCGGGCGTCGCCGTCGTGCGAATCGTTCCGAAGGCGTTGTCCGCCACATTCAGATTCGGCACGCTCAGATTCACGCGATTGAAGGCATTGAAAAGCTCGGTGCGAAATTGCAAGTAGCGCGTTTCCGTCACGTGAAAGTTTTTCGCCAGCGTGAAGTCAAAATTCACCAAGCCGGGGCCGCGCATCACGCCGATGCCGGAGCTGCCGAAGACGATGCCGCGCGTCGGATCGGTCGGGGCAAACGCGGCGCGATTGAACCATTGGTCAATCGTTTGTGGCCCTTTGGGGTCGCCAATCAAATTCGGACGCCCACGTCGTTCGCTGCCTAAATTCAGCACGCCGCCGCCGGTCTGAATCGCGGTCAAGCCGAGGCCGCTTTGGAACGTGTGAATGCCGGTGACATTCCAACCGCCGAGCAATATATCAAACAACGCGCCTGCATCGCTGCCGTAACGACGGCCTTGTCCAAACGGCAATTCCCACACGTAACTCGCCACGAAACGATGCTGGATGTCGAACTCGGCAAGGCCGCGTTCGGCTTTTAGGTTGTTCGGATTTTGCGGTTCGCGGAACGTGCCGACATCAAAGCCTGCGCCTGCGCCGCTCGTAGACAAATGATCGGGCGATTCGGTCAAGGCTTTGCCCCACGTATAACTGCCGAGGAAGGTGAAGCCGCTGGCGAAACGTTTTTCCAACCGCACTTGCATCGAGTGGTAATTCGACAGCACGCGGTTTTCGAGGAATTGAATATCGCCGAGCGTCGGAAACGGTCGTGCGCCTGCTGTGGCTGCGCCTGTCGTGGCGTTGATGACGATGGCGCGTTGATTGACGTTGCGAAAGCCGGCGAGCTTCGTGCCTTTGTTGCCGACATACGCGACTTCGAGCAGCAGGTCTTTGATGAGTTCGCGCTGAAGGCCGAAGTTCCATTGCTGAATATACGGCGTGCGCTGATTCGCGTCTTGCGCGCGGCGTCCAACGGTGGCGCTCAAGCGTGTCGGATCGAGCAAGCCGCTCGGATAGCCGTCCTGCAAGCGAAAGATCGCGGCGGCGCTCGTCAGATTCGTGCCCGACACGGCAATCGTGTTGTCCACGAGAAACGGCGGATTGAAGCCGAGCAAGCCTTCGCGTCCTTGCCGATTCGAGTGGTTGTAGAAAATTCCGTATGCTCCGCGAATGACCCAGCGGTTCGTGGGTGAATAGGCAAAGCCAAAGCGCGGGGCCCAGTTGTTGCGGTCGGGACGAATCAGCGCACGCTCGAACAAGCTGCCGTCTTTCGCCAATGAAATCGTGCCTGTTCTGGGATCGAAGTTGGCGAATTGATTGTCGGCTTCGACCGGCGGCGTTGCGTATTCGTAGCGCACGCCGTAATTCAGCGTCAGCTTCGGCGTCAGCTTGAAATCGTCCTGCACGTAATAAAACTGCATCCGCTGGCCTTGATCGAAAACCGAATTGCTCGTGAGCACCAACTGCTGCGGCAAGCCGAGCAGCAAGTCGCCAATCGCGCGTCCGGTGAAGATGCCGTTATTGAATGTCATACTGCCGATCAGCGCGTTGATGTCACGAATCTTCGTGCTGACGAACAGTTGCTCGAAGCCGTACTTTAAGAAATGTCGTCCCGACAATTGCGAGAGCGACGCTTTGAAATCATACGCGCGCGGCGTTTGAAATTGCGGCGTGGACGTGTGCCGACCGAAGGCGGAGTAACTTTGGATAATGAGCTTCGGCAAACCGCCGATGATGTCGGGCGCGTTCGGCACATTCTTCAAGCCGACTTGGTCAGCGCCGTTCGTGCCGAAGTTCGGCGGATAGACGTAGTAATCGCCGAGCGATTGACCGTAGCGAAAGTCCGACGTCATCCGCGTGTTGATCGTCCAATTCACGCCGATAGCCAAGCCTTGCGAGCGGCTGTCACCTGTGCCGAACGCATCGTTGAAAGAGCCTTCGGCCAAGCCGGGCATTGGCGCAGGACGAAACAAATTGGAATCTACAAAGCTGTAGCGACCGAACAGATTCAGCGCATTGCTGAAGTTGTGATCCAAACGCACATCGAATTGATCCTGCCGCGTGCGCGTGACGGGCGCGGCGATGAAGTTGTTGCTCGTGCCGGACAAATTCGGATCAGGAAAGAGCGCGACGATTTTGGCCCCGACGGGATCGAAGCGCGTGGACGGAATCGTGTTGTTCGCAAACGGCGCGCGGGCATTGAAGGGATCAACGACCGCTGCTGAAAAGATGCCGCGCTTCTCGTTCGCCGAGGGCACAGTTGAGAATCGCACTGTGCCTTCGCGTTCGCGCAAGCCTTCGTAATCGCCGAAGAAAAACGTGCGGTTTTTGATGATTGGGCCCCCAATGGCGACGCCGAATTGATTGCGTTGGCGCACGGGCTTTTGTTGTCCCGCGAGGTTGGAGAAAAAGTTGTTGGCATCGAGCGAGCGATTGCGCAGAAATTCATACGCGCTACCGCGAATTTGATTCGTGCCAGATTTGATCGTCGCGTTGATGACGGCTCCGGCGGAGCGTCCGAACTCAGCAGCGTAAGCATTGGTTTGAATCTTGAATTCCTGCAAAGCTTCAATCGAAGGCTGCACGACTTGCACGTTGTCGCCGCGAAAGCTGTTCGAGTACGAAATGTTGTCCACGCCGTCGAGCATGAACACGTTCATAAACACGCGATTGCCGTTGACATTGATCGCGCCCTTGAAGCCGATGGAAGCCAGGCGCGGCGTGCCCGCCAACACGCCCGGCGAGAGCAAGGCCAGTTGGTTGTAGTCGCGTCCGTTCAGCGGCAGGTCACGGATTTTCTTCTGGTCAATGACGGAGCCGCGCGACGAGGTTTCGGTTTCGAGCAAGGGAGTGCCACCGCTGATTTCCACGGTTTCGTTGACGCTGCCGGTTTGCAATTCCACATCAATCGGGACGACTTGATTGACCTGCAAGGTCAGGCCGCTGCGCACGACTTTGCGGAAGCCAGTTTTTTCGACCGTGAGCGAATATTGACCGGGTTTGAGGCTCGGCACGATGTAGACGCCTTGCGCATTGGATTCGCTGCGGACGGTGATGCCCGTCGCAGTGTTGGTGACGGTGATGGTTGCGGCGGGCACGACTGCGCCCGCCGCGTCTTTGATTTCGCCCGTGATGGTCGCCGCTTCTTGTTGGGCATGTACCAGCGCGGTGCTGACCAACAACAACAGGGCGAGACTCAGGAATGATCGGATAGACATATTTCCCCCTTCGGAAAAGTGGCGCGATTTGCCAAATCGCGTTACGTCGCGTCAGACAAGTGGCGCGATTTGCCAAATCGCGTTACGTCGCGCTTCTGACTTCATCAAACGTATTTTCTGCGGCAAATCTGCCACGTTGGATATTTAGCTTCTGCCAGATTTACCTGACACTCCCGCGTCCATTTCTTTGTCGTATGTCGGAAATATCTGACAGTAGTGCCAGACGTAAACGACCGGCAAAGCTCCCGCAAAAAGCCACAAAACCGCATTTGGCGTTGGGTTGGCGCGCAACTCCGTCCCCAACTTCCTTTGGAACAGGAGTTGCCCGCACGTTGGCTGTCGTACCAGCAGTCCTGTTTTTTTAAGTCACAGTTTTGTGCAACCGCAGTGAGATCGCAGCCTAGCTGGGGGTGCTTGATCGGCACGCACTCGCCGCCTATAATCCCACTGCCATTGCACACATCAGAGTTCGTTCACAAGCAATTGCAGCGCGCTTCATGAAATGTTTCGCTGGAAACTCGCATTTCATGAAGAAGGATTCATGCTCGGCACCTGGGCCTAATCATCTGTCGCTGGGTCTGCCTTATGTCGTTTCTGATGACCGACAGCACGGACGATAGCGAAATCACCGGCATTGTGTCCTTACGAAAAGCTGGGGAAAAGCTGGGGAAAGGGTAAGGAGGTTATGAACGAGCAACATGGTCACCGCTACGAGTTCGGCGAATTTCAATTAGACCCGACCGAGCGCGTGTTATTTCATCACGGCGAACATGTCCGGCTGCAACCGAAGACGTTTGAGACGTTGCTGGCGCTCATCGAACATTCCGGTCACGTCGTGCGCAAAGAAGCGTTGATGGAGCGCGTCTGGCCGGACGCCTTTGTCGAAGAGATCAACCTGACCAAGAACATTTCGACCTTGCGCAAAACGCTCGGCAATGGCAACGGCGCGGGCAAATTTATTGAAACGATTCCGACCGTCGGCTATCGCTTTGTCGCGGAAGTGCGCGAGGTAGAGCAGGGCGCGGGAGAAGGAAAGAAAAAGATAGAAGGGGAGAAAGGGAGAAAGGGGGAAAGGGAGAAAGGGGATGAGCAGATGTCTGTCTCCCCTTCTCCCTCTCTGCGTCCCCGCATCTGGCGTCGCCTTTGGTTCTGGTGTAGCTTGGCGTTGTTGCTGCTCATTGGTGTGAGCTTGGCTTGGTGGGTGTCGTAGCATAAGCAACACGCGCGCGCCGTTGATGAATTCGGACTCGTGCCGTCCACCACATCCGCCCACCTGAAATCAAACACGAACTTCGATCTCGGCGGGAAAAAACGGACAAACGTTTTGTTTCCCCATCAATGGTTGAGTGCTGGTCGTACTGCCCGCTGATTACAGACGATATGACCAACGAACTCCATACCGCCTCACCGCACGCGCCGCGCCACGCCCGTAATGTTATCGCCATCGCCGTTCGCGCCTTGCAGGTAAATTTCATTGCCGCCGCCCACAACCGTGAACACAAAATTCACTTTACTGCCGAGCGAGTCTTTGTACGTTCCTGTGCCGGTGCAATCGCGGTTGAGCGTATACGTGCCTTCATAATCGCGGCGCGGCAGTTGTCCGCCGTTGAGCGCGAGAGCGTCAAAGCCAAATATCCTGCCGCTCAAGGTTTGTGTGATGAAACCCGCAGCGGCCACATTCGGCACACCGGGCAAACTGCCTTCCAGCCAATAACCATAGTCTCCAGCGACCATGCGATTGTCGCAACGCGGCGCACGTCCGGCGGGCGCAATGCGGCGGCCATAGCCTTGCAGCACGATGCCCGGATTCGTGTTGAGCAATGTGATTTGGTCGCCGCCATCGGTCAGGATGGAGTTGTACGTGATCTGCTGATTCAGTTCGGGAATGAAGAAAGTTCCCGACCCCGTGCAATCGTCATTCGTCGTAAACTTGCCGTTGGTGCCGGTCGTGGGAATCGTTTGTCCATTGATCGTGACACGCACTTTGGCGCTGCTCGTGCCTTCGGGCGTGGTGGTGAAGATGCCGTTGACCAGAAACGGGCCGACACCGACGATGGAGCCGCGCATGCGATAGCCATACGTGCCGCTGCCGGTGCGATTGGAACAACGGGAACGATGGGAGTAATTTTCGGCCTGTGCTTGTTCGGCCTGCGCACGGACAGTGTTGTGCCGCGAAAACGACTTACCGCCGAGCGCAAAGAGGCTGAGGACAAGGCTAAACGAAAAGGTTGTGATGAGAATGCGTTTCATACTGAGGTCTCCTGTAGGTTGTTGGTGATTGGTAGCGAAGCCCGCCCCATTTATCGGCACTGACAAAGATGGCCTTCCAGTTCCCATTTGACCGTCGGCGGTGTGGCCGTGAAATCAATCACACCACCGCGCCGAACTTCCAGTTTTCCGCACAGGTTCCTGAACATGCCATTGCCGCTAATGATTCCCAGTTTCGAGGTCAGCGCGAAGATGCCTGGTGTGTTGGTGGGTGTCAGCACTGCTCGATCCAAGGTTGTAAAGCAATCTTCTCCGGGTTCGCATTTGCCATCTCCATCACTCTTGCCGTTGATCTCGACGACGTGTGATGTGACAGCGTTGATGGTTCCATTTTCTCCCGGTTGCTGGTCAATGATGCTGGCGTTCGAGGTTGCGGTTGAGAGCCGTAGGCCAAAGCGCCCGCCGAAGTTGTCCCCGCGTACTGCCATCGTAACTTGCGTGGCGAAATTCGTCTGGCTCGTCGCCTTGCCTGTGGCACTCGCGGTGGTACGGTCACAATCGGAGCAGTTATTAAATGACCTTTCGACTGCTGACTGCGCCTGCTCCGCTTGCGCGCGTACGGTGTTGTGTCGTGAGAATGATTTGCTGCCGAGCGCAAAGAGGCTGAGGACGATGCTAAACGAAAAGGTTGCAATGAGAATGCGTTTCATACTGAGGTCTCCTGTAGGTTGTTGGTGATTGCTGATAAAGCTACGCCGACAGCGGATGCGCAGCCTTCCTGAACGCAATAGATATTGTCCCTATCTTCTCCGCAACGAGGTAGACGCGATTGCCAAATCAAAGCTGCCACAGGCCGGAAAGATTTTTTCTGGCGGCAAAAATTTCTTCCCCTGCGCGCGTACCCTTGCCATGTGCAACGGATTCCTGTCATATACCCATGGCCGTCACGCCATTTGAGACACAATAGATTGCTAGGCCGAAGCAAAAGGCCGAAAAGACTCCAGACGGGTCGCTTGTCCGTTGCTTTGTGCCAGCGGTGACATTGCGATACAGCCACGCTGAACGCCGTGAACTTTTCCCCGACCGGGCTGCGTTCAGACGTGACTGGACATCTTCAGTTGGTGCTGTGAATGTCGGCGGGAACCATACAGAAAACGTGCTGAAGGTGTCCTTACAGAGTTCCGGGAATTGAGGGAAACCGTTCTTACCATTTTCTTACAGTCGAGGTAAGGCGATGACCGACAAGCACGTGTACGAATTTGGTGAGTTCCAACTTGATCCTCAGCAAAAGATTCTCTTGCGCGACGGCGAACGCATTGCGCTGCATCCGAAAACCTTTGCGATGCTGTTGGTGCTGGTGGAAAGCGGCGGCACAGTCGTTACCAAAGACGAATTGCTCGCCCAGGTTTGGCCCGACACCTTTGTCGAAGAAAGCAACCTGACGAAAAACGTCTCCATCCTGCGCAAGGCGCTCAGCAACGGTCACGACCATTCCGATTACATCGAAACGATTCCGACCGTTGGCTATCGCTTTGTCATGGATGTGCGACTGGTCACGAATGGTGACGTGACGCAGGAACAGCCGAAGCCAGCAGGGGAGCCTGTGGTTCGACCGATTCCGTCGTTCTGGCAGCGGCACTGGCGCTGGGTTGCCGGGGTGGCGCTGCTGCTTTGTTGCATCGGCGCAGTGCTCTACGTTCGCCGCACTCCTGCCGTCCCGCCCGCGCCCGCTTCCGTCGCGGTGTTGCCATTCAAAAATCTAACAGGCGATGTGGAGCAGGATTATTTCACGGATGGCTTGGCCGAGGATTTGACCAACGACCTCGCGCGGCTCAAAGACTTGAAAGTGATTGCGCGCAACTCGGCCTTTACCTTCAAAGGGCAGGACGTGGATGTGCGCGAGGCCGGGCGCAAGCTCAACGTCGCTACCATTCTGGAAGGCACCGTGCAGCGCGTGGGCGAACGCTGGCGCATCACGGCGACCTTGCGCGAGAGTCAGAGCGGACGCCAGTTGTGGCGCAGTGAATACCAGAGCAGCCCGCTGGAGGACATCTTTGCCATCCAAAAGGAGATTCGCTGTAACGTCGCGGCGAACCTGCAAGCCGTGCTGTGCGGCGACAGCGCCGATACGCCCAAGACGAAGAATCTGGAAGCCTACCTGGCGTATTTGAGAGGCTTGTATGAGTTCAGTCGGCGAACACCTGTCTCGCTCCAACAGGCCATTCATCATTTTGAGCAAGCGGTGACGTTCGACCCCAACTATGCTGAAGCGTGGGCGACGTTGGCGGATGCGTATTTTGTGGGGAAATGGTACATCCCGCTCTCCAACGAGGTGATGCCGAAAATTAAAGCCGCAGCACAGCGGGCCATTGTGCTGGACGACTCAATGGTCTATGCGCATTTCATGCTGGCAGCATATTGGAGCGGTCAGGGACAAATGGTCGAAAGCGAGCAGGAAACCGCCAGGGCGCGGGCGCTTGATCCGAACTATCCACGCCATGTTCACTCGCAAGGGATTACTCAGGCATTGGAAGGAAAATACGACGAAGGCGTGCGGTTGATGCGACAGGTACAACAACTCGATCCGCTCTCGCTCGTCGTCAATACCGACGTGGGCTATGTCTATTACATCGCGCGCCGCTACGACGAAGCGATTGCCAGCTATCGCCGCGCCCTCACGATGGAGGCGAAGTTTTCCCTCGCCCATTTGCTGCTCGGCCTGGCACTCAGTCAGAAAGGACACCACGCCGGGGCCATCGCCGAAGTGCAACAGGCGAGTGATCGCGGCAGCGAGTATCTGGCGGCGCTCGGCAATGTGTACGCGCGAGCCGGGCAGCGACAGGAAGCGATGGCAACGTTAGATCAATTGCAACAACTCGCCCGCCGCCAATACGTGCCGCCCTATCAATTCGCCTGGATTTACTGCGGCCTCGGCGACCGCGACCGCGCCGTGGAAGCCTTGCAAAAGAGCGCGCAGGAAAAGGCGGGCGTCATTGATTTCAAACATCACCCCGTCTACGAGCCGTTGCGCGGCGATGCGCGGTATGAAGAGTTGCTGCGCCAAGCGCCGTATCACTGGTAAGGCGGCTTTAATTCCGCTCACAAACCGTGATGCGCACATCCTCCATCGGCACCGAGCGCGTCAGGTCGGAGCGCGCTTGCCAAAGCCAATGCCTACCGCGTATGCTGCGCGGCGAAGCAGTATCACACCTTTTCACACGGAGAACATCTAATGCCCTGGACTCAAGTCTATTCGCCTGTCGCTGGCAATCTGTTGCTCTCGGCGCTGGTTGCTGCGATCCCCGTTGTTGTGTTGCTCGGCTTGCTCGCGTTTTTTCACATGCGCGCCCATCTCGCCGCCCTGGTTGGCTTAGCCGTGTCATTGCTGATTGCGATTGTCGTGTATCAGATGCCGGTCTCGCTCGCGCTCGCTTCGGCAGCGAATGGCGCGGCGTTCGGTTTGTTCCCGATAGGCTGGATCGTGTTGTGCGCGATTTTTGTATATGACATCACGGTCGCGACGGGCAAGTTTGAAATACTGCGCGCGAGCATTGCGCATCTCGCCAGCGATGATCGCATTCAAGCGTTGATTATCGCCTTCAGCTTCGGCGCGTTCATCGAAGGCGCAGCCGGCTTCGGCACACCCGTCGCGATTTCCGCTGCGATGCTGATTGGCCTGGGCTTCAAACCGCTGCTGGCGTCGGGCATTGCGTTGATCGGCAACACTGCGCCGGTAGCGTTTGGCGCGCTCGGCACACCGATCATTGCGTTGGAGCGCGTGACCGGGATTCCGCTCGATAAACTCAGCGCGATGGTCGGACGACAACTGCCGTTCTTTTCCGTAATCGTGCCGTTCTGGTTGATTTGGGCGATGTCGGGCTGGCGCAAGATGCTCGACGTGTGGCCCGCGTGTCTGACCTGCGGCGTGAGCTTTGGCATCGTGCAATTTCTCGTGAGCAATTATCACGGTCCCTGGGTCGTAGACATAGCGGCTTCGATAGCCTCTATCGCGGCGCTGCTTGTGCTGCTGAAGTTCTGGCAACCGCGCGAAATCATGCGGCAACATCAAGGCGAAGAAATGGACGCGAAGCCATCGGGCAGGGAAGCGTTCATCGCGTGGATGCCCTGGCTGATTTTGTCGGTCGTCGTGTTCGTGTGGGGCTTGCCGCAAATCAAAGCGTGGCTCAACAGCTTCAGCCTCATCAACATCACCGTGCCGTATTTGCACAATCAAGTCCTGCGCGTGCCGCCCGTCGTCACGCAACAGAAAGCCGAAGAAGCCGTCTTCGCGTTCAATTGGCTTTCCGCGACCGGCACAGGGTTATTGTTGTCCGGCCTCATCTCCGGCCTGTTGCTCGGCTTGCGTCCGGCGAAGCTGCTGCGGATGTTCGGGCACACGTTGTGGCGCGTGCGGTATTCGTTGGTGACGATTGCGGCGATGTTGGCGCTGGGCTTTTCGACGCGCTACGCCGGACTGGACGCGACGATGGGCTTGGCGTTTGCAAGCACGGGCTATTTGTTTCCGTTCTTTTCGGCGCTGCTCGGATGGTTAGGCGTCGCGCTCACGGGTAGCGACACGTCGTCCAACGTTTTGTTCGGCAACTTGCAACAAATCACCGCCGAGCAAGTCGGCATCTCGCCCGTGTTGGCTGCCGCATCGAATTCATCGGGCGGCGTGATGGGCAAAATGATTGACGCGCAATCCATCGTCGTCGCGGGCGTTGCCACAGGGCAAGAAGGCAACGAGGGCGAGATTCTGCGCTATGTGTTCTTTCATAGTTTGGCATTGGCGATTTTGGTCGGCGTGCTGATTTACTTGCAGGCGTACGTGTTTCCGGGGGTTGTGCCCTAGCACTCAAAATACGCCCCTTGTCACTGCCTTCCTCGCAGGTTAGATTATCCGCATCTTCAAACGACAAATGACAGGAGACGGCACATGAGTTCCACTTTACGAATCCTATTTCTATGGTTTTGTTTTTTGCTCGGCTCAGCGACTTTCGCGCAAAAACCGCCGAACATCGTCTTCATTATGACCGACGATCACGCCGCGCACGCGATCAGTTCGTATGGCAGCAAGTTGATCAAAACGCCGCATCTGGATCGGCTCGCGCGCGAGGGGATGCGGTTTGACAATGCGTTCGTCACGAATTCGATTTGCACGCCGAGCCGCGCCGTGATTCTGACGGGCAAATACTCACACCTGAACGGCGTCCCCGTCTTTAATCACATAGACAATTCGCAGCCGCTTGTGTCGAAGTATTTGCAGTCCGCAGGCTATCACACCGGGATGATTGGCAAATGGCATCTCGGCGGCAACGATCCGCAACGCCCGAATGATGGCGCTCCGACGGGCTTTGATTATTGGAATATCCTGCCGGGACAGGGCGCGTACTTCGATCCGGTGATGATTGAAATGGGGCAGCGCAAAAAGCTGACGGGCTATGCGACCGACATCATCACTGATCTTTCGATGGAGTTCATCAAGCAGCGCCCGACCGACAAGCCGTTTTTCCTGATGTATCACCACAAAGCGCCGCATCGCAATTGGCAGCCTGCCGAGCAATATCGCAAGCAATACGAAAACTACGAACCACCGATTCCCGCAACGTTTGATGACGATTACAAAGGCAAATCCGATGCGTCAAAGCAGGCGACGATGCACATTGATGCGGATTTGAACGACAGCGATTTGAAGATGAAACCGCCGGTGGGCTTGAGCGGTGCAGAGTTGAAGAAGTGGAAATTCAAACGCTATATGCAGGATTATCTGGCCTGCGTGCAATCCGTAGACGACAACATCGGACGCTTTCTCGACTTCCTCGACAAGTCGGGTTTGGCGGAAAATACCATCGTGATTTACACCTCGGATCAAGGCTTTTTCCTCGGCGAACACAACTTCTTCGACAAGCGGTTTATGTACGAAGAATCATTGCGCACGCCGTTTATCGTGCGTTGGCCGAAGCGCATCAAAGCGGGAACAGTCAGCAAAAGTATGATCCTGAATCTGGATTTCGCGCCGACGTTCCTTGATGCCGCAGGCGCGAAAATTCCTGCCGATATGCAAGGCCGCAGCCTGTTGCCGTTGTTTGCAGGCAAGACGCCGCGCGATTGGCGGACTTCGATGTATTACCGCTATTACCATCCAGGGCATCACAACGTCGCGGCGCATTACGGCGTGCGCACGATGCGCCACAAGCTGATTTACTTCCACAAGCTCGATCAATGGGAGTTGTATGATTTGCAAAAAGACCCCGGCGAGATGCGCAATGTGTACAGCGCTCCGAGTTATGCGAAAACGGTTGAGAGCTTAAAGAAAGAATTGCAGCGGCTCAAGAAAGAATGCAAAGACGACGATCAGTTCGCCAATGATTTACCGAAAGATGATGTCGGCTAAACTGAAACCGCGATGTTAACACGAAGCGTGTGGCAATCGTCTTCTCAGGGGCGGCGGAAGTTGCTCTCGCCATCACGATAGAAAACGAAAACCTAAAATTCAAGGAGACTTTTATGCACCGTAAATTCATCGCGATTTTCGCATTGGTCTTGTTGGTGTCGGTTGCCGCGCGCGCTGACAAAGTGGACGACTACATCAAAGCCGAAATGCAGAAGCAGCATATTCCGGGGCTTTCGCTGGCGGTCGTCAAAGAAGGCAAAATCATCAAAGTGGCAGGCTACGGTTTGGCGAACATCGAACACAACATTCCGGCCAAACCAGAGACGGTGTACAAAATCGCTTCGGTCAGCAAGCAGTTTCTGGCGACGGGCATTATGCTGCTCGCGCAGGAAGGCAAGCTGCGCGTGGACGACAACGTCAGTAAATATCTCGACGGCACGCCGGCGACGTGGCAAGCGATTACGCTGCGGCATTTCCTCACGCATACGTCGGGCGTAGTGCGCGAAGCGCCGGGCTTCGATCCCTTCAAAGTGCAGGACGATTTCGACGTCATCAAAACGGCTTTTGATTTACCGCTGCGGTTCACGATGGGCGAGAAATATGAATATTGTAACGTCGGCTATTTCTCGCTCGCCGAAATCATTCGCCGCGTTTCCGGCAAAGGGTGGGAAGAGTTTTTGCACGAGCGCGTTTTCGCGCCCACTGGGATGACCGCAACGCGCGCGACGACAACCAAAGCGATCATTCCGAACCGCGCGGACGGTTATGATTGGAACAAAAACGCGCAGCAAAATGCGCTGGAATATTTGGCGCTGCGTCCGAGCGGTGCGTTCCTTTCGACTGTGCTGGATTTGGCGAAGTGGGACGCGGCGCTGTACACCGACAAAGTGCTGACGCAGGCCACGCGCGAACAAATGTGGACTCCCGTGCGACTGAACAGCGGTGCGACGCATCCGTATGGTTTCGGTTGGGAGTTGGCTCCGCGCGGCAACCACAAACACGTCGGTCACGGCGGTTCGTTGCCGGGCTTCCGGTCGTATTTTTCGCGCTTCGTGGACGATAAACTCTCGATCATCGTGTTGACCAACAGCGGCAACGCAAATCCGCAGACCATTGTGAACGGCATCGCCGCGCTGTATTTCCCCGATTTAGCGACCAACGCAAAAGCGGCGGGTACGAGGTAGTTCAATGTCTCTGCGCATTCGCCCCGCAACGATGTCTGAAGTTCCGACATTGGAAGCATTGATCGCCGCTTCCGTGCGCGGCTTGAGTGGTGGTTTTTACTCGTCCGCACAAATCGAAAGCGCCTTGATTCACGTCTTCGGCGTGGACACGCAACTCATCGCCGACGGCACGTATTTCGTCGCAGAGTTAGACGAGCAAATCGTCGGCTGCGGCGGTTGGAGCAAGCGCAAGACCTTATTTGGCGGCGATCAGACAAAATCAGGCGCAGACAATTTGCTTGACCCGAAGGTGGATGCCGCCCGCATCCGCGCGTTTTTCATCCATCCCGATTTTGCGCGGCGAGGCATCGGCAAACAATTGATCGAAGCGTGCGAAACCGCTGCGCACAACGCAGGCTTTCGACGGCTGGAAATGGGCGCAACATTGCCGGGCGAGCCGATGTATGCGGCGGTTGGGTATCGGGTGATTGAGCGATTTGATTTGCCGTTTCCCGATGGCGTCGTCTTGCCACTCGTGCGAATGGGGAAATTCCTCGGCTGAGTCGTTGGTGTTTGTATGGCCTGACTTACCACGTATAATGCAACGTGCATTTCGCAAAGTGCGAAATGCAATCTGCGAAATGCGAGGTGCGAAATGAAAACCAAAAACCCTTTTGAGTATGGCAGCGGGCTGCGTGCCGAAACGTTGGTTGACCGCGAAAAAGAAGTCACCGAAGTCATCAACACCATCACCGAAGGGGGCAAATTATTTCTGATGGGGCCGCGTCGCTATGGCAAGACTTCGATTCTGAAAGCCGCGCAGGCCAAAGCCATCGAACAAAAAGCCGTTGTGCTGCGCTTCAATGCTGAAGCCTACGCGACGCTCGAAGAATTGATCTCCGCCGTCTTATCCGAAGCGACCAGCCAGCTCAATACCAATCTCACGAAAACGCGCGAGAGGGTCAGAGGGTTTTTCGGGAGCTTGAAACCGGAATTAACCTTTGATCTCGGCAGCCAAACCGTCAGCGCCAAAATCGGAGCCGAAACCGATCCCGGCGACGAATCCAAACAGATTCCGTTGTTGGTCGAAGCCTTCAATGGCCTGGAAAATATGGCGGCGAAATCGCGGCGGGCGGTCGGGCTGATGATTGACGAATTTCAGAAAATCATCGAACTCGGCGGCGACACGGCGGAAGCGCAATTGCGCGCGGCGATTCAGGAGCATCAGTCGGTCGGGTACGTTTTTGCCGGTTCCAAAACGCGGATGCTGGCAGAGATGACGTCGCACCCGTCACGCCCGTTTTATCATTTGGGCGAACGCCTGTATTTGAAGGAAGTGCCGCGCGCGGACTTCAAAACGTTTTTGGCAGAGAGCTTCAAAACCAGTGGCTTCAAAGTCGAAGACGAAGCCATCGAGTTGATTCTGAACTTGGCCGAAGAAGTGCCGTACAACGTGCAGCAATTGGCGCATTACTGCTGGGACACACTGGTCGAAACGGGCAAGAAAACGCTGACGCCGGAAACGGTGCGCGCGAGTCTGGAGGAGTTGCTGACGCGCGAAGATGCGTTGTACACGATGATCTGGAATCAACTGACCAGCGTACAACAACGGGTGTTGACGGCAACGCTCAAGGAAAAAGGTGTCGAGTTGCATTCCGCCCGCGTGACGCGCAAACACGGGCTGTCGCCGGGCAGCGTGGCGCGCGCGCTACAATCATTGCAAGAGCGTGAAATCTTGCGCACCGAAGAACGTCGCGGTCAGGTGCGACTGCGACTCATCAACCCCTTTTTCGGCTCGTGGATCGAAGCTGTGAGCCGCTACTAAGCTGAGGATGAATATGAACAAAGTTCGTTGGGGCGTGCTCAGCACGTCCAATTTTGCCCAAACCAAAATCATTCCGGCGATGCTCAAGGCCGAGCATACCGAACTCGTTGCTATTGCTTCGCGCGATTTAGCCAAAGCACAAGCGGCTGCCGCGAAATTCAGCTTGCCGAAAGCCTACGGCTCGTATGAAGAGTTGTTGGCTGACTCGGACATTGACGTGATTTACAACCCGATGCCGAATCATCAGCATGTGCCCTGGACGATTAAGGCGCTCGAAGCCGGGAAGCATGTGCTGTGCGAAAAGCCGATTGGGTTGAGTTCCGCAGAAGCGCAACTGCTGCTCGATGCGGCGAAGCATTATCCCAAGTTGAAAGTGATGGAAGCCTTCATGTACCGGCTCCATCCGCAGTGGGTACGCGCGAAGCAAATTGTCGAAGAAGGCGGCATCGGCGAACTGCGCACGATTCAATCGTTCTTTTCGTACTTCAACCGTGACCCAAACAACGTGCGCAACAAAGCCGAGATTGGTGGCGGCGGGCTGATGGACATTGGCTGCTACAACATTTCGTTTGGGCGGTTGCTGTTCAATGCGGAGCCGAAGCGTGTGGTCGGACACGTCGAATACGATCCCGACTTCGGCACAGATCGCATCGCGTCAGGCATGATGGATTTTGGCAACGGCACGGCGACGTTCACGTGTTCGACGCAGCTTACGTCGTACCAACGCGCGAATATTTTCGGCACGGAAGGTCGCGTGGAAATTGAAATCCCCGTCAACGCGCCGCCCGACAAACCCTGCCGCATCTGGCATCAGCGCGGGACAGAGATTGAGGAAATCGTCTTTCCCGTTTGCGATCAGTACATCATCGAAACCGATGCCTTTTCGCTCGCTGTGCGTAACAACACGCCTGTGCCGACGCCGCTCGAAGATGCGTTGGCGAATATGAAAGTGATTGAAGCGATTGTCGAAAGCGGACGCCGCGGAAGCTGGGTCGAAATGGCGTAATTGGGGGGAGCAATTTTTTTCGGAAACTTGTGGAACCTTTTTTTTCTTAGGGCGTGAAGTGCAAACGTAAGAGATGAGTTAGTGAGTTCAGCAATCGCTGGTTGGTGTGAGTAGCAGCGGTTGCTTTTGTGAGATTCGCATTTGAGCAACACGAAAAGCCTGGCGGAAGTGAGGGCCGCCAGGCTTTTTGTGTTTTTACCCGTTCGCCCACATTTTTGTCGTCGGCGTGAGGCGAAGCGACAAAAGTGCGGTCACTGCTTCAGCGAAACCGTTCACAGGCAATCCCAAATTTTTTCACTTTGTAATTGATGACGCGCTCGGTGACTTGGAGCAGCGTCGCCGCGCGTGCCTGATTGCCGCGCGTGATTTTCAGGGCATCGGTAATCATTTCGCGCTCCAACGTTTCGACGGCGGCGATCAGCGATTGTTGCGGCATCGTGTCGGACACTTCAGCGGTTTGAAGCGACGGGGGCAGGTGGTGGCTGTGAATCACAGCATCGTTGCACACGACGACCGCGCGCTCGATGCAGTTTTCCAGTTCGCGCACATTGCCCGGCCAGTGATAGCTCATCAGCATATCAATCGCAGGGGTCGAAATGCGGCGCACGGGCTTGTCGTAGGCGCGGGCGTACTTGTCAATGAAATGATCGGCCAGCAGCAGAATATCGGGCTTGCGCTCGCGCAACGGCGGCAAAAAGACGGTGAACACATTCAGGCGATAATACAAATCTTCGCGGAAGGTTTTTTCTGCAATAGCCTGTTCCAGATTTTTGTTGGTCGCGGCGATCAAGCGAACATCGGTCGGCAAGGTGCTGGTTCCGCCGACGCGCTCGAACTCGCGTTCCTGTAAAACGCGCAACAATTTCACCTGCGTGGCGAGGCTCAGTTCGCCGACTTCATCCAGAAAAATCGTGCCGCCGTCCGCCATTTCAAAACGGCCTTTGCGTTGCACGACGGCTCCGGTGAAAGCTCCGCGTTCGTGGCCGAATAACTCTGTTTCAATCAACCCTTCCGGCAAGGCGGCACAATTGACTTTGACGAAAGGTCCCTCGGCGCGCGGAGAGTTGCGATGAATAAATTCGGCCACCAACTCTTTGCCCGTGCCGGATTCGCCCCGCAGCAACATAGTGGTTTTGGTCGGAGCCGCTTGCAGCGCCTGTTCGAGCGCGGCCAGCAACGAATTGCTGCTGCCGATTAACGACCCTAAATCTGCTTTGTGTGGCAATTGAAACGACGGAGAAGCGTCTCTGGCTTCCTCGTCAGCAGAAATGCGTTGCAAAGCATTGCTGGCGTGCAGCACCTGCCCGATCATCCCGGCCACAACGCTGAGAAATTGGCTGCTCAGCGCCACATTTTCCTGCGACCGAACAAACGCGCTCAAAGCTCCAATGGGATGGCCTTGCGCCTGCACGGGAACACAAATAAAACTGCGCGAATCCAACTCCGCCACGCCGATGCCCAGTCGGTTGAGATACAGCGGTTCTTCGCCAATATCCGGCACGACGACCGCCCGCCCCGACATCACGACGCGCCCCGTAATGCCTTCGCCCATTTGGTAACGACCAAGCATCCGGGTGCGTTCACTGATGCCGACCGCGACGGTCAGGCGGATTTCTCGCGTCCGCTCGTTGAGGAGCGACAGCATACATTGTTGGAATTTGTGGCGTTCGGCGAGGAGCGTGAAGACGCGCGCGATGGCCTCTTCCGGCACCAAATCCTGATCCAACAGGCGATGAACTTCTTGCAGGGTTTTAAGTCGAGCCAGTTCGTTTTCGGTGGCTGCACCGCCCCACGCCGAAATTTCTACACTTGTCATCGCTACTGTGCTGAGCAAACGCTGTACCGAGACACTGCCCCAAGCGAAAACCCACCAATAAAATGACTTAGGCCACTTCTCGTTTTGAGATGAAATAGACAAAATCGTAATTCCCGTCTTTTGCTCCAACAATTCTGTCGGAATTCGGTTGGAAGCCGCGCGGCGTGACCTCGCCGACAATTCTGTCGCCGTTGTTTTTTCGCCCCACCAATTGGTGGTAGCTCTCCTGACAAAATGGAGGGCTTGGGGGCGACCTCTGCCGAAGGAACCAACGACGCGCAAACGGATGATTTCCCGCGTCTTTCTTCCATTTCGCCCCACTGCCAATGCCTGCCACAACAAAGCACAAATTGGTCGGTATTCCTCTTGCTCTTGCTCTGGGGCGAACGCCGACACAATGCGTGTGAGGACGTATCGCCTCGGATTCGCTTCAGATTAGTTGGGGAGAAATTTTTTATGAAGAACTCGAAATCATCGTATCAAGTTTTCGGTCGCGGACTGATCGCTCTGGTTGTGTTGCTGTTGAGTCAGCACGACGCCTCGTCGCAGGCACAGCCTCGGCTGCCACTGACACCAGGGATTTATTTTAGTGCGGAAGCCGCGTATCAATCGTCACCTGCACAGCAAACCAAATTGGTTGCCAGTCTGCGGCGCATCACAGGATGGCAACATCTGCGCGTAGAGGAACGCGGGCATTTGACACTGGCGCACGACCACGAAGACGCAGGCGGGTCGGCGTGGGCGCGGCGCGTGCTCCGGGCGGTCTTTCGTTCCAGGCATCGGTTTGTGATCGAAAATCACGCGGCGTCTCGCACCGTGAATTTCGGGCAGTTGGACGAAGGGCTGAAGTATGAAGATGATCGTTCGGGCATCAAGCTGGACATTTATCGTGTGCGGTTGGACTACGACGACTTTCAGCAAATGCAAGCCGGGCCGGAAGTGCGCGCCGCCTTTGACGAGGGCTTCACGGTATTGCACGAACTCTTGCATGGCCTGGGGCTGGACGACACCCACATCCCCAATGAATTGGGCGAATGCGAGCGCGTCATCAATCACATGCGAGCGGAACTGGGTTTGCTGTTACGCGACCAATATTTGGGCGATGTGCTGCGGGTGTCGCCCTACTTCTTCACTATGCGCTTGCGTTTCAAGAGCTTGGCCGCAGCGGGCCAAGCGAGGAAACGACATTATCTTTTCTTTGCGTTGGCAACAGCGCCCGAACCGAAATCCGCGCCACGTCGGAACGCAACGCAATCGCGTTCCGACAAAGAAAAATTGCTGGCGTCTTTCTCGGAGTGAAGCGGTGATTATTCTTTCACGAGTTGCCGGGTCGTATGCTCAATCACGCTGTGCGGCGGCTCAATCTCCGCCGTTCTGACTGGGGGAATTTTCGCGTGGGTCTGTGGCGGCGGGAAGTAAACCGGCTGGGAAAGGGGCTGGATGGGCAACGACTTTTGCGGCGGCAGGGTGGCATCACAAAAGAATTTGGCATACATCATCCAACAGATTCCGGCAATGAAGAGGGTGATGGGAACCAGCAGCGGTACCGGATTATCTGGGATCACGCATAAGGCCGCAAACAGCGGGAGCGAGATAAAGCTTGAGAAGAGAAGCTTAGCGCCGCGTCGCATCTCGCGCTGTTTCAGGGTCGGTTCTGACGGGGGTGCAACGCTTTGCTGGGGTAAGAGGCCATCGTTCGTCAAGAGATACGACACGCCTTCGAGCCGCAGACCGCAATGGGCGCAAAAGCGAATCGCCTGGGAAGCCGGTGGTTGACCGCATCTGGGACAAAACATAAGGGAACCTCACAGATACAAGATTTCGGGCACTGCCCCTGCTACGAAAGTTCAAGCGTCAAAGTTCGCCGCCAGAAACGCCGTGATCGCCGCCAGCGCCTCCGTCGGCTTATGTTGCAACAGAAAATGCGAAGCATCAATCTCGGCCAGTTGCGCGTCGGGTCTGAGTTGCGCGATTTCTTCCCAGTTATGTCGCTGCACGAGCAAATCCCGCGTGGCGCGCAAATAGAGCAGCGGCACGGCACAACGGGGCAAATGCGCACGCACATCCACCTGCATCACTTGCGCAAAGCGATGTGACAGCACTTCGGGCAAGACGGTGCTAGTGGTTTCAATCAAGCTGTCAATCACCGCCGCGTCGCAATCCCACATCGCTGCGGCGTGCCGCACAAACGCGCGCGGCAAGCGAAACCGAAACCAGAACGGATGATTGAATTCCCGAATCCATTGCAGCAACGACGGGGCCGGATTGCGCACGAACGAGGCGCACAGAATCAAGGCTCGCAAATTAGGCCAACCCGTCGCAGCCAGTTCTACTGCCAGGGGCCCGGAAAAGGATTCCGCCACGACAACAAACGGCTCGTCACGCGGAACCGCGCGCAGAACATACGGCTTCAGTTGTTCGTACGTCAGCCGTTCGTCGGACGGGTAGCGGACGACCGAGGCCGTGAAGTCCGGCGGCAATTGCTCAAGCAGCGGCGCAAACATTTGCCCCGTGCCGTCCAGCCCCGGCAGCAAAATTAAATGATGCTGGCTCATCGCTTTTGCGCGAAACGGTTGAGGGCGAACGCCGCTCCGCCCAAGACGAGCAGCGGCGTCCACATCCATACGATTTCCGACCACAACACCAGCAGGCCGCGCGCTGAGAAAAAGCCCACGCCAATCGGCGAAACCCGCATCGGTCGCCACGGAAAAAAGTACCGCGTGTTGTCGAACGGCGCAAAGAAGGCCACGCCCAGCCCGCCGCTGGTCAGCGCATCAAACACGCCGTGCGACGCCGTGCAGAGAAACAGAAACACCAGACAGACGGGCTTGGAAGCATCGTCGCGTTGCGCTAAAAATACTGAGACGAGAACGCCGCTCAGGATCAATGCGAACAGCAATGAATGCGTGAAGCCACGATGCCCCAGCACATCGCCGTAGCTGACGCCAAACGCGAAGGCCAGTACGTCAAAATCCGGCACAATCGTGCAAATCGCGCCGAGCCATACGATCAAGCGTGGCACGCGAAACCGCTGGAAAATCGGCGCGAGACCAAGCGCGACCGCCGGATGAGAAAAGATGGATGGCATAACGTTTCCTTCAGACCGACTTGCGCCGATTTCCCCAGCCGCGCCCGTATTCTGCCGCCGCGCCCAGCGCAATACCGACCGCATAACAAACCAAATCGCTCCACAGAAAACCGAACCCCAGCACCAAGCCGCCCAGCCGTGTGTGACGCAACGCTTCGAGCCACGAGGCGTGCGAAAGCTGACTGACTTCAATCAGCACAGCAAAGCTCAGTGCCAGCCCGGCGACGCGCCCGGTGGCAAGCTGGGGAAAGAGAAAGCCAAAGCCGAGAAATGCCGTGAGCGCCCACAACGTGTCGCCTGCGTATTCGTTGATGAAGGTCGGCAGATACGCCTGAAAAAAGACGGCACGCGACGCGAGGCCGAGCGCGATCACCAATGCGATGAGCAGCGCGTACACGAAGCGGGAGCGGGCGGGCAGGGAATTCATGACATCAAATGTTGGTCATAGCCCAACGCCACGAGTTGCTCATACGCTTGCCACACCTCGTCGGGAATCTCTTGCGCAATCTGAAAGCCGAGCGCGGGATAAAATTTGATGCGCTGCAAATCGCCGACCATGATGTGGATGACTTTGTCGCGTGGCAGCAGTTCATTGAAATATTCAGAGAAGAGAATCGGCGGCGACGTGACGATCACGTCTTTTTCCGGCCAGCGTTGGCGAAACGTGGCGAACGCGCGCCGTTCCATGTACGGCTTTTGCACGAGGAGGATGCGCGCCGGATCAAGCCCGCGCGCCGCTAACACGCGCCGCGAGAACGCAATATTTTCGCCCGTGTTCGTGGATTCCGGCTCCAACAAAATCACTTCGTCGGGCACGCCTCGTTGCCGCGCGATGTCGGCAAAGACTTCGGCTTCGGGTTGGGTGAACTGGTTTTTCGTGAGCGCACCGACATTGCCCGAAAACATCAGATGTGGCGCAAAGCCCTGTAAATACAGGTCAGCGGCGTATTCCGCCACGCGCGTGTCGTTGCTGCCGAGCGCGAGGATGAGGTCGGCGGGGGCAAGTTGGTGATGGAGGTGATGATAGTCCCAAATGATTTGAGCGAGTTGGTCAATGTGTGGATTCATTCGCAAAATCAATCGAACGCGGATGACACGGATGAAGCGGATGCAAGCTGATCCGCAAACATCGGTTGTATCCGCGTCATCCGTATTCCATTATGCTCTTGTCTGTTTGACGGCTTGCTTCCAGCCTTCGTACAACGCCTCGCGCTCGCCTCGTTTCATCTTCGGCTCGAAGCGTTTTTCCTGTTGCCATTGCGTCGCGATTTCTTTGTCGTTTTTCCAGTAGCCGACGGCCAGACCCGCTAAATACGCGGCTCCGAGCGCGGTCGTTTCGGTAATCACCGGGCGCACGACGGGGATGCCTAAGATGTTGGCCTGGAATTGGCAGAGGAAATCATTGCGCGTCGCGCCGCCGTCTACGCGCAGTTCCTTCGCCTTGATGCCGGAGTCTTGTTGCATACATTCGATGACGTCGCGGGTTTGATAGGCCATTGCTTCGAGCGCCGCGCGGACGATGTGGGCGCGCGTAGCTCCGCGTGTCAAACCAACGATTGCGCCGCGCGCGTTCATATCCCAATACGGTGCGCCTAAGCCGACGAACGCGGGCACGAAGTACACGCCGTTCGTGTCGTTGACCGATTTGGCCAACGCTTCGGTTTCGGCGGCATTAACGATCAGCCCCAAACCATCGCGCAGCCATTGCACGGCGGCTCCGGCGACGAAGACGCTGCCTTCGAGCGCGTATTCCGTCTTGCCGTCCTTGCGCCACGCGATGGTCGTGAGCAGACCGGTTTTCGACGGCGTCGCTTTTTCGCCTGTATTCATCAGCATGAAACAACCTGTGCCGTAGGTGTTTTTCATCATGCCGGGTTTGAAGCAGGCTTGGCCGAACAGCGCCGCTTGTTGATCGCCCGCGATGCCGGCAATCGGAACGGCTGCGCCAAACAACGACGGATCAGTCATCGCATACAACTCCGACGACGATTTGACTTCGGGCAACAACGATTCGGGGACGTTCAATTTCGCCAGAATTTCTTTGTCCCATTTTTGCTGATTGATGTTGTAGAGCAGCGTGCGCGAGGCGTTGGAAACATCTGTGACGTGCGCTTTGCCGCCGCTCAATTTGTTGATGAGCCAGGTGTCAATCGTGCCGAACGCCAATGCGCCCGCTTCGGCTTTTTTGCGCGCGGTTTTCACGTTCTCCAGAATCCACGCGACTTTCGTACCCGAAAAATAAGCGTCGGTGACGAGGCCGGTTTTTTTGCGAATGACTTTGTCGAACTTCTCGGCTTTGAGTTGATCGCACAACGGCGCGGTGCGGCGACACTGCCAGACGATGGCGTTGTAGACCGCCGTGCCTGTGTTGCGATCCCACACGACGGTCGTTTCGCGTTGGTTCGTGATGCCGATAGCGGCGACGTCCGCCGCCGTGATTTTGGCTTCGGCAATGACCTGCCGCGCGCAGTTGAGTTGCGATTGCCAGATCGCTTCGGGGTTATGTTCGACCCAACCGGCTTTCGGAAAAATCTGCGGAAACTCCTGCTGCGCGACGCCGACGATTTTTCCGGCCTTATCGAAGAGGATGGCGCGCGAAGAAGTCGTGCCTTGATCTAACGCTAAAATATATTTCGACATAGTGGACTCACCTGTGCTGTGAAAACTGTGAATGGTTGTGATTGATCTGATTGCGTGCGGTGCTAATTTTTCCTGTTGCTCGTGATTTGTCAATGAAGCGGCAGCGTTCTTTCCGGTTGCAAGGACTTTTCCGCGCTGGACTCAACTTCACTTGTGCTAAGATCGCGCCGACTACTCCCGCCCACAGTTCAGCCCTCATCGTTTGGCTTGGCATGAAAAGAGAATCGCAACTGCGCGCCGCTGTTGGCACCGAAGCGCGCACCGACGTTTCGGCATCTTTTGCGTGGACGATCACGGCGGGCGCGGTGTTCGGCGTCGTTGTGCTCGCCGCAATTTTCTTCGCGCAGCGTGCGCACGATGTCGGGCAACTGCCCACGTTGCTGCGCGAATTTTTTAGCACCCTCGGACGCGCGCCCCTCGTCCAATGGACAACGTTGGGCGGTAACACCCTCGCCGCTTTGATCGCAGCGTTGATCGTGGCCTCGTGGTTCGGGTTGGGCGCGTTGGTGCAACGTTGGTTGAAACTCGAAGCCGCTTCTCTAGCCTTGCGCGTCGCGTGGGCTTTGGCAACGGGAGCGAGCCTGTGGTCATTGCTTTGGTTTGCGCTCGGCCTCGTGGGCTGGTTTCGTCAAGCCGTTGCGCTGGGGCTGTTGATGCTGGGACTGAGCCTTGCGACCGTAACCCTCATCCCGCTCAGCAAAGATTTCATTCGGCAGTGGCCGCAACGCGCAAAGGCCGATGAATATTGGCTCGGACGCAGCGCACTCACGTTCATCGCGTTGGTTTGCGGGCTGGCCTTGATCGCCGCTTTAGCGCCGCCGACGGGCAAAGATGCGCTGGTGTATCGGCTGGCTGTGCCGAAAGCGTATCTGGCAACGGGCGGCATCGTGGACGTGACGACGAATGTTTACGGCTACCTTTCGTTCGGCGCGGAAATGCACGGCGTGTGGGCGATGTTGCTGGGACAGTTCGTGAACGCAGCGACGGCGGAATCGGCGTTTGGGGCGATGTGTTTTGCGTGGCTGCCGTTGTTGTTGTTGGCGACTTTTGGCTGCGCGCGAGAACTGCAACTGAGTCGCGGCTGGTCTTGGATTGCAACCGCATTCGTCGCGGGCGTTCCGAGTTTGTATCAGGTCGCGGCCACAGGCTACGTGGATCATTCGTTAGCGTTGTTTGTCGTGTTGGCCGTGCAAGCGGCAGGAAAGTGGTGGACGACACAACGTCGCCAGAGCTTGCTCGCATTGGCGTTGGCATTGGGCGGCGCATTGGCGGTCAAATTCATCGCACTCTTTGCCTTCTTTCCGCTCTTCATCGTTGTGTTATGCAAAGCACGCGCGGCTCAGCAGAATGACCCCAAACAAACGAACGCCATTGTCTTGAGCGGTTGCGCCGCGTTGTTATTGGCGGGTGTGCTGGCCAGCCCCTGGTATCTGCGCACGTGGGCGTGCACGGGCAGCCCGGTCTATCCGTTTTATGCACATCTCTGGAACGGGAACTCGCCGAATTGGGACGCCGAGCGCTCCCGCTTGTTTCAGATGTGGGTGGCGCGCTACGGCGGCGACGACAAAAACATTGTGGATTACGTCGCGGCTCCGCTGCGGTTGTCGTTGACCGCGCAGCCCGAATTCGCCGCGCAATTCGACGGCGTGTTGGGCATTTCGTTTTTGCTGGGACTGCCGTTGTTGGTTTGGGGGCTGTGGCGCTGGGCGTTGCGCGCGGACGTGAAAATCGCGGTCGCGGTGGCGGGCGGCTGGTATCTGGGCTGGTTGTTTTCGAGCCAGCAATTGCGGTTTCTGTTGCCGATCTTTCCCGTGCTCGCGGTCACGATTGTCGCCGCGGCTAGCCAGATTTCATCACGCGCTTTGCCGTGGGCATTGTTCGCGAGCGTTGTGCCCGGCGCATTGGTCATCGCGGCGTGGTTCCTCGCACAAAATCCGCTGCGTGCGGTGTTGGGTGGAGAGGCGCGCGAGGCGTATCTGATGCGGCGCTTGGAGCATTATCCGTACTACAAAATCGTCAATCGCGATGTGCCGCCGACCGCGCGCGTCTGGCTCATCAACATGCGCAACGACACAGTGCATTTCGAGCGCAACTATTTTGCTGATTACATCTTTGAAGATTACACGATTGCGAAGTTGGTGCAGGACGCGGCGCATGTGACGGAGTTGCGGACGAAAGTCAAAACGATGGGCGTCACGCATATTTTGCTGCGCCACGATGTGCTGTTCGATTATGCGCGCACGCCGATTGTGGATGAGCGTAAATCCGCCGCAGAGAATCAGGCCAAGCTGCAAATGCTCCGATCATTTTTGGAGGAAGGCACAAGGGTCATCAAACGAGACGCGCAGTTTTTGTTGGTCGAATTGCCGGGCTAGGTCACCGTATAAAAATCCAGCAGCACGGCTGTTTTCGTGCGCACGCCTGAACAAACTGCGACCACGCGATTCAGCCAAGCGTATTTCGCGTCGCCCGTTTCAAACACGGGCACGGCGCGAAAGTAATACTTCGCCGGATCAACTTCTTCGCCCCGCGCGATGGCTGCCAGCACGTCGCGCGGGCCGTGGCGCACGCCCGTGTTGCGCACGTAAATTAAGGCACCATCTTCCGTGCGCAACGTGTACCGCGCCTCAAGCAGCGCCGTGCCGTCCGCCGCCACGATTTGCCAATCCGCGCCGCCGGGCAAAATTTCGCCGCGCAGTTTCTGTCCTTCAAATCGTCCGCCCGTAATCGGAATGATGCGGCGCTCACCGGTCAGCACTGCACCGACCAACTGTGGTGCCGCGATTTTGACCGCGACGTGACAAAGCAGTTCCAGACGCGGCGTCGGTGGTTCCAGTTCCATAGGTTATCCGTTGTGGTTCATCCTCACTGTTTTTTCAGTAATCCCTGCACGCCCAGCCACTCGCCGAAGCGTTCGATCCATTGATCGGTCGGCAGGTTTTGTTTGCGCATGCCGAAGCCGTGACCGCCTTTGGCATACAGATGCAGTTCCGCCGGTTTCTTCGCGGCGATCCATTGGCTGTAGAGTTTGACGCTGTCGGGTGCAAGACCCAATTGATCGTCTGTCGCGGCGACCAGAAACATCGGCGGCGCGTCTTTGGGGACATCGGCGGGTTTGACTGCGCCCATATAGGCATAAATCGGCGCGACGAAATCAGGCCGCGTGTCCGCAGCATATTGAAACGCGACCGAAGCCGTCACCGTGCCGCCCGCCGAAAAGCCCATAAACCCGATGCGATTCGGAGCGATGCCAAATTCTTTCGCGTTCTTGCGCACGTGACTGAGCGCGGCGAAGGCATCAGCTACCGCGAGCGGCACGACGTCTGTGCCATTGGCATCCACTTCAATGCGCCCTTTGCCCATCTTTTCCATCACTTCTTTAGTTCCGTCTTCACCCGTTTGCACCAAGCGGTAACGCAGCACAAACGCGGCGACACCTTTCGTGTTGAGCCATTTGGCAACGTCTATGCCTTCGCTGTTGATCGAAAGCGCGTGAAACCCGCCGCCCGGCGCAATGATGACCGCTGTGCCGTTCGCAGTGGCAGGATCAGGCAGGTACGCCGTCAACGTCGGATGGACGACGTTCGTGACAACCTGTGTTTGCCACGTCTGCGAAAAGAATTCTTTTTCTGCCTGCTTCCAAGTTTCCGAACCCGGCGCAGCGCCGGGATACAGGCGAATCACTTTTTGTGCTTGTACCAACACGGGCAGCAACAAACAACCGAGCAAGAATGTCATTTTGAGTTTCATAGAGTTCCTTTCCATCGTGATGCCAAACCAAACAACCGCATCGCGTTTTCCTTGAGAAGGATTAGCCGTGCATTTGCGCGTAATGCCTGCGATAAGGCCGCCACGTGGCATAAAACAACAGCGCCGACAACAGCGACGCCAATCCCACCGTCAAAGCCAGCGAGACGCCGACCTGTTTGGGATCGTGAAAAAGATAGTCGTTGAAAAAGCCCGGCAGAAACGGCCCCAGAATCAGGCCAAACAAATTCAGCGTGAACACCTGCAACGCGCCCACTTGTCCGCGCACCTGGTTGGGCAAAATCAATTGCAGCGAAGCATACGAACTGCCAATCGGCATGGCCAAAAAAAAGAACGCGGGCACGAGCAACCCCAATTGCCAACGCAGCGAAGGCATCAGGATCGCCAAGCTAAAAAGGAGGCCCGCGCAAGCTGTAGCCAGCACACCGACCCGCAACGGCGCATCGGTTTTGCCTTGTCGTTGCCAATAATCGCACAGCCGTCCGCCCAGGTACGCGCCCAGCAAGCCAGTGACCAGCGAAATGAGGCCGAGTGTCAAGCCCGCCTGTCGTTTCGTCCAGCCGTGGACGCGAATGAAAAACGACGGCAGCCACGCTTGTTGCGAATAATTGCAGAGCGCCTGAAACGCGAAGGCGAGACAGATGCCGACGACCGATTGCCAGCGCAACTTGATTTGGTCCACCACTTCCGTCAGCTTCAATTTCGTCGTCTTGCCGCCCAACAGATTTTTGCGCTCCGGTTCTTTGATCGTAAACACCAACAGCGTGGCCAGCAAGCCCGGCAAGCCGACCACGACAAACGTCCAGCGCCACGAACCCAGCGCACCGATGAGCAACCCGCCGACGATCAAGGCCAGCCCCGAGCCGAAAAAAACGCCCATCGAAAAAATGCTCAACGCCGTCGCCAGCCGCTCTTTCGGAAAATAATCCGACAACAACGAAAAGGCCGAGGGCGAAAGCGTTGCCTCCCCCACGCCAACGCCCATGCGCGCGGCGAAGAGCGTCCAAAAACCACGCGCCGTCGCGCATAACGCCGTCATCAGACTCCAGCAGAAAATCCCGGCGGCGACGAGTTGGCGACGATTGCCGCGATCTACGAAACGTCCCATCGGAATGCCCAGCAGCGTATAAAAAATGCCGAAGGCCAGCCCTTGCAACAACCCCATTTGCGTGTCGCTCACGCCCAAATCCTGTTTGATCGGGTCTACCAGCAAGCCCAGAATCTGGCGATCAACGAACGACAGCGTATTGCACACCATCAGCACCAGGGCGACATACCACGCATACCGCAACTGAGATGATTCAGACTTGATTTGATCGGTCATTTATTTGGTTCCCTGCCACAACATTGCCCTTGCCTCTCGGCAAATTTTCCGCCTCAATCAGGCTGTTCTTGTGCCGTTCCTGCATGCCGTTGATTTCGCCGCCGATCAAAATCGCAATGCTCGTCAAATAGAGCCACAACATCAGCACGATGACGCTGCCGAGCGAGCCGTAGGTCAACGTGTAATTCGCTACGCGCGAGACGTACCATTTGAAGGCATACGAAATCACCAGCCACGCCCCCAGCGCAAACACTGCGCCCGGCGTCAGCCAGCGCCATTGCATCGGGCGATGCGGCGCGCTGTAGTACAACAACTCCAAGCCGAACAGCACGAACAGCACCATCGTTGGCCATTGTAGCAGCGTCCAGGCCGTGCGAAACGTTCGTCCCAGATTGAATTCCTGCGCTAGCAAGGTGCCGAGGTTGCCGCCAAAAAACACGATGGCCAAGGCGGCGATAATCAAAATCGAAAAGCCGAACGTCAAGGCAATCGCCAGCAAACGATCTTTCCACCAGGCGCGCATGATTTTCACGCTGTACGCCACATTGAGCGAATTGATCAGCGCGTGCAGCCCGGAAGAGGCGGCCCAAATCGTCACAACAAGGCCAAAGCTCAACAAGCCGCCGCGCGGTCGGCGCGTGATTTCCAGCAGCGTTTGCCGCACCAATACAATCGCCGTCGTCGGCAAGACCTGACTCAGGTAATCAATCATCCGATCCAGCAAATGCGGAATCGGCAAGTAGCCCACGAGCGCCGCTAAAAAAATCAGCATCGGGAACAGTGCGAACAAAAAGTAAAACGCCAATTGCGCGGCGTGACCGAGCACGTCGTCTTTGTAGCACTCGTCGAGCAGCGTGACAAGCCAATGTCGTTGAGTTGTTGATGGTTGCGGTTTGGAATCCACGCCGCTGTTGTAACAAAAAAAGAGGCGAGAGTGAATGCCACTCCCGCCTCGCGCAATGAAAGTTTGCTTTTGCTCGATCCTTAGAACGTGTAGCGCAAGCCAAACATAATGCGGCGATTGCCGCCGTTGGTCGCCCACTGGTTCAGGAAGTTCGCGCCGGAATTGATCGCCGTGTTCGGCGTACCAAAGTTGCGCGTGTTCGTCAGGTTGAAGAACTCCGCCCGGATTTGCAGGTTATGGCCTTCGACAATCTTCGTGTTCTTGAGAATGCCGAAATCAAAGTTGCCGATGCCGTCGCCGCGCACCGTGTTGCGTCCGACGTTGCCGACCCGTTGTCCCGCCGTCAATGCCGTGAAGAACGGATTGGGTTGATTGGCTGTGCGCGCCGCTTGCACAGCGTTCCACAGATCAATGATGTTCTTGTCGGAAACGCTCACGCCCGCCACTTGATTCGGACGAATCGCGTTGCCCACCAGCGCGTCAATGCCTTGCAGCACGCCCGCCGGGTCAGCCCCATTCAGAATCGTGAACGGCGTGCCGCTTTGGAACGTCAGGAAGCCGTTCAATTGCCAGCCACCGAGAATGTGCCCAACCGCGCCTTCCTGGCTGCTGAAGAACGGCAATTGATACACGAAGTTCGTGGTGAAGCGATGCGGACGATCATAGCTCGAACGCGCGCGATCACCGGCCAGATTGTATGGGTCTTGCGCGACGGCGATTTCGCCCTGCGGTTGCGGATTGAAGATTTCTGAAGCGTTGTCAATGAAGGCGCTCCAGGTGTAATGCACGCCTGCGCTGAAGTTCTTGCTCAGACGTTTGTCCAGACTCACCTGCATTGAGTGATAAATGGATTGGGCGCAGTTACAACGCAGCCGTTCGACACCGCGCGTCAAATCCACCCGGCGAGGTTGGTTGGTCAGTGTCGTGCCTGCCGGGTTGTAGAGGAACGCCGGGTCGGTGCGGCTGGTGCGTTCTTTGACGACCGGGTTGCCGTCTACGGTTTGGAACAGGCCGTTGCCTTTCGTCCCGACCCAGCCGACGCGCATCACGACGTCTTTGCTTAGTTCGCGCGAAACTTCCAGGCTGAACTGATCCACGCTCGGCGAGCGGAAATCATCACCAGCAGTCGTGCGCGTAATGAACGGCAGGTTCGCCGTCGGCGGCGCTGCGGCATTCACGATGTTGGCATACGCATTCGTCAACGAAGGATTCAGCGCGAACACGAACGGAAACGCGCTGGCAATGTTCAGGTTGATGTTGATGAACCCGTAATCGTTCGTACGCGAATAACCGCCGCGCAGCACGGTCTTGTCGCCACCGGTCAGCGCGCCGATGAGGCCATCTTTGCTGAATTCAGGCCGCCAGTTGAAGCCCAAACGCGGTTGGAAGTTATTCGTGTCGCGTTCGGGGCGACGGTTGAGACGGAACACCGGGTTATTGCCGTTGCGCGCCAGAATCGCTTCTTCAAACGGATACAGCGAAGCAATCGAATTGCCCGGCGTCTCGTAACGCAAGCCGTAGGTCAGCGTAAAGTTCGGACGGATTTTCCATTCGTCCTGCGCGTAGAAAAAGTAATCGTACCAGTTGTAATACTGAATTTCGGAACCGCCCGGCACCGGCTTGTTGACTGCCGAAGCAATCGCCGTGTCGTTGACCAGCGTGTTGAGATTTTCGTAGACCAGACGACCGCGAATCGTCGGGAAGAAGAAGCTCTTGACCTGCACGCGACGGAAGTCAAAGCCGAACTTCATGGCGTGATTGCCTTTCGTCCACGAGAGGTTGTCGAGAATTTGATAGGTGTTGTTGTACCGAAATTGCGGCAGGTTGACCGCCAATCCAATCGCGGTGCGCGAACCAGCAGCGTTGAAGCCGATCAAGCCGAGTTCATTGACTTCCAGCGAAGGAATCGTTTCGGAAGACGGGTCTTCGGCGTTGTTTACGTTCCCGAAGCGTTGATACGCAATGCGAGCCTCATTTACCAGCGACGTGCTCAACACGCTACTGAAGCCAATGTTCGCCGACTGACTGCGCGTGGTTATAACGGAGGCTAAACCGCGCGGCGTCGCTTGCCCACTGCCAATATTACTCTGGTCATTGAAGAAATACCGACCATTGATGGTGTGATTTTCGCTGAACTTGTGATCCACCCGCGTTGACCACTGATTGTTATTGAAGCGAATGCTGTTGGCATTGGTTAACGAACCCAGTGCCACCGCCACGCAGCGCGGATCGCGTGCAGTTCCAGCCGGAGGATTACAATTCACACCTGCGACCGGCGCAAAATACGCCGTGCCGGTTGAGCCTTGCCCGGCAGGCAGGAATTTCAACAACGCTGCGACTTGTGGGCGCGTGTTGACGGAAGCCAATGCTTGCCGTCCGGCTTCGGTCGGCGCACCGTTGATCGTCGCGCCAGAACCAAGCTGACGGTCTGTCCAGCGTTGATAGGAGCCAAAGAAGAACGTCTTGTCACGCACGATTGGGCCGCCCAACGTGCCGCCGTATTGTGTTTCGTTGCGGCGCGGCGCTTTGGTGAATCCGGCCGCTTGATCGAGGTTGCTGCGCGAATTGAATTTGTTGTTGTTATTGAAAATGAACGCCGAGCCGTGAAAATCATTCGTGCCGGATTTGGTGACGACGTTGAAAACCGAGCCAGCCGCGCGTCCAAATTCCGCCGCAAACTGATTCGTCACGAGGCGCACTTCCTGCACAATGTCCGGGTTGTTGACGGGTTGTTGTGATCCCGATACGCTCGGATCGTTACTGTCTTGCCCGTCAATCATGAAGTTGTTCGAGCGCAGGCGCATCCCATTCACTGAGAAGTTGACGCTGCCATTGGCGAAACCACTTTGCCCGGAACCGAGTTGGCTGACGCCGGCAGCGGACAACGCAACGTTCAGAATGTCGCGGTTCGGCGCAAGCGGCAGTTCCGACAGACGCTTGCTGTCGAAGCGCGTGCTGACTTCAGCGTTGGTTGTATTCAAGATCGAAGCGTTTTCCGTGACCGTCACGACTTCTTCGACCGTGCTGGGTTTGAGCGTGATGTCAACCACCGCATTTTGATTGAGTAATAACTCAATCCCTGTGCGTACGAGCTTGGCAAAGCCTTGTGCCTCGACGGTCAATTCATACGTGCCAATCGCCAGATTGGGCAACCGATAGCGGCCTTCGCCATCGGTCGTGATCGTGCGCGTTGTGTTGGTCAACACCTCGCGCGCTTTGATCGTCGCATTCGGGATCACGTTCTGTTGCTGATCCAGCACCTGCCCGGAAATCGTGGCAGTCGTGGATTGCGCCAGGGCGGAAACTGACCACAGCAGCATCAAAGCCAGTGCAAGCACCGAAAACTTGATTTTTGTGTTCATATACTTCTCCTAATAATTGGAAACAATTCAGAAAATCGAAGGCTTTCGCATACGCAAATCCCAAACCACTTTGTCAGGCCGACAGGTTGGGCGCTGAAAATAAAAGACTTGGTGAAACAAGGGGCAGGGCGCAGGTCGAGCGCGAGATTCAGATTCTCAAATCATTTTCCAAAATTTCGTATTTTTTATAATTTCCAGAACGAGTTCGCCGCAAATTTATTAGCAGTGGCTTATTTTAGGCTGTGACATAAATGCACATCGCTGAGGCATTTTGTCACACAAATGTTAACTGCCCGCTACATCGCTCAGCGGTTGTTCTTTGTACTGAAGCTGATAGAGCTTGAAGTAAATCCCGCGCTGGCCGAGCAGTTCCTGATGTGATCCTTTTTCACGGATTTCGCCTTTGTGCAAGACGATGATTTGGTCTACGCGCTGAATCGTGGAGAGGCGGTGCGCAATGATGATCGAAGTGCGGTTCGTCATCACGCGCTCGATGGCTTGTTGGATGAGTTGTTCGGTCTCGGTGTCAATGCTCGACGTGGCTTCGTCGAGGATCAGGATGCGCGGATCGAACGCCAATGCGCGCGCGAACGAAATCAATTGCTTCTGCCCGACCGAAAAGCCTGCGCCGCGTTCTTTGACGATGGTGTGGTAACGGTCGGGAAGCTTCTCGATGAACTTGCTGGCCTGCACTTCGCGCGCGGCCCATTCGACCTGGTCGCTCGTGATCGTTTGCTTGCCCAAACGAATGTTCGCCGCGATGTCGCCCGAAAACAGAAACACGTCTTGCAACACGACGGCGAAGTTTTCGCGCAGCTTCGTCAAATCCCAAGCGCAAATGTTCACACCGTCGAGCAGAATCTCGCCGCGCTGAATGTCGTACAAGCGCATCAGCAAATTCGTGATCGTCGTTTTGCCCGAACCCGTCGCACCGACAAACGCGATGGATTCGCCCGGCTCCGCGACAAACGACACATCTTTCAGCACCCAATCTTCATCTTTGTACGCGAACCAGACGTGGCGAAATTCGATGCGACCCTTGATTTTATTGGCTGCAATTGAGGTCGGCTGTGGCGGCGACACGATGCCGTCGGGCGTGTCGAGCAGCTTGAAGACGCGCTCCGAAGCAATCACGGCGGCTTGCAAAATGTTGTACTTGTCGCTGATGTCCTGAATCGGCATCCATAGGCGCTGCGTGTATTGCACGAACGCGACGAGCGTGCCGAGCGTGATGGCGTTTTGAATCGTCAAGCCGCCGCCGTACCAAATCAGCACTGCGATGCCGGTCGAAGAGATCAACGCGACGAGCGGATAAAACACGGCGTAGTAAAAAATCGTGTCGAGATTCGCCTGCAAATGCGCGCGATTGATGTCGTCGAATTGCGCGAAGGCTTTCCGTTCGCGGTTGAAAAGCTGCACGGTTTGCGCGCCGGACAAATGTTCTTGTGTGAAGGCATTGAGTCGCGCAATCTTCGTGCGCACGGCGCGGAAGCCGACACGCGCACCGCGCTGAAACCACGCCGTCGCTAAAATCAACAACGGCACCACCGACAGCGAAACGAGCGCCAACCGCCAGTTGTAATAAAACAGCATCCACAACGCGCCGACGATCAGCACCACATCGCCGAGCACTTCGACCACGCCTGCCGTAAACAATTCGTTGAGCGAATCCACATCGTTCGTGAGCCGCGTCATCAAGCGTCCGACCGGATTCTTGTCGTAAAAACTGACTTCGATGGTTTGATACTTACGAAAGATTTCGTCGCGCAAATCGCGCATCACGCGCTGTCCGATGACGTTCAGCAGCACGTCCTGAAACACCGACAGCACAAATGTCGCCACCATCGTTGCTACAAAAAACAACGCCATTTGCGCCACGCCATCAAAGGCGGCAACGGTTTCAATTTGTTGGTTGAAAGCAGGCTGAATGTAGCGATCAATGGCGACTTGCGTGAGCCAGGGGCCAACTTGTCGCACGAGGTTGGCGACGACGGTCAGAAATAAAGCCAACAACACTAACCCCCGATACGGCTGCAAATATTTGATGAGCCGCTTCGTGGCCGTGAGGCTATAAACTTTGCCGAGTTGTTCTTCTTCGTGATGATGCGACGACATGGGTGAGACTGTAGCACGGCGTAAAACGACGGGACAATTGACCGCGAGAAAGAAGCGAGATTACGAAACACACGAAAAAGACGAAATACACGAATCAAACTCCACCGCTAATCCCCAACATTTTTGTTTGTTTCGTTATTTCCGTGTGTTTCGTGATCTCTCTTTATCCCTGCTCGCCGTGCTGTACCGCTGCTTGCAACGCTTTGATGATTTGTCCGCCGTGAAAGCGTCCGTTTTCAATGAAGACTTTGCCTGTGTCTTTGCCCGCGATGGTGACGCCTGCGAGGTAAATGCCCGTGACGTTCGATTCCAACGTTTCGGGATGCAGCACTGGTTTCCAGGTGTTGGGGTCAATGGCGATGCCCATACTCTGGAGAAAATCGTTGTCTACGTGATAGCCCGTCATCGCAAACACGAAGTCATTGGGCAACTCGCGTTCTGCGCCCGTTTCCAAATGGCGCGTGCGCAGGCTTGTTTCGTGGATGGCTGTAACGATGGTTTGGAAATACGCTTTGATCTCACCGTTCTCGATGCGGTTTTGAATATCAGGCATGATCCAGTATTTGATCGTCGGCTTGAGCGTTGCGCCGCGATGAAGCAAGGTCACGCGCGCGCCGTGCCGATACAAATCGAGCGCCGCCAATGCTGCCGAATTGCCCGCGCCAATCACGGCGACATCGCGGTTGTAGTACGGATGCGCGTCTTTGTAGTAATGCGAAACCTTCGGCAAGTCTTCGCCGGGAATGCCAATGCGGTTCGGCTGATCGTAGTAGCCAATCGAAACAATCAGCTTGCGCGCGCGATACGAACGCGCTTCGCCTGTTGCCTGCAATTCGGAGGCAAGGTGAAAGTCGCCGTCGCTGCCTGTGACCGCGATGACTTTTTCGTATTGATTCACGTGCAGTTGATAGGTGTCTGCGACGCGGCGGTAGTATTTCAGCGCCTCGATGCGATTGGGTTTTTCGCGTTCGCAGACGAACGGCAGATCGCCGATTTCGAGCAGTTCCGGCGTCGTGAAAAAAATCATCGCAGTCGGATAGTGATAGAGCGAATTGACCAGACAGCCTTTTTCCAGCACCAAATACTTCAGCCCCGCGCGCTGGGCTTCAATCGCGCACGCCAAGCCCGTCGGGCCGCCACCAATGATGATTACGTCGTAGAGGTTCATTTGTTTTTTGGCCACGAATTACACGAATCAGCACGAATTTCTTTTTTTTCATTCGTGCAAATCTGTGTCAAATCGGGGCCGAAATTTTGTGGGCTTCAAATTGAAACTCTGTCCCACACATGTGCTTCGACCACGAATAGCACGAACCAGCACGAATTTCTTTCTTATTCGTGAGAATTCGTGAAATTCGGGGCTGAAATTTTGTGATCTTCAAAATAAAATGCCGGGCCGCACACGAGCAAAATCTTCATGTCTTCGTCGCTCGTATTCGTCAGCGTATGCCGATGATGTTTCGGAATATAAATCGCATCGCCTGCGCTGACTTCACGTGACTCCGCGCCAATCGTCATCACGCCCGCGCCGCTCAGAATGTAGTAAATCTCTTCGAGGACTTCATGCGTGTGCGGCGTGACAGTTTTGCCCGGCGGCAACGTTTCTTCCGCCAAACTGCATTGCGTGATCGGCGCTGTCGTGCGATCTATCAACGGGCGAATTTCCGAGCCGTGCGGCGTGTGCAGAAGGTGGGCGTCTTTACGATTGACGATGAGCATAGTAACGAACTGCTTTCCTAGATTTTGTTGATGGTGCCGCGACAATTCGCCGCGCCGCACGAACATTTGGTTTCGTCGTCGTGCCACGAAACGATGTAATCCAACGTGATTTCTTCGCCCGGTTTGATGTCGCGCAGCGCGTAAAAATAAATGCGCCCGCGAATGATTTTGACGAAGGCGTTGGGCTGGCACGAGTGGTTGAGATATTGCGTGCCGTTGCCGCCGACGCTGCCGTCAATTGCCCAATAGGAATCAATCGCGCAAATGCGAATGCGTTTGGCCCCTTGCAGGCGGCGTTTGATTTCGCGGCGGGAAATGCGCTCGCCGACATATTCCGTAATTTTGTGGCCTTTACGAAAGAGTTGGGCTGCATAGCAACCCCGGCCATCAATCGGAGAGGCTTTCACCGTGAGGCCTGGTGCGTAAGTATGCTCTTCCAATCTCGGTGCGGATGCTTTAGTTTGTGCTTTCATCGTGTCCGAACAATTACACCAACTCATGCAAGGATCGCAAATGAACCGCAGAAATTTTCTTACTGGCGTTAGTGCCGGAATCGCTTTTACTACCGCTCAAGCCCAAACACAAAGGCTGCTCAAACCACGTGCCCTCAAGCCCGGCGCAACGATTGGTTTGATTACGCCCGCCACGCCCACGACCGATCCCGACACGCTGGCCAAAGCGGCGCGCGCGCTCAAGTCTTTCGGCTTCCAAGTCAAAGTCGGCAAAAACGTCGGACGGCGCGCTGGTTACTTCGGTTCCGCGCCCGACGAACGGCTGGACGATTTGCACGCGATGTTTCGCGATAAAGAAGTGGATGCGGTGTTTGCGATGCGCGGCGGCTATGGCTCGCAACATTTGCTGGATCGTATGGATTACGATTTGATGCGGCGCAATCCGAAGATTTTTCTGGGCCACAGCGACATCACCGCCATGCATCTGGCGATCAATAAACACGCGGGTCTCGTGACGTTTCACGGCCCGAATATGCTGTCGGAATTCAGCGACTACACGCAGCAACATTTTCGCCGCGCGATGTTTGAGGCCAAGCCGCTCGGCATGTTGTCGAATCCGCCCGAAACCAATCTGATTCGCCCCGCGCATCCGACGCGCACGATTCGTTCCGGCACGGCGACCGCGCCGCTCATTGGCGGCAATCTGACGTTGCTTTCGACCTTGATGGGGACGCCGTACGAACTGGATTGTCGCGGCAAAATTTTGTTGCTCGAAGACATCGGCGAAGAACCGTATCGGATAGATCGTATGCTCACGCAACTGCGGCTCGCGGGCAAATTCCGAGACGCGGCAGGCATCGTCGTCGGCGAATGCGTGGATTGCGGCCCCAGCGAATTCAAGCCTTCGCTCGGCTCGAATTTTTCGCTCGGCGAAGTGCTCGATGCGATCTTGAAGCCGCTGACCGTGCCTGTGTTTTATGGCTTAACGTTCGGGCACACCGACGATCAATTGACCTTGCCGCTCGGCGTGCTGGCCACGATGGATGCGGACAACGGGACGTTGGAGATTCAGGAAGCAGGCAGCCTCTGAAAGGGGCTTATCGTTGGGTAGCTTTGACCGTGCCTTTTTCGAGGAGTTGCAAGAGGGTTTCGGCGGTGTCTTTGTCGCTGAGGAGCGAGCCGTCAAAAATCTGGTCGAGCGACGAGTTGGCTTCGATCAGATCGCACACAATAATTTCGGTTTCGTTGAGAGATTCGCCGCTCACTTCGACGACGAAATGGCGGCCTTTGGCTTCGATGTCCTGGCGCAACACTTTCACTTCGTCAATCTGCGTCAGGTGATCCAGCATCAACTCTTCCAAGCCGCTGGCAATCGTCGGCTCATCATCAAAATGCTTATGCTCAATATCGAAGCTGCCTTTTTCCCACTGCAACAGGCGGGAAAACGCTTTGGCCCCGGAGAACCAACCCGTCTCCGCGTGCAACACGCGCCCGTTGCTGAGGTAGACCGTGCCGCCGTCGTCATCGGTGGTGAAACGCACGGCATATTCGCCCTGCCCCAGCATGCGTGCCGTTTGCAGCACGTCCATCACACTGATGCCGCCGAAGTTGCCGCGCATCACCGAATGCGAATCCTTGTTTTCCAGCGCCGCTTTGAGGGCCCGCAGATATTGCACTTTGGTAATCTGCAAGCGCACCTTGAGGATCACTTCTTCCGGCACAATCGGCTTGACCAGATAATCGTCCGCGCCCATCCGCAAACCCAGAATGCGATCCAGCGCGCCGTCGCGGCCTGAACAAAAAATAAATGGAATATCTACCAATCCTTTGGCGCGGACGGTACGGAAAAATTCAAAGCCGTCCATGCCGGGCATGCTGACATCGGCCAAAATAACTTCCGGGCGAACTTGATTGAGGGTTTCTAAGGCTTCGGTGGCACTGGTGGCGGTCATCACGCTGAAGTTGGCGCGCTCCAGACTGCGCGACAAGATCATCAAGCCGGTGCGGTCGTCATCCACTAATAAAACGTCAACTGGTTGTACTTCTTGCGCGGGCTGTGCCGACATTCCACGTCCTCCAAGCACCTTTTCTTACCACAAGAACCTGTTCTGGCAAAACTATTTTTCTGTGACAGAACCTCCTTCACACTGTCACGTTGCATCCGCATTGCAAGGCTAATGTCACGGGCGATTGATATTCGCGCTTGCCCTCGGCGTCAAAATGAATCACCTGTTTGGTGTAAGGATCAAACACCACGATGTCCCGGACGCCTTGCGCCAAATAAAACGGCGGCCCCAAATCCAAATCTTTTTTCTCATAGCCACGACTGATGATTTCGATAACAGCTTCCGGCACTTCGGTGACGGCGTATTCCGTTTCAGAAGGGCGTTGACAAAAAATGGAAATGTCTGGTCGTTTGTCTGATCCGTCGGGGAATTTGATGTGTAAGTCGGAGTAGTGCAAACACTGGCATTGGCGCTGATCAGACCCGGGCGAGGGGCAAAGCGACTCCCGAATCCGATCAATCGCTTCCTGATGCGTCAGGTTTGGCAGCATTTCCCACGTAGGGATGCCGTTTATGATTTCCAGGCGCACCCCTGCATTATCGGCTTGAATGAAAAAATCCGAGATGTCTGGCATAACGTTTCCTCCTCAATGAATATACGGCTGCAACCTATCGCGCGCAATCAGGAAGCCGCGCTTGACCAGTTCCTCCGTCCGCTCAAACGCGCGGTCTTCGTGCTCGATGCACACCGCATAATCGTAGCCGACCGCATACAACGCGCTGAAGAATTTGTCCCACTGCACTTCGCCCAAACCGGGCAGGCGCGGAATCTGCCAGCCCATCCCCGCCGACAAAATCCCGCGTTGATAAAGCTGCTCCCGATCAATCCGCATATCTTTCGCATGCGCGTGAAAGATGCGCGAACCGAATTCATAAATCGCGCGCTCGACATCAATCATCTGCCAGATCAAATGCGACGGATCGAAGTTCAAGCCGAAATTCGCGGCGGGAATAATCGCAAACATCTGCCGCCAAACGTGCGGCGCAATCGCCAAGTTGTTGCCGCCCGGCCATTCGTCATTGCTGAAGATCATCGGGCAATTTTCAATCGCAATTTTGACGTTGTGTTCCGCCGCGAACTGAATGATCGCAGGCCAGACCTTCGCAAATTCGTCGAGGTTCGCTTCAACTGTTTTGTCCTTGTCGCGCCCGATGAACGTGTTCACCACCGGCACGCCCAGCATTGACGCGGCGACGATGACTTGGCGCAAGTGCGCGAGGAAGAATTCGCGTTGCACCAAATCTGCTGTGAGCGGATTCGGGTAATAGCCCAGCCCGGAAATTTCCACGCCATATTTCGCTACCGTCGCGCTGACTTCCGCCGCTTTGTCTTTGGTAAAATCTACGACATCTATGTGCGTGACGCCCGCGTAACGACGCTCCGCTTTGCTCACCGGCCAGCACATCAATTCGAGCGTTTGAAAGCCATTCGCGGCTGACCAGTTTGCCAATTCTTCGAGTGACAATTGCGGCAACGCCGCGCTGACAATTCCGAGTTTCATCGTGTTATTCCTCAATGCGCCGCACCAGCACTTTGTCCACGCGGCGTTGATCCATATCAATGATTTCAAAGCGCAGCCCGTTGCATTCAAAGCTATCGGATTCCGCCGGAATGCGCCCGAGTCTGTACATCACGAAACCGCTCAAGGTGTGATATTCGCCGCGTTCTTCGCCGGGTAGTTTCTTCAACTCCAACGCTTCTTTGACATCGTGAATCGTGAGCGTGCCGTCGAGAATCCACGAACCGTCTTCGCGTTGTTGCACGGGCTGATAATCCGGCTCGTCAATCAACATCATATCGCCTGCGATTTCTTCGAGGATGTCGTGATGCGTGACGAGGCCGAGCGTGCCGCCGTATTCGTCCATCACGACCGCCAAGTGCATCCCGGTCTTTTTGAATTGCTCCATCACTTTCAGCGCAGGCATGGATTCCGGCACGAATAACGGCTGCCGCATCGCCGCCTCAATATTGAAGCTGTTGTTGTCGAGTTGCTGCTTCAGCAAGTCTTTCGCGCGCACCATGCCAATCACGTTGTCCAAACCGTCGCGGCAAACCAGATAGCGCGAATAGCCGTTGTTTTTGATCGTGCTGAGGATTTCTTCCGGCGTGTCATTGAGATCAAGAAACACGATGTCGCGGCGCGGCGTCATCAGAGCGCGCACACGTTGATCGCTCATGTGAAAAATGTTTTCGACCATGTGGCGTTCGGCTTCTTCAAAGACACCGAATTGCGCGCCCTGCCGCACCATAATCTTCACTTCGTCTTCGGTGACTTGCGGATCGTCCGACGGCTTGATGCCGAAGAGTTTGAGAATCGCGTCGGTCGAACCGCTCAGCAACCGCACCGCCGGCGAAGTGATTTTCGCAATCCATTGCATCGGCTTGGCAACCGTCCGCGCAATCGCCTCGGCGTGATTCAGCGCCAATTGTTTCGGCACAAGTTCGCCGATGACGAGCGAAAAATACGTGATAACAAGCACGACCAAAACAAACGCGATGTTGTCGGCATACGGCGCAAGGCTTTCGTATTGTTTGAGCGGCACGGCCAGTTTTTCCGACAGCGCCGCGCCGCCAAACGCGCCTGCGAGAATACCGACGAGCGTGATGCCGACCTGCACTGTTGCCAGAAAATCATTCGGCTGCTCGGCCAGTTCCAATGCCGCGCGCGCTTTGCTGTCGCCCTGCTCGGCACGTTTTTGCAAGCGCGCTTTGCGCACCGAAACAATCGCCAATTCCGACATCGAAAAGATGCCGTTGATGAGGAGCAGAACGAAAACAATCGCAATTTCGGTGAGCACTGATCCCATAATTTTTACTCTGGCTTTTCATCCGCGCGTCGTTTCACTTCGGCAATCATTTGTTGCCAATAGCCTGATAAAAACGGTGGATGCTGCAAACTGTCGAGCACATACGACCGATCCGCGCGCGACAAATCCAGCACGGCGGTAATCATCTCTTCCTGATAGAAACCTGCTTCGGCGAGCGGGATGCCGTTCGGTTCGCGGATGAACGATGCGCCGCTCGACGTTTGTTTGCCGTCGGGCGATTCGCCCATCGTGTTCGCAACGCAGTGAAAGATTTTGGAGTTTGGCCCGACCGGTTGTTGCGCGCGCCCCGAAGTTCGTTTCCACGTCACAGCTTCGATTTCATCGGAACTGCACGAAGGCTGAAAGAGAATCTGCGCGCCCGCCATTGCCGGAATGCGATACAGCTCAGGATGCCGTCCATCGCGGCAAATCACCATCGTGCATGAAATGCCATCAATCTCGAACAACGAAAGCTTGTTGCCACCGCGACAGTATTTCTTCTCGTCGCGCCCGGCCATATTCACTTTCGCATATTCGTGAACGATGTCGCCGCTTGGATGGATGACGTGCATCAGATTCAGAAACTTGTGCGAAGTCTTTTGAATCGTGCCGACGATTGTCCAGATGTTGTGCTGCGCGGCAGCGGCTTGCACTTGTTGCAGCGCGTCTTGAATTGCAGCGGGTTTGAGTTTGATGAGATAGGGAAAGTAGTAGCTCGTCAAATTCGCTTCAGGAAACAACACGACGCGGCTGCCGTATTCTGCTGCGGCCTGAATGTATTTGAGCGTTGTTTTGAGATTGAACGCGAGGTCTTTGGCCCAGTGCATTTGCACGCACGAAACTTGCAGAGTTGTAGTTTGCTTGCCCATTCGCTTGGAGACGGTCTAAATCATTCTTCCTTCTTCATTCTCAATTCTCCATTCTTTATTCAAGGATGAATAAGCTCGTTGTCTAAGAATGAAGAATTGAGAATGAAGAAGGAAGAATATTTGATCGTGGAAAGATGCGGTTCTCTCAATAGCCGCCCGCAGGTTCGGCCTTCTCGATTTGAATTTCGCCCGCGCGCCATTTCTTGAAGTCTTCGCACATCGTCACCGTCGCGGTTGCACCGATGCGTGTCACGCCTGCATCAATCATTTCCAGCGCGGCGGCCAACGTGCGAATGCCGTGCGCGGCTTTCACCTGCACTTTGTCGCTGACGTTCGCGCGCATCAGTTGAATGTCGGCAACGGTCGCGCCGGTCGGAGCAAAGCCGGTCGAAGTCTTCACCCAATCTACTCCCGCTTCATCACACAATTTGCAGGCGGCGATTTTTTGTTCATCGGTCAAATGCGCGTTTTCAAAAATCACTTTGAGCTTGGCGTGGTATGAATGCGTCAGATTGCAAATCGCTTTGACTTCCTGCGCGACGTACTCCACGTGGCCGGAACGCAGTGCGCCGTAGTTGATGACCATATCGAGTTCCGTCGCGCCGTCCTCCAACGCTTCTTTGGCTTCGGCAAGTTTTGTGGCAATCGTCGAATTGCCGTGCGGAAAGCCGACGACCGTTGAGACGACAACCGTCGTGCCTGCGAGCAAGCGTTTCGCCAATTTGACGTGATACGGCTTCACGCAGACCGAAGCGGCGTCGTATTGCTTAGCGATTTCGCAGCCCGCGATAACGTCAGCTTCGGTCAGTTGCGGTTGCAACAACGAGTGGTCAATAACTTTGGTGAATTGTTCGTAGGTGATCGTTTCTCGGTTCACAATAGCTCTCCTTGAATTTCTGAAATGAATGCCGCAAAGTGAATCACAGGCGCGCACGAAGCGCAACGTTATCGAATTATGAAGAATTTTTCCTTTCGTCAAACCAATGGCCTGACGTATTTGGTCTGCGAACCGATTGAACAACTCGGCTTTCTCAATGCGTTCAGCACACGACAGGCAAGCGAATCCAACGAATTCTCGCTTGGCCATTTCAGCGCCGAGCAGCGCGAACAAATGCTGACCAACCGCAATCGCTTCAAAGCTGCCGTCGGTGCGCCCGAAGCAACACTCGTTACCGCGAAACAAATTCATTCGGCGGATGTGCGCATCGTTGAAAATCACGAAGACGCCGCGCGCGAGCCGCAACCGGGCGATGCGTTGACGGCGAATTTGTCGAAGGTATTGCTCGGAATTCAAACGGCGGATTGTATGCCGATTGTGATTGTGGATGAACGCACGCGCGCGTTCGCAGGCGTGCATGCAGGCTGGCGCGGAACGTATCAAGAAATTGCCGCGCGCACGGTCGAACGTATGCAGCAAGCCTACGATTCGCGTCCCGCCGATTTGCACGCTGCGCTTGGCCCGGCGATTTGTGCCGCCAACTTTGAAGTCGGCCCCGAAGTCCTTGCACAATTTCGCAGTAAATTCAGTTATGCCGACGAATTGATTTCCCACGAACAAGCGAACGGCAAAGGCCACATTGATCTGAACCGCTGCAACGCGCAGCAATTGCTGGACGCAGGCGTGTACGCCGAACATATTTACGACAGCGCGCTCTGCACGGTCGTCCGCAACGATTTGTTTTTCAGTTATCGCAAGGAACGCGGACACGAACAGTATGTGGGCCGGTTGATGTGCGTTGTCGGGCAAGCTTTGTAACCGTAAATTTCTCCACTCCTCAACAAGATGATTGGTTGCGCCAGACAAAATTTCCGCTTGCTCTTGTGGTTGGCGGGGCTATGGCTTTGTCTTGGCGTTAGTGCGATCACGTCGGCGCAGGATTTTCAGCGGATCACGACAGATCAGACGATTTCTGAGGTGGATATTACCGACATTGTGCAGGATCAACAGGGCTTTCTTTGGGTGGGAACCATGTCGGGACTCTTCCGCTACGACGGCTACCGCTTTATCCCGTATGTCCACGACCCACAGCATCCGGCTTCGCTGGGACGCAACGAAATTTACAGTTTGTTTGTGGATCGCGCGGGTCATCTTTGGGTTGCTCTGGATGACGGCGGACTGGATCGCTACGACCCGCAAATCAATGGGTTCATCCACTACCGCCATGATCCCAACAACCCCGCGAGTCTTAGTCACAACACGCTGCGCGGCATGTGGGAAGATCAGACGGGCCAAGTCTGGATTGGTTCTCGTCTGGGCGGGGTCAATGTGCTTGATCCGAAGACGGGCCACTTCACGCGCTATCGCCACGCTCCCGGCAACCCGGACAGTTTGCGCGGTGACATCGTGTATCAAGGTTTGCAGGATCGCGCGGGCAATCTCTGGCTCGCAACGTACAAAGGTCTCGACCAGTTCGATCCCGTTACCCGACGCTTCATCCATCGAACGCCGGCCCCGCAGGAGCCGCAACGCGACGGAGCCAACCTGATTGTGACGCTGGCGGAAGATCGTGCCGGGAATCTATGGCTTGGGAGCCTGGGCGGCGGGTTGTATCGCTATGAGCGCGCGACGGACAGTTTCAAAACCTATCGCCATCGCGCCGATCAGCCCGCCAGCCTGGGGTCAGATCAAGTCCTGTCCTTGCTGGTGGACAGTCGCGGCGTGCTGTGGGTAGGACATAGTGAAAATGGGTTAGATCGCTATGATCCAGCGACCGACAGCTTCATTCACTACCGCAAAGATCGCCAGAATCCGCGCAGTTTGCCCGATGACCGCGTACATGCGCTGTTCGAGGATCAGGCGGGCGTCATCTGGATTGGGACAATGCAGGGCTTGTGCCGCTATGACCAATTCTCCACCAACTTCGTGACCGAACACCCGGCGCTCCAAGCAGAAAAGCTGAGGGGCGCTTCCGTGCTGGCTTATCTGGAAGACCGCGCCGGGCAATTCTGGATTGGCACGAATCAGGGCTTGGCGCGATTCGACCCGACCAGCGGGCGCGTGGCAATTTATCAGCATGACCCGGTACGCGCCGACAGTCTGAGCGGAAATAACATCTCCGTGATTTACCAGGACAGCGCCGGTCGCATCTGGGTTGGTGGCGACTTCAACGAATTGAATTTGTACCTGCCGTCCCGACAAAGCTTCAAACGATATTCGTTCTCTTCCAGCAGCATGCAGATGGTCTTCGCGATATTTGAGGATCGGCGTGGGCGCTTGCTGGTCAGCCCCTGGCTGAATGGCTTGCAACAATACGATGCGGCCACCGACCGCTTTGTCCCTTTTCAACCCCGCGGGTTGCCGCCCTGGGTCAACAAAGACACGGCCATCGCCATGCGCGAAGATCAGGAGGGACGACTTTGGTTCGGCATGCGTTTCGGCGGCGTCTTGCGCTACGACCCGGCAACAGAGCGCTGGACGCAGTATCAGCATCAGGCCGGTGATTCGCGCAGCCTCAGCGATAATCAGGTTGCCGATGTATTCATTGATCGCGGGAACCGCGTCTGGGTCGCCACCGCTAACGGATTGAGCCGATTTGAACCGCAGACAGAAAACTTCACGCGCTACACAACCCGTGAAGGATTGCCAGATAATGCCATCAACGCTTTGCAGGAAGATGCACAAGGAAGATTGTGGATCGGCACGGACAAAGGGCTGGCGCGGTTCGAGACCCAGACCGGACTGACGCGCGCTTATGATGTCGGGGATGGGTTGCCGAGCAATCGTTTCAGCGATCACGCGGCGTTGCGCGCCCGGAGCGGAGAGTTATTTTTCGGCACGCTGAAAGGCTTATTACGCTTCCGCCCCGACACCTTACAAGAGCGGACTGTTTCCTGCAAAATCGTCCTGACCGAAATCCGTAAATTTGAGCAGCCCTTCCAGTTTGGCCCTGACGTCAGCCGTTTGTCATCGCTCGCTTTCTCGTGGCAGGACGACCTGCTGTCCTTTGATTTTGCGGCGCTCGGTTTGGCGCAGGCGCAAAAAGCGCAGTATGCCTGGAAGCTGGACGGATACGATCAAGACTGGATTTTCGGCGGCGCGAAACGCACGGCGACCTATACCAATCTGCCCGGCGGACGTTACACCTTGCGCGTCAAGGCAACGGACGAGACAGGGCGCTGGCACGACAATCAATTGGCGGTGCAGGTCACTGTTTCTACGCCGCCCTGGCATCGGTGGTGGGCATATTTGCTTTATGTGTTCGCCTTGGTTGGCATTGTGGGCGGTGCGGTGCGCTATCGTCTCAACCAATTGCACGCCGTGAACAAAGCGAAGACGCAATTCACGCAACAACTCATCACCTCGCAGGAAGCCGAACGCAAACGCATCGCCGCCGAATTGCACGATGGCCTTGGGCAAAGTTTGCTGGTCATCAAAAATCGCGCAATCATCGGCAAGCGAATGGCGAACGGAGATGAAAAAGTGACAGCGCAACTCGAAGAAATTTCCCACGCGACGGGGCAGGCGCTCGAAGAAGTACGCAGCATTGCCTACAACCTGCGCCCGTACCATCTCGAACGTTTAGGCTTGCGCGAATCCATCGAAGCGATGATTGAAAAAGTGCGCGAAGCCACCGGCTTGGAAATCAACGCGCGGGTCGCGCTGGCGGACGAAGTCTTTTCCAAAGACGACGAGATGACGTTTTATCGCGTGATTCAGGAATGCCTGAACAACATTATCAAGCACGCCGAGGCGACTGCCGTTGAAATCAACATTGTGCAGACCGAAACCGAAGTCACCGCGCGGATGCAAGACAACGGACGCGGCTTTGCGGCAGTACTTGAAAAGCAAATGGGCGGTTTTGGGTTGATCGGTCTCGCCGAGCGCGTGCGCATGCTGGGCGGCACGCATTCGATTGCCTCTGAACCGGGCAAGGGGACAATGGTGCTGGTGAAAATTCCGAGAGACAAAGAATGACGCCAAAAATCAAAATCTTCATCGCTGACGATCATCCGATTTTTCGCAGCGGCTTGCGGCAACTCATTGCCCTTGAATTGAACCTGGAGGTCATCGGCGAAGCCAAAGACGGCGCGGAAGCGATTGAGCGATTGCGGCACGGTCAAACCGACATTGCGTTGCTGGACATTGATATGCCGAAGGCGAGCGGCTTTGAGGTGTTGACTGCTGTGCGCGAAAAAGGCGTGAAGCTGCAATTCATTTTTCTGACGATGCACAAGGACGAACAGTTTCTGAACGCCGCGCTGGATTTGGGCGTGAAAGGATTTCTGGTCAAAGACAGCGCCGCCGAAGAAGTGATTGATTGCATCAACGCGGTTGTCAAGGGAGAAGAATTCATCAGCCCGCAATTGACCAGCTTCCTGCTCAAGCGCATTCGTCAGGCGCAAGCCAATCCCGCCAAAGCTTCGCTCCTAGACCAACTGACACCGACCGAACGCAAGGTGCTGCGCCTCATCGCCGAGTACAAAACCAATAAAGAAATCGCTGCCGAATTGTTTATGGGCGTGCGCACCGTTGAGCAACATCGCCTGAACATCAGTGAAAAATTTGACCTCAAAGGCCGTCATGCGTTGATGAAATTCGCCAGCGAAAATGTCGGGAAACTGGAAGCGTAAAAGAGAGAGTACAGAATAAACGGAAATAACGGAACAGACGGAATAATCAGACAGTAAATCTTTTCGTTTGTTCTGTTATTTTCGTCTGTTTCGTAATCTCTCTGCCTCCCTGTTCAAACCTCACCATCCGTAGAACTACGGAGAAAAAACCGTAGTTGCACGGATTTCCAACGCCCTCCAAATCCACGATAATCATTCCACTCATGAACATCTTGATCGTTGAAGATAACCCCCTGATGCGCGCGATGATTCGGGAGATGATCGGCGAGTATGCCGATGTCATCACCGAATGCGAAGACGGCGACGAAGCCTTCGCGGCGTATCAAACCGATCTTCCCCATTGGGTCTTGATGGACATTCAGATGCCGCGCGTGGACGGGTTCACCGCGAGTCGGCAAATCAAAGCCAGCTACCCGAACGCGCAGATTTGTATGGTCACGGATTACGGCGATGCCCGCACGCGCCGCGCGGCTGCGGAAGTCGGAGCGACGGCATTCGTGCTGAAAGAAAACCTGGAAGAGTTACGAATCTTACTCGGCGCAGGAACGTGAACACCGCGCTGAGTTTTCTTACACCGGAGGAGTCAAAACTATGAAATGCGAAGAAAGTGTAATAAAAGCCTGGAAAATGGTCGCCATCGGTTTTGCCATCTTCTTGATCCAAAACACAGCCCGCGCCCAGACTGCGCTGGAACAGCAATGCTACAACGCCGTGCAGGGCAAAGTGGCGTGGAATCAAGCGGGCAACAAAACCTGGGACGTCGGGAACCTGCACGCCCTCTGTTACGGCACGACCAATCCCAGCGCGACAATTTCCTGTTTTCAAAACGAGATTCGCAGCCACAACAATTGGAGCCGCGCTCTCACTACCTGCAAAGCGAAACCCGCATCGAATCAGCCCGCACCGAAGCCAAATCCAGCACCGAATCCGAATGCCGTAAAACTCCCTGGAATCGCCAGAGATATAGATGCCAAAAATGGGGTCGTGTATGTCATCGGTTCCAATGCTGTCCCCGGCGGGTATGGGCTTTGGAAATTAGTCAATGCCGGGTGGGTGCAAGTCCCGCCGGGCGGCGGCGTGCGCGTGGCCGTAACGCCAGAGGGGATTCCCTGGGTGATTGATAATGCAGGGGTCGTCAAGCAATTGGTCGGAGCCAAATGGGTGCCAATTGCAACCGAGAAAAAAGCGGTTGATCTCGCCTTCGATAAGTCAGGAAAACTCTGGGTTATCCTGGAGGACGGAAGAGTTATGAATTCATGGGATATGAAGACATTCAAAGAGCAACCCGAAGTCCCGAAGAATGCCTTGCGAATCACGGCCTTGCCTGATGGATTGATGCTTATTACCACCGCCACAAAAAAGGATTATGTCGCTCTCTTCCAGAGTGATGCTCCAACCATAGCATGTGCGGGGCCGGGCGGCGTGCCGCGCCCGCTTCGGGATTGCCTCTCTCTCGCGGCGGGTTACATCGAAAATGTCTTTGACCCGGCTGACAAAACGCAATGGGCGATTGATTCATCCCTTTCGATCTGGAAGATCAAAGCGAAGTAGCCGCCTCAGTAGTGGCTAAGGTTTCTAACAATCAAGGAGCTGAACTTATGAACCGCAAACCAATCGGAAGAGCAATTCATTACTTCTTGACCAGAAGTCTATCTATCAGGAACCCAATCGCAACCATCGTTGCGCTGACCCTGACATTTTTATATGTGCAGGGACAGACGCAGGAGCAAACGGCACTGACACCACAGGAATATGCTTGTTTCAATGCGGTACAAGGCAAGATTGCTTATGATCAGGCTGGCAACAAGAATTGGAGCGCAGCGAATGTTCGGAAACTCTGTCAACACACCACCAACCCGAACGTAACGATTGCCTGCTTTCAGCGAGAGATTCAAGCGCATAATAATTGGGAAAAAGGGATTGCGGCCTGTAAAAACGACCTTGTGACTTACCCTTCGCAAACCAAAATGCAGGGGGCAGCCAGAGATATTGATGCCAAAAACGGTCAGGTCTGGATCATTGGCACGGGGGCAGTTGGGAATGACTACGAAATCCATAAGCTGGCGGGATCAAGCTGGACCAAGGTGGATGGAGCCGCCAGACGTATCGCCGTAGAAAAATCAGGCGCTCCCTGGGTCGTTAATTCGGCAGGAAGGATTTATCGTCGCGTCAATAACAGGTGGCAACAGATGCCGGGGCCGAATGGCGCAACCCCGGTGGACATTGCCATTTCCAACAGCGACGAGGTCTGGATTACCGAGAATAATGGACAGGTCGCCCGCTGGACTGGTTCCGGGTGGACAACCCTGATCGCAATCAACGCCAAACACGTGATCTTCACACCGAACCCCGAGCAATTTCTCGTTGTGGATAACGACGGCAAGAAATTCGTCCGAGAATCACCGACTTCCTGGGTCTTTGGCAAGGACACTACGGGTTTGGCGGAGAAGTATCTTGAGTATGCGGTTGAACTCAGTGGCACGAAATGGGGCATTGATTCGTCCTTCAATATCTGGAAGCTGGAGATGGTGACGGGAATAGAAAAACCAGCCGTCAATAACCGCCCCGTCGTCACCAGCAATGAAGCGGTGGAAAAAGCAGGTGTCAAAGCTTGCAGCCCGCGTGTCTTCCGCTCCGTGAGTGAGCGCTCCTGGGTCGAGTTCCGACTCCCCCAGGGACGCGAAGGGCAGGTCATTAAGATTCCTGGCGGCGCATATAACAACTATGTCTTTCCTAAGTGTAATCGGGTCTGGTGGAGCGACCTCACTTTCTCTTGCGGGAGTACAGGCACCTGGGAAAAGACGCAGGGGAACTGGGATGCCGACGCGCTTTGTAACAGTTCCGGTAGCGCCAGTCCGTATGTGTTTACCGGGAATCGTTAGTCAGGCCCGCAGAATAACTTGAGCGATTTATTCTGCGGGCGAGATAGTG
>CAZWAK010000032.1:0-57171 GCA_964631865.1 uncultured Heliobacteriaceae bacterium | reverse complement strand
TTAGTAGACCGCTGAACACCTCACGGGGCGTTGGCAGAATCGCTTGAGAATCACCTTTGTGTGTTGGGCTGATAACTCTGATTGTGCTGAATGTAGTGAGGCATTCGTGGAAAACCTTTCTCGTCAGGACTCATTCCCTTTTTAGCAAGGATCGCGCCGACTGTAAGCCATTGTTTGTGACCGAGTCAATAGCTTTCTGGGGAATTTTCTTCTGCTTGCCACAGAATCGGGCATAGGTCGAGTCTCTGCTAGCGCCCAAAAAAATAGCCTCAACTGGCTGGCCAGTTAAGGCTATTGGGATTGGCAAGTGCAAGCGCCAGTAAAGACGCTTAGTCTTTGCCGCAGACGTTGAGTTGGCTATAAACCGCCAACAGTGCCAGTTGATCCGCTGCCGTGCCGCGCGTGATGACCCAATCCGTCGCGTCGTACAAATCCTGCAGCGAGGAGGTGACAGTGAGCGAAGTCACGGGGCCACCGCTAAACCTGACGGGCAGCGCCGGAGCCGGAGTCGCCATGCCCGGCATCGCCATCGGGGCCATCCAGTGGCAACCGAGCGGCTGTCTGCCAAGCTTGGCCCACCAGAACGAGAGTTGGTTCTGAATGTCCAACTGCGCGGCGATGTAACTGGCGATCAGCCGGTACGTCAGGTCAGAGCGGAAATACCCGCCACAGCCGAGATATTGACTGATGAGCGGGTTGATACGCCGATTGACAAAGACCGGGATGGGCTGATTGAGGTTGACGCCGGGCACGACGACGCGGAAGTTCTTCTGGCTGTAAGTGGGGAAGGGCAACCGATTGCACCAGACCGCCGGAGGCGTGAAACAGATGGTGGTGTCGCAGACGATGGTGGTGCAGGCCACGCAGGCCACCGGGCAGCGCAGCGCGGTCGGATAACGGCCTGTTCGGCCTGTGAGCAGACCTGTGCCCGTCGCGGTGGAGGTGGCGTTGCGCGTGACCAGCAAATTGACCAGCGCCACAGTGGTTGTCCCTGTGCCGCCTGCGCGGCGGACTTCGACGACCAATTGGTTGCAATCGGCCACTGTGCCATTCATCGGTAGGGCCACGGTAATCAAGCGTGTGCGCCGACCGGCGGAGCCTGCCGCTTCTTCATACGGGATCACTGTGCCGACTGAGGTCGGCGTGTGTCCCAGCGCGGAGAGATCAATCCCAGCCAACGCGCTGGTCACGCGGGCGCTCGCATTGTCGGCTTGCACCGTGAAGGAGACAATGTCTTGCCGCCCCGTGCCATTGGGTTGACGGAAGTAAAGGGTGATGACATCGCCTGCCGTCGCGCCCGTTCCGGCGATATTGAAGCTGATGTCCCAGAAACTGTCGTTACAGGAAATGGCTGTCGCGGTGGCGTTCGGCGTCGAGGCGGCAAAGCCTAACGACGTTGTGTTCGCGAAGCCTGGATTGGTGCCAAAGGCCGCACTGGTATTGTCGCCGATACTGAAAAAGCGCGCGCCCGCCGATTGGGTGATAAATTGCACCTCAGTACCAAGATAGAAGAGATCGCCGTCGCGGAGAACTCCGCCGCCAGGCAAAGGCACATTTTTCTCCACGCCGAGCGTGAAGGTGGGCCCGTTGCCCGTCAGACAGACGGCTTGTGCTTCCACGGTGGTGGGAACGCGGAAACTCAGGTTAGTGAACAACGCGAGACCTAAAAGACTCGCCAGTACCATGAGTCGTTTCGTCATCGGAACTTACCTCCTAGAAATGCCTGGCACGATGCGGGAAGAGCAGAGCCGTGACAGGAACGGTGCATTTACCGCCCGCCCTGGACGCACAGCGCAAAGCAATCAACCTTTGAGAATCACAACTCCGTACGAAGTCGTGGAGTGAAGTACGAACGTCGGGGGTTTGCATTGCCACAAGTGCCGGCTTGGGCAACGAAGCACCAACTAAACTCGGCCTGTGCAAAGCACAACAACAGAGCAGCACTTGAAAAAAATCCAAGCGTCCACGCACGGTTCTGTGTTCAAGTTTCGCCAGGGAGGGGCTGCCCGGTTTCTTTCTTTGCGATGAAGCTAACTTACAGTCTAGCTGGTCGGGCTATAACCTAATCTTCGCCATAGGAGTTGTCAAATCTTTTTTGGCGCGGGCGAGGCACGCTCAGATAATTTCGCGGATTCCGGCGATTTGCGTGTGACGCTTCTGTGTGACTTGGCAAAACTTTGTTATACTGCACGACGCTCGCGGCAGGTCGCGTGGCTTGCTGCCGCCCCATGCCGAATGAAGGCCGATGCAGTACGAAGAACCGGCAGGCAAATACTACAATGAGGAACTAACACCATGTGGAATCGAATCGTCAGGCTGTTTCGTTCAATCTTTGGCGGCATTATTGATCGCGCCGAAGACCCCGAATTGATCCTTCAGCAGTTGATCCGCGATATGCGCGACAAAATCCCGGAGATGAACAACAACGTGGCGCAAGTGGTCGCCAATGAAAAGCTTCTGTCGCGCCAGGTCGAACAAGCGCAGGCCAAAGTGGCCGAGTTGGACAGCAAGGTCAAAGCCGCGATCAAAATGGGGCGTGACGACATCGCCACCCAATGGATTGCCGAATTGCAGACGACGCAAAAAGGATTGGAAGCGACCAAAATGCAGTTGCTCACGGCCAAAGACGCTTCAGGCAAAGCCATGAAGTTCCGCGACAATTACATGGCCACGATGAAGAAGAAGACAGACGAAGCCATGCAATTGATCGCGCAAAGCAAACAGGCCAAGATGCAGGAGCAGATCGCGCAGACAATGACCAGCTTCCAGATTGGCGACGATTCCGCGACCTTCGATGATATGCGCGAAAAAATCTCGCGCCGCGCGGCCACCGCCGAAGCCAAAGCCGAAATGGCCACCAACACGCTCGACAACAAAATGGCCGAGATCGAAGCCGAAGCCGCGAACTTTGAGGCGCAGGATGCCTTGTTGGCCTACAAACGGCAGATGGGTTTGATCCCGGACACCGTGTCGCCCTCGCTCGGCGAAGGCGCGTCCGTGCTGAATACGGAAAAGACCTTGGGAGCCGCCGACGACAGCGTGCCCAATCGTGCGCGCACGACCGAATAGCTTTTAGCCATCAGCGATCAGCTTTTAGCGATCAGCTATCAGCCGTCAGCCAAGTTTGGCCGAAAGCTAAAAGCTGAAAGCTAAAAGCTGTCAGCTAAATACTTGAATCTTTGCCCGTTGGGATTGCGTATCACGCAGTGTTTGACCGCCTGAACTTATGGAGCACAAGCCTTCTTACATTCAATCGGCTCTGAGAGAACCGCTGAACATCGGCGCGTTGATTCTGGGCGCAGCGGGGACGGCGTATGCTTCACTGTTCGGAGCCGTAGATGGCGCGGTCGTCGCGGCGGGCGTGATTATTTCGGAAGCCGCGTATCTGGCCATCGTGCCTGCTTCATATTTTTATCGGCGCATCGTGGATCGGCGCGCGCGTCATCTCTTGCAGCAGGAACGCAATCGCAAACGCCAGGAACTCATCAAAACCTTCGATCCACGCGAACGCGAAGCCGTCGAATACCTGAGTTGGATGAAAGGGCAAATCGGCAGCAACTTCAAAAAGTTTGCGCGCCTCAACGACGATCCGCCGCAACTGCGCGAACTCGAAACGGCGTGGGAAGCCTTCGTGGATTTGCTCGACGAATATCGCCGCCGCAAAATGCACTTGCGCTCCATCAATCGGCAAGCCGTCGAAAATCAATTGCGTCAGGCCGAACGATCCAGCGCGCAAGCCGACGAAGCGACCAAACCGCTGCACGAAAAAAATGTACAGATTCTGCGCCGCCGCCTCGACACCTTCGATGACATCGAACGCAGCGTGAAGCGGGTCGAAGCGCAATTGCAAATGATTGAAAACTTCTTCGGGTTGGTGAACGATCAAGTCGTGACGATGCCCGGCCCGGAATATATGACGTCGCTGGATTTTGAGACGTTGATTTCCTCGATTGAATCCACGCGCGAAATGTTGCAACACACCGCCCCGATAATGAGTCAACTCGATTCATTCCAAAGTTCGCCCAGTTCGACTACGACCTCACGCCCCACCTTCGCAGCCGAACGAAGATAGGAAGAAAGAGTAGACGGTAGACAGTAGACGGTAGACGGTACGCGGCTCCTCAAAACCCGAAACTTGAAACTCGAAACTCGAATGACCCGCCCCAACGATTCTCACATTTGGAGGTATTCCATCTTGCCATCCTTTTCCCACCGCTTCTTTTTCGTGTGCGTTCTGGTGCTGTTGGCGCTGCCCGCTTGGGCACAGGACGACGACCAAATGGAGCAGCCCGTTTATCTGACCGCGCGGCTCTTTGAAGTTCGTGTGCCGCGCTCCCGCGAGCCGTTGACGAATCAGGTTTTTCGCTTGCGCAATGCGGCGCAAACCGACGATGAAAAATGGCTGAGCAACATCAAAAAAGCCTATCCCGACGCGACCGACGCCGCGTTGCTGCGCACCGCGCAGTTTCGGTTATTTCGGCGACCGCGCCCCGGCGTGATCGTGATCGGCGACGCCAGACTTCCGCATATCGAAGTCCACTTCAGCGTGGCGCAGGGGCTGCGCGATGACGACACGATCAACACGGTGGCGCTCAGCGAAGTGAATTTTTATGCCGGGGCAAAAAGCAACAACCCGATTCCGCTTTCGATGGCCAGTCACGGTTTTGAAGTCGAGCCGGGGCTGACTTACTTTTACACGGCGGACGGGATCAAGTTGAAGCCAGAAACTTACACCGCATATTTCCGTGACGGCAACGCCGCCGCCGCCGATGGCAGCTTTGACCCGTATCTCGTGGTGGTGCTTTCGTGCGAAGCGGCGAAACATGTTCCGCTGAGCTTTGACGAAACCACATCAGCGGCCTTGCAAATCAAAGCCAGCAAAAAGGCCGAACCGCGCTGGCCCGATGTTGTCAAGCAACGCGGCTTATTCGGCAAAGTGCAAGTGCGCGTCGAATTGAATGCCGAGGGCAAAGTTGCAGCGGCGAACGTTTGGTCGTCGTCCTTGCCCGAAGGAAATTTGGCGGCGTTGGAAGCCGCGCGCCAATGGGAGTTTCCAAGCGCCGCGTTGGCTGGTATAAATGCTCCGGCCAGTGCATTATTGACCTTTGCGATTGCGCCGCCGCCGAAAGCGCCAGAGAAAAAGCCCGAAGAAAAGAAACCGGCAGCCGCTGCGGGTTCAAGCAAGCCCGCGCCGAAAGCAACCGCAAAGAAACCATCGGTCAAACGACCGAACAAATAACAATTCGATCAACGAGGAACGAAGAGGCATGAAGTACCCGCTTCGTGCCTCTTCGCTTTTCAGAGAGACGAAAAGACGGCGTAGCGCGATTTGCCAAATCGCGCTACATTTTTCAGAAATCACTATGCCAAATGGACAACATTCCTTGACGACTTCAGGCAAACTCCCGCGCTGGGCCGACGAACTCGCGCGCAAATATCGGGCGGGTGAAGCGAGCCATTTTCTGCTGCATCACAACGTCTACGACTTGATTCGCGCGCGGTCGGGCTATGTGTCGCTGCTCTCGTTTTTGCAGAAAGAGCTGCTCGGTAACAAAGGCATCGTCGCCTACAACCGCAGCGAAGGTTTGACGTTTGATTCGGATGAAACCTTGCGCCAATTCGTCGCACATCAGCGCGTCGCCGATCCGCTGATGAACGTCAGCGCCGCGTCGCAATTGCCGCGCGATCCGGCCAAAGCCTTGCCGCTCATCGAACGGTTTTTGTTTTATGCCGACAAGGTCGCGGTCATCATCAATTTTGTCGAAACGATTTTGCCGGCGGGCGAGATGACCTATTTGTCGGGCGACGAACGCAACACATTAGTTGCGTTGCAACGTTGGATGACGAATCCGCGTTTGCTCGAAACCGACAACCTCGTCATCCTGATTGCCGAATCGCTCTCGGACGTGCATCAACGTGTGCGCGAAAATTCACGGCTCGCCAACATTCGCATTCCGTATCCCGATGAAGCCGAGCGGCTCGAATATCTGACCGAAAACATCAAAGCCTATCCGATGCGGATGGAGATGCACATCAATCAACTCGCCGCGATGACCTCGGGCTTGAACTTCATTCACCTGCGCGGCTTGTTGCGCGCGGCGGTCAATTCCGATGACGGCCTCACGTTTGAGGACGTGCGTGTGAAGAAAAAAGAAATCATCGAATCCGAATGCGCAGGGCTGATTGAATTCACGGATCCAAAGTTTGGGTTGGATACGGTGGGCGGCTTGAAAGCGGCGAAGGAGTATTTGAAAGACATCGCCGAAGTCATCAAGCAGGGCAACCGCGAAGAAGCACCGATGGGCATATTGTTTTCCGGCCCCGTCGGCACGGGCAAAACGTTTTTGGCCGAATGCTTCGCCAAAGACTGCGGCTTGAACGTCGTCGAGTTCAAAAACTTCCGCGACAAATGGGTTGGTTCGACCGAATCCAATCTCGAAAAAATTCTGAACCTGCTGCAAGCCTTGACGCCGATTGTCGTGCTGATTGACGAAGCCGACGCCGCGCTTGGCAACCGCGATTCGGGCGGCGATTCGGGCGTGGATCAGCGCGTGTTTTCCAAGATCGCGGCGGCGATGAGCAACACCGAAAATCGCGGACGCATTTTGTGGATACTGATGACGTCACGCCCGGATTTATTGCCGATTGACCTCAAGCGACAAGGCCGCGCCGAAGAACATATTTCGTTGTTTTATCCCGAAACCGAAGATGATCGTCAGGAAATTGCCGTCGCGATGGCGCGCAAAAATAAGATCACACATAAGATCGAAGATTGGTCGCCGATCACCCAAAATCCACTGCATCTGTCCGGCGCAGACATCGAATCCATCATCATCCGCACCCGCCGCGTCGCGCGCCAGGCCGGACATGCCGAAGTGACACAGGAAGACCTCAAAGCCGTCGCTGATGAATTCACGCCCGCGCGCGATGAACAGGCGATTGAGTATCAGGAACTCGTTGCCGCGCGCGAAGCCACGACGCGCTCGATGCTGCCGCAGCGGTTTCAAGCGATGACCAGCGCGCAGATTTCACAGCGCATTGATGAGTTGCGAATGCTGATTGGGTAGCCAGCTTGAGCATCATTCTTCTTCTTGTTCGTCCATAATTATGACCACTGTCATTTCCGTCACCGATTTGAGCAAAAGCTTTTCCGAAAGTCTGGCGCTCAATCGCATCACGTTCACCGTCGAAGAAGCCGAGTTAATCGCCATCATCGGCCCGTCGGGGTGCGGCAAATCCACGTTGCTGCGTTGTCTGAACGGTTTGGAATTGCTCGACGACGGCAGCGTCCAAATCGGTGATGTGAAATTGGAACGGCATCACGGCGAGCAACCGCCCGACTTTCCGCAGAAGTTGCGGGCGCTGCGTGAAGAAGTCGGGATGGTGTTTCAGAGCTTCAATCTGTTCCCGCATTTGACCGCGCTCGAAAATGCCATCAAAGCCCCGATGGTTGTCCGCAAAATGAAGCGCGCCGAAGCCGAAGAAAAAGCCCGTGCTTATTTGGAAAAAGTGGGGCTGGGCAATCGGATGAATCACTATCCCGCGCAACTTTCCGGCGGTCAGCAACAACGCGCCGCGATTGCCCGCGCCTTGACGATGTCGCCGAAAGTGATGCTCTACGACGAACCCACATCGGCGCTTGATCCGGGGCTGGTCGGCGAAGTGCTGGCGATCATGAAACAGCTTGATACCGAAGGCATGACGCAGGTCGTCGTTACGCACGAAATGCGTTTTGCGCGTGAAGTTGCCGACCGCATCATTTTTTTACAGCAAGGCGAACTGGTCGAAGCCGCACCACCCGAAGAATTGTTTACTGCGCCGCGCGATGAGCGCACACGCCAATTTCTGAAGGACTTTCTTTGATGGAACCACGAAGCACACAAAGAGCACGAAGAGAAGAAAAAGATGAGGAGATGGGAGGATGGGGAGATGGGGAGATTGGCTATCCATTTATCTCCCAATCTCCCAATCTCCCAATCTCCCTATCTCTCTTCACGCTCTTCGTTTCTTCGTGGTTCTTTCTTTTGCCTGCGGCTTTTGCGCAAACAGCAAACGAATTGCGCTGGGGCGCGGATTCGGAAGGCGGTGCGCCGTTTGTGTTTTCCAAGCCCGACAATCCGCGCGAACTGATCGGCTTTGAAGTGGATTTGGTAAATGCGCTCGGACGCGAATTAAATCGTCGTCCCGTGTTTGTGCAGAACCAATGGGACGGCTTGATTCCGGGGCTGCAACGCGGCAACTATCACGTCGCGATGAACGGCCTGGAGATCACGCCCGAACGCCAGCGCGTCATCAACTTCACGCTGCCGTATTACGCGACCGTTGAGCAATTGGCCGTGCGCGCAGGCACAACGGGCATTGCCTCGCTCGCCGATTTGAAAGGCAAGGTTGCAGGCGCATTGAAATTTTCGCTCGCGCATCAACTGCTCGACAAAGCGGGCGGCATCGAAGTGCGCACCTACGACAGTCAGGTCAGTTGTCTCGACGATTTGATTTACGGGCGGCTCGACGCGGCGTTGATGGAATTGCCCGTCGCGGTCTATTACGTCAAGCCGAATCCCAAACTACAATTTGCGGGCGAGCCGTTTGAGCCGGTGTTGTATGGCATCGGCGTGCGCAAACAGGATCAGGCGTTGCTCGCACAACTCAACGCTGCGCTGCGCACCTTGATGAAATCGGGCGAATTGCGCGGCATCTACGAAAAGTGGAACATCTGGAACAAAGACACGGAAAAACTGTTCGTCGAATTAGTTGGTGCGCCGCAAGCCACTCCAACAACTTCGCCCACGAATTCCACCGCTTACGAAGACTTCACGAAGGTCATCACCCAAAAGCCCACGTGGGGCGAACGATTGCGCCGCTATTGGAGCTACTTGCCGTTTCTGTTGTTGCAGGGCGCACCGATGACATTGCTGATTTCGGTGCTGGGCATGATCGTGGCCATGGTCGTGGGCTTAGTGCTGGCGTTGATGAATTTGTATGGCGCAACTCCGCTGCGATGGCTGTCACGCAGCTACATCGAAGTGATTCGCGGCACGCCGTTGCTGATTCAGTTGTACCTGATTTTTTATGGCTTGCCGTCGGTCGGAATTAAGCTGACGCCGCTCGTTGCCGCCGTCGTTGGCTTGGGCTTGAACTACGCTGCCTACGAAGCCGAAAATTATCGCGCCGGGATTCAATCTATTCCGCGCGGACAGATGGAAGCCGCGTTGTCATTGGGGATGACGCGCGCACAGAGCTTGCGACACGTCATCGTGCCGCAAGCTTTGCGATTGGTGATTCCGCCCGTGACGAATGATTTCATTGCGTTATTTAAGGACTCTTCGATTGTGTCGGTGATTACGATGGTGGAATTGACAAAAGTGTACGGACAGCTTGCGACCGCGTATTACGATTACATCGGCGTCGGCATTTTGACTGCCGCGATTTACTTTTTGCTCGGCTTGCCGTTTGTGAAGCTCGCGCGTTATGCCGAGCGACGATTGGCGACCGATCAACGCACGCCCGTGACCGCCAAGCGGCGCTGGTTTGGCGTGAAGTGAAGCCACAGAACTTTCCTGTCTCCAAACCCGCGCGCCTAGACTTTCCGCACGCAAATGCGGCATAGTCATACTGCACGCTGCTCGCAGGCGTGAATCAACAACAACCAATTTCACAAGGAGGATCGCCGTGAGTACTAATCAAGATCAATTCACTCGTCGCAATTTTCTGCGCAAATCTGCGGAACTTGCCGGAGCCGCTGCGTTAACCCCGTCTTTATTGACGATAGGCTGCGCGGCTGAGAGCAACGTAAGTCTAGCGGCCACCGGCCCGGTCGAGGCTGTCGAAGCCGCTGTGCAAGGCAAACGCACGCACGCCGATTTAGTGCGGCTCGGCAAATCCAACGTCACCATCACGCGGATGGGCTTGGGCACAGGGACAAAGAACGGCAAGATTCAACGCGACCTCGGGCAGGAAGGTTTCACGAAACTCGTGCGTCATTGCTACGATAACGGCGTCCGCTACATTGACACGGCGGATCAATACAACATGCACGATTACGTCAACGCCGCGATCAAAGGTTTGCCGCGCGAGAAGCTGTACATCCAAACCAAAATGCGCTGGGTCGAGGACGAAACGCGCCTCAATCCGCTGAAGCACATTGATCGTTATCGCAAAGAAGTGAACACGGATTATTTCGACAGCGTCCTGATTCATTGCACGACGAAGCACACGTGGCCGGAAGAATGCAAAATTATGATGGACGCCTTTGACGAAGCGCAGCACAAAGGCTGGCTCAAGCTCAAAGGCATGTCGTGTCACGGTCTGGCCGCGCTGAAAGTCGCCACGAATCACGATTGGATTCAACTCCAACTCGCGCGCGTCAATCCGCAAGGTCGCTATGTGGACGGCGACGCCGCGAACGTGCATGCGGCGCAAGGCAAGCCCGAAATCGCGCTGAAAGAAATCAAAGCGATGCACGACAAAGGGCGCGGCATCATCGGCATGAAAATCTGCGGCGAAGGCGATTTCAAGGACGCCGCCGACCGCGAGAAAGCAATTCACTACGCGATGACCTGCGGTTACGTGGACGCCATCGTGATCGGCTTTGCGAGCACTGCCGAAGTGGACGAAGCGATTGCGCGCGTCAACAAGGCGTTAGCCTAAAATCAAAAGGCAAAAGGCAAAAGGCAAAGGGCAAAAGGTCGGCACTTTATTTTTCTTTTGATAAAAGCGGCGGAGCCTTTCCAAATTTACTTTTGCCTTTTGATATTTGCCTTTTGATTTCATGTTTTCTTATGCAAATCATTCCTTACGAAGCGATGGGCGGCGAAGCAACCGTCCGCCAATTGGTCGAGCGGTTTTACGATTTGATGGACACGCTGCCCGAAGCAAAGGGCATTCGTGCGCTGCACCCGGAAAATCTCGCCGGTTCGCGTGCGAAGCTGTTTATGTTTTTGAGCGGCTGGTTGGGCGGGCCGCCGCTTTATGTCGAACGCTTCGGGCATCCGCGTTTGCGCGCGCGGCATTTGCCGTTTCCGATTGGCGCAGCGCAGCGCGATCAGTGGCTGCTGTGCATGCAAAAGTCGGTGGATGAATTAGACATCGAACCGCAATGGCGCGCATTTTTGATGGAGAAATTTGGCGGTCTCGCCGACTTCATGCGGAACAAAGAAGGCTAACGAAGAAAGACGTAACGCGATTTGGCAAATCGCGCTACATTTTTTATGCGTAATAAGGAAGGCTAACGAAGAGCGAGTATTTATGAGCCTCCAAACACTGGAACCCCTCATCGCCGAGCATCCGTTTTTTCGCGGGTTGTTGCCCGAAGACGTTCAATTGCTCACGGGCTGCGCGTCGAATGTTGTCTTCAAAGCAGGCGACACGATTTGCCGCGAGGGCGATCCGGCGAATCAGTTCTTTGTCGTGCGACAAGGCAAAGTTGCGTTGGAAGTGCATTCGCCGGAACGCGGCGCAGTCGTGTTGCAAACGATTGGCGCGGGCGAAATCCTCGGCTGGTCGTGGTTGATTCCGCCGTATCAATGGCGCTTCGATGCATGCGCGCTGGAGTTGACACGCGCGATTGCGCTCGATGGCGAATGCCTGCGCACCAAATGCGAAGCGAATCCGCGCCTCGGCTACGAACTGCTGAAACGTGTCGCCACTGTGTTTGCCGAACGATTGTTGGCCACGCGATTGCAGTTGTTGGATGTCTATGGCCAGCGTTCGTGAATCTTCATCTTCTGCTCCTCAGCTTGATCCGATGCTGCCCGTAGTGCATCGCATCGAACGGGTGCGCCGCGAAACGCACGATGTGTTTACGCTCGAACTCAAGCCCGTGAACGGCGACAGCGCGATGCCATTTGCACCGGGGCAATTCAACATGCTCTACGTTTTCGGCACAGGCGAAGCGGCCATTTCGATCAGCGGCGACCCGAATGACAACGACAAATTGATTCACACGATTCGCGCCGTTGGCACAGTGACGAACGCGATGCAGAAGCTAAAACGCGGCGATTGTGTAGGTGTGCGCGGCCCGTTCGGCAGCGCCTGGCCGGTGGTTGAAGCCGAAGGCAGCGATGTCGTGATCGTGACGGGCGGCATTGGCCTTGCGCCGTTGCGACCGGTGATTTATTACGTGCTGGCGAACCGCGAAAAATATGGACGTTTCGTCTTGCTGTTCGGTGCGCGTTCGCCGCGTGATTTGCTGTTTGCGCGCGAATTGGAAAAGTGGCGCGGGCAATTTGATTTTGAAGTCGAAGTCACATTCGACAGTGCAACGAGTGATTGGCGCGGCAATGTTGGCGTGGTCACGACGCTGATTCCGCGCGCGACGTTCGACCCGCGCGACAGCATCGCAATGATCTGCGGCCCGGAAGTGATGATGCGGTTCACCGTGCAGGAGTTGACGAAACGCGGCGTCACGACCGACCGCATTTTCGTCACGATGGAGCGCAACATGAAATGCGCCGTCGGCTTCTGTGGGCATTGTCAGTACGGCCCGCATTTCGTGTGCAAAGATGGGCCGGTCTTCCGCTTTGATCATGTCGCGGGATTGTTTGGAAAGCGAGAGATATGAGAGAACTTTTTCACCGCAGAGGCGCAAAGTTTCGCAGAGATTACGCAGAGGCAATCAGCAGGGGTAGGATGGTTTTCTATGTTCTTTTACCTGATTACAAATACTCTGCGTTGCCTTTGCGTTCTCTGCGCCTCTGCGGTGAAGGAACCTTTCATCACCTAAACTCAAAATGAAACCAAACTGCAAACCAAAACTCGCTGTCTGGAAATTCGCCTCGTGCGATGGTTGTCAATTGAGCCTGCTCGACTGCGAAGACGAATTGCTGCGCGTCGCAGGCGCAGTCGAGATTGCGTATTTCCCCGAAGCCACGAGCCGCCACATCAAAGGCCGCTACGACCTGTCGCTCGTCGAAGGTTCGATCACCACGCCGCACGATGCTGAGCGCATTCAGCAAGTGCGCCAGCAATCCAAAAAGCTCATCACGATTGGCGCGTGCGCGACGGCGGGCGGGATTCAGGCGCTGCGCAACTTCAGCGATGTCCAAGAATTCACGCGCATCGTCTACGCGCGGCCCGAATACATTTCCACGCTCGCGCAATCCACGCCGATTGCCGCGCACGTCAAAGTGGATTTCGAGTTACGCGGCTGCCCGATCAACAAACAACAACTGCTCGAAGTCATCAGCGCGTTTCTGCATCAACGCAAACCCGTCACGCCGCCGCACAGCGTGTGCATCGAATGCAAACTGCGCGGAACAGTTTGCGTGATGGTTGCGCACGGCACGCCGTGTCTCGGCCCCGTCACGCAAGCCGGCTGCGGCGCGATTTGCCCAAGTTACAATCGCGGTTGCTACGGCTGCTTCGGGCCGAAGGAAACGCCAAACACAGCATCGCTGAAGCAACAATGGATTCAACTGGGCGTGCGCGAAGAGGCCGTCAAGCAAGCTTATCGCAGCTTCAATGCGTGGTCGGAACCGTTTCGTAAAAATGACGCCGAGAAAGAATGAAAAGTGACGTAACGCGATTTGGCAAATCGCGCTACATTTTCAGAGGAACCCAATGCACAAGACGATTAACGTTGATCCGCTCGCGCGCGTCGAAGGCGAAGGATCGCTCTACATCAAATTCGCGCAAGACCGAGTCGCCGACGTGAAGCTGAAAATCTTCGAGCCGCCACGTTTCTTTGAAGCCTTGTTGCGCGGACGCAGCTTTGACGAAGCCCACGACATCACGTCGCGCATCTGCGGCATTTGTCCGATTGCGTATCAGATGAGCGCGGTTCACGCGATGGAAGATGCGTTTGGTGTGCAAGTCGAAGGACAACTGCGCGCGCTGCGACGATTGATTTATTGCGGCGAATGGATCGAAAGCCACGTGTTGCACATTTACATGCTGCACGCGCCGGATTTCCTCGGCTATCACGGCGCGATTGAAATGGCGCAGGATCATCCAGCAATTGTCGAGCGCGGCTTGCAACTGAAAAAAGTCGGCAACGAAATCATTGAATTGTTGGGCGGACGCGCAATTCATCCGATCAACGTGCGCGTCGGCGGCTTTTACAAACTGCCGCACAAACGTGAATTGAAACATTTGGCTGAGCGATTGCAATGGGCGCGCGATGCCGCGTTGGAAACGGTGAAATGGACAGCGAGTTTTACGTTTCCTGACTTCGAGCAGGATTACGAATTCGTTGCGCTGCGGCACGCGAGCGAATATCCGTTCAATGAAGGACGCTTGGTTTCCAACGAAGGCTTGGATATTTCGCCGCGCGAATTTGATGAGCATTTTGTCGAAGAGCACGTCGCGCACTCCAACGCGCTGCATTGTGTCTTGAAAGGACGCGGCGCATATTTCACGGGGCCGCTCGCGCGCTACAATTTGAACTTCGATCAGCTTTCGCCGCTCGCACAAGAAGCCGCGCGCGAGGCTGGCTTGCAATCAACCTGCCGCAACATTTTCCAAAGCATCATCATCCGCAGCATCGAGGTTTTATACGCCTGCGACGAAGCTCTGCGCATCATTGACGAATACGAAAGGCCCGACGCCGCAGCCGTCGAAATTCAACTGCGCGCGGCAACTGGATACGCCGCAACCGAAGCACCGCGCGGCACGTTGTATCATCGCTACAGCATTGACGACGCAGGGTTGATTACGGATGCGAAGATTGTGCCGCCGACTTCGCAGAATCAAAAGACGATTGAGAACGACTTGTGGCAATTCGCCGCGCGCTACATTCATTTGTCCGATCACGACCTCAGCCATCAATGCGAACAAGCCGTGCGCAGCTACGATCCGTGCATTTCGTGCGCGACACATTTCTTGCGGCTGGAAGTGGAGCGGACGTGAACACGCTGGTGATCGGCGTTGGCAATGAGTGGCGCGGCGATGATGCGATTGGCTTGCTCGTGGCGCGACGGCTGCGCGATTTGCATTTGCCCGATGTGCAAGTCATCGAAAGCGACGGCGACTGTACGAAGCTGATGGAAAGCTGGAAAGGCGCGGAAAAAGTTATTCTCATTGATGCCGTTCATTCGGGTGCAACGCCCGGCACGATTCATCGCGTGACGGCGCAAGACCTGCCTGCCCACTGGTTGCACTGCTCGACGCACGCCTTCGGTGTGGCGGAAGCCATCGCGCTGGCGCAAGCACTCGGACAACTTCCACAACAAGTTTCCCTTCTCGGCATTGAAGGAAGCACGTTTGCCATCGGCGCAGCCTTGAGCGAACAAGTGGCAGCGGCGCTCGCAGCAGTTGTTGACCTGATTCAACAAGAACTCAACACATAGAAATTTATTTGCTTCCGCGCACAAGCGAATGAATTCGCTACTACGTGTGCGGTTGCTTACGACGTTTATTGGCGGTACGCTGCTCGCTTCACCGCAAGCAGTTTCGATTTTCCACGGAGACATTGGCCGCATGAACATTGCTCCCGGCCTCAAGCTCGGTTCGTACCAAATCCTGTCGCTGCTCGGCAAAGGCGGGATGGGCGAAGTCTGGCGTGCGCAAGACACACGACTCGACCGCACTGTCGCGATCAAAGTCCTGCCCGCCACGCTCGCGCACGATGCCGACCGGCTCAGCCGCTTTGCGCTCGAAGCCAAAGCCACAGGCGCGCTCAATCATCCGAACATTCTGACCGTCCACGACATCGGCACACACGAAAACGCGCCGTACATCGTCGCGGAACTACTCGACGGCGCAGAACTCCGCGCGCAGTTGAAGAACGGCGGCTTGCCCGTGCGCAAAGCCATTGACTATGCTCAGCAAATCGCCGCGGGCCTGACTGCCGCCCACGAAAAAAACATCGTGCATCGTGACCTCAAGCCAGAGAATTTGTTTGTGACGAACGACGGGCGGGTGAAGATTCTGGATTTTGGGTTGGCCAAGCTTACGCAAATGCGGAATGCGGAACGCGGAACGCGGAATGAAGAGGCAGAAACGCTGTTGCAAGGCGAAGCCCCTATTCCGCATTCCGAAATCCGCATTCCGCATTTGACCGCTCCCGGCACCGTGATGGGAACCATCGCCTACATGTCGCCCGAACAAGTGCGCGGGCAAGACCTGGATCAGCGGTCAGACATTTTCAGTTTCGGCCTGATCCTGTATGAAATGCTCGCCGGGCGACGCGCGTTTCAGAAGCCGTCGCCAGCGGAAACGATGGCCGCGATTGCCAACGAAGAACCGCCCGACCTGAGCGAGTTGAATCCGAAAGTCACGCCGCAATTGGAAAAGATCGTGCGGCATTGTTTGGAAAAGAAACCGGAGCTGCGCTTTCAATCGGCGCGCGATTTGGGCTTTGCGTTGGAGGCGTTGACGACGCCGGGTTCATCGGGGGCGAATCGGACGGAAACGGTGCAGGCGCTGGAGACTTCGGCGGCAACGAAACGCAGCGGCTGGCGGGATCGTCTGGGATGGATTGCGGCGGGTGCGTTTGCGTTGCTTGCACTCGCGCTTGGTGTAGCCTATGTTCGGCGTCCGGCGCTGGAAGCGGAAACGGTGCGATTGTCGGTGACGCCGCCGGAGAAGGCGACGAGCTTTGACTGGCCGACGATTTCACCCGATGGACGCACGCTGGCGTTTGTCGCTAGGGTCGAAGACAAAACACAGCTTTGGGTGCGTCCGCTCAATTCCACGACTGCCAAACCACTGGCTGAGGTAGGAAGAGTTACTGCTCCATTCTGGTCGCCGGATAGCCGGTTCCTGGCTTATGCTGATTCCGAAAAGCTCAAAAAGATTGCGGTGGATGGAGGCGCACCGGAGACTTTGTGCGACACACAATTCAACTTCGCAGGCACCTGGAATCGTGAGGGAGTCATTCTGTTTGGCGGGGCAACTGCCGGAATCAGGCGCATTTCAGCCAGTGGCGGAGCCGTCACCGAAGTCACTGCCGTTGATCGTTCGCGGGGCGAAGCTCGACACCTTGCGCCCGTCTTCCTGCCCGATGACCGCCACTTCCTGTTTGCGAATATCAACAATGACCGGGCGAAGAGTGCGGTTTATCTGGCCTCGCTGGATGGCGGCGAAGCGAAACAATTGCTGCCTCTGGAAAACCTATTTTTCGCCGTGACCATGAACCCGGCAGCAGAGAATGAAGGGTATCTAATGTTTGTGCGGCAGGGGGGCTTGCTGGCACAGCAGTACGATTTCAGGCGTAACCAACTTGTGGGGGAACCGCTGCGCCTCGCGGAGCAGGTGCAAACCCCTGACAGGTATCCGCGCTTCTCTGTTTCTGCCAACGGGGTATTAGTCTTGATCGAAGGAAATGCGAATCAGCAACTCGCCTGGTTTGATCGAACGGGCAGGAAGCAGGGAACAGTTGGCCCGGCAGGAATCTATACCGACCCCAGGCTGTCCGCCGACAATCAGCGTCTGGCGGTAGGGTGGCGTGAGTCACAGGCACGAAGTTTGGATATTCGCTTGTTTGATCTGGCGCGCGGGACGGACGCGCGTTTCACCTTCGATTCGGCGAGTGATAACTGGCCGCTCTGGTCGCCCGATGCCAGTCGCATTGTCTGGACTTCGAGCCGAGAGGGGCCAGGAGACCTGTATTGGAAAGCCGCGAGTGGCGCAGGACAGGACGAGACGCTCTGGAAATCCACGAATGCAAAGGCCGCCTTAGACTGGTCAGCGGACGGACAATTCATTCTCTACCGCGAACTGCATCCGCAGACGAATTACGATTTATGGATTCTGCCGCTGGAAGGCGAACGCAAACCCTGGCCCTGGTTGAATACACCTTTCGTCGAATTCACGGCCAAGTTTGCCCCCGATGGCAAATGGATCGCTTATACGTCAAATGAGACAGGGCGCAGCGAAATTTATCTGCAGGCATTTGTGCCGGGCGCTCCGGCGGTGGGCGGCAAGTGGCAGATTTCAAAGAATGGCGGGTCTCAACCACAGTGGCGGCACGATGGGCGTGAATTGTATTTCTTTTCCGGCGACAAAATGATGGCGGTGGAAGTCACGCTCGGCGCGGAAGTGAAAGTGGGTACGCCACAAGAACTCTTCTCGCCCAGCAGTATCCGGGCAGTCCCAATCGCTGGCTATGCGAAGACGGGCGACGGGCAGCGGTTTCTGTTTGTGACGAGCGCGGAAGAAACCAGCCTGCCGCCATTCACAGTCGTGCTGAACTGGATGGCGGAATTGAAGAAGTAATGCAAATGTACAGTTTGCGTCGTGGTCATCGGCGAATCCTCACTTCCCATCACGCTTTCGTTTCCAACATCGGCACATTCAAATTGTGCATCCTCGCTTCTTCAATCGCGTCTTCATAGCCCGCATCCACGTGGCGCACGATTCCGATGCCGGGATCGGTGGTCAGCACTCGTTCCAATCTTCGTGCGGTGTCGTCCGTACCATCCGCGACGACGACCATTCCGGCGTGCAGCGAATAGCCAATGCCCACGCCGCCGCCGTTGTGAATCGAAACCCACGATGCGCCGGCGGCAGTGTTGAGCATTGCATTCAGCAACGGCCAATCGCCAATCGCGTCGGAGCCGTCTTTCATCGCTTCGGTTTCGCGGAAGGGCGAGGCGACGGAACCGGTATCGAGGTGATCGCGGCCAATCACGATGGGGGCTTCGAGTTCGCCGCGCTTGACCATTTCATTCATTGCCAAACCGAACTCCGCGCGTTCGCCATAACCGAGCCAGCAGACGCGCGCGGGCAAGCCTTGAAAATGCACTTTCCTGCTCGCCAGATTCAGCCAGCGTTCCAGCACTTCGTCGTGCGGAAACATTTCGCGGGCGAGGTTGTCGGTTTTGCGAATGTCTGCGGGATTGCCGGAGAGCGCGACCCAGCGATACGGCCCGCGCCCCTGACAAAACAGCGGGCGAATGTATTCGGGGACGAAGCCGGGAATGTCGTAAGCATCCGTCACGCCGGTTTTGAAAGCTTGCGTGCGAAGGTTGTTGCCGTAATCAAATGTGATCGCGCCCATTCGTTTCAGGTCGAGCATCGCTTGTACGTGCGCGGCCATCGCGTGCATTGAACGTTCGGTGTATTCGGCAGGATTGTTGCGGCGCAATTGCTGTGCTTCGTCCAACGTTATGCCGTTGGGCACATAACCATTCAACGCATCGTGCGCACTGGTTTGATCGGTGAGTACATCCGGGACAATGCCGCGCCGCACGAGTTCGGGCAGCACGTCTGCGCAGTTGCCGACGAGGCCGACGGATAAAGCTTCGTGACGTTGTTGCGCTTCGTGAATGATTTGCAACGCTTCGTCGAGCGAATACGCGATGCGGTCGCAGTAGCCGGTTTGCAAACGCTTCTCGATGCGCGCGGGATCAACATCTATGCCGATGAAACACGCGCCGTTCATCGTCGCTGCGAGCGGTTGCGCGCCGCCCATTCCGCCCATGCCGCCGGACACGATCAGTTTGTTTTGCAGCGAACCGCCGAAATGTTTCTGCGCCAGCGCGGCGAAGGTCTCGAACGTGCCTTGAATGATGCCTTGCGAGCCGATGTAAATCCACGAGCCAGCCGTCATCTGTCCGTACATCGTCAGGCCGAGTTTTTCCAGCCGATGAAACTCGTCCCAATTCGACCACTGCCCGACCAGATTCGAGTTCGCAATCAGCACGCGCGGCGCGTAGTCGTGGGTGCGAAAAATGCCGACGGGTTTGCCCGATTGCACGAGCAACGTCTCATCGTTTTCCAAACTTTCGAGCGAGCGCACGATGGCCTGAAACGCGGGCCAATTGCGCGCGGCGCGACCTGTGCCGCCGTAGACGATCAAGTCGTCCGGCTTTTCGGCCACGTCAGGATCGAGGTTATTCATCAACATTCGTAACGCGGCTTCCTGATGCCAACCGCGACAAGAAATCCGTGTGCCGTGCGGAGCTTGGATGATGGTCTTCATAGTCCTCCTTGGAAAAGGTAACGCGATTTGCCAAATCGCGTTACGTCGCCGCTTCATTTTGGCTGGGCATTGGCCTGCTGAGCAAGGGGCGCAAAGAAATCAGCCTCTCTGACGTTGCATCAGAGAGGCTGGAAAAAGGATCAGGGTGGCACAGAAAACGAACTTATGCGTTGGTTTTTCTGCGCCGTCGGGCACGGATGGCGGCAAGTCCCGCCACTCCGCTGCCCAACGTTAAGAGCGTTAATGGCTCTGGGATAGGTGCGCCAACGTACGTGATGGTGCCACGAATACGGCTGGCGTCGGGGCTGACCGGCGAGTTGATCGGCGTTTCGGCCTCCAACGTGATGGTGAATGTGCCTGCGGTCGGCGAATTGAACGTCAGCGTGGAGGTTGACCATTTGACGACGGCTCCAGAAGCTCCCTGACTGATTGTGCCGGAAAGGGTCGCCGTGTAGACGCCTGCTCCCACATCGTTCGGCAGCGTAAAGGTTACGGTGAGCGTGAAGGTCGCGCCCGCCACCGAAGTCGTTGCCCCTGGCGCGGTCGCATTAAAGACCCCGAGCGTAATGTTGGAAGATTGTCCCGGTTCCAGTCCCACGTTGATTTCATTGGATCTGGAACTGAAGGTAATTGTCGTCCCGCCAATCGTAATGCTGCTCCCGTTGGAACTGACCGTTCCGCCGCTCGTGCCAGCACCAAAAACACCGGTTGTACCAGCAGTGAAGGTCACGGGAGCCGCCGAGGCCGACGCTACACCAAAAGAAAGAAGCGCCAACACCCCTGGCAGCCAGAGGATTGGACGTTTGAGAATTCGCATCATCATGGTTACTCCTGATATTAAGTGGATGCGGGAAACATCTTCGAGCTGCCGGAGGTCAGAAGAGACCGCATCAAAGCCATCTTTCCCTATTTGTTATTGAAAACAGCGAAAGACCAATGCCAACCTAATTTCATTCCTGCGGAGCAAACGAAACTACTGAGCACCTTTCGCCCTGCTTGCTGTCTGTCTGGAGCACGTTGTCAATTGTCTGGGTCGCGCGTGATTTGTCACATCTCTCTGGTGGGCAACACCCTGGCTGAAAAGACCAGGCTGTCGAGAAAGGCTTTCAGCCAGCATTCAAACGTCAGGCTGTCAAATCACGAAGGAAGTTCTGAGAACGAGGGGCAAACCTAGTTATCTCGTAACAGGAACCTCTCGCCTTTGCCTCCCGCTGGTCTGGCAAAAGCGTCAATCGGACATTCATTGTTCAACCAGATACAGTCGGTAAGCGCAGCAGAGGATATGTGTTCCCCCTCGGCAAAGTCAAGCATTTTGATTAAATGAATTAAAAACAGGCAGCGGGCGTTCAATGTGACTGCGAGGTTCGGTCACATTCGTTGGTTTTGCGCTGTGTCCTGCCAGCCGCAGCGGCTTGCGTACTGCTGGCCGAACGTGTATAAGGCTCGTTCACACAATGCTTCAAAATGCCTATGCCGCTTGCCTTACGCTGCACATCGCTCGTCAAACATTTTGCCGATGTCAAAGCCGTGAATGGCCTTGATCTCGAAGTTCGCGCGGGCGAATGCTTCGGCTTGCTCGGCCCGAACGGCGCGGGCAAAACGACAACGGTCGAGATGTTGGAAGGCTTGACCGCGCCCGACAGCGGCACGATTGAATTGCTCGGTTTGCAATGGGGCACGGGACAGGATCAAACGATGCGCGAACGCATCGGCGTCGCGTTGCAGGAAACGCAACTGCCCGACAAAGCGACGGTCGAAGAAACGATTCGTTTGTTTCGCAGCTTTTATTCGCGCGGGCACGCAGTTGAAGACATCATCGCGCGTGTTTCGTTGCAGGAAAAACGCACGGCGCGCGTCGGCAAATTGTCGGGCGGACAACGGCAACGACTCGCCGTCGCCTGTGCCTTGGTCAGCGCGCCGGATTTGCTCTTTCTGGATGAGCCGACGACGGGCCTCGATCCGCAAGCGCGGTTGCAACTGTGGGATGTCGTCGAGCAATTCAAAGCTGGCGGCGGCACGATTCTGTTGACGACACATTATATGGACGAAGCCGCGCGGTTGTGTGATCGCCTTGCGATTCTGGATCACGGCCAAGTCATCGCACTCGGCACGCCGTCCGAATTGATTGCGTCGCTCGGCGCGGATCAAATCATCGAATTCAGCGTCATCACCAACGGCGCCGCCTTGCACGAAGGCGCGCTGCGACAATTGCCCGGCGTGACGAATTTGCGCGTCCACGAAAACCGCTATCGCCTGTCCGTCTCGCAAATCAGCGCCACGTTGCCCGCCTTGCTCGCGGAACTCGAAACGCAGCGGGTGAAGCTGGATCAACTCACGACCCATCAGGCCACGCTCGAAGATGTATTCGTGAGCCTCACCGGAAGGATGTTGCGCGATGCTTGAAGCCGAAAAACTCCGAATGCAAACCGAACCCGCACATAAAGCGTTTTCGCATCCGCTGATTGAATTGACGTTGCTGCGGCTGCGGGAATTCATCCGGCAGCCCGAAGCCGTTTTCTGGGTTTTCGTCTTTCCGATCCTGATGGCCTGCGCGCTCGGCCTCGCGTTTAGAAACACCGCACCGCAGAAAACCGTCATCGCCGTTGATGCTGCCACAGAACGCGCCACTGAAGTCGCCGCGAAGCTCTCAAGCGCCGCCGACCTCGAAGCCACCGTGATGACTTCAGAGCAAGCCGCGCGAGCGTTGCGCACCGGCAAAGTCGCTTTGGTCATCAGCGGTAACGCGACGAAGTACGAATTCAACTTCGATCCCACGCGCCCCGAAAGCCGCATCGCCAAACTCTCCGCCAACGACGCCTTGCAGCGCGCCTTAGGCCGCACCGACCTCGCGCCAACACAGGATCGCGTCTTCAATGAACCGGGCGCGCGCTACATTGATTTCCTGGTGCCGGGTTTGTTGGGCCTGAATCTGCTCGGCAACAGCATGTGGGGTTTGGGCTTTGCGATTGTGATGGCACGCACGCAAAAACTGCTGAAGCGATTTGCCGCCACACCAATGCGACGCTGGCATTTTCTGTTGTCGTTTATCTTGTCGCGCTTGATCTTTCTGTTCCTGGAAGTCCTCGTGATTCTGAGCTTCGCGTATTTTGCCTTCGGCGTGAAAGTTCACGGCTCGCTGCTGTCCGTGCTGGTGATTGCGATTTTGGGTTCGATGAGCTTTTCCGGCTTGGGTTTATTAGTCGCCGCCCGCCCGCGCACGATTGAAGGCGTATCGGGGTTGATGAACTTCGTGATGCTGCCGATGTGGTTGCTGTCCGGCACATTTTTTTCCGCCGCGCGCTTCCCGGAGATGCTACAACCGTTTGTCCGCGCGATTCCGCTGACGGCGGTCAATGACGCCCTGCGCGCCGTCATCAACGATGGCGCAACGCTGGCCGCGACTTCGACGCAGATCGTCATTCTGCTGGCGTGGGGCATCGTAAGTTTTCTGCTGGCATTGAAGATTTTCCGCTGGCAATGAGTGGGTTCAGTTGTCGCGCCCAATCACCTTCTCGACGCGGCTTTCCGAATCGGGCAACGTATCCGGCGGCAAATCCGCCGCAAACAGGCCCGCCAAACCCGGTTCCTCCAACGCCAATCGCTGCTTCCAAAGATGCAGCCCCAAAATCCCGGCATACCAGGCGCCAAGCAATCCGATTGCCCAGCCAATTGCCTGCAAGCAACGTTGCAGCAACGTGGTGTAGCGGTTTTCGATAGCGTCCACTTTCTGCTGCAAGCTTGTGTGCAATTCCGCCACCACGCGCTTGAGCATTCGCTTGATTCGTTGCGCACGTGTCGGCTTTGGCACAGGCTTCGGTTTGGGCGGTGGTGGTGTCCAGCCGGGGCCGCCATTCACGGTGCGCGTCGAAGCCTCCCAACCATTTGTCCCACGCGGCAATTGATAATTTGGATAAGTTCGTCGCACATCGGCATACGTCACCAAACGTGAGCCGACAAACAAACCCTGCCCGTAAATACTGCGCCAATACGGATTGAGGTTGGACAAATGTTGGTGCGCGACGGCTGCCGTGTACAGGGCATCTTTCGCCGCTTTGGTCTGCGGAAAGCGATCCACGATTTCCAAATAAATCGGAATCGCGCGCGCCAGTGTTTCATGCGATTGCGAATAGTTGAAGATCATCTGTGATTCATTGGGAAGTCGAAAAAGATTGCTGCCGTCGAGGTCAGTCAGCAACCAATAACGCTGTCCACGCCACGCCACAGGGTTGTAAAAAAGCAGTGGACTCGCATCGAATTGGTAACTTGCCAATTGATACCTTGCTTCTGCTTTCGCATCGTCGCCTTGTGCGGCGGCAATCGTTTGTTCCAAACGTTCCAATACGTCAATCGTCTTCAAGTCCTGCATCAACCATGAAGTTTTAATGTATGACTTCTCGCGCCATTCCCAGTCAGGGTCTTTGTCGAAGCTGCTCCGTGGTGGGGTTCCGGCAATCTGCCAATCCTCGCTGCGCGGCCCCGGTTTGGTTTGCACCTGCTGTAAGGTTGCACGCGCTTCATTCCAACGTTTGTCACGCATATACCGAATCCCTAGCGCATAAACCAATTCATTGTATTTGGCCACTTGCTTGTGGTTGGCGATGAATTTGGCGAGGCGATCTGTGGGCAGCAGGACATCCACGAAATACGCTACGTCGTAGTGGTAATTCAACGCCAGATACTGCTCCAATGCCGTCTCGAAATCGCCCTGGTCTTCCGCCGTCATTGCCAACAAACGCCGCGCGCCTTCGATGAGATTGGATTTGGGGAACGCAGCAATGAGTTGATTGAATGTTATTCGAGCCGCCGCCAAATGCTTCTGCTGATGCTCGGCACTGCCTTTGATCCACAGAGCTTGCGCCTTGGCATCTCCTTGTATGCCCATCGCCAGTGCTTTGTCCGCCAATCTCAAAGCTTCGGCATAATTTTGTAGTTCAAATTGCGCCTGTGCCACGCGCAACACGAAGCTGCCGCTGATGCTCGCTTGAGGATGACGCTTCATCATTGCCGTGGCAAAGCGCGCGATGCGGCTGAGTTCATGATTGCCGGTTTGGTGCGCCTCCGCCACGCGCTTTTCTTCTTCCTGTTTTTTATTCCAACGTTCGTTTTCGCCGTAGTATTCCCATCCGTTCGCTTCCTCATAAGTGTAATCCACCGCCTGGTTATAAATACGGTGATAGGCGTACGCCAACGCGGCATTTGCATCCTCCGCAATCAAGGCTTCTACCTGATCCAGCGTTGCATCATCATAGTCTTGGCCGATGACTTGCAATGATTTCTTCGCTTCCAGCCGTGCGTTCCAATCGGTCGGATGCCCCAGCAAACGATAGTATTCCGCCAACGCACGCGCCCGCTCGCCGCCCCGCCGATAGAGATAAGCCAGCCAGCCGCGCGCATCGTTGTAATATCTGCCCTTCGGATATTTTTGCATTACCTCCTGAAATTCTTTGACGGCGAGTTGCCAGCTTGAATCCTGACATTTTTCCGTCGGCTCAATGTTGGCAGGATCAATCGCGTCGCCCCGTTCATCAGCATCAGTGATGCCGCAGCCTGTGTTTTCAAAGCTCTGGCTGAGTTCCATCGCAATCTTCGCCGCCATATATAACGCGGCCTCACGCTTTTCACTGTGCGGATACTTATTTGCAAGTTCGTGAAAAGTCATTCGCGCGCTGTCCATTCTTTTGGCGTTATAAGCAATTGCTGCCCGCAAATACGTCCAATTGTCTTGCAGGTTTTTATCGGCGGGGACTTGGTTTAGCAATTCTTCTGCGTTTTGCGAGGTCTCGTTATCGTAGGCATAGCGCGCTTCCAAATAAGCCACGACGGATTTTACCTTCGAGCCTTTTTGCAAAGCCGTGAGCGCATCCAGCAGGTCATACGATGCGTTACGCCGCAGTTGTCGGTTCTCGTCTTCTTCAATCGTAGGCAATGAAGTTGTCGTCAGATATTTTTGCAATAGTGTTTGTGCTTGGCTCAGATTTTCCTGTTGCACGGCCACGTACGCCTGCTCCCAAATTTCATCAGGGCTTGGCGTGAGCGGATCAGATAGTTTCGGTTCTGTTACTGGCCCCCATTCAGATTCGTTATAACGCGCTTCATTCTCTTCATTCACTGTAATTTCTTTGCCTGTTTTGCCATCATAAAGAATGGGTAAAGGCGGCAACCGATAAAAGCCGCGCCCGCTGCGGTAGCTGTTGAAGCGCACAGAGTGATCGGTAAAAAGGCTCCACACACACGCCATCGTTGTCGCCGCGCCCGCCACAATCACAAACACGCTTGCAAATGCCAGCATAGGTCGTTTCGTTATGATTCGGATGTTGTTCATATCATTTCTCCCTCTGCTGCGGCACAAGCGCAAACGTTTCCTGTTCGATGCGTCCATCGTTGACGCACGTCGTCATGACAGCGGCCAACGTCGTGGGCAATTCCTCTTTCACGCGCAAGGTCAGCGTTGCCACACTGTCGGGCTTCCACGCGCGAGCGGACAGGCGCAGCACGTTCGCGCGGCGTTCGCTGCACGGTTGCAGGTCATTTGTTCCGGGGTTGCGACACAGTGTTTCATAGGCGGCGAAACCGGCGAGGCTGACCACTTCTTTGAAGCTTCCAGCAGGAAGATTGAGGTCAAGGGTCAGCGCCTCTTCGTGCAGGAAGGTGCTGGCGGTTCCGGTGTTTTCGGCGCGCAATTGCCATTGCTGACCGGGCAGGCGTTGCAGCGTGAGCGTCGTGGCAACCTTGGCGGGCGTGTCGTTCAGGGCAGCGGCGATTTCGCCTGCGCTTAGCGTGGTTTCGTCCGCTTCCATCGGCACGCGAAACACGCAAATGCCCAGCAGTTTCTCGCCTGCATTTTCGCGCACGGCCCGCGCGCTGGCCCGCAACGATTCGGCGCTCGGCAAATCGAACATCAGCGATTCGCCCGTTTTGATAATCAATCCGTTCAGCACAATCTCGCTCTTCGCACGATAGACGTAGCGCATTTCGCTCACGCTCGCAGCGTCTTTGAAGGCTTGACGCTCGACCAGTTCGAGGCTGGGATTGTGCGCGGCCCAGGCCGGATCAAGGTCGCCGCGCAACTCCAACAACCCGCCTTCTTGCGCATACAAAATCGCGTAGCTGTACGCCGACAATCCGGCGTAAAACGGCTTGTTGAGTCGCCGCACATTGCGGATGGTGCGCGCGACATCTGTGGGCGAAGAAATGGGAATGCGTTGGCTGAGGTGCGTCGGGATGTTCGTGCCGTAGCATTGCGGAATCCAAAAATCTACGGCGGCGAGGACGGCGTTGATGTCTTGCGAATGGGCCCACGTTGGCAAGCCAGTGATCGAAAGCTTGATGCTTGGCGGCAGCAATTCGCGCAGTCGCCGCAACGTAGTTGCATACTGCGGCAAGAGTCGCGTCGGCGCATCGAAATCCAGTTGCAGACCCGCGACGCGCGTGCGGTGATTGCTCGCCCGCGCCACGTCAGCGCGAAATGTATCCGCGATGTTCGCCGCAATCGCGCTCGGTTCAAGATGTTCCCAGCCGCGCAGAAAATCTCGCGTCGCGTTGTAGACCAAATGCACGGCGATTGATGCGGGCAATTCGCCTGACACTGGACGAATGCGCCGCAATGCGTCATTGGTCAAATCGAATTGCCCCGCACGCAGAAAGAGCGTTTGTGCTTTTGTTGCAGTGAAGGCCTGGTTGATTTCCGCTTCACTCGGTGCGTTGGTGCGCCACGACCAGAATGCGATGGGAACTTCGCTGACCGCCAGGACGCGCGGCTGGGTGAAGTAGTGATTGCCAAGCAGTGCAGCGACGACGGTCATTGCGCTCAGCATCAAAATTGCGCGTTTGGAAAATCGGAATCGCATGGCAGTTCGTGTGTCGCAAATAGAATACGGATAGGACGGATGCGACTGATCCGCACAGATCAGTAATATCCGTTTCATCCGTGTTCGATTGCGTTCGATTAGATGGAATACGGATGCAACGGATGCGGCGGATCAGAACGGATCAGCGCAAATCTGTGGCATTTGTTTCATCCGTGTTCGATGGTCTTCCGCATCTGAAAACCTGACGGGAAACGGGCGCATTATCTTGATTTATCGCAATACAAAAAACGCACCTGTCCCCAGTATTCATGCGGGCTTGCATCACTTTGCGGTGTGGAATCCCACAGCGGCTTTGGTTTGCGTGAGAGGTGCGTTAAGCTTGGCGCATGAACATTCATCTGCAATACGGGACCGACGGCATCGCCATCAATTTGCCCGATGCCAACACGACGGTTTTCAATCCGAAATTCTTACCCGGCTTGCCTGACGAAGCGGCGAGCTTTCAAGACGCAGTTCGTCATCCGATCAATGCGGAACCCTTGCGCGAACGCATCAAGGCCGCCGACAAAGTTGCGGTCGTGATTCCAGACCTGACGCGCCCGTTGCCAACGGAAAAATTGTTGACATGGACGTTGGCGGAACTTGCGCATGTGCCGCGCGAACACTTCACGGTCATCAATGGGACGGGGTCGCATCGCATCAACACCGAAGCGGAATTGATTTCGATGGTTGGCGCAGCAATCGTCAAGAACTACAAAATCGTCAATCACAATTCGCACGACGCGGCGACGTTGAAATCGGCAGGGAAGGCTTCAGACGGGCGCGAAGTGTTCTTCAACAAAGAATACGTCGAAGCCGACAAGCGCATTGTGATGGGGTTTATCGAGCCGCATTTTATGGCGGGGTTTTCAGGCGGGTACAAAGGCATTTTTCCGGCGGTCGCTGGAATAGATGCGATCATGCATTATCACCGCGCCGAAATCATCGGGCATCCGCGCAGCACATGGGGCGTGATCGAAGGCAATCCGACACAGGAGATTGTGCGGCGTTACGGCTCTGTGTTGCCGGTGGATTTTTGTCTGAACGTCACGCAGAACCGCCAGCGCGAGATCACGCGATTTTTCTGCGGCGATCCGATTGCCGCGCACGAGGCCGGCTGTGTGTTTGCGAAGGAAACGGCGATGGTCGCAGTGCCGAAAGCGTTCCCGATTGTTATCACGACGAACAGCGGCTATCCGCTTGATCAGAATTTGTATCAAACCGTGAAGGGCATGTCGGCGGCGGCGCAGATTGTCGCGCAGGACGGTTTGATTATTTCGGCGGCGCGCTGCAACGACGGCTTTCCGGCGCACGGGAATTTCAAGAAACTGTTGTTCGATCACGCCACGCCGCAGGCGATGCTCGACACGATTTTGACGCCGGGTTTTTCAATGTACGATCAATGGGAAGCGCAATTGCTCGGCCTCATCGTACTCAAAGCGCGCACGGCGTTGCTCAGCGAAATCCCGGCGGACGAAGTGCAACGCGCGTTTTTGGAACCGCTCACCGACATCGAAGCGCGCGTCGCGGAAGAGTTGAATCGCATCGGACACGATGCACCGATTGCTGTTTTGCCTGAAGGGCCAATGACGATTCCGTATCTGACCTGAGTTCCACCGCTCCTGACGTCGGTATGCAACTTGCCATTGGTTTTTTACAGGTCAAGTTGTAGTCAATTTCCGCAGCCGAAAGATTTCGTTGCGGAATTTTCCCGTAGAAAGGAGCACGTCATGCTGCAAAGCTTGGAAAACATTCGCAACTACAAAATCCACGCGACCAATGGCGACATCGGTCATGTCCGGGATTTTTACTTCGACGATTTGGATTGGCGCGTGCGCTACGTCGTGGCGGACTACGGCAATTGGGTGACGGGACATCAGAAGGTGCTGATTGAGCCGCAACATTTCACGCACGTAGACTGGACGGAAGCGAAGGTGGAGGTGGATATGACGCAGGAAGAAGTCGAAGCCTGTCCTGACATCATCACGCACACGCCGATCTCGCAGCAACATTTCGCGGGCAAGGTGTTCACTCCCATCAGTCACGAGTTTGAGGATCGCGCCGAAGAAGCGCTGACGGTGAAGCACACGAATCCCGAAGACGAATTTTTGTGCAGCGTGAAAGACACCGAAGGCTTGCACATCGAAGCGACCGACGGCGAAATCGGCCATGTGCTGGATTTTATGGTGAATGAAGACACGTGGGACATCGTGTGGATGGTCGTTGCCACGCGCAATTGGTGGCCGGGCAAACAGGTGATGATTCCGCCCGAACGCATCAAGCGCGTCAGTTGGCCGGAGCGCAAAGTCTATCTGGAAATGACGCGCCAGGAAGTGCAGCAAAGCTACGCCTGAGCCGCGCTACTCGCTCCGCTGTTTTTTCGGCATCGCCACGACATCGCCATCCTGCACCGCCAGCACATTCAGATGAACGGCTAAGGCTTCGCGGAGAAAGTCATCCACTGTGTGGTAGCGTTGTGAGAAGTGGGTGAGGACAAGCAAATTTGCGCCCGCTTCTCGCGCAATCGTCGCCGCTTGTTGCGCGGTCAAATGCCCGCGACTTTCGGCCTCGGTTTGTTCGGAAGCGAGGTACGTGGATTCGCAAATCAGCAGGTCAGCATTGCGCGCCAAAGAAATTGCGGCTTCACACATTCCGGTGTCCATCACGAACACGACGCTCTGTCCGGCCTTCGGCACGCTCACGTGGGCGAGAGAAATTGTTTGCCCGTTTTTTTCGAGCGTGCCGCGCTTTTTCAAATGGCCGACTTCCGCGCCGCGAATGCCGAGCGCCGCCAATTTTTCCGGCAACATTGTTACTGTGTCAATTTCCTGCCACCGATAGCCCCACGATTCGACGGTGTGATTCAGCCGTTGTGTTTCGAGCGTGAAGTTATGGTTGCGGCAAATGATGCCGGGCGCAGTGATCGGGCGGGGCTGAATGTTCGCGGTGTTGCGAAAAATCGAAGCGTCCTGTAAATGCTCAAAGTATTTCTGACCGGACGCTGGATAATACACTTCGACCGCGTGCGCAACTCGGTCGAGCGAGAGCCGTTGAATCACGCCCGCCAAACCCAAACAATGATCGCCGTGAAAATGCGTGATGCAGATTTTGGTAATTTCTGAAGCGGCGACGTTGGCCAAAATCATTTGTCGCTGCGTGCCTTCGCCGGGATCGAAGAGGATGCCTTCGTCGTCCCACTTCAGAAAATAGCCGTTGTGATTACGGCGTCGTGTCGGCACCTGACTCGCTGTGCCGAGCGCGATGAATTTTCTAGCAGACATATTATTGCCCCGCAATAAACAACTCTCCGAGCATAGTTTCAATTTCTTTTTTGCTAATTATATCTGCCTCTATTCCTAATTGAGTGAGCAACGACTGAGTTTCTATAGATCGCTCTGAACAAATGAAAAATTCTCTGCTGCATTTTGCCATTGCCTCATTGAGCAAGGCATAATCAACGCTCCCATTGAGGGTAATAAGTGAACCGGTCAGCATTCGATTAGCCGAAATCGGTAAGTAAATATTTTCAATAATATCATCCTTATCATTTATTGATTTAAATCGCTTATTACCTTTCGTTTCAAACAAACATCCAGTATCGCCGAGGATCAAAGGTATATCTGATACATTAACAGTCCATTTAAGCTTTCGATAGGTTTCGACGCGAAATTCTGGAAGTAGTTCTTTAGACAATGCTTTAATATGTCCCTCTTTAATAGCCGTCGGCAAGGTTTTCTTCAGTTCCTCACTCATGTTTTTTACGAAAGCCTCAACAAGCAGACGTTGACTTTCAAGTAGCTCACCCGTCATATCTGGAATAAGGGCGACTAATATGTCTTTATAAATTGGAGGGAGGTTATTATCGTCAAAAATCTTCCCAATCTCTTTTTGAACTAAACCCGGATGATTCAAAATCCAGTTTTTGATGTTATTGAAATCAGCCAGATAGCTAAAAATCTGTTCGATCAAGAAATCTGATGATTCACGAATCGAATCTCGAAGATGCCTAGTGCGTGTGCAAAGATGGGCAATTAAATCGGGAACCTTGGGATCAATAAGTTCAGACTTATCAGGCAGGTTTCTTAGCTCATTCAAAAGTATCGCGTAACCATTTTCCAAGCTAGTTATTTCATCATCAACACTTAATTCACTTGCCTTCCCGTAAAAATGGTTTTCGACATTGACGTTGTTGACATTCGTTTCAAAAGGCATTCCCCCAATTCTATGGAGCCAAGTGAAAACTTTTTCGTCATCAATAACCCTGCTGGCAAATCCTTTAAGTAAAAATCTGGGCAAAATATGATGTCTTTTCCCCGCCATAGTAAACCTTCAAAAAAAACATTAACGAAAAAGCGCACAGCGATTAAGCTGCGCGCTCCTGTTGCGCTTCTTCGAGGAACAAATATTTCCTCCATTCAGGCCGTTCCTCGGCGGCGTGTTGGAAGGCCGCGCGCCGCAAGCCGAAATACAACGCTGCCGGGTTCGTGAGCAACGGCATCCGCGCTTCGTCGGGCGTGCGGTCGGCCTTGCGGTTGTTGCAGGGCGTGCAGGCCGCGACGAGGTTTTCGGCAATCGTGCGCCCGCCTTTCGACTTCGGGATGATGTGGTCGAGCGTCAAGTCGAAGGCCGTTCCTTTGCGTCCGCAGTATTGGCAACGGAACTTGTCGCGCACCAGAATCCGCAAGCGGCTCGTCGTACGATTTTGCCGCGAACGAACGTCAACATAATGCGTCAAACGAATCACCGACGGCACTTGAAACGTGTAATGCAACGAACGAATCGTTTCGCCCGGATCGTTCTCGATCACTTCCGCAACGCGCCTCCACACGAGCGCCAGCGCCTTCGGGGCCGACACGATGTTCAGTGCTTCGTACGATGCGTTGAGTAATAAAACCCGCCTGTGTGGTTGCATACCGACTCCTTTTGCATAAAAGCCTCTGACAGGACTCGAACCTGCATTCTAATTCCAGTTACGGCTACTTGGGTAGAAGCCAAGACCGATACAGAGGCGAAACCATTTTGGCGGTGATGGTGAGATTTGAACTCACGACCTGCGGTGTAGGAAACCGCTGCTCTCAAGGTTCCGCTGAGCTACATCACCCGCTTGATGATTGGAGATTGGAGATTGGAAATTTGAGATGAAGAGGGCAAACAATCTCCAATCTCCAATCTCCAATCTCTAATCAATTCTGGTGGCTGGAGAGGGTATCGAACCCACCTTTGCTGCTCTTCAGACAGCCGCTAATCCGTCTCAGCTATCCAGCCTAAACTTTAAGCAATGCCAATTCCTCTGGCGATGGCGCGTTATGCACCGAATCAGGATGATCATAGTGTTCGCGCCATAAAGTCTTGCGCCATTGATCGGCAAACATCTGTGCATACTTTTCATAAGCGAACCGGCGGCGCACGCTCTTCGCTTTTTCGTCCACGATTTGCATGTGACCGAGTTCGTGCAACAACACGTCGTAGAGCATGAACCGCCGCACAGCTAAATGCGGCCATTGCATCGCACGTTTCGCGCCAAAGGTTTCCGGCGTTTGTCCTCGCACCAAAAAGCGCGTCAGACTTACGCGCGGCGGCAAAGCACAAAGCGAAATTTCGCGGCGGCTGGCCTGCACATAACCCAACACGCGCGCACCACGGCTGCGGTCGGTGAAGTGAACGGCGCGCACTCGCCGCCAAGTCTCTTCCGGCATCCGGCTCAGCACAATCAACACCTCTTCCGGCGTGATGACGTGGGCGCGGTCGCAGCAGGCTTCTGCGCTGATGAATTTGATCTTCTCCAATCGTTGTCGCATAAAAAATTTGGCCTCCATGGCAGGACTCGAACCTGCAACCTCCCATTTCGTAGACGGGCGCTCTTAGTTCCAATTGAGCTACACGGAGGAAACTCATTCACATTTGGTCTGAGTGGCAGGAATCGAACCTGCGTGAACTTGCTCCCAAGGCAAGTGGGTGGCCTCTACCCTACACCCAGAAACATTGGAGCCAGTGGTGAGAATTGAACTCACGGCCTCAGTCGTACCAGGACTGCGCTCTCGTACCCGCTGAGCTACACCGGCAAAATTGGTGGAATCGGTGGGACTTGAACCCACAATTTCTGGTTTGCAAGACCAGCGCCTTGCCAATTTGGCTACGACCCCAAAGAGAAACCAAAACATGACGCTCCTTTTCGCGTGTTTCGTTTCGACCTCAAAAATTGGTAGAAGCGGTGAGACTCGAACTCACGACCCTCTGCTTGTAAGGCAGACGCTCTTGCCGCTGAGCTACGCTTCTATGAAAGCTTTTAGCTGTTAGCCATCAGCCATCAGCCTTTGCATTGGGCTAACAGCGAACGGCTGATGGCTAATTGCTGAACTGGAGCTGCCGGTGGGAATTGAACCCACAACCTGCCGCTTACGAGACGGCTGCTCTCGTCCGTTGAGCTACGACAGCAAACTTGGAGTCTGCGATGGGACTCGAACCCACTCATCTCCAGTTTGGAAGACTGGTGCGCCAGCCAGTTGCGCTTCGCAGACTTGAGGGGGCGACAAGGAATGATGAAACCTCTTTCGAGTTTCAGTCGAAGTTGCATGTAGTTCCATCGGCATTCGCCACCATTTCAATTTAATCGGGGCGAGAGGATTTGAACCTCTGACCTCGTGCAGCGCGAAACACGCGCTCTGGCGCAGGCTGAGCTACACCCCGGTAAAAAATGGCTGACAGCCTGGGACTCGAACCCAGAACCTCCGATTTAACAGACCGGCGCTCTGCCATTGAGCTAGCTATCAATAATCAAATATAATTCTGCCGCCGTTGAGGTATATTTCTCCATCACTTAACTACATACCGAAGATCGCTATGGGCTTTACGCGACCTATTCAATCTCTTGGCGGTCAAACATCCGCCCAAAAACAACGTTCCCAAGCTCTTGCTGATTACTACTCGAATCCTAATCATTGCTTACAGTGCAACGCTGTAATCCGGGTACAGGACAACGAGAAAGTTCATTACGCACGGGCCAAAAAGTTCTGTAATGCCTCCTGTGCTGCAACGTATAACAACAAGCTTTTTCGCAAACGTCACAGAAGCAACCATTGTGAAAGTTGTGATGATTTAATCACCACAGGCAAAAAGTATTGCTCAACGTTATGCCGGCAAATCGCCCAAAAAGCCGCGCGAGATCGGAGAAAAAGTCAGGGCCTGACTTCATCTACCTATGTCATCTCTTGGCGGCAAAGAACAAAGCTAAGAGCGATTCAATACAAAGGTGGCGGCTGCCAAATATGTGGCTACAACAAATCAATACGTGCCCTTACTTTTCACCATCTTGATCCTGGTCAAAAGGATTTTGGCATTAGTAGCAAAATCAGATCCTGGGATACACTCAAAGTTGAATTGGATAAGTGCGTACTGCTGTGCGCAAACTGCCATGCAGAAGTCCATGACGGCATTACCATCCTCAACAACCCCTCAAGCTAACAATGTTGGTAGCTGCGAGCGGAATTGAACCGCTGCCCTTCTCCTTATGAGGGAGACGCTCTCATCCCACTGAGCTACGCAGCCACAAATTTCGCGCGTCAGGGAAAACAGTTTGGTGCAACTATCCGGGAGGGAGAACCTGATAGCCCCGGTCAATTTGACGATCCGGCAAAAAGTCCTGATCGCCCCGGTCAAGCAACCTGACGCGCCACGCAAATCAAATAACTGTGTCGGCGACTTGATAGTCGCCCTTGTTGGCTTTCAACCAATTGCTTCTGAATTGTCAAAGACCCGCTGAACTCTGGTCGAAATCTGAGTCCTGAGCGAGTAGCGAGGCGATTGTCTGGTCCCGCTTGACCACGAGGGTGAGCCTCACGTGCGCGACAGGCACGATTTACTCACGGCAAGCGCCTCGCCACTCGCCCCGGTCAGTTGTCACGTCCAACCGCGACGCTGTGAAAAGAACTGGTGAATCGGGTGGGACTTGAACCCACATCACCCTGGGTAAGAGCCAGGTACTCTCAGTCCATTGAGCTACCGATTCAAAGTTGGCGGGAACGACGGGACTTGAACCCGCGATCTTCTGCTCGACAGGCAGGTGCATTCGCCACTATGCTACGTTCCCTTACAAAATTTGGTAGCGGTGGTGAGACTCGAACTCACTAGCGACAGCTTGAAAAACTGCCTGCGCGACGCTTTGCATTCACCGCCTTGTCAAAAAACTTTGGCAGCCCGTATGAGTTTTGAACTCATCATCTCCTGATTGAGAATCAGGCGTGTTCGCCGACTACACCAACGGGCCTTGTCAACTTTTGGTCGGCTCGGTTGGATTTGAACCAACGACCTATCGGTTATCAACCGAGTGCTCTGACCGGACTGAGCTTCGAGCCGAAACTTAATGCGGCATTACTTCAGCCGCCAATTGCGCTTTCACCTGCGCATGCCAGGCGCGATACTGCTCCAGCTTGTTCGCCTGCCGGAACAGCTTAAAGATCGTCTGAAGGCGCTCCGCTTCCTTGTCCGAAGCAGCACCCTGAATCGCGCGCGCCAGCAACGGCTTCAATTCCGCTTCCAAATCCAACATTCGTCGGGAGGTCATCCGTGTCATTTTCGTTCTCATCAACATTGGTGCTGCTCCTTTCGATTAAGTTTGGCTGCGACGCGAGGACTCGAACCTCGATAAGCAACTTCAAAGGCTGCCGTCTTGCCCATTAGACGACATCGCAGGATTTCAATTTGGGGTGCGAGGCCGGATTTGAACCGGCAATGACCTGATTCACAGTCAGGCGCTTTTTCCAGTTAAGCTACAAGCACCATAAAAACTGCTCCCACTGAGACTCGAACTCAGATCACGCGCTAATCGGGCGCTCGCAAGGTATAAGCTTGCCGCTCTGCCAATTGAGCTATGGGAGCCAAAACGTTGGTGAGTCCGGTGGGACTCGAACCCACGTCTCACGGTTTAAAAGACCGTTGCCTTAACCAACTAGGCTACAGACTCGAAATACTTTCGCGCTCTCCGCTCCCAGTTAGATTCACGACGAATTTAGAGGTGATTTGGGAGCGGGAATCGCTCCCGCTGAGCTAGAAATGTTGATCTCGTTTACCCGTGACCGGTGTCCCGGCGGGGATATTCGTAATCCACATTCCGATAAATTCTGGCTTGACGTTACGCGGCTGCACGAAAGTACAGGCGACTAGGTTGCGCCGTTGATTTTCGGTGCGCAAACTAAGTTCCGTGTTGTATCTTTCGCGTAACTTCATACTTTGCCTTTATAACTTAAATCGCGTTTTGCCGTCAAGCATTATTTGCGATTTTCTCTTTTATTTTCAAGCATTTACACGAGCAAGAGAAGGCACTTTCAGGGTCTCGCCAAAAGGCGATTTTCCCGTCAAACTTAGTAACTTATTTCGTACTTTCGTTACTACTTTTCAAAGTACGTTTGTGTTCCTTCTTCTCTACGTTTTGCTAACTGATCTGGAACGTGAACTATTACCCCGCTGATTGTCCTTTGCCTCCGACTAAACTTACGAAGGAATAGTTCACGTTTCAGAACTTGCTGCAAGTTTCGCTTAACTTGCAAACCTGGTTGCGGGCTTGGGTAACGCTCCCAACTGACGGAGGGTTATGAGGCCTCATCGGTCGCTTGACCGCCCGCGATAACTTTTGGCAAGAGCACAAGGATTTGAACCCTGAACTTCGGGTCTGGAGGCCGACGTGTTGCCGTTACACCATGCTCCCGCATAAATTTTGATGCCGAAGGAGAGATTCGAACTCTCAATATGAAGCGCGTTTTAAGTGCGCCGTGTCTGCCACTTGCACCACTTCGGCTTAACCGCTTCCTACTGGTCGCGGTACTGTAAATTTGGAGGTCGCTACAGGAATCGAACCTGTGTAAATGGATTTGCAATCCACCGCCTGCATCCGCTCGGCCAAGCGACCTGAATTCAAAGAACTGGTGTGGATGATGGGACTCGAACCCACAGCCTCGAACCTGGCAAGCTCGCGTTCTCGGCCAATTGAACTACATCCACAAAACATTGGTACGGCTGGAAGGAGTTGAACCTTCACCCCCGGCGTCTGAGACCGGTGCGTCTGCCAGTTGCGCCACAGCCGCACGAAACTTGGTACAGGGGGAGAGATTTGAACTCTCAACAACTGATGTTTGAGATCAGCGCGTCTGCCCGTTTGCGCCACCCCTGCAAAAAAACTTTGGTGCGGATGAGAGGACTCGAACCTCCAAAAACAAGCTTCTCGGACTTGCGCGTCTACCAAATTGCGCCACATCCGCACTTGGTGCATCGGGCAGGACTCGAACCTGCGACCTTCGGCTTCGGAAACCGGTGTTCTAACTTCCAACTGAACTACCGATGCAAGGTAACTTATTTAACTTACAAAGAACTCGAGTTATTGATAACTCAAAATAGATACACGAATACTTGGCGGAGAGTCAGAGGCTCGAACTCTGAGGAGTATAAACTCGGTAACTTTCGAAGCTACTGCCTTACCAATTAGGCTAACTCTCCGTACTTTAATTTTGGCGGAAGTGATAGGACTCGAACCTATATGAGTGACTAACTCCCTGGCTTAGCAGACCAGTGCATTAAACCAATTCTGCCACACTTCCGAATTACTTTTTGCTAACTACGACTCCTTCAAATTTGGCAGAGGGTGTGGGACTCGAACCCACATACCTTGAGACGGCTTGCCGGTTTTCAAGACCGGTGGCTTACCAATTCGCCTAACCCTCTGCAATAACTATTTGGTGCCAGCGGCAGGGATCGAACCTGCTGTAGCCAAAGCCACCGGGTTTACAATCCGGCCTCAAGTCCATTATGAGTTCACTGGCAAAGCTGAAAAGAACAAAACCCGCGTCGCCGGGGGCTACCGGGAGCGGGTCTGCTCTTAAACCTAAATCCTGGAACTACTTATTGATCTGGATTTGGGAGCGGGAACCCGCTCCCGCTGATCTAACAATGCTCAAATAGGCGATAATCACTTCGCAATTGTTCGGCGACGACATTACCCGTAAGCATAATCGAATTGGCTGATGATTTGGGGGATTGACCCAAACACACAAAGCCGCCGCGCCGCCATCCGAACGGATGTAACGAGCTTTTCGCTGCGCCGCCGACTTTGAATCTGGTTGTGTTGGTCAATGCCTTCATAGTCACGTAAAGAATGGTTAATAATTCTGGTTACTAAAGCGAAGCAGCTTTATACACCCGAACGTAAAAAGCCGTCAAGCACTTTTTTATGAAGTTATAAATTATTTTTACTTTGCGGGTGGAACTTAGGATTTGGTCAGTAAGTTTCTATCAGTCCGACGAGTAACTACTCACCTAAGTTGAGACTTAGCTTCACTTAGCATTTGTTGCCCTAACTCTTTAGCTTCTTCTATTTTTCCAGCGCGAATTAAATCTAAAGCTTTGGACTCTACAAATAACTTCAGAAAGTCGCGGCGAGAGTTGAAATCTGGCAAGGTTTGTTTTACTTCGGCGCGCAATTCCGCTGTGATTTCCAGCAGCGTTTCATATTCTGGCCCGATCATCTCGCTGATCTCGCGGTTGACTCGTTGGGCGACCGTCGGGCTTTTGCCGCTCGACGAAATCGCGATCTGTAAGTCACCCCGCGTCACCAGCGAAGGCGTGATGAAGTTACACAACGCTGGTTGATCTACGACATTGCATAACATTCCGCGTGCTTGAGCGGCCTGTGCAACAGCTTCATTTACGGCTTGAAGATTGGTGGCGCTGATGACCAGCACTTTACCGTCCAAATCGGTTGCGGCGAATTTACCTTGTCGGTACGTGAGGATTCCTTGCTCGACCTTTTGCTGCAAGACTTCGGTCAGCGTGGGGCTGACGAGATGCACGTTGGCCTGGGCTTCGACCAGTTGGAGGGCTTTGCCTTCCGCGATGATTCCGCCGCCCACGACCAACACGGGGCGCTGCTGAAGATCAAGGCAAATCGGGTAGTAGCGCATCAGTTTATTTCCTGCCCGCGAAGCGCGCGCACCTCTTCGGTCAAATCTATGCCAACCGGACACCACGTGATGCAGCGACCACAGCCCACACAGCCTGACGAGCCGAACTGATCGTGCCACGATGCGAGTTTATGCGTGAGCCATTGCCGATAGCGCGACTTCGCCGACGCGCGTACATTGCCGCCGTGCAAGTATGTGAAGTCTAGAGTGAAGCACGAATCCCAGCGCCGCCATCGTTCTGCGTGCTCGCCTGTGAGATCCGTCACGTCTTCGACCGTCGTGCAAAAACACGTCGGGCAAACCATCGTGCAATTCGCGCAGGTCAAACAGCGATTGGCGACTTCGTCCCAGCGCGGATGATCGAGGTTCTCGTAGAGCAATTCCTTGATGCCGCTGGTGTCCATCGTGCGCCCCATCTGCGCGGCGGCTTGTGCGACGACGGCTTCGGCTGTTTGTGCTTCGGCTGCGCTCGCGGCGCGGTGCTGAACGGCTTGCAAAATGTCCGCGCCTTTGTCTGTGTCGGCCTCCATCACGAAGTAATGTTGCTCGTCTTCGAGGACTTCGGTCAGCACCAGATCGTAGCCGCTCGTCACCTTCGGCCCCGTGTTCATCGAGACGCAAAAGCATGTGCCGCCGGCTTGCCCGCAATTGACAGCGACGAACAAAGCGTTCGTGCGACGTGCCTGATAAAACGGATCGCTGAATTGATCGTTGGCGAACACTTTGTCCTGAATCGCTATCGCGTGCAATTCGCACGACCGCACGCCGAGAAACGCGAAGTGCGGCGGCAATTCGTTCTCAGGCGTGATTTGAAAACCCGCTTCATCGCGCTGCGCTTGCCACAAGCGTTGGCGCGGCGGATGCAAAAAACGTTTCCATGAATGCGGCCCGACGACGTAGCCGAACAACGCTTCGTCATTGCGCCGCTGCAAACGATACAAGCCGCCCGCGTGTTCGTCCGTCCAACCGACGGGCAATTCCGTGATCGTGTCTACTTCGTCATAAATGATCGCGCCATCGCGCACCGTCGGGGCAATGACTTGATAGCCGCGCGCGTGCAGCGCATCCAACAATTGCTGAAAATCGCAACGTTCCAGCACGACAGCCTGCGGATTGACCGATGAATTCGCCATAGCTCTTGTGACTCTTTGCACTCCGTGATTGAATTTGCCGCCGAAAGGATACAGAAAAACGATGGACGATCCAAATTGGCCGCGTGCCAGCGCGTGGCTGGCAGGTGAAACGACAGCGCAACCGCTCGGCAATCTCGCCGTGCTCGGCGCTCCCGTACGACTCGGTTCGATCACGCCCGGACGTTGTGATTTAGCGCCGCGTGCCGTGCGCGACATTTTGCGCAGGCTCAGTTGTTACGATGTCGAAAGCGACAGCGATTTGCACTTGCTCGCCGCGCGCGATCTCGGCAATCTCGAACTGGCCAACGTAAAACTCGAAGACGCCTTTGCGCCGCTGCGCGATGCCGTGCGTGAGGTCAATCAAGCGGCTGATGCAGTGGTTATTCTCGGCGGCGACAACGGCGTCACGCGCCCCGGCGTTCACGGCCTGGCGGATTCGCTCGAAAGTTGTGGCTTGCTTACCTTCGATGCACATTTCGATTTGCGCGATTTGTCGAATGGCTTAACGAACGGCAATCCGGTGCGCGCGTTGCTGGCCGATGGTTTGCCGGGCACGAACATCGTGCAGATCGGTTTGCAAGGCTTTGCCAATTCGCAAACCTACGCACAGGTCGCGCGCGATGCGGGGATCACGGTGGTGACGATGAATCAGATTCGTGCGCGCGGCATCGAACTGATCGTGACGGAGGCGTTGGAGTATTTGTCGCAGCGGGTCGAAACGATTTACGTGGATTTTGATATGGATGTGCTGGATCGCGCGTTTGCGCCTGCGTGTCCGGGCGCGCGTCCCGGCGGCTTGACGCCCTGGGAATTGCGGCACGCGGCCTTTCTGTGCGGCGTCAACGCCAAAGTCCGCGCGATTGATTTGGTCGAAGTTGACCCGACGCAGGATGTCGCGGACGTGACCGTGTTGGCGACGGGTGCGTGTTTGCTGTCGTTCGCGTCGGGCTTGGTTTATCGGTTGCAGAATGTCTGAAACCCTCGCCATCATCAATTGCTCACAACTCGTCACGCTCGCCGGGCCGCAGCGTCCCCGCGGCGGCGCAGAGCTGCGCGAGTTGGCGATCATCCGCGATGGCGCGCTGCTCGTGCGAGCTGGTCGCATCGCTGCTGTTGGCGCGCGCGCGGACATCGAGCCATTGATTCCAAATGACTGTGAAATCGTTGATGCCATGCAGCGCGTCGTGTTGCCCGGTTTCGTGGACGCGCACACGCATCCCGTGTTTGCAGGCACGCGCGCCGATGAATTTGAAAAACGGGCGAGCGGTGCGACCTACCAGGAAATCGCAGCGGCGGGCGGTGGCATTCGCTCGACGGTCAGAAACACGCGCGCGGCTTCAGAGGATGAATTGGTGGCGGCAGGGAAGCGATATGCCGAGTGGTTTCTGCGCTGCGGCACAACGACGGTCGAAGCAAAATCGGGCTATGGCTTGACCGTCGAAGACGAATTGAAAATGCTGCGCGCGATGCGACGGTTGAATGATGAAACGGCGCTCGAATATGTGCCAACGTTTTTGGGCGCGCATGCATTCCCCGATGAAATGTCGCGTGAGGATTACGTTGCCTTGATCGTCAACGAAATGTTGCCGCGCGTGGCGGCTGAACAGCTTGCCGAATACTGCGATGCGTTTTTTGAGCAGGGCTATTTTGATCGCGCGCAGACAACGCGAATTCTGACGGCGGCGCGTGGACACGGTTTGCAATTGCGCTTGCACGCCGATCAGCTAACGCTCGCGGGCGGCGCGGCGCTTGCTGCCGAACTCGGCGCGGTCACGGCGGATCATTTGGAGCAAACCGAGGCGGCGGGCATTGCCATGCTCAAACGCGCAAACGTGCAACCAGTATTGCTGCCTGCATCTGTGTTGATGATTGGCGCAAACAAATATCCGAACGCGCGCGCAATGATTGAGGCGGGCTTGGCGGTTGTGCTGGCGACCGACTTCAATCCCGGTTCGTCGCCGACGCCTTCGATGTTGCTGGTGCTGACGCTCGCCTCGACGCAGATGAAGATGACGCCTGCCGAAGCGATCACGGCGGCAACGATCAATGCGGCGTACAGCCTGCATCGCGGGCACGAGATCGGTTCGCTCGAAGTCGGCAAACGTGCGAATTTCGTGATTCACGATGGCGACGATTGGCGCGCGCTTGCGTATTTCGCCGGAATCGAACATCCTGTAGCCGTTTACAGTAGAGGCCGAACGAGCGGTACAGCGCGATAACAAGAACTGATAAATGAATTCATCTCAGTGAGCGGTGTTTGTTCATCAACCAACTGCGGCAATGCGCAAGCGTTGCGGCATATTACCGGAGGAAGTTTATGAATATCGAAGGATTGTTAGGACAAGTTTTGGGCGGCGGCAACCTCGGCGCGATCAGCCAGGCTATCGGCGCGGACGAAAACACCACCAGCACAGCGGTGCAGGCCGCGTTGCCGCTGCTGCTGGGTGGTTTGGCGCGCAATGCTCAATCCGAAGACGGCGCATCATCTCTGGCGGGTGCATTGGATCGGGATCACGATGGCAGCGTGTTGGATGACATTGCGGGCTTTGTGATGGGCGGCGGCGCGCAACAAGCCAACGGCGCAGGCATCCTCGGTCACATCTTCGGCGGGAATCAACCCGCGGTCGAACAAGGCGTCAGCCAGGCCAGTGGCTTGGATATGGGCACAGTGGCCAAATTGCTTCCCCTCTTAGCGCCAATCGTGATGGGCTATTTGGGACGCCAGAAACAAGAGCAGGGAATGGATGCGGGCGCGTTGGCCGGAATGCTGGGCGGTGCGCAGCAGCAAATGCAGGAACAGCAATCGCCGTTGATGGGCATGCTGTCAGCCGTGCTGGATCAAAACCGCGACGGCTCGATGGTGGACGATGCGATTCGCCTGGCGGGCGGATTTTTGAGCCGTCGGTAAACCAGAAGCTATTAGCTATAAGCCATTAGCTGTTAGCTGATAGAGCGCTAACGGCTAATGGCTTTTTCTATGTGACACGATTATGCAGATTGCAAACTTCGAGCGGAGAGAGTTTATGAGAAAGACCGTCAAGGCCGGGACAGGGCTGGCGCTCAGCGGCTCATCGCTGGCACAAAACACCACGCAACCGCGCCTGAAACTGGGCTTCGATAATTTTTCGATTCGCGCGTTCGGCTGGAAAGCGCCGCAACTGATTGACTACGCGATTGCCCAAAAAGTGGACGTGCTGCTGATGTCGGATTTGGACGTCTACGAAAGCTTCGAGGACAACTACCTGAAATCGCTCAAAGCCAAAGCGGACGCGGGCAAACTCGAATTACACGTCGGCACGGGCAGCATCAATCCCGGCTCGCGCACGTTCGACAAGAAGCGGTGGAAGAGCGGCGAAGAACATATTCTGCAAACGATCCAAGTTGCTAAGCTGCTTGGCTCGCCCGTCGCGCGGTGTTATCAGGGCAATGCCGAGGATCGCAAAAGCCCCGGCGGCATCGAAGGCCGCATCGCCGAGATGGTCAAGGTCTGCGTAATCGTGGGCTGTCAGGCCGTGGATGCGAACGTCTAAATCGCTATCGAATACCACGCGGGCGATATGCAGGCGTGGGAGTTGGCCACGTTGATTGAAGAAGCAGGCAAAGATTTCGTCGGCGCGACGCTCGATTCCGGCAATGCGACGTGGACGCTGGAAGACCCGCTGGAAAATCTGCGCATCCTCGGCAAATACGCCGTGACGACAGGCCTTCGTGATTCGGTCGTTTGGGAAAACGAAGATGGCGCGATTGCGCGTTGGACGGCGATGGGCGAGGGCGTAGTGGATTGGAAAACGTATGTGAAAGAGTTTCAGGCACTCGCGCCCAACTGCGCGTTCGTGCTCGAAATCATTTCGGAATTTCAGAAACCGCTGCCCTATTACAAAGACGATTTCTGGCCGCCGTACGCGAAGATTCGTCCGCGCGAGTTTGCGAAATACGTGCAGATGGCGCGACGCGGCAAAGAGCGTCCGGCCTACGTGATGCCGCGCGGCGAGGCCGGCAAGCCCGAATTGCAGGCGTATCAAAAAAGCGAATTGGAAAAGAGTTTGAAGTATTGCAAAGAAGTGCTGGGCGTTGGGAGGAAAGCGTAGGAGCCGTTGCTTGAATTCTCGCAAAAAAAGCCGCTTTATTTGAGCGGCTTTTTCGGTTTGTAGGGATGCTTCGGGTTCACGATCAATCGTTGTTGTTTGGGGTCAATCAGCACATCCATATCTTCCATCGGAATGCTGCCGAGCAAGACTTCGGCCTCGCCGGGCAGTACCATTGCATCAACGTTGGTGCGGCGATTCTTAAAACGCACTTCAATCGGCCCTACGACGTCTAGACTGATTTGTGATCCATCCGCCAATTCTGCTACTTGTTTGTCCACGACAGGCAAATCCAGTTGTGTCTGGATTGTCTCGTTGATGGCAAGCATGTACGCTCCGCTATCAACCAGGGCCGTGACGTTGACCCGTTTGATTTGATCTTTGGGCAAATAGCCACGACGGCTGAGCACAATGTCGTCTCCGCTGATTAACTCAATTTCTGCGTGAACCAATCCCATAAATTTCCCCCTTCGGCTCGTGAAAAAACGCGCCGTCAAGGCCGGGCAATTGAACTACCCCAGCGTTGACGGCGCAAAGTGTATCACATCGCTTTTAGAAAATGAGCTTCAGCGCCAATTGTCCGATGCGCATGTCGGTCGTGCCGCGTGGCGTCAGGAATTGGGCGCGCGGCGTCAATGTCGCGGGCGATACGTTGCTCGCGTTCGGCGTGGCCAAACCGCTGACGGCATACAACTGCGGATCGAAGTTGGTTTTGTTCACGCGGTTCAGGATGTTGAAGAATTCCGCGAAGAATTGCAGCCGTAGCTTTTCGGTGATGGCAAAATTCTTCGACGCGCGGAAGTCCAATTGTGAAAAGCGCCCCACGCGCAGCGTGTTGCGCCCCACGCCCGGCACGCGGTCGGTGAACGGGTTGTTGTCGTTGTTGAGATCAACGTTGCCGAGCCGCGCGGAGAACGGCGCATTGGAACTGATTTGCAAAATGCCGCTCACTTGCCAACCGTTGATGACGAGTTGCGCGGCTTTCGGCGCGCTGCCGAAGTAGCTCAAATCCCACAAGCCGTTCATCACGAAGCGATGCGGAATGTCTGCCTGTCCGACGCCGCGATCATCAAACAAATTGAAGACCTGTTGCGCTTGCTTGGCATCATCTCCGGCATTGTTGGCGACGACGGCGGTCGCGTCCGGCGTGGTATCAATCACCTTCGACCACGTGTAGGCGGCAGAACCCTGGAAGTTGCGCGAGAACCGTTTGCGCAACTCAACGACGAGGCCGTTGTAATTGGAATCCGCCGTGCTTTCAAAGACCGAGATGCGTTGGAAGCCTGCGACCGGGCGCGTCGGACTGCCCTGTGCGCCGGGATTGCGTTGGAACGTCAACGTGCCGCCGTTATTGGCGATGTTGATGGTTGTCGCGACGGGCGTCGCCAAATTCGAGTCGCGGGTGCGGGATAAATCGTATCCGACGACGCGCAAGTACGACACGTTCAGTGCGATGTCTTTTGAGAGCGCGAATTCAACGCCGAAGTTGACTTGCGATGTCCAGGGCTGGCGGAAATCCGGCGACATCACGAAGAGATTGGGCGAGATGGTGGCCAGTGGGCCTTGCGCGGCGCAAGTGGCAGCGGCTGCGCCAAACAGCGAGCAGGGAATTTCGCTGATACTGTTGAAGCGACTGGGATAATTGAACGGCAAGCGATTTGTCGCGCTCAGATTGAACGACAGACTCGCTACGTTGACGCCGTTTTGAGTGTGTGCCGTGCCAAACAAAATCGCGGGCGTGCGCCCATAAAACATGCCGCCTCCGCCGCGTATGACAATGCGATCACTGTTTTTCAAGAGGCGAGAGGCGAAACCAAAACGCGGCGCAAAGTTGTTGTAATCGTTGTTGAGCGTGCTGGTGTCAATTCCGGCGGCGGCCAACGACGCGCTGGGATTGCGGGTTGGCGGACGACGCATCACCTGCGTGTCATAACGCACGCCAAAATTCGAGGTGAACCCTGACCCCATCTTCAGATCCCATTGAAAAAAGCCGGAGTATTCGCTGAAGTTCGGATACGACGTTGGGCCGGTTGTGCCCGCTCCGGCAAACCCTTGCGAAAACCGCGATGGAAGGTTGTTCTGAAAATCGGCGAGCGAATTGAACACATATTGCCCGCCAAACAAGCCGGGGAAAAAATTCTTGATGCGTTCGATATTGACATCCACGCCAGCTTTGAAATTGTGCATCCCGGTGCTGTAGGTCACCGTGTCTATAAGCTGATATTTACGTGCAGTGGTTTCGCGCGGGCTGAAGTTGTTGCGCCCGAAGAAGACGACCGTGACGCCGCGTTCGCGCACTTCGGCTTCGGGGTTGTCGCTGTTGGCGAAGCCGGGTTGTCTGTCGCGTGCAATCTGGGCGCGCATTTCATTCAACAACCGCGACGACAGCGTCGAGGTCAAGGCCAGCGAAAGCGTATCGGTTTTCACGAGGCTGTTGCCGCTGCGTTCCTGAGACGTGGTCGCACCACTGTTCTCCAGGTTCACGCCCGTAAAATTTTGGCGGTTGTAGCGCACCGACAAACGATCATTCGCGGTCATCTGCCAATCGAATTTGCCGAGATACACGTCCTGATTGAATGAACGCGGATAGGTCGCGCCGTATTGCGACAGCAAGCGATTGTACGCCGTCGTGCCGGGCACATCGGTTGCCAATGGCGTGTTGCCGAACGCCACGATGTTGTTCGTGGTGCTGCGTTGGCCGTCGTAGTTGAAGAAGAAAAACGCCTTGTCGGTTTTGACTGGGCCGCCGATGTTGCCACCGAATTGATTGAAGTGATACGGCGGTTTCGTGGGCGTGCCGACGATGCTTTGCGTGGCGGCGCTGTAGCTGCGCCCCGCCGGAATCAACGATTCGCGCAACGTGGCGTTGTTCAGCCCCGCGTCGAAGCGCAAGCTGTTCGCATTCAGCGCGCGGTCTCGATAAAACCAGAAGCCTGTGCCGTGAAAATCGTTCGTGCCGGATTTGGTGATGACGTTGATGACACCGCCTGCCGCGCGTCCGAATTCGGCGGAGAAGCTGTTCGTGTTGACCTGAAACTCCTGCACGGCGTCCTGGCTGAATTGATACGGCGCGCGGCCTGAGCCGGTGCGACCGAGGGCTTGTCCGAAGAACAAATTGTTGTTGTCCACGCCGTCAATTTGCACGCTGTTGAGCGTGCCGCGTTGCCCGCCGAACGACAGATCGCCTTGTCGCGGATCGCGCACGACGCCTGGCGTCAACGTGACAAAGTCGAGGAAGTTGCGCCCGTTCACCGGCAAGTCCCGCACGGCGCGCTCGTTCACCGACGCTGCCACGTTGGTGCGCGTGGTTTCGACGATGGAAGCGATGGCAGAAACGTCTACGGTTTCGCCGACAGCGGCGACTTTCAGCGTCAGATCAAGATTCAGCTTTTGCCCGACAGTCAGGATGATGCCGGTGAATTTGTTTTCCGCGAAGCCCGCCGCGCTGGCCGTGAGTTGATACGAGCCGGGCGGCAACGCGGGCAGACGATAGATGCCGCTCGCGTCCGTCGCGGTTTCGCGGGTCAAGCCGGTGTCGGTATTTTTGATGGTGACTTTGGCGTTCGGAATGACCGCGCCGTTGGCATCGCTGACGATTCCTTCAAGCGCGGCGGTGGCGGTTTGTTGGGCCAATGCTGTCAGCGTTAGGAACGCCGCCAACAGCACTGTGAATAAACAACGAAGAAGCGAAGCAGGTTTCATTGGTACTCCTTTGTGCGGATAAAAATGTCTCTATTGCAAGTGATTGCCGCTGAAATTGTACGAGAACAAACAAGGAAAAGGTTTTTCTGGCCAGCAAAGCTGATGGTAAGTCAGTCGTCTTAAATCGGTGCTACCGAGAACGCCTGATGCTAACCCACAACCAACGACACAAGCAAGCGTGACCGGAGATGTTGGGGGGATGGTTGAACCCTACCCCAAGATTTTTGGCTACTGCCCGCGTGCGCTCGCGCCTGCGAGGTTTCCTCGCGGCACTGCGAGCCGTGCGAAAACTCACGCTGAGGAAATTTACACAGCAGCGGTTATCACAATGGCGTGAAAATCCACATTCTTTGGGAAGAAGGAAAACTTTCTTCCCGAAAACCGACTGGAACGCCGCTTGCTTTGAAGACGACAGATGCGTTATGTTGGCGCGAGTAAGTACTACTGAAATTATGATTGAGACATTGGCACAACGTAGAGTGAGCACTGTGATGTGGCGACCCGTCATCGCTGCAATCGTGATCTTGCTGCTCGGCCTCCCTCCCGCGTGGGCTGCTGTCCTGTGCCATTGTTCATCTGAAGTAGCCGCTCCTCACGCTTGTTTTCAGACCCCGCCGTCGGACAGTCTGACCGAACACGAACATCCCAATTGGGCCGGTCGGCACAGGTCATTGCCTTGCGAGATGACGCCATCGTCTTCTGCAAATTCTCAGGGGTGGAAACCCTCGCAACGCACAACGACGTGTTGTGATGCAACGCCGCCCCGTGAGTTGGAGCAGGCTGAAGTATCGCTGGCAACGCCAATGGGGGTAGAAGAGGAACGACTGCTTCCTCCTACTTATCGTCAGCCTCTGTCTCAAGCCTCTGCGTTCATTCCTAAATTGCCACGACAGCCGCAACGACCGTTGTATTTGGCTTTGTCCTGCTGGTTGATCTAACTCGCCGATCACAACGTTGTTTTCTTAGTCGCTTCTCTGTCTGCGGCGATATGCGCCAGGGCAGAGGGGGATTGTCAATCGCCGAACTAAGGATTTGTGATGAAACGCGCAGCATTGGCCACGCTCGTGGTCTGCGTGTTGGTCGGGCTTTCTTCGCTGTCGGAGAAAGTTCCGGCGCAACCCGCTTCCCACCACATTTCTGTCCCCGCCTCGACGGACGCGCGTCGCCCGCCGGTCGAGCCGCCACGCGCCTTATCGCTCCGCGCGTTGATGGAAGAGGCGCTGACGCAGAATCCTGAAATCCTTGCGATGCGCCGCAACTTCGATCTGATGCGCGCGCGCGTGCCGCAAGCGAAAGCTTTGCCCGAACCGTCGCTCAACTTCGGCTACACGGGCAATGCTGTTCCGCTGCCGCCCTTTGACATTCAAAAAGGCGACCCGGCCAGCGCGCGCATCGTCAGCGTGACGCAGGAAATTCCGTACCCCGGCAAACTGGCGATCAAAGGCAAGATGGCCCACGTCGCGGCAGAATCGGAATGGTGGAACTACGAACAGGTGCAATGGAACATCGTGGCCGAAGTCAAAGATGCCTATTACGACCTGTGTTATCTGCACAAAGCCAGCGAGACCGTCACCAAAAACAAAGACCTGCTGGAGAAATTCACGAAGATCGCCGAAGCCCGCTACGCCGTCGGCAAAGGCATCCAGCAAGACGTGCTGAAAGCGCAGGTCGAAGTCTCCAAGCTCATTGAGCAATTGACAGTGCTCGAACAGCGCAAACAAACAGCCGAAGCGCGGCTCAACAGTTTGCTTTTCCGCGAACCGGAAACGCCCGTGGGAAAACCGCCCGACCTCAAGCCGCGCGACATCACGTTCAGCTTGACCGAACTCAACGAATGGGCGCTCACGAATTATCCGACCTTGAAAGCGCAGCAACGCCGAATTGACCGCGAGCAATACGGCGTCGAGCTGGCAAAGAAAGAGTTCTATCCCGATTTTTCGGTCGGCGTCACGTACTTCAATCGCCCCGGCCTGCCGGAGATGTACGGCGTCAATGTCGGAATGAAACTGCCGATTTATTGGGGGCAAAAGCAACGCCCCGCCGTTGCCGAAGCCACCGCGAGCGCCGCCGTTGAGAAACAACGCCTGGACAACCTCACGACCGTGCTGTTCTTTCGCCTCAAGGATCGCTGGCTCGCCGCGACGACGGCACAGCGGCTTGTGAAGTTGTATGGCACGACGATCCTTCCGCAGTCGTCGCTATCGCTCGAATCTGCGATTGCCGGGTATGAAGTTGGGAAGGTGGATTTTCTGACGCTGCTCGACAATCTGGTCACGCTCGTGACTTACGAACTGAGTTACTACGAACAACTCGCCAACGTGGAGAAAGCCATCGCGGCGTTGGAACCGCTGGTTGGTGTCACTTTGAGACCCTGACCGGAAATGTTCATTGACGAAGCACGCAAACTACCCGCAAGGGAAACCAAACAACTTGTTTCAAGAAAGGGAACTATGAAAGACAACATGACAACAATACACAACACCATCGTCAAACTCGCGTTTCTGCTTTTGACCATCGGGACGCTGAGCTTCCTGGCCGTTGCCCAAGATCATCACGATCACGGGCAGGAGATGAAAGCTCCGCAAACGGCGCAGGAACATCGGGCGCGGGCAGAAGAGTATCAAAAGAAAGCCGAGGCGTACCGCAAGGAAGCTGAAGCACATCGGAAGATGCTGAGCGACTACAGCAAAACGGTCGCGCGGAATCCGAAAGACACGGTCGAGAACGCTTATCTCAGAAAGATGCGCATGCACTGTGAGAAATACATCCGCGCGGCAGAAAGCCTCGCACGGGAAGCCGACGAAATGGCGAAGTATCACACGATGCGCGCCAAAGAGATGGAAGGCAAGTAAGCCGTGCAATGCTGGCGCTGATTGAAAGACATCAGCGCCAGCCGTCTTTCCTCTGACGAAAGAGGCTGCGATTATGTCCGACACAAACCCACAACCCGCAGAACAACCAAGCAGTCCAACGCCCGGCGAGCCGCTTCCGCACGCGAAGAAACGACCCGTACGGCGTTGGGTTGTTTTCTGGCTCATGATCGGGCTGGCTGCCGCAGGCTATGCGTATCGCACACGCTGGCTCAAGTTCCTCGCCAAAGACGCCGCGCCAGTCGCACAGACCGCCGAACGAAAATTGCTCTACTGGGTTGACCCCATGCACCCGGCGTACAAATCCGACAAGCCGGGCAAGGCTCCTGATTGCGGGATGGATTTAGTGCCGGTGTACGAAGAAGGCGCGGTAACGCAAGCCAACATCCCCGGCGCAATTCAGATCAGCCCCGAACGCCAGCAATTGATCGGCGTGCAAACCGGTGCCGCAACGTATAAAGCCGTCTTCAAAACGCTGCGCACCGTCGGGCGGCTGGCGTACGACGAAACGAAGATCACGCGCATTCATCCGCGCATCGAAGGCTGGATCGAACAGGTCTTTGTGGATTTCACCGGCAAACAGGTCAGCAAAGGGCAGCCGCTCCTCAGTCTTTACAGCCCCGAACTCTGGCAGACGCAGCAGGAATATTTGCTCGCACTCAAAGGCCGCAATGAGTTGGCGAAGAGTCCGTTTCGAGAAGCCGTCACGAGCAGCGAATCCCTGCTGCAAGCGGCGCGCAAGCGATTAGAGCTATGGGACATTGATCTGAAGCAACTCGAACATCTCGAACACACCGGCAAGCCGTTCCAGACGCTCACGCTCAACGCGCCGTCCGACGGCTTTGTGCTCACGCGCAACGCTTTTGCGAAGCAGCGCGTGACGCCCGAAACCGAGTTGTATGCGCTGGCTGACCTTTCGACCATCTGGGTGCTGGCGGACGTTTACGAATACGAAGCGCCCGAAATCAAAGTCGGACAAACCGCCACCGTGACGCTCGCGTATTTTCCGCAACGCACCTTGCGCGGCAAAGTCACCAACATCAACCCGCAACTCGACCCCGCGACGCGCACCGTGAAAGCGCGGATCGAGCTTGCGAATCCCGACTTCGCGCTCAAACCGGAAATGTTTGCGAACGTCGAGTTGCGCATTGACTACGGCAAGCGTGTCGTCGTGCCGGAAGAAGCCGTGCTAGACACGGGCGCGGAACAGACTGTCTTTATTGCGCAGGACGGCGGTTACTTTACGCCGCGCAAAGTCACGCTCGGTGCCAAAGTCGGCCACGAATACATCGTACTCGACGGATTGAAAGCGGGTGAGCGGGTCGTGACTTCGGCCAACTTCCTGATTGATTCCGAAAGCAAATTGAAGTCAACAGCGAGCGGCACGCCCGGCAGTCACCAACACAGCGCACCGCCAGCCACGACTCCCTTGCCAACGCCCGACCATTCGCAGCATCAACGGGCCACACCAAAACCAACGCCGAAGCCGGAAGATCATTCGCATCATTAGCAGGAGGAGTGGTTACGATGCGACACCCAGAAACGATAAAAATGGAACGTAACGCGATTTGGCAAATCGCGCTACATAGTCAGAGGAGTTGCGATGATTGGCCGCTTGATTGAATTCTGTGCGAACAATCGCTTCCTTGTTTTGCTCTGCGCTGCGATGCTGACGATGGCGGGCTGGTGGGCGATGCGCAATGTCACGCTTGATGCGATTCCTGATCTCTCGGACACGCAAGTCATCATCTACGCCAAGTGGGATCGCAGCCCCGACATCATCGAAGATCAAGTCACCTACCCGATTATCTCTTCGCTGCTCGGCGTGCCGAAGGTCAAAGACATTCGCGGCTTTTCGGACTTCGGCTATTCATACATCTACATCATTTTTGACGAAGGCACGGATATTTATTGGGCCCGCTCGCGCACGCTCGAATACCTGAGCAACATCACGCCGAAGCTGCCCGAAGGCGTCAACGTCGAACTGGCGCGCGATATGACGGCGGTCGGCTGGGTCTTTCAATACGCGCTGGTGGACACGACAGGCCAGCACAATCTCGCCGAACTACGCTCGCTGCAAGATTGGCATTTGCGTTACGCGCTGCAAGCTTTGCCCGGTGTCGCCGAAGTCGCGCCGGTCGGCGGCTTCGTACGGCAATATCAAGTCAACCTCGATCCGAACGCGCTGGCGGCGTACAAGATTCCGATAGAAAAAGTCGTCGAGGCAATTCGGCAAGGCAACAACGATGTGGGCGGACGATTGGTCGAATTCAGCGGGCGCGAATATATGGTGCGCGGGCGCGGCTACGTTCGTGCGCTCGGCGATGTCGAGCAGATTGTCGTCGCCACGAACGACAGCGGCACGCCCGTGTTGGTGAAGCATCTGGGGCGCGTCGTGCTGGGGCCGGATTTGCGGCGCGGCATTGCGGAACTCGATGGGCAGGGCGAAACCGTCGGCGGCATTGTGATTATGCGCTCCGGCGAAAATGCGTTGGCCGTGATCGAGCGGGTGCGCACGAAACTCAATGAACTCGCGCCGACGCTGCCTGCCGGGGTGAAAGTCGTGACCACGTATGATCGCGGCGAGTTGATCGAAGGCGCGATTGCGACGGTGTCGGATTCGCTGTTGGAAGAACTGATCGTCGTCAGTTTGGTCATCATCATTTTCCTGTGGCATTTCACCAGCAGCTTCGTGCCCGTCGTGACGATTACGGTCGCGGTGATCGTGTCGTTCCTGCCGATGCTTGGTTTCGGCGTGACGGCGAACATTATGTCGCTCGGCGGCATCGCCATTGCCATCGGCTCGATGGTGGATTCGTCCATCGTAATCATCGAGCAGACGCACAAGAAGCTCGAAGAATGGCAAGCGCGCGGGCGACCCGGTCATTTCAAAGACGTTGTGATTGCGGCAGCCAAAGAAGTCGGGCCGCCGAGTTTCTTTTCGTTGCTTGTGATTGCCGTCGCCTTCACGCCGATCTTTGTGCTCGAAGCGCAGGAAGGTCGTTTGTTCAAGCCGCTGGCGTTTACGAAAGTCTCGGCCATTGCCATCGCCGCGTTACTTTCAGTCACGCTGGTTCCGGCGCTCATCACGTTGCTCGTGCGCCCGCAAGAATTCCACTTTCGTCCGCGCTGGTTGTGCTGGTTGGTGAACAAAATCCTTGTCGGCAAAATTCATCCCGAAGCGAAACACCCGCTCAGCCGCCTGCTGCAACGGCTCTATCAGCCCGTCGTGGAATTCGTGCTGCGCTTCCAATGGTCGGTCGTTATTGGTGCATTGCTGGTTATCGCCGCGACGATTCCGATTTATTGGCGGCTCGGTTCGGAGTTCATGCCGCCGCTGGATGAAGGCGTGTTGTTGTACATGCCGACGACGATGCCGGGCATTTCCGTGACCGAAGCGCAGCGGTTGCTGCAAACGCAGGACAAGCTGCTGAAGTCGTTCGCGGAAGTCGAGCGCGTCTTTGGCAAAGCAGGCCGCGCCGAAACCGCAACCGATCCCGCGCCTTTCTCGATGATGGAAACCGTCGTCGTGCTGAAGCCGCAACACGAATGGCCGAAGGTCAAACGTTGGTATTCGGACAGCGCGCCCGCGTGGTTGCAGAAGCTGCTGCGGCTGGGCTGGCCTGACCACAAAAGCACCGAAGAACTGATTTACGGCGCGGGCGGATTGAACGAACGATTGCAACTGCCGGGCGTCGTCAATGCGTGGACAATGCCGATCAAGGCGCGCATAGATATGCTCACGACCGGCGTGCGCACGCCTGTCGGCATCAAGGTGTTGGGCGCTGATCTCAGCAAAATTCAACAAATCGGCCAGCACATCGAACGGGCATTGAAAGATGTGCGCGGCACGACGAGCGTGTTTGCCGAACGCACGGCAGGCGGCTACTTCCTCGACTTCCATCTCAAACGCGAAGAACTCGCGCGCTATGGTTTGACGATTGACCAGGCCAATCAAGTCATTATGTCGGCCATCGGCGGAGAAGGCGTGACGACGACCGTTGAAGGCCGCGAACGCTATCCCGTCAACGTGCGCTACCTGCGCGATTATCGCAGCACGTTGGATCGTTTGGGGCGCACGCTGGTGCCGACGATGAACGGCGCGCAGCAAATCCCGCTCGCACAAATCGCCGACCTCAAACTGCTCTCCGGCCCCGGCATGATTCGGGATGAGAACGGGCGGCTGAGCGGTTACGTGTATGTGGATGTGGGCGGGCGCGACATCGGCGGCTACGTGGACGAAGCCAAGCGCGTGGTGCAAGCAAACGTGCAGATGCCGCCGGGCTACACGCTGGTGTGGAGCGGGCAGTACGAAAACATGCTGCGCGTGGCCGAGAAGCTGAAACTCGTGCTGCCGATCACGTTGTTCTTTATTTTTCTGTTGATGTACTTCAACACAAAGTCGGCAGCGTACACGTTGATTGTGCTGGGTTCGTTGCCGTTCTCGGCGGCGGGTGCATTCTGGATGCTGTATTTGCTGGATTACAACCTGAGCGTGGCAGTTTGGGTCGGGCTGATCGCGTTTCTCGGCGTGGATGCGGAGACGAGCGTGTTTATGCTGCTCTACCTCGACTTGGCGTACAACGAACGCAAGGCCAACGGGCAGATGCAAACGAAAGCGGATTTGCGCGCCGCGATTTTGCAAGGCGCAGTGCAGCGGCTGCGTCCGAAGTTTATGACAGTGGCCGTAGACATCTTCGGCTTGCTGCCGGTGATGCTCGCGGTCGGCGCAGGCGCAGACCTGACGAAGCGCATCGCTGCGCCAATGATTGCCGGGATGGGATTTTCGTTCACGCTGGAATTGCTGGTGTACCCGGCGCTCTATGCGTTGTGGAAATGGCACGCGGAAGTGAAGCGCCACCCAACGCCTGCGGTAACGTGAAGGGAACGCAATGATGCAACGTAACCAAATTCCATGCGAACTACGCGGCCTGCTGCTGATCGTTGCGCTGTTGCTGTCAGCGCAAGCTGCCGCGCAAACGCCGGGCGATGATCCTGCGGCGCGCGCGCTCGAACGGATTCAAGTTGCTGTGGACGAACGCGCGGCAGCCGCAGAACGCATTCTCGCCGCATCAAAGCTCGTCAACGAAAGCGTCGCCGCCAAGCAGCAAGGCGAACGTGAGCAAGCGCGGGCGGCATTGCAACAAGCGGAAACACTGATGGTCGCGTCAGCGGAACGAGGCGCGTTGATTGAAGCATTGCGGCGTCGTATCGCAGAAGAACAGATGGCGCTCAATCCGCCATCGCCAAAACCAGTACAGCCACAACAAAAACCCTCCGTCCCGCGCCTCGTCGTGGCGCGCTCCGCTGCGTATCACAACACCCTGACGCGGATTTTGCGTGAGGAGAAACTTCCCGCTGAACTCTTGTCAGTCGTGTTGATCGAGAGCGGCTTCAATCCGCTGGCACTGTCGCCGAAAGGCGCGCGCGGTCTCTGGCAACTGATGCCGGCGACCGCGCGGCGTTATGGCTTGACGGTGGAGCCGGAGAACGATCACCGCATTCACCCGGAGTTGGCGACACGCGCGGCGGCGCGGTATTTGCGCGATCTATATCGGCAGTTCGGCGATTGGCCGCTCGCGCTCGCGGCGTACAACACGGGCGAAGCGCGCGTGCAGCGCCTCATCCAGCAAACCGGGCTGCGCGATTTTCACGAACTGGCGCGGCGTGGTTTGTTACCGCTCGAAACACGAAATTATGTGCCCGCCATTTTGGCCGCGTGGGCACA
>CAZWAK010000031.1:0-57816 GCA_964631865.1 uncultured Heliobacteriaceae bacterium | reverse complement strand
GCGGGCGACCGCGAATTGTCCAGCAGCGGTGTCGGCGGCGTGCAAATCGCTGACGTTTCCGTAGACACCGAAACGGGCATCATCAAGATGAACAACTTCTACGCCGTGCAGGACGTAGGTTTGGTGATGAGCATGAAAACCTGCGAAAGCCAGGTCTTCGGCGCGATGATTATGGGCGTCACGTATTCGTTGTTTGAAGAACGAATCATGGACGACGCGACAGGTCGTGTGCTGAACCCGAATATGGAGTTTTACAAGCTCGCGGGCGCGATGGACATTGGCAATATGAAAGTTCACATGATGACCGGCAAAGGCTTCGATGAACGCGGCCCCGTTGGCGTCGGCGAACCACCGACCAACAGTCCCGGCGCAGCCATTTCCAACGCGGTTGCCAACGCGATTGGCGTGCGTGTGCCGACCGTCCCGCTCACACCGGACAAAGTCTTGGCCGCACTCGCCAGCAAGAAAGGAGGTTCGAGCAATGCAAAAATTTGAGTATGCCAGCCCGACCACAATTCAGCAGGCCGTCGCGCTGCTCGGCAAGCAATGGGGCGAAGCCGAAGTTTTAGCAGGCGGCACAGATTTGCTCGCCTTGATGAAAGATTATGTCGTCAGCCCGAAACGGCTGGTGAACATCAAAGACATCAAGGAACTGAAAGGCATCACGGCGACGGCGAGCGGCTTACGACTCGGCGCGCTCGTGACCTTTGAAGAAATCCTCGACAACGCAAACATCAAACGCAACTATCCCGCCATTTGGCAAGCCGTCGCAGGCGTGACCAGCCCGCAGATTCGCAATATGGGCACGGTCGGCGGCGATCTCTGCCAACGTCCGCGCTGCTGGTACTATCGCGCCGGTTATGGATTGCTTGCCAAAGACGAAAAGGGCAATGCGCTGGTTCCGAACGGCGACAACCGCTATCACGCGATCTTCAACAACGAAGGCGAAGCGAAATTCGTGAATCCATCAAGCCTCGCTCCGGCGCTTGTGTCGCTGATGGCAAAGATCAAAGTTGCGGGGCCAAACGGCTCGCGTGAAATTGCCGCGGACAAATTCTTCGTCGCGCCGAAGTCGTCCGACGAACGCGAATACGCGCTCGCGCCAAACGAAATCGTGACGGACATTTTGATTCCGTCGGCGAGCGGCGTGAAAACCGCCACGTACGAAGTGCGGCAACGCGAAGTGCTGGATTGGCCGCTCGCAACGGCTTCGGTCGCGCTGAAGCTCGACGGCAAAACCGTCAAGTCGGCGAAGATCGCGCTCGGCCACGTTGCGCCGATGCCGGTGGATTCCGACGCGGCGGCGAAAGCCTTAATCGGCAAAGCCATCACCGAAGAAACCGCCGAAGCTGCGGGCGCAGCCGCTGTCGCAAGTGCGAAAGCGTTGAGCCGCAATGCGTACAAAATTCAACTGGCGAAAGTCGCGGTCAAACGCGCGATTTTGGCCGCCGCCGGGTAACAGGAGGAACTAACTATGTACAAACGAGAAGACATGGTAGACGCAGATCGTTTCAACCCGGAACGTCCCAACCTGTGTGAAAACCTGCGCTGGAAAGGGATGTTTATTTGGGCAGAAAAAGATGACACCGTGCCGCCGTCGAACACAGGCGCGTTCTGGTGTTTCCATTCGCAAAACTGTCTGGGCCCGGACGGCAAATTGGCTGAGCCGGGCGAATGCGATTCGTCCAAACGCAAATGCCACAATTCGAGCGTGAAAGCGGCAGAGCTAATCAAGCTCGAAAGGTGTGCTACGGCAGCGTAATTATTTGTGGTAAGCTGTCAGCCTTCGTTTGCTTGCGTGGTCGCAGCGCGAAGGCTGACAGGGTATTTCAGGAGGAACAACTATGCGTAAATTTTCAATCTTTCTTTGTTTGTTGGCGCTGACGGCGATTCCCGCCTTCGCCAACGATCACGATCACAGCAAGCACAAAGCGAACACCCAAATTCACGGCGAATATCTCGAATCGCGCAACGCGGATGTCTGGGTTGGCGCGTGCTTTTCTAACTCGGAAATCGGCATCGTCGGCGATCAGGCCGTGATGGCGTGGCGCATTGCAGGCGGAAGCTGGAACGGCGTCAAGCTGGATGGCTTGAGCGTTGTCGCGGCGGTCAAGGCGGCGGCCACGCTCGGCAGCCCGTACGGCAATCCGTATCCGGCGAAATCCATGTTGATCTTCGATGCCAAAGCGACCGAAGAACAACGCGCGGCGCTCACAGTGTTTGTCAAAGCGATGGGCGGGCAATTGTTCGATAATATTGTGCGTACTGAAAGCGCGCCGATCAGCTTTGATGTCAAATACGAGGGCGAACATCCGGTCAGCGGACTGATGAAGGCCGGCGAACTCGCGACGATCAAGACGCGCTTGGTGAGCGACAAAGACCACATTTGCGGGCACGAAGATGTCGCGTTCGATCCACTCGCGCCGACCGTGCATGCGATGCCGTCGGTCGCGCTGGTGGATTCGTTCAAAGGCAAAGGCTTGGGCGTGTCGTGGACGCTCAGCGAAAAACGCAGCGCCTTTGTCGGCACGTTCGCCAAGTAAGTGCAAGCCACATTCGATACAGTACGGCGAGCGGTAGCGAGCTTGGTGGATCGTAACCAAGCTCGCTACCGCTCGTCGTACTGTACCTTCCTTCTAAGAGGTTTGGATGATTCGATTTTTTCTTGTCGCGGTGCTGTTGTTGGTCTGTTCCCCTGTTTTCGCAGAAGGCAAAGTCGAGGCGATGGGCGCGCTCACCGACGCCAGTATCGCTGCGCCAATCAAGGCTGCGGTTGAGGACAAGGGCTGGCGCGTCACGGATGAAAAAGGCAAACCGATTGCCGAGGTTTGGCTGGCGAAAAAAGTGGAAGCTGCGGGCCAAGAAGTGATGGGCGCGAATTATGGCCACATCCCCGAAGGCACGCTGCTCGGCGTGATTCACTTCCCCGCCAACACGTCCGATTATCGCGGACAAGCCGTCAAAGCGGGCTATTACACGTTGCGTTATGCGTTAATTCTGGAAAACGGCGCGCATCTCGGTGTCTCGCCCACACGCGATTTCGTGCTGCTCTGCGCGCCGGGCGATGACAAAGAGGCGAAAGCCCTGACCGCCGCAGAAACGATCAAGCTCAGCATCAAGGCTTCGGGCAGCGGCCATCCATCGCCCTGGAGCATCGTCCTGCCTACGTCCAAAGACAGCTTGCCGAAAGTCGAGAAAACCGAAGAAGGCCATGTGGTGTTGGATGTCAACGTGAGCGGTATGGCGATGGGGCTGACGTTGATCGGCAAAACGGAAGGCTAAGCCCTTCGTACGCGCTGAAAAAAAGAGCCGCTGGCGAGCTTGCAATGTTCGCCAGCGGCTTTGTATTTGACGACTTTTGAGAATCCTGAATGAGCATTATTGAAGGCCGCACAGCTTTCATAGACAGTTTCCGAGATGAAACTGTAGCGCCATTCGAGACGGTGCGACCTTCAATCTCCCCCACCTTTATAAGCGCCAATCCATGGGAAAACCTGCCATGCCGACAACAACTTTTTTTCTGCGCATAAACTGCTCCTCAAAACGTGTGTGCGGGCAGCCCGATTGCCAATTTTCCTGATCCTGCTACAATGCCACGCATCCCCCGTTAAGCGAGTCGTTACGCAAAACACAATACGAGTCCGTTCTGCAGCGCGCAGCGTTCGCGCCGCAAGAAGTGTAAGTCTATCTGTTTGACCATGAAAGCTTCGACTACTACCGAGAAACCCATCGCTTCGTCTACTTTGATTGTGCCGCGCCCGCGTTCCGAATGGATTGGCGTGGCGCGTCGGTTGTTGCAATTCCTGCTGGCTCCGCAAACCTTGTGGACCTTGCTGCTGATCCCGCTGGGCGTGGTGCTCTACAAAATCGCCGTGCAGTATGAACTGCCGTTGACCACCATCCTGCTGAACCACGTACCGCTGCTGGTGCTGATCGCTTTCGCCGCGCTCGGCCTGTGGTTTGGCGCGCGCTGGCGAGCCAGGGCAGAGCGGTTTTTCTTCGACGCGCAGCCGCAGCAGGAACAATTATTGGCGGCGCTGCTAGATCAAATGGCGAACTTCCATGAGGTCGCGGAAGTGATTTATCACACCTGCCAAATCCTCAACGAAGTCTATCAAGCCACGCCCATTCACTTCTTTTTCCGCGCGGCAGAAACCCGTGATCTCAAGCTGGTCTATTCTTATGGAGCGGCAACGGAGATCATTCGGATTCCCGAAGAAGCGCGCCTCCGCGCCTTGCTCAAGCGCGAGGGGCAGGCGCTGGAATATCCGTTTGCACCCAGTGCAGATTTGCCTCCGAGCGAACAGCTTTGGCTGGAGCAATTGCAGGCGCGGATGCTTGTGCCGATGACGGGAAAAGCGCACCGTTTGCTCGGCTTGATTACGCTCGGCGAACCGCGCTCCACCCAGGCTTACAGCCCGAACGATTACCTGCTGTTGGAGGCCATCGGCGCACAAATCGCCCGGCGTCTGGAACTCGAAGAACAGCGTCATCAAACACACGAACAGGCCAAAGCGCCGCTCGCCACGCTGGCGCGGCTGGAAGCCGAAATGCAAAAACGCCTTCGGGCCGCGCAAGCGGCTGAAGCGAAGGCCGCCTCCAGCTCTAATCAGCCTGACGAAAAACCGCAATGGATATGATGCACTTTTGGTACAAAAGCACCTGAACCACCTGTCGCAACGCCAGGAGTTTCCTGCGCGAACTGGCGACAGCCCACCACGTCGAAGTGATCGAACGCGATTACGCGCGGCAGCCGTTGACCGCCGCCGAACTCGCCGCCATCTTCGCCGCCGATGCAGTCGCGCCCTTCCTCAACACGCGCCACGCCACGTACAAAGAACGAGGCTGGGCCAAGCAATTGCCCACCTCGGACGAACTCCGCCAAGCCATCCTTGCCGAACCGAATCTGCTGCGGCGTCCCATCACGCGCCGAGGCTCACAAGTCGTCATTGGCTTCGAGCCAGAGAAGTTGCGCCAGTTGCTAAACCCTGCTTGATCGTTGACAATGAACGGGCTTATGAACGTTCTGCTGATTGTCGCCTTGCTGTTCTATTTGAGCAGTGCCCTCTTCGCTCTCATCACGCTGGCAGCGGAACAACCGCGCGCGCGCGCCGGGCAATGGTTGCGCCTGCTCGTCGCGGTCGGCTTTGCCGTTCATACGCTTTCGCTCGCGTTTGCCTGGCAACAATTGGGGCACTTTCCAGTCGTAAATCTGAAGGAAGTTTGTTCGTTTCTTGCGTGGGCAATTGCGGCGTATTACCTCGCGTTTGTGCCGCGCGACAAAGCTCGTGCCTTGCCGATTTTTGTTCTGCTGTGCGGCTTTTTGCTGACGCTCGTGTCGCTGCTTTTGCCGAATGAACCGCTTTCGCTGACGTTGTCGAGCGCGATTTCCGCCAGCCCGTTCACGCAAATCATTTTCCCGCTCCACGTCACCATGCTGATCTTTTCCTACGCCGCGTTCGTCGTCACGGTCGCGGGCGGCGTGATGTATCTCGTGCAGGAACACGAACTCAAAACCAAGCATTTTGGCGCAGCGTTTCGTTGGATGCCGGCGCTGAACACCTGCGACGAATTGAGCTATCGGTCGTTGACGATTGGCTTTGTGCTGCTCACGCTCGGCATTGTGACGGGCATGATGTGGGGCAGCCAGCACGACGGTCGGTTCTGGCACAACGACCCGAAAGAAGTGCTGGCGTTGGTGACGTGGTTCGTGTATCTGGCGATGATTCACTATCGCGTGACGGCAGGCTGGCGCGGACGCCGTGTCGCGTGGATGGCGATTGGCGGCTTCGTCGCGGTCTTGCTGACGTTCATCGGCGCGCGGGCGATGGGCGGGTATCACGTGTTTGGGTAAAGAGTAGACGGTAGACGGTAGTCAGTAGTCGGCATCCTTCGGTTACTTTGAAGGCTGGCTATGCTAAAACTACCGTCTACCGTTCTACTGTCTACCGTCTACTTTTTTATGAGCATCATCCTGCTGAGCATCAATCATCACACCGCGCCGGTCGAAGTGCGCGAGCGGATGGCATTCACCGAAGCCGAATTGCCGTCCGCGCTGCAAGCGATGATGGAGCGGCAGGCCGCGCAGGAATGCCTGATCGTTTCGACCTGCAATCGCGTCGAAGTCATTGCCGAAGCTGCCGACGTAACGCAACTGCGCGATTTTGTGTATGAACTCAAACGCCTGCCGCTGAATTGTCTCAACAGCCATCTCGTGCAATTGACCGAAACCGAAGCCATCAAACACCTGTTTCGCGTGGCGTCGAGCTTGGATTCGATGATCGTCGGCGAACCGCAAATTCTCGGTCAGGTGAAAGAAGCATTTCAGCTTGCGCAAAACGCAGGCACAGTCGGACACACGCTGACGCGCTTGATGAATCGCGCGTTTGCCGTCGCCAAAAAAGTGCGCAACGAAACCGGCATCGCGGCGAATGCGGTTTCGATCAGCTACGTCGCGGTGGAACTCGCGCGCAAGGTCTTCGATTCGCTCGACGGCACGACGGTGCTGCTGCTCGGCGCAGGCGAAATGGCGGAACTCGCGGCGAAGCATTTCATCACGAATGGCGCGAAGAAGATGCTGATTGCGAACCGCACGTTCGAGCATGCTAAAAATTTAGCAGCCGAGATGAACGGCGAAGCTGTCCGCTTCGAGGCGCTCGATCAACGTTTGACGGACGCGGACATCGTGCTGTGTTCGACCGGCGCGGCGCATCATTTGATTACCGCCTCGCAAATCGAACAGGTCTTGGAAAAGCGCCGCTATCGCCCGATGTTTTTGATAGATATTTCCGTCCCGCGCAACATTGACCCGGCGATCAGCGATCTCGACAACGCCTTCGTCTTCGACATTGATGACCTCGCCGCCGTCGCCGAAGCCAATTTGAAAGAGCGCCAACGCGAAGCCGAGCGCGCCGAAATCATCGTGGCCGCCGAAGCCGAACGCTTTGCCGCGTCGCTGACCGAAGGCAATCTCAACAAAGTCATCGGCGTCTTTCGCCGCGAGATGAAACAGCTTGCACTCGACGAATTGGAGCGCAGCCGCAAACGCCTCGGCGAGTTGACGCCCGAACAGGAAGAGGCGCTGCAGGTAATGCTCAACAGCATCGTCAACAAATTCACGCACCCAATCATCAAAGAATTGCGCGACTCCGAAGACGGTCATTCGCCGTATCTGGAAGCCTTTCGCGCGTTTTATCATCAGGAGAAAGACTGAGATTACGAAACAAACGAAAATAACGAAACAAACAGAAACGTAATTGGACTTGAAAACAGAAGACAATGATTGAACACAAGTGCTTTAGACATGTAAGTATTTTTCGTCTGTTTCGTTATTTTCGTTTGTTTCGTAATCTCCTTTTCAACCCCAACAACTATGCCCATTCGTGACATCTTGCTTCTCGGCAATCCGCAGCTTTGGCAACCCTCCGCGCCCGTCACCGACATTCATTCGCGCGCCACGCAAGACCTCGTGCGCGATTTGAGCGAAACGCTCGCCAACTTTCGCGCCGAAAATGGCTTCGGACGCGCCATCGCCGCACCACAAATCGGCGTAAAACAACGGATGATTTTCACAAACGTGCAGGGCGGCTTCGCGCTCATCAATCCGGTGATTGCCAGCGCGAGCGCGGAGTTGTTTGAGTTGTGGGACGATTGTTTTTCGCTGCCGAATTTGATGGTGCGTGTGCGGCGTCACATCGAGATCACGGTGAATTTCACCAACGAACACGGCGTCGCGCAGTCACTCACAGTGCAAAACGATTTGTCCGAATTATTCCAGCACGAGATAGACCATCTGGACGGCCTTCTGGCAACGGATCGCGCGATTGATGGACGCAGCTTTGCGATGCGCAGTGAAATCTTGCGCGCCTGAAAGATTGTTGCTACAAAGAGCCGCTCGAACTACTACTGAAACCGAAAGGAAAACGAGATGACACAAGAACAAATGGAACGCGCCATTGAATTTCTGCTGGATCACCAAGCCCAATTTGCTGCTGATATTTCGATCTTGAAAGAATCACACGTCGAGATGGGAGCAGCCCTGAAGGAAACGCAGGCGACGCTTCGTAAAACGAACAAAACGCTAGACCGCGTGGCAGATCGCCTGGAAGAATTGTCGGAGGCACAAGTTGAACTAAAAAAGGAAATGGCGACGTTGGCGAAGTCGCAAGCCCGCACGGCTGGTGAATTGGAGCATTTTATGATTGCGATGCAGGAGTTCATGGGAGAAGTGCGCAACAAGTTGGACAAGTAAACTTACGCCGTGCGCCGCAGCCGGATCACAACATATTTCGACACGGGCGTATTGCTTTTCTCAGCCACGCTCTCAATTGGAACCAGCACATTTGCTTCGGGAAAATACGTCGCGCAGCAACGACGCGGGATGTCGTAAGCGACGATGATGAACTTGTGTGCGATGCGCGTTGCACCGTTGTAAGTTCCGACCAAATCCACGACCTCGCCCGCTGAAAACCCAAGCTCCGCAATGTCTGCCGCGTTCATCAACACTACGCGGCGCTCATTGAAAATCCCACGATAACGATCATCCAAACCATAAATCGTCGTATTGAATTGATCGTGGCTGCGAATCGTCATCAGGACCAATTCGCCGTCCTGCAATTCGTGGCTTGGAATCCGATGCACAGTGAAATGTGCCTTGCCGCTTGGTGTATTGAAACGACCTTCGCGCGGCCCGTTCGGCAGATAAAATCCACCGGGCTGCCGCACGCGCGCATTGTAATTTTCAAAGCCCGGAATCGTGCGCTTAATCGCGGCGCGGATGTTGTCGTAGTTGGCAACGAAGCCGCGCCAGTCAACCAGCTCGCTACCGCTCGCCGTACCGTACCGCAGCGTCGTCTGTGCCAAGCGCGCCACAATCATCGGCTCGCTCAACAAATGCTCGGACGCAGGCGGGTTCACGCCCTGCGAGCGTTGCACAACGCCCATCGAATTTTCGGTGCTGACGAATTGCGCGCCGCTCGCTTGCAGGTCAATTTCGGTGCGACCGAGACACGGCAAAATCAACGCCTGCTCACCCGTAATCAAATGCGAGCGATTGAGCTTCGTGGCGACGTGCGCCGTCAAGCGGCAGCGGCGCAACGCAACGGCAGTGAATTCCGTGTCCGGCGTCGCCGACAAAAAGTTTCCGCCCATCGCAAAAAATACTTTCGCGCGCCCGTCGTGCATCGCCTTGATCGCTTCGACCGTATCGAAGCCGTGTGCGCGTGGCGGCTCGAAGTTGAATTCACGCGCGAGCGCATCCAAAAATGCGGGCTTCGGCTTTTCCCAGATGCCAACCGTGCGGTCGCCTTGCACATTGCTGTGCCCGCGCACCGGACACAACCCCGCGCCTGGCTTGCCAATGTTGCCTTGCAGCAACGCGAGGTTCACGAGTTCCTGAATCGTCGCCACCGCGTTTTTGTGCTGCGTCAAACCCATCGCCCAACACGTGATCGTGGCTTTGGATTTGCACAGAATATCCACAGCCTGTTGGATTTCGTTTTTACTGACGCCGCTATTCACCACGATTTCGTCCCAACTCGCGGAGCGTAACGCTTCGATGAACTCCGCAAACCCCTCCGTTTTCGCGTTGATGAATTCGTGATCGAGCGCATCCGCTTCGACCAAACCTTTCATCAAGCCTTTGAGCAACGCGACATCGCCGTTGATGCGCACCTGCAAAAACACATCGGTGAGCGCCGTTCCCTGCCCGATGATTCCTGAAATTTCTTGCGGATGCTTGAAGCGCATCAAGCCGACTTCCGGCAGCGGGTTGATCGAAATAATTTGCGCGCCGTTACGCTTGGCCTCCTGCAACGCCGTCAGCATACGCGGATGATTCGTGCCCGGATTTTGCCCAATGACAATGATCGCTTCGGCCTTTGCAAAATCATCCAGCGTGACCGTGCCCTTGCCGATGCCGATAGTTTCACCGAGCGCCGTGCCGCTCGATTCGTGGCACATATTCGAGCAGTCGGGCAAATTGTTTGTGCCGAACATGCGAACGAAGAGTTGATACAAAAACGCCGCCTCATTGCTCGTCCGTCCCGAAGTGTAAAAGACCGCTTCATGCGGCGAGGCAAGCGCGTTGAGTTCGCTTGCGATCAAATCAAACGCCGCGTCCCAGCCAATCGGTTCATAATGCCTCGCGCCTTTTTTCAAAATCATCGGCTGCGTCAGGCGGCCTTGTTTGTTGAGCCAGAAATCCGAATGCTCGGAGAGTTCGGCCACGCTGTGCCGCGCAAAAAATTCCGCCGTGATCTTCTTCGTCGTCGCTTCATCCGCCACCGCTTTCGCCCCGTTTTCACAGTATTCGGCGAGATGCGACCGCTCCCCGTCCGGGTCAGGCCACGCGCAACTCATGCAATCAAAGCCGCCTTTTTGGTTCATTCGATTGAGCGTGCTAAGGCCGCGCACGACGCCCATTTCGCCGAAGGCATGTTTGAGGGAAGAAATAACCGCAGGCACACCGCCTGCGGATTCGCTGGGCGATTTGAGGTCGAGTCCCGTGAAATGTTCCGGCGGCTGGGGCCGCGCCGATTCAGCGTGCGACTCATCCGATGTCGTTGCGGTAGGGCGCATAAAAAAACCTACTGGCTCACCAGCGATTACGTGTCTGCGGATTGCCCAGATCAATCACGCGCAGTTCAAGGTTGCCCGGCACGCGATAGGCAATCCGAAAGCGTCGTTCCTCTTCACTGATCGGCCCCAACGGAGTAAAGGACGTGCGCGCCCAATAGACCACATTCATTTTCTTCCATAACTCCCACCGTTGTTCCGGGACACCCGCGGAAATCGTTTTGCGCCCCGTAAAAAGGTAGACCAGCGGGGGATTTGGCGCGGCGACGACGCTGTCGGGAGGCGTAGATTCCACCATCCACTGCATCAGTTGTCGGTTTTCTTCAAAGATACCGCTGACGCTCAGTGCATCTTTCACCACACTGCCGGAACCAGACCACAGGGGACGCAACACGCCCCACAAATTGATCAGCAGGATCACGCCCAAAACGACGCTCATCCCCGCCCATTGGCGGCGTTCATTGACGCTTTCATTGAGGCGTTGATAAAGTCCCAACAGCACACGCCAACCACGGGCCAGATAAAACAAAAGAAAGGGCGTCAAGGGTAAAACAAAACGAAGCACTTCCCAGGGCCAAAGAAAAGTAATCAGCAAAGAGAACACGACCACCAGTTCCGACAACCACAAACGCGCTTTCAGGGCAGCGACAAAACCGACCAGAACAAAAGCCGCCAGGAAAAACGAAAGCGCGCTTCCTGCGTCCAGATCAACGGCTTGCCCGTCGCCGCTCTCCATCCGGCGTTGCAGGGACTCCCGCGTCAAATCTTCTGCAATCGGTGCCACTAAAATCCGGCTCAAATCACGTCCGGTCAGCCCCAGGAAATTGTTCCATACGCGCGCGGGTAATTCTGTGGCGGAAATCTCGCCCGAAGCCGGGTCGCCAGCGATGCGCTGCCACAGTTGCGTTGTATATGGCTCGACGATAGCCCCGCGCTGTTCATCGCGCTGCTCAGGCGTAGGCGCATGGAGGCGTGAGTAAATGACCCAAGGGCTACAGAGCACCAGCACCAGCAAAGAAAAAACGATGAACTGCCGGTAGCTGCGCGCCATGAGCAAGTAAATTCCGATGGCGGCCAGGATTCCGATTCCGGCAGAGCGCGTGAGAAAGGCGAAGGAAGCGACGACTGTGCCTGCGACGAGGTATGACCACGCGCCGTTTTGTTGCACGCTTTTCTCAATCAGCACGACAGCCGCGAGCAAACTACAGGTAAAAACGCCTTCGGACATCGTGCTCGAAGTCGCCTGAAAGACGAGCGGCGCGCAAAGCCCTACGCCCAAACTAAGCCACAACGAGAAATGGCGTGGACACTGGCGCACCTGCGAAAAGTAATAGTACGTGAGCAGGCCGGCCCCCAGCATCGCCACAATCGAGACCGCTTTGAGCAGCCAGAGGTTTTCAGGAAAGTGCGGATAAAGCCGATAAAAAACCGACAACAAAGCGGGAAAACCGGGCGGATACAAAGGCGTAATCCCGGCGGTCGGCGAATTGATTAACGTGTATCCCTGCCCCGTAGCCAATGCTTTTGCTAACAGCACATACCAGGCATCGTCCACAAACAGACCGACCATATTGTTCAGTCGCAGCCAGTAAATTCCCAACCCCAACAACAACGCGCCAGCCCCAATCAGGCGTCTGGCTTGCTTGGAGAATTCACGTGGGGGAGCAGGTTGAGAATCAAGCGGCGGCTCTTCTGAACGCGGCTCAAGGGGTTCCGGTTCAAGCGCCGTAGCTTCGAGCGATTCTGCCGGGATGGTCGTCGCAGCCTCGTCAGATTGAGCGTCGGTCATTTCTGTTTTTGTGAGGTCTGACATTTTAGACTCCTGGGGGCGAGAAAAGTTAACAACTATCTTGCCCGGTCAACGGATGTGCGAAGGTATCGGCATCTTCGTCGCCGCGCGGATTGAGGCAGGCAAAATCTTTTTCGATGATGAGGTACAGGTTCACATTTTCGGCGATCTTTTGTTCGGCGCTAAGGCCGATCAGCTCGCTCGTCGCCCAATCGTGCGCCATCGCGCGCGGGACGCGCACGGTGATCGTGTTGTTGTTGTACTCCGCTTCGATGTGCGGGGTGTCCACGGCTTCGAGCGCATAACAGAATTGCGCCTGTGGGCCAAACAGCGTGATTTCCTGCACGCGCCCGCCTTCGCCCACGGTGGCGACTTCGCTTTGGGTCAGGCGCAAACGAACAGTAGTGCCTTTGATTCTGAGTTTCATATCGGATTGTCAGGGGCCAGTCGTCAGTTGTCAGTTTGTCAGTGGCTGGCGGTCAGTCACGCCAGCCAATTGCATTCGTTCCGCACCACAATAAATATTAAATCGCCCGTCCCGCACAAAGCCAATCAAGGTCATGCCAAAGTTGCTCGCCAATTCGACGGCAAGGCTCGAAGGTGCGCCAACAGCGGCTAGGACGGGGATGCCGCCCATCAACGCTTTTTGCACCAACTCAAAACTCGCGCGCCCACTGACGAGCAACAGGCGTTCGTCGAGCGGCGTCTTGTCGGCTTGAAATTGCGCGCCGATCAGCTTGTCTACCGCGTTGTGCCGCCCCACGTCTTCGCGCAAGTCGAGCAACGTTCCATCCACATCAAACAACGCTGCGGCGTGCAAACCGCCGGTTGAATCAAACACCGACTGCGCCGCGCGCAACTTGTTGGGCAAGGCGTGAATGACTGCGGCGGCAAATCGCCAATTGCTTTGCGGAAGCGTGGGGCAACTCGTCGCTTGCAACGCTTCTATCGAAGTTTTGCCGCACACGCCGCAACTCGAACTCGTGTAAAAATGCCGCTGCAAGCGCGCGAAATCAATCGTCACATCGGCTCGTAAATCCACGCGCACGACATTGGCCTGGCTTCCATTTGTTTTGGCGCAATGCTGGATCGCGGCGATTTGCTCGGCGCGCGCAACGATGCCTTCGGTGAACAAAAACCCGGCAGCCAAATCGAAATCGTGCCCGGGCGTGCGCATCGTGATCGAAATACTTTGCTGTTTGCGCTCGCCTTCAGCTTCGTAGCTCAAGCGAATTTCCAGCGGTTCTTCGACGGCCAGCGCGTCCTGCGCGAGTTGGAACGGATGCGCGCCGTTGATTTTGTGAACCGGGATTTCCACGACAGACGACATCATTGCACGCGGATTTTCACTTTGTTGGCGACGCGACCATCCACCGTCAACACCAAATCCACGACGCCGGATAAGCCCGTTGGCACTTGCACGTTGAGTTGATCGAGACCCTCAAACTGCGGCTGTTTGCCCGCGTAGAGCACGGGCACGTCTTTGTCGCCGAGCGTGACTTTGACTGTATCGAACGCGGCAGCGCGGAAGCCTGTGCCATAGAGTTGCAGGTAATGTCCGATCAGCACCGGGTTCGTCGAGCCGTCGGGATTGCCCACGCGATAATACGTGCGGCCATCGGGCGTGGCATCGGCGGCAGGCGCTTCCGTGCCGCGCTGATTTTCGGTGAACAGCGCGGGCGCAGTCCGACTGATCGGCAGATCACAGCGTGTGATCGTGCCATCTGCCGAAGTCACTTCGACGATGGCGACGCCGGGTTGTGTTTCAGCCGGAAGCAGAAAATTGATTTGCTCTTTCGAGACAAAAAACAACTGCGCCAGCACGCCGTTCACGCGCACTGAGGAGCCAGCCAACGTGGTCGGCAACGGCAAGCCCCGCGCGCCTTCGCTGCCCGTCGCCATATTCGCGCCGAAGATCGAAGCGATGCCGTCGGGCGTGACCGGCGCATCCGGGTTGTAGCTCGCAGCATTGACTGTTTTGGCCGTCAGCGCCGTGCCGGGACGAGTGAAGCGGAGGTTCGCTGTGCGCGCGCCGTCGGGGTTGATGATCGAGATATTCACCGCGTTTCCGGGCGCGGCATAGACTTTCCACATCTGGCTCGACGCCAATTCCGTCGCGCTTTGCGCGCTCGTGTCGCGCAGGCGTTTGCCGTTGATTTCGATGTCTGCACCCGCCAACAAATTCGCGCCGCGCGTGACCAGATTGCCGCTTTGATCCACGCTCACTTCGTCCAGTCGCGGCAACGACACGGGCAAGCTCTCAGCGTCCAACGTGAAGCCGATGAAGGCGAGCGCCATTTCATCGGTCGTTTCTTCGCCCCAACGCACAACCTTCGGCGGCGAATTCGGGTTGTTCGGATTGGTCGCGGAGTTGTCGAAATTACAGGTCAAATTCAACCGCGCGCCGACCGGGATCGTGACGGGTTCCTGATACGTGTACGTGCCCTGCCAACGGAAATCCCACTTGTCAATATTGACCAGACAATCCGGCGTCGTCTTGCCGGGCACAGTCATTTCGACTTTGATGTTTTTGCCGAGCAGATGCATGTGCGGCGTCATGTTGATCATCTTCGCGCTCAGCGGCGACGTGAACGAAGCCGTCACGCGATAGTTGTCATTGCCCGCCGGAATCGCAAACGACGTGTTGACGAGCGGCAGATATTGCAGCGTTTTCGTGACGGGCGCTTTGGCGTAGTAGATGCCGATTTGCGTGCGGTCAGATTCTTCCTGCGGGCTGCCCGCGCCGCAGGTGGAAGTCTGGCACGGATGGTAATGCACTTGAAAGACGATGCGCGAATTGTTGTTCACTTTTGTCCCGATGCCGTCGGGGTTGAAAAACGGACGCGCGCCCGGTGCCCAACCGCCGAGCATGCCGTAGTTCGTGTAGCCGGGGCCGCCAAATGACGTGTAGCCGGGGCCGGGGTCGCGCGCATCCAGTGCCTGCGAAGCATTGTCGGGATCAGTGTACGCGATGACGTGATGCACGAGCTTTTTGTTGCCCGCGCGCACGTCAATCGCTTGCACATAGCGGTCGCCGCGAATGCTGACCGGCACGGTGAAGCAACGATACATGTCGCGGTCTTTGGGCGGCGTATAATCTTCGTCCGGGCGAATAATCAGATCCGGTTCGCCGAGCGCCCAGCCGTCGGGAAAATTCAACGCAGGCGGCAAATCTGCCGCATTGCCTTCGGGTGCGCCCGCATCGGCCCATTGCGAAATGGTCGCGATCTCGGCATCGGTCAATTGCCGCACGTCGCGGAAGTTGCCGCAGTCCGACACAGGCTTCCAGGGCGGCATGCGTTTTGAGACGACGGCGTCTTTGATGGCACCGGCCATACGGCGCGTGTCGTTGTACGTCATCAACGAAAACGGCGCGATGTCGCCGGGGTGATGACAGGACTGGCATTTGTTCTGGAAAATGCGCACGACTTCCTGGCTGAAGGTTGGCGTTGCCGCCTGTTGCTTGAAAGGAATGATGGCCAGCGCTACTGCCAAAAGAATTCCCACGAGCACTAAAAGCCGTTTCGTTAGTTGAGTCATTCGTAACCTCCCGCCCAGGAACGTAGTGGATGTCTGTTCGCGTTGAAAATGGATGTGCGCGCACATTCTAGGGGCTAGAAGGCGAAGCCACAAGAGCAAAAAAAAGACCTTACGCTTTGGTCGCCCATTGCGTAAGGTCGAGTAACCCAGGTTATTTCGGACTAGAGAAAGTGCTCAACGCCTTGCGGCATCAGAGGAAGCCGTTTATCGACTAAAAACTAAAGCGCAGGCCGAATTCAAACTGGCGGGCCGACGACGCACTGATGGAACGCCCGAAGTTCGGCGAGGTCAGCGTGCCGCTGTACTGTCCCAAATTCACTTTATTGAAGAGGTTCGAGATTTGCGCGTTCAGTTGCAGCGTATAGCGTGCGCCTTCGGCTCCACCGCCGCCCATGCCCATCATTCCACCGGGGCCGCCAAAACCGCCGCCGCCGGGGCCACGCATTCCGCCGCCCATGCCGCCGCCGCGCATCCCGCCATCGCGTCCGCCGCCCATGCCGCCACCGCCACCGCTCGTGTTGGCATCACGCTTGCCAAAGCCGAAGGATTTGTTGATGCCCAAATTCACGTTGACGGAACCAGGCCCAATCGCACTCACGCCATTCGGATAAGTTTGGCGCAGATAATCGGCCAGACTCTGTCCGCCATCGCAAACGCCCGTCGTCGGATTCAACCGACCGGTGCGGCAGCCGACGACTTGCGAATACAAGCTCGCGGGCAAGTCGCTATTGCGGCTGATGCCTGCCGGACGGTCGCCGAAATCGTTGTCGCGGTTCAAGTCCTGACCGAGCGTGACGTTGTAGGGATTGCCCGTGCGGAACATCACCATCGGCGACAGGCGGAAGCCTTTGGGCAACGTCACCGGCCCCATCAGAGAAAACGTGTGGCCGCCGAAAGTACGGCCCCATTCGCCCGCCAGATTGTAGTTGTCGGCAGGTGTGCTGGCGTTGTTGCGCGCATCGAAATAGGCGTAATTGCCAAAGAAAGTGAAGCCCCGTCCCATGCGGCGAAAACCGACCTGGAACGATTTGAATTCCGAGTTCGCCGAGGTTTCAATTTGATAGACCTCGCTCTTGGTCGGATCAGGCCGCGTCGCATCAATGTTGCCCGTCGGCGAAGTCAACAACTCAATCCGGCGCGCGTTGATGTTGCGCGTGCGGAACAGGTGCGTGCCGCGCGAGTAGATAAAATTCCCCGAAAGATTCAAGCCCCAGGGCAATTGCCGTTCGACGCTGCCGTTGAAATTATATTGCGTCGGAGCCACGAGGTTCGGATCAAAGATGCGAACGGTCGTGCTTTGCGTTTGTGTCGCATTGCCGGGCAACGGATCGCCGGGTTTGTAGTTCGGATTGAAGACGGGGTTTTCAATCACGAAGTTCCGCTGCGTCGTGCCGTTGAAGCGCAGGACTTGCGCATACATTCCGTCGCTCAAGCGTTGATAGAAGATGCCGGAGCCAAAGCGGAAGGTCGTCTTGCGATCTTTGAACGGCGACCACGCGATGCCGAGGCGCGGCGCGAAATTGTTCTTGTCGCCCAGAGTGTTTTGGAATTCGCTGCGCAAGCCCAACGACAACGTGAACGTCTGGCTCAGACGAAAATCGTCGTTCACGAACAGCCCGTATTCTGTTTGGCTGTAGCGCAAGGTCGGGTCGCCATCGCTAACCGTAAATTGATAGCGCCCGCGTGCCGTATTGCCCAAGCCGGGGTCGCAAGTCACATTCGCCAAGCGGCAATATTCGCCGATGCTGGGGAACGTGTATGTGCCGTTGAAGTTGTTCAGCGTGAAGCTGTATTGATTGGTGTAGGCCACCTGTAAGCCACCTTTGAGCGTGTGCTTCTTCAACGTGTAGGTCAGATAGTTCTGGAATTCATAATCGAATCCGCGCGAATTGTTCAGCCCGCTCGGCGAGCCGCCGCCGTTGAAAGCATCCAGCACGTTGATCGCCACGCCCGTCGTAACGGGAGACGAGTTGCGCCGATCATAGCCCACATTCAAGCGCGCTTCGTTGATGAGCCGCGCCGAAATGATCGTCGTGTTCAGGAGTTGCAGGTTGTGGCTTACGCTGTCGGAATTCGTGCCGCGTTCGGGCAAGGTGAAATTGACCGTGCCGCTCGCACCACCACCGCCACGACCACCGCCGCCGCCACCGCCGCCACCACCCGGCCCAAAGCCGCCGCCAAAACCACCAAAGCTCACGGCGAACTCTTGATTCTGCGAGTTGCGTTGCGAGCGACCATAGCGAATCCCCATCGTGTTTTTATCGTTGATGAGATAATCGGTGCGCAGATCGAAGTTAAAGCTGTCGTTCGGGGCGAGCACATTGGCGACAAAGTTGCCGGTCGGAATAATCGCGTTGGTCGTGCTGCCGCCGTCTAAATCGCGCCGATCCAGGCTGAAGAAAAATGACATTTTCTTTTTGATGATCGGGCCGCTCAGGTTGAAACGGAAGTTCTGTTGACTCATGTCCGGCTTCACGACCGCAAAGGCATTGCGCGCGTCGAGCGCCGCGTTGCGGAAGTCTGCGCCGACCGAACCGCGCCAGTTGTCATTGCCGGGCTTGGTCGTGATTTCGATGCGCCCAAAGCCGGGGTTAGAGAATTCAGCCGAATAAGGATTTTGATTGATCGTGATTTTCAGGATGGCTTCTTTGGGTGGGAGTCGTCCACCGCGAAAGCCGTTGACGAGAACTTCTGCGCCGCTTTGCCCCGAAGCACTCGCGCCCGGCCCGGCCAACGCTTGCAGCACTTCCAGCATATCGTCTTCGTTGTTCGGCAGGTCTTTGATGAAATCTTCGCCGAGGACAGTCGCCGTCAAGTTCTGATCCGGTTCGACCGACACGCCGCTCGCATCCGCTACCACATCGGTGGCAATCTCGACATCAGCCACTTTCATGATGACTTTCAGCGCGTCCGTTTGCGGCACTTTCAGGTCGGTGATGACGAAGGGTTTGAATTCCTTCATCTCGACATAAAAATTGTACACGCCGGGCGGCACATTCGGGATGGAAAACTCGGCGCTGGCATTCGCTGTCACCACGCGGGTTTTTCCACCCGGCAACACGAGCGTCACTTTTGCGCCGGGGATGAGCGCTTCCAATTCATCCACCACTTGCCCGCGCAGGGTGCTGCCTTGTGTCGTCTGGGCGACCAGCGATGAACTACAAGCCAAAACCACGAGGCTTATCAGAACAAGCAATCTACTCATCAGGTGTTTCATAATCATTTCTCTTAGTCTCTGCTGAACCACTTTTATTGTTTGAGTGAACGTCGGTGTTTGCTCTCACAGCAACCGGGTACATCGCAATAGACGAGCATTTTTTCAGAGGAGTTTCAGAAAAGAAACCCTTAAGTTGTAAAGAGTTTGTAAACTTGTAAGCGCGATGTAAAAATTGAGAAAATTCGGTGAAACTTCTGAAATACTTAGGCATCCAAGCGCGTTTTTGCGCGCGAAAACCGAAGGAGAAATCCGCATGTCGAACGAACTGCCAACCCGTCAGCAAGCGTGGGATTTGCTTTGCGAATGGACGCTCAGCGAGAGCCTGCGCAAACACGCCCGCGCTGTCGAACACGCGATGCAAAGCTACGCGAAAAAGTACCACGAAGACGAAGCCAAATGGGGTCTCGTCGGCTTGCTGCACGACTTCGATTACGAACGCTACCCCGATGAGCGCCACCCACAACTCGGCTCCGAAGTCTTGCGTGAACACGGCTATGGCGAAGACATCATCCGCGCCATCCTCTCGCACGCCGATTACACAGGTGTGACGCGCGAATCGTTGCTCGAACACGCGCTGTTTGCGACCGATGAATTGTGCGGCTTTTTGACGGCGTGTGCGTTGGTCAGGCCGGACAAAAGCTTCGATAACCTCGAAGTCTCATCAGTCAAAAAGAAGATCAAAGACAAAGCCTTCGCGCGCACAGTGAACCGTCAGGATTTATGGCAAGGCGCAGAAGAATTGGGCGTGAGCTTCGACGAACATTGCGCATTCGTGATTGCGGCACTGCGTGAAATTCAGGAAGAGATTGGGTTGAAGAAGAGTGAGAGTTGATGAGTGTCACAGCGGTGGCAAAGAACACGCCGCTAAACTTTGATTGAGCACGCGCCGATCCACTCTGGCTCCGACGTTGAGCAACGATTGATACATCTGCCGCAAATCTGCGATCTCACCTTTCCGGTAGCCGAGTTCCAGCATCCCGATTGTCCCAAACGGTGAAACGCCTTCCGCCTGTGCCAACAAGCGAGCGCGTCGTTCATCAATCAATGCCAAATCAGCGGTCAGTTCTTTTGCCAACAGAATCGTAGCCAACTCGCCCAGACCAAGATTATGTTGCGCTTGCCAAGCGATGATTTGTGCTGCATTGATGACAGGCTCAACGCGAATCCAGGGGGCTTGCTGCACTTCAGTTGCACCGGGCAAGCCCACGCCTTTGACAACAACTTCATCCCAAACTTCCGGCGCAATCACGATGTCGGTAAAAAGGCGGGGAAGGAGATCAAATTCCCCCAGTTTCGAGAGAATAATCAATGGCGAGGCATTGGAAACGACAATCACGGTAGTAGGCTTTCGATCAATTGACGATCTTGCGACAAATCATCTGCGGTGTAATGCAACGGCACTTCCCGCTCAGCAGCAAACTCCATAAACTCAGCCAGTGGTGCGCCGCATAATTCTGCTGCACGCCCCAACGAAACCACGCCTTCCCGAAACAACTCCAGTGCCAGTAGCTTCGCCACTGCAAACGAGTTCATCTGTACATTTGCAGCTCGTAACAATTCAGTCGGTAAATCTATTTGGACGGTAGTCATAACTTCAACTCTGCTGCCAAGCTTATCACAAGCAGTAAGCCACCTAAACCCTACGAACCGCAATATATCTGTCGAATGAGAATGGAAGCTAATTTGCGGGGGAAAATGGGAAGGAATTGGGGCGAGTAGTGGGTCTCGAACCCACGGCCTCCAGAGCCACAATCTGGCGCTCTAACCAACTGAGCTATACCCGCCACAAAGATCAACAACGGCACGCATCTTACGCATCTCGGCGGCGTTGGTCAAGTCAGCTAATCTGCTGGGCAATTTGAATCTTGCCTGCCGCGCAATCTACAATCAGCGCGTTATGTGGAGAGACAAATTCCATTCGGTCGGGCGGTTGGTGTCGCTGGCGTTGCTCGTGACGATCATCGGCGTCTTTGTGGTGGCGTTCATCAAATACCGCAACAAACGGCAGGACGTTCCGCCCGTCGAACGTGGCCCGGCGCAATTGGGCGACCAGGTGTTGGCGATCACGGAAGGCTACGAATATGTCAGCAGCGTCAACGGTAAGCCGAAATTCAAGGTCGTCGCGGCCAAAGACATCAGCTATGTCAGCGGGCGGCACGAACTCGAAAAGCTCGAAGTCACGGGCTTTGACGACGAGGGCAAAGAGAACGGGCGCATCAAATCGGACAAAGGCGAATTTCAGCAGGACAAAGACCTCGCGCTCTTCAATGGTCACGTCGTCGCGACCAATGCCGAAGGACTCGAAGTCGCAACGGAGGCGTTGAAATACGATTTGAAAGCACAGGTAGCAACGAGTGAAGTGGCCGTGAATTTCAAGCGCGCAGAACTCAGCGGCGCGAGCGTCGGCGCGACGTTGCACGTCAAAGAAAAGAAGCTCGCGTTGCTGAAAGACGCGCACGTCGTCATCGCGTCCAAAGACCCGAAAGGTGCGCCACTCGATCTCAAAGGCGACAAGGCCGAATACCTGCAACTCGACGGTATCGTCAAATTCACCGGCAACGCGCAGGTCACGCAGGGCGAGCAATTCGGCAAGGCGGACGCGATCACGGGCATCTACATCAAAAACACGGACAAGCTCGAACGAGTCGAAGCGCGCGGCAACAGCTATTTGAAATCGCAGGAAAAAGGCAAGCAGCAGGAAATCGCGGCGCAGGATATGGATTTCTTTTTCGACGAACAACAACGCTTGCTGAAGGCTGTGGCGACTGGCAAAGCCGTGGCGCGTTCGCTCGAAAAAGATGCGCCGCGCGAATTGACTGCCGAGCGATTGGAAGCGAATTACAAGCCGCAAGACAAAGTTAGCGAGTTAACGACCGTCGTGACGAACGGGCGCACGGTGATGAAAATGACGCCTGCGGAAAAGAACGAAAAGAATGCTGAACGTGTGATTGAAGCCGATGGCGCGAACGTCACGTATCAACCCGGCGGCAAATACCTCGCGCGCGCCGAAGCCAATGGTAATGCGGTCTTGACGGTCACGCCGCTTGTGGCGACAGAGAAAGCCGAAGTCAAAACCTTGCGCGCGCCGAAGTTTGTGGCGGACTTTTTCGAGACGGGCAACGACGTGAAAACCTTCGTGGCGGAAACAAACGCGGTCGCGGAATTTGTGCCAATGAAACCTGACAAAAAGCGTGTGAAGCGCACGCTGACGGGCAATAAATTAACGGCGTTGCTCGAAGCCGCAACGCAGGAAGTCACCGAAGTCATCGTGGATGGCAACGCCAAATTTGACGAAGGCGAACGACACGCGACGGCGGCCAAAGCCAATTATATCGGGGTGTCGCGCACGGTGCTGATGCGCGGCAAACCGCAACTGTGGGACAACGTCGCGCGCACCGATGCGGCGGAAATTGACGCGAACATTGATACGGGTGAAAGCCTCGCGCGGACGCGCGTACGCACGACCTACTACAGCAAAGAAACAACCAACGGCGCGGCCCCCTTCAAGAAAAGCAAGTCCCCCGTATTCGTGTCATCAGATCGCGCGACGTTTCGGCATCGCGAATCGGCGGCGAAGTACGAAGGCAATGCGCGTGCTTGGCAGGACGACAACTTTGTGCGCGGCGAAGTGATTGAACTCGACAACGGCGAACGCACGATGATTGCGACCGGCAATGCGCAATCGGCGCTCTACAACTTCGAGCGCGAAATCGAAAAGGGCAAGAAAGAAATCGTGCCTGTATTTGGCGCGGCGGAGCGGATTCACTACTTCGACAACGACAAGCTCGTGCGCTACATCAACAAGGTCAAATTGCAGCAGGGCACGGATCAAATTGATGCCGTGACAGCGGACGTGACGTTAGATGAAGAGTACAAAATGACGCGCTTTGTGGCGCAGCGCGAAGTGGTCTTGACGCAGCCGCTGCGCGTCGGCAAAGGCCATCAACTGGAATACACCGCAGCAACGGATGAAGCAGTATTGACGGGCAATTTAGCGACGTTGGAAGACCGCGAAAACGACGCAACAGCCAGAGGAGCCAGATTGACTTTGCACCTCCGCGATGCTAAGATCACGGCCACTGATGAGGGCGGTACGAAGCGTGTAAAAACAACGCACCGCATCAAAAAGCGAGGTTGAGATTTGCAGCGTGACCGATGCACAAAAGCCAGTAATCGAACTAGAAGATGAGCTTGAAAATCGCGTCCCATCGTCGCCGGAACCGGCGACCAGTCAACCGACAAAAATCTTCAATCTAGCTGAAGCGTTACGTGCCGAAAACCTCAAGAAGTCCTATCGTGGCCGTTGCGTCGTCAATAACGTTTCCATTGTAGTCAGCCCTGGGGAGATCGTTGGGCTACTGGGGCCAAACGGGGCCGGGAAAACTACGACCTTTTATATGGTGGTGGGCTTGGAGCGGCCTGAAGCAGGACGAATCTTGCTCGGTGAGCAAGACATTACGCGGCTCCCGATTCACAAACGGGCCCGCAACGGCATTAGCTATTTACCGCAAGAAGCATCGGTCTTTCGCAAATTAACGGTCGAGGAAAACATTCTCGCGATTTTGGAAACGCGCAAATTGTCGCGCGCCGAACGCCACGAGAAGCTGGAACAGTTGATCGAGGATTTTCACTTGGGGCACGTGCGGCGCAACAAAGGCTATGCGCTGTCGGGCGGCGAGCGGCGGCGCACAGAAATCGCGCGTTGTCTGACGATTGAGCCGAAATTTATCTTGCTCGATGAACCCTTTGCTGGTATTGATCCTAAAGCGATTGACGACATCCAACAAATCATTGGCGGCTTGCGTGATCGCGGCATTGGTGTTTTGATAACCGATCATAATGTGCGGGAAGCGTTGGCAATTACGGATCGCGCCTACATCATCAATGAAGGCGAAATCTTCCGCACTGGCACGCCGTACCAATTGACAACCGACCCAGAAGTTCGTCGCGTGTATCTGGGCGAAAAATTCCGTATGTAGCTTTGCACTTTTATGTCATTCAAGCAGGGACTCTCACAATCACTTCGTCAAAACCTGGGGCTGGTGCTCACCCCCCAGCTTCGACAGCGCATCGAAATGCTGCAAATGACGAAGCTGGAATTGAATGATCTCGTCAATCAACAATTGCAAGAAAACCCCGTCCTCGAAGAACTCTCGCCCGAAGAACTCTCCGTCGCGCCCAGTCTCGGCGGGACAGATTTTGCCGAAGATGCGCCGACGAACGCGCTCAACGGCACAACCGATTATGAAGTCGGTAGCGAAGTCACAAACTATGTGAACGGCGCGGCGGACGTGAGCGAATTCAGCAGCAACGACACGCGCGAATTCAGCAGCGACACGAGCTTTGACAATTACTCCGCCACGCCCACGACCACACCCGACACCAGTGAAGGCGGCGAAGCGGAAGTCGGACAGCGCGATTCGTTTGAAGAAATTGATTTCGGGCAAACGTTTGAAGAATACCTTGATCCCGGCTATCGCACGCGCGAAACCGAAACCAAAGAAGGCCCGACCTTTGAGCAATTTCTCTCCTCCGAACAAACCCTCGGCGAATATCTCGACTGGCAATTGCGGATGACGCAAACCACCGATGACGTACGCGAAGCAGCAGAAGCCATCATTGGCAACTTGAACGATGACGGCTATCTGGAAGGCACACGCGAAGAAATTGCGGCGCTCGGTGGCTGGTCACTGGAAACGGTCAACGAAGCGTTCGCAGTCATTGCCCAATTCGATCCGCCCGGCGTCGGAGCCAGCACGTTGCAGGAATGTTTGGCGATGCAATTGCACGCAATGGGTTGCGGAGATCGGCTCGCGCTCGCGCTCGTGCAACAGCATTTTTACAAGCTGCAAAATCACAAGCTGCCGGAACTCGCGCGCGAGTTGAATCTTCCGATTGAAGACATTGTCAACGAACTCAAACTCATCAAACAACTCGAACCGCATCCCGGTCGTAAGTTCGCGCCGAGCAATGCGCAGTATGTCGAACCCGAAGTCTATATTGAAAAAATGGATGACGATTATGTCATCCGCTTCAATGACGACGGTTTGCCGCAACTGCGCATCAATTCGCAGTATCGCCGGATGATGGAAAACAAAGACACGTCGAAAGAAACGCGCGATTACATCAAAGATCGCTTTCGCTCCGCTGTAGATTTGCTGAAGAACATCGAGCATCGCAAACAAACGATCTATCGCGTCTGCGAACAAATCGTTTACCGACAACGCGACTTTCTCGACCGCGGCGTCGAGTACATCAAGCCGATGATGCTCAAGGATATTTCCGAAGACATCGGCATGCATCTTTCGACTGTGTCACGTGTCGTCAACGGCAAATACGCGCATACGCCGCAAGGTGTGATTGAACTGCGCCGCTTCTTTACGGAAGGCATGACGAACGAAGACGGCGAAGAAGTCTCGACGCAAATCATCAAGCTCAAGATCAAAAAGATGATCGAAGCCGAAGACGCGCGGAATCCGTTGACCGACGACGAAGTGGCCAAAATCCTCGCGCAGGAAGGCCAGAAGCTGTCGCGCCGCACGGTGGCGAAATATCGCGATCAGTTGCGCATTCCCGGCTCGCGCGAACGCAAGCAAGTGATTTAGTCCAGAGCGGTCTGGAGAAGTCTGGGAAAGTCCGACTTAACTTTTCGAGACTTCACGAGACTTTTCCAGACTTTCCTCGACTTCCCTAGACTTTCCCCGACGGCTCGAAGCAAAATACTCGCCCCACTGATTGACAAACAATAAACCCAACCACCGAAAGGAGGCGAAGGATGAAAATTGAATTCACTGGTCGGAACTTCACCATCTCTCCCGCGATTAAGAAACATACACAAGAACATTTCAGTAAGCTTGACCCGATCCTGAACGGCTCCACCAAAACGCACGTGATTTTGAGTGTCGAAAAACATCATCGGCACGTGGCGGAAATCGTCGTGCATTGGAAAGACCACGAATTTACTAGCAATGCTGACACAACGGATATGTATGCCTCGGTCGCGCAAGCCGTGAACCGCTTGCAACGCCAGGTGCAAAAACTCAAAGGCAAAATCATTGATCGCAAACATCACGCGGTCGCGGCCAAACTCGTCGCGCCGAGTCCCGTGCCCGAAGTCGCACCGGCAGCCAATGCCCCGCGCATCATTCGTTCGCGCCGTTACTCGGTCAAACCGATGACGCCGGAAGAAGCGATGCTGCTGGTCTCGAGCGATACCGAGCAGTTCCTGGTCTTCCGCGATGCCGAAACCGACCGCATCGGCGTGATGTACAAACGCAAGGACGGCAATTACGGACTGATCGAACCCTAAGCGGATTGGAGATTGGAGATTTGAAATTTCAGATAGCCAACCTTCCTGATCTCAAATCTCCAATCTCCAATCTCCAATCTCTTATGCTTCCTCAACTCATCATCATCACAGGTCTCAGCGGCGCAGGCATGTCGGCGGCGATGAATGTCTATGAAGATATGGGGTACTTCTGCGTAGACAATTTGCCGGTGCAATTGATTCCGAGTTTTATTCAATTGTTCGAGCGCAAAGGCTCCGGCATCACGCACGCCGCGCTCGGCGTCAACATTCGCGAGGGCGAGTTTCTCAAACGCTTTCCGCAAATGTACGCCAAGCTGCGCGGGCGCGCGGACGTGGAAACGACGGTGATTTTTTTGGAAGCGAGCGATTCCGCGCTGCAACGTCGCTACAGCGAAACGCGCCGCCCGCACCCCATCGGCGAAGGCACGGTGTTGGCCGCAATTCAGGAAGAGCGCACGCGCTTAGCGCCGATTCGCGCGCTCGCCGACATCGTGATTGACACGTCCGATCATACCGTTCACTCTTTGCGCGCCTTTCTCAAGAAACGGTTTGCGGAAAACAAAGCGGAAGCCACAACGGAAATCACCGTGATGAGTTTTGGCTACAAACACGGCGTGCCGATTGATGCGGACATCATGCTCGATGTGCGTTTTTTGCCGAATCCATTTTTTGTGCCGGAACTGAAAGAGTTCACCGGCAACGATCAACCCGTCATCACGTTTCTCGAAACCAATCAGGAAGTGAACGACACGGTGGCGCGCTTCACGGCGCTGCTGGATTATTTGATCCCGCTCTATCAACGCGAAGGCAAAAGCTATGTGACCATCGCCATCGGTTGCACAGGCGGCAAACATCGTTCCGTGTACACGGCAAATGAATTGGGCAAGCACTTGAATCGGCAAGGCCATCACGCGCACGTATTGCATCGGGATGTGAAGAAATAGTCATTTATCATTTTCCATTTGAGATTTGTCAGTTGTCATTGGACAAGCAATCCGATGACAACTGACATAAAACAAATGAACAATGGAAAATCTTATGCCCTTAATCGGAGGAGTCATTGTCACGCACGGCAGCCTCGCCAACGAATTGTTGAGCGCGGCGGAAACCATCGTCGGCGACATCCAACACATCACCGCCGTGTCCATCGGCTGGCACGATGATGTGGACATCGCGCGCGAAGAAATCAGCCGCGCCATTGAGCGGGTGCAGGCCGGCGCAGGCGTGTTGGTGCTGACCGATATGTTTGGCGGGACGCCGACAAATCTGGCCTGCACGTTTCTCGGCAACGCGCCGATTGAAGTCGTGACGGGCGTCAACTTACCGATGGTGATTCGCTTGGCCGATCAACAGCCCGATGAAACGCTGTCGTTGATTGCGCAGCGCGTGCGCGATCAAGGCCAGAAGAACATTTATCTGGCCAGTGAAGTGCTGGCTCCGAAGTGAAAGTCTATAGAGTCTCGAACTTCAACGCCCCCTAGACTCTCTGGACTCCAAGACTCCAAGACTAAGTTTTTATGCAATCTCGTCGTATCGTCATCCCGAATCGGTTGGGCTTGCACGCGCGCGCGGCAGCGAAGTTGGTGCGCTTAGCCAGCAGCTTTCGCAGTTCCGTGCGGCTGGCGCGGTGCGATCAACCGACGCGCGCTGCCGATGCCAAAAACATTTTGGGCGTGTTGCTGCTCGCCGCCACGCAACACACCGAGATCGAGCTACAGACGGATGGCGAGGACGAAGAAGCAGCGATAGAAGCGTTAAGTCGGCTGATTGAAGAGAAGTTTGGAGAACAGGAATGAGTGCGGAGCGCGGAATGCGGAGTGCGGAAGATGGATTTAGTTTGGCCCTGCGCTGGTTCGATCAATCCGCAATCCCCAATCCCCAATCCACCATGTCGGCGCACCTGAAAATTTCCATCGAAGAACGCCTCGACGGCATTGGCATTTGTCCGGGCATTGCCATTGGCACAGCGTTCCTCGTAGACGATCCGCGCGGTCGCATCATTCGCGTACGCTTGCGCGAATCCGACGTCGAACGGGAAATCGCGCGCTTTCGCAGCGCCGTTGAAGTGGCGCAGGAGCAACTCGCCGCCGTCTACCAACGCCTGCGCGAAGCCCTCGGCGAAGAACAAGCCTACATCCTCGAAGCCCACGTTTTATTGCTGCAAGATCAAACCATCGGGCGGCAAGTCGAACAGTTCATCCGCGACAATCGCGCCAATGCCGAATGGGCTGTGCGCGTTGTCTCGAATCGCTTGCTCGAAGTCTATGCCGAGATCACCGACGAATATATGCGGGCGCGCAGCACCGATCTCGAAGACGTTTCCAACCGCATCATCACGATTCTCTCCGGCACGCAACCGCGCGGCTTCAGCGATTTTTCCGAAGACGCCATCCTGGTCGCCGACGATTTGTTGCCTTCGATAGCGGCGGAAATGAACACCGAAAAAATTCACGGCTTTGCGACGAATGTCGGCGGCTGGACGTCGCACACGGCGATCATCGCGCGCAGCCTGAACATCCCGGCAGTCGCGGGCTTGCGCCACATCACCGCGCACGTGCGTTCGGGCGAAACCATCATCATTGACGGCCACGTGGGACAAGTGATTGTACGGCCTGCGCCCGACACGTTGCGGTTTTATTTGGAGCAACGCGCGCGCGAGCAACAGCAAGCGGTGTATGACCTTGAAGAGCGCGATCTGCCCGCCGTCACGCGCGACGGTCAGCCCATTGCCTTGCGCGCGAACATCGAATTGACGGATGAAATTGACACGGTGCAACGCTTCAATGCCGCTGGCATCGGGCTGTTTCGTTCGGAGTTTTTGTACGCCAAAGCTGAATCCGGTTTGCCGACCGAAAACGAGCAATACGAAGTCTACAAGCTGCTCGCGGAAACCAGCGGCGCGGCGGGTGCGGTGATTCGCACCTTTGACTTGGGCGGCGACAAGCTGCATCTGAGCGGCTTCAAGGCCGAACGCAATCCGGCGCTGGGCTTGCGCGCGATTCGCTTGTCTTTCAAAGTCGAAGAAGTATTTCGCACGCAACTGCGCGCGATTTTGCGCGCCGCCGTCTACGGTCATTTGAAAATCGTCCTGCCGATGATTTCCAACCTCGATGAGTTGCAGCAGGCCAAACACGCCATCGTCGAAGTCGCGCGGGAACTCCGGAACAAAGGCATTCCGCACCTCGACGATCTGGACATCGGCGTGATGATCGAAGTCCCCAGCGCGGTGTTGCTGGCCGACCACTTCGCCCGTGAAGCCGCGTTCTTCAGTCTCGGCACCAACGATTTGACCCAGTATTTATTGGCGGTGGATCGCGCGAACGAAAACGTGAACTACCTGTTCGACTCGCTGCATCCGGCGGTGTTGCGCGCGATCAAATTGCTGGTGGACGTCGCCCACAAAGCCCAGATTCCCGTCACCGTCTGCGGCGAAATGGCCTCGAACCCGGCGCAGGCGTTGGTCTTGCTAGGTTTGGGATTGTTTGATTTGAGTATGACCCCAAGCGCGATCCCGCTGATCAAGCGCGTGCTGCGTGCCGTAGAGGTGCAGGAAGTGCGCGCCATTGCTGAGCACGCCTTGACGCTGACGACGCCCGCCGAGGTCAATCGCTACGTCCACGAAGCAGCCGCGCGATTATTGACCCACCAAATCCCCGCGACTACACAAGGCAATTGACGAACTTACTCCCGCACGTCCGGCTGTCCGTGAATTAGGATTTCCGTGCCCTTCACCGCCATCTGATAAAACCCTTCCGCCGCAAACATCGGAATCCGAATGCAGCCGTGTGAATCGGGATAGGCTGGCACGAACGTGCTGCCGTGAATCGCTAAGCCTGAGAGAAAGTAGTTCGGGTAATACAACAAACCGAGCGCGCTTTTGCGCCAACCCTTGATTTTATTGTAGACCGTGAAGCGACCGGGCGGGGTGATCGCATCGCGTACAAAGCCTTCGGATTTGAATTCCTTGCTGTTGCCCGACGACACCGACAGAATTTTCGTCACCTGATTTTCGCCTTCGATCACAAACAACACTTGTCGCCGCAAATCCACTTCGACGCGGATTTGTCCCTCGTCCAGCGGTTTGTTTGTCTTCGGCTCCGGCGTCTCAGCCACGCGCAGCACGTCCAAATCGGCCCAGGTGAGTTTGCCTGTGGGCGGCAATCCTTCGACTTTCTGAAACGCGATCAAAGCGTGACGAAACGAATCGGCATTGGCGTTCAGCCAATAGCCCAGCGCCGCCAACCGCTCGCGCGCTTCCTTGCTTTCGCTCGCGGTGATGACTTTGGGTTTGGCTTTGGGTTTGGCTTTGGACGCAGACGCTTTGCGTTCCGAGAAAACCCGGCGTGGCCGTGTGGCAGGCGCTTGCGCCGCGACCAGCGCAGCCAGCAGAGTAAAAATCAGAAATGAACAAAAGCAGGGCAACACTGCTCGTGAGGTAGAGAATTTCATGGCGTGCTTACTGTGCGGCGGCTGAGGGGTTGTATTCCCAATGCCAGGGTTCATAAAAATACGGAATAAAGCCATATTTGCTGGCGTTTTTCACTAACCAACGATAGACCTTCGTGTTTGTTTGCAGCGCCCGATTCGCATCTTTCGTGCTGACGGGTTCGCCGCCCACATACAAATCCAGCGCGCGTCCCGTGAAATGCGGGCTGTTGACGGCGAGTCCGGCCCGCCCTGAGTTGGGCGATTGGGCGCGCAGTTTCTGCTGATATTCCGGCGAGCGAAACGCCGAGATGATTTTCAAAGATTCGCTGGTCTTGAACTCCAAGCCCAAATCTTTCGCCGCCGCCGCCGCCATTCGTTGATAAGCCGCGTAGGTTTCGCGTTCGACCTGCCGCAATTCGGCGGGACGTTCGGGGTCGTAGAATTCATCGGCAGCCACCGTCAATAACTTTTCGGCTGTCGGAATCGTGCGATCTTTGCTGCGGCGCGCTTGCCAATGCGCGACCATTTTCATCCAGGTTTCCTGATTGAGAACGCCGCTGACCGGCAATCCATTCGCCCGTTGCCACTGCGATAAAGCTTGCGCGAATTTCTCGCTGGGAGGATTCTCGGTCACGCCCAGAAAGTGGCTTACCAGCGGTGCGTACAGATGCCAGCCGCGCTGTGGCTTGCCGCCAAAGAACCAATCTAACGTGCCCTTCAACTGTTCGTTCCGGGCTGTCACCTCGGCCCAGCGAAGTTCAACCGGATCATTCGCGCCGCGACTGGTCGGAGGCATCAGAACAAACAGCAACAGCGCGATACTCAAGACAGGGTGCAATTTCATACAGCTTTTCTTCCCCAACTCGTAACTCTGGACTTTATCAATCCAGCAATTCGGGGCAAAATAATAGCACATCAGTTCGAGATCATGACGAACAGCTTTTCTTCGCCTGAGTAAGAGAAGTCATGCTTTTTTTCGGGTCTCTTGCCCATTGGAATACAGACTATGAAGATCGTCACGCTGTTTTTGAGTTTGGTCATCCTTGCCGTGCAGGCACGCGGTCAGAGCACCTCACCTTCCCCCGCGCAATCGGTTGGCGTCCGAACCAGCGAAGTGCTGCTCGATGTTTTGGTGCATGACAAAAAAGGGCGCATCATCCGTGACCTCAAGCCGGAAGAGATCGAAGTGTTTGAGGACGGCGTCAAGCAACCCGTCAGTTCGTTTCGCTTTGTTGATGCCGACAGCAAATTGCCCGGCGCGGAAGCCGGTAAAAACGGCGTTCCCGCGCAACTCCATCTCGTCACGATGGTCTTCGATCATCAGGATGCGCAGCGGTTCCAAACCGCACGACAAGCCGCCATCACGTTTCTGGACACCGCGCTCAAACCGGACACGTTGGTGCGCGTGTTTGTCATCGGGCGCAAGCTGTACCTGATGGAGCAATTCACGAACGAGCGCAGCAAGCTTGCCAAAGCCATCGAACGCGGGCTGGGGACATCTGAAAAATCCTTTGCCGAAACGTCCGAACGCAATGTCAAAGAACTCACGGCACTCGCTGAAACAGTCGAAGACACGGTGAAAGCCGATGTCGAGGCAAATCCTGCCAGCCTCTTGCCGCGCCTGACGCTGGAAACAATGCGGCAAGCGGATAAAATCCTGAGTGAAGTCGGTACGCCGTCGCCCGTCTTCCACCTGCTCAGCATCGCGCGCAACCATCGTCAGGTCGCGGGACGCAAAATGGTGTTTTATGTTTCCAACGGTTTGTACCTGCCCAACGCCAGCTTGTCTGAAATTCTGCGCAATGTGGTGAGCGCCGCCAATCAAGCCAATGTGACGTTTTATGCCATCAACACGCGCCAGACGTTGGCGAACACGGGCGGCGTGAACAGTCGGCTTGAAACCTCGACCGTCATCAATGCGACGCAAAGCCCCTCCACCGGCACGGTCGGAGCCAGAGACCCGTTCGATTCGTTTCAGGGCAGAAACGCAGGCGGAACCACAGCCTTCGATGCCCGTAGCGCGTTCACACGAGCCGAGACCATTGGGCGCAACAAAGAACTCAACAAAAAAGGGCCGCTCAACGAATTGACCGAAAGCACGGGCGGCGAAGTGATTCAGAACATCAATGACATCACGACGGCAGTCAAACAAGCCGTGACGGAACTCGGCATTTACTACGCCGTTTCGTACAGCCCAACCAAACAAGAACTAGACGGCAAATTCCGGCAAATCACCGTCAAGCTAACGCGCAACGGCCTCAAACCGGTCACGCGCAATGGCTACTTCGCGGTTCCAGCTTCGACCAACAAGCCGCTGCTGACCTTCGAGACGCCGATGCTCGCGGCCTTGAACGGCACAGTGGTTCCGCACGACTTTGATTATCGCGCCACGACGTTGCATTTCGAGTCGCGCCAAAACGAACGGCACGAAGTGTTGATGATGGAAGCCCCGCTGGCGATGTTGTTGCGCAATGAAGACAAAGCTAAGAAAGCCTATCCGCTCAGCTTTGCCATGCTGGCCGTCGTCAAAAATGCCAAAGACGAAATCGTGCAGAAGTTCAGCGATGCCTATCAACTGGACATCCCGACTGCACAAATCGAAGACGCCAAAAAATCCAGCGCCTATCTCGTGCGCCAGTTTTGGCTTCCGCCCGGCAGCTACACGTTGGAGACCGTCATTCACGATCAACTCGGCAACCGATTCAGCGCCAACCGACACCCGTTTGCCGTGACGAAGGCAACGGCTGGCCTCAAAACCGGCAGCTTGTATTTGGTCAAGCGCATCGAACCGGCCACCGACGATGAGATCGAAGCCGAAAATCCGCTCTTCGTGAACAAGTTCAAAGTCACGCCCGACATTGCCGAAACCATCGCGGCGCAAGAACGCGAAGACATTCCTTTCCACTTGAGCATTTACCCCGATGCCGCGTTGCCTGCGCCCAAACTTCGCATCGAACTTTTATTGGAAGGCAAGATCATTGCCACGACCGCGCCAACGCTGCCGCAACCCGATGAAAAGGGCGCGATCACGTTTTCGGCGGCGATTCCGACGAAAGGCTTGGCGTCAGGCAATTACCGCGTACACACCGTCGTGCAACAGGCGGATGCGACGGCGGAAGAAACTCTTGCCTTCAAAGTCAGCGGCACGGCAGCGAAGAAAGAAGACCCGGACGATGGCGTCAAGGCGATCACCAGCGCATTGGCCGCACCGACCGACCGCAGCAGCGAACTCGCGCTCGTCGCGACGAAAACCGCCAAGCCGATTGAACTCGCGCCCGCAAGTTTGATTGAAGAAACAGAGAAAAATGGCGCGACGATGGCGCAACGGTTGGGCGAGTACACCTATTCGCTGCGCAAAGTGCGCCGCAGCTTCGACAAAAAAGGACGGCTGCGCAGCGAGGAGTTCAAGGATTACGAAGCCTATCCGGTCAAAGGCCAACACGCGCTCGTGCAGATGAGCGCGAACGGCACACGCGCCACGATTGACCGCGTGGAATTGGATCGCAAGCAAGCCACCGAAGCCCTCATCAAAAACGAAGCAGAAAAACAAAAGACGGAAGCCACCCAACAACAAGCCGGGTATTGGGGCGCGGGGATTGATGGCTTTGTGCAAGGCAAGCAAATTTATCTTTCAATCAACCCGGCGCATTTCTTCCGTGCGTGCGAATTCTCTACGCCGCGCCTGGTGCTGTTGGACGGACGCGAAACGATTGTGCTGGATTATCGTCCGCGCGCAGATGCGCAACTCAGTCGTGAAAAAGATTGGGTGCAAAGCCTGACCGGGAGTATTTGGATTGACGCGGCAGACAAAGTGTTGATCCGCCTCGAAGGGCAGGCGCAAACCAACACGCTGGCAATCACAGAGCGCACTCTCAATTTGGTTTACCAGCAACAACGCTTGAGCGCCGGGCTGTGGGCCCCCGCGCTGATTCGTCTCAATTCGGGCGGCGACGCGACGTTGTTTCGCGGCCTCAACAATGACGTGTGGTTTGAATTCGGCAACTTCAAGAGGTTCGATGCGGCGGGAACGGAGATAAAAATGCAGTCGCCGAGCGAAAAATAACTCCCTGGTGATTCCACCGCAGACGTAACGCGATTTGCCAAATCGCGCTACCTTTTCTGAGGGACGTAACGCGATTTGCCAAATCGCGCTACCTTATCTGAGGGACGTAACGCGATTTGCCAAATCGCGCTACCTTTTCTGAGGAATGATTTATATGCAGTACCAAATCCGCGTTTGGGGGGGCGTCCTGTTCATTTTGGCGAGCTATGTCATTTCTTTGCCCGCGCAGGCTGCCGCTCAAAACAATCGCAATACAATTGCCGGGACAGTCTTCGACACAGCACGTACTCCGATTCCGAATCTGTGGATCGAACTGATGGACGAAGTGGATCGGGTCTTGATCCGTGTGCGCACGGACAGCACTGGACGTTACAATTTGCGCGGGCTTTCGTTCGGCAATTATCAGGTGAAAGTCGTGACGGTGGGAACGGATTTCGTGAGTCAAACCGCGCGCCTCACGCTCTATCCCGCCACGATGCGCGGCACAGGCTCACACAACGAACTCCTGGACTTCACACTCAAAACCAATACGGAGATCAAAGGCGCAGCGACGGCCAAGTCGCGGGCCACCTTTGCACAAGAAGTTCCCAATGCGGCGCAAAAGGCCTACGAACGCGGCGTCGCGTTGTTGGATGGGGGGAAAGAAGCAGAGGCCGGGCTAAAGAAACTTCAAGAAGCTCTGGAGCTTTTCCCAGCCTATTATCTCGCGCTCGAACGGCTCGGCATTGAATATGTGAAACGGAGCCAATATGGGCCAGCACGCGAGGTCTTGCAAAAAGCGTTGGACGTGAATCCTACGGGTGCGTCGAGTCTGTACGCGATGGGCGTCCTTCAGTACCAAAACAGGCAATGGAAAGAGGCGATTGAATCGCTACGCCGCGCGTTGCGCTTTGAGCCGGAATCCGCCAACGCTGCCTTTATGCACTTTTACCTGGGACTGGCCTTGCTCAAAACAGACCCAGGCAGCGAGGCCGAAACCCATTTGAAGCGCGCGAATGAACTGGGCAAAGCCAATATCCCGCCCGACATTCACATGCATTTGGCGCAGTATTACAGCAACACGAAACGTTACAAGGAAGCAGCCGATGAATTGGAAACGTTTCTGAAACGGGTGCCCGATGCAGGCGATGCTGAGAATATCCGCGCGCTTATCAGGCGTCTCCGCGCGAAAGCTTAATTGGTGTAAGCGTAAAAGTCGTAAAGTTTCGCCAAGAAAAAAGCCTGCTCAAATACTTGAGCAGGCTTTTCTAATATAGGTTTCAACTTTTGTTTAGAAAGTGAAGCGCACTCCCATACGAACCTGACGACCACCTTGGAAGCTGTTCGCTAATCCAAGCGCGGTGTTCTTCCGCTGCGGACTCGCCGTATCATTCAAGAAGTTTCTGTATTCGGTGAGAATCCCTTGCGTTAACAATCGCTTCAGCAAGGTGGGTTCATCAAGGCTGGCCAACCCTAACCCTGAAGGGCTGGGATTGATTCCACCCGGATCATTGAAACGATCAAGTATGTTTGCCTCGTTGAAGAGGTTGATCACATTGAAATCAAAGATCAGGCCAAACCGCTCACTACTGCCAAACTTAACACGATGCGAAAGCGCAAAGTCAGTTTGTGTGAACACGGGAGTACGGCCCAAATCACCGCGACCATAAACAATCGAAGCCGCATACAACGTATCAAAGCTTGTGACAGGCGTACCCGATTGGATTGTGGTGAAAAGCGAGAATTGCGTCGTATTGCCCTTCAGCCGGTTGAACCAGTTGAAGTCATAAGCTCCATACAGGTTGAACAGATGAGGACGATCCGTCGCTAAGCGACCATTGTCCGGCTGTCCAGAATATGTAAAGCCCAAATGAGGCAGGTCGAAGAAGCGGTTGACACCGGGCGAGGTACGACCGTTTTCATCGGAACTGGCGAGACCGGAATAGTTGCCATAAAGGCGGCTATAGGTGTACGCCGCATTGAAGAAATAGTTGTTGGAAAACCGCTTGTCGAGTTTGATTTCCAGTGCGTCGTACCGACGTTGCGGCGTGGTGGTCTTGGAATAGCCAAACTGTTGTGCCGTAGCGGCGTGCAAGCCTTTGCCCGGATTTCCAATGATGTACGCTTCGCTGCCATCTGGCGTGGGGAAGCCCGCGTCTTCAATCGCATCGTTCAAATTCTTGAGCGAATAACGAATGCTGAGCAAGTAGTTACGTGAAAGCTCCCGCTCAAAGCCTGCCGTAAACTCCGTCTGCCGGAAGGGCTTCAGATCAGGGTCAACTTTCCCCGTGAAGATCGTAGCGTTCGGATCGTTGGAGGCAATGCGGAAGTCAGCTTGGCAACGTGTTAATCCTGTCGAACCCGGAATGGGGCATTTGCCGCCAAGCACATCCTGATTCGTGCCCAGAATACGCTGCACCGTGTAATAGGTATACTGCGGATTGGCGGGAAGAATCTCAAAGTAGTCGCGGCGGAAGAAATCACCGCCAAACGAACCGCGTGGCAACTCAAATTTCAGACGGTCGGTGAATTGACCATAGCTGACAAAGAGCTTGCTCTTGCCATTGCCCGTCAGGTCAAACGCGGCACCCAGACGCGGTACAATTTTATCGCCCCAGCCAAAGTTGATCGGCGGCGCGAAGCCGTTGAAGGAGGGCAGGTCTTCTTTCTCAAAGCGGATACCGGCATTGATAGAAAGTCTCCCCGTCGGCTGCCATTTATCCTGAATGTAAACGGATTGCGCTCGATTGCTCGCATCCCCACGTGTGCTGAAGCGTTGCAGTAAACCTGCGCCAATAGCGCCCGGAGTTGTCGGCAAGGTAATCGGAGTCAAATCATTGAGGCCAAAACCATAGAACAACTGAACAATGCCAACGTCCTTATAGCCATTATCAACGGAGTTGGAGACTTTGGTGTTCTGATAGCCGCCCTTGAATTCATGGCGACCGCCAAAGCTATTCACGATGTAGCTCATATCGCCCTCATAGTTGAGGCGGATGGAAACATCTTTGTTGATCCCGAAATTGTTGGTGAAGTTTTGGAACCCTAGGTTGCAACCCGCCGTAGTGGGCGGTGCAAGTCCTGTACAAATAAACCGTGTGGTGTTCGGAATAAAGTACGAGTTGAGTTTCTCATTCAGAAAGCCGCGCGAGAAGCGGAAGCTGGCAATGAGCTTACTCGTCGGCGACCAGACGGCTTGGGTCGAAACATTCGTCGAGTTCTGACGTCCGCCTTGTTGATTCGTCCAGGTTGGGCCACTTAATGTCCCAATCGAGCCGCCAAAATTCGCGGAAGGCGGTGTGCCGTTGATCGTGATATTTCCTTGCGGAATGATGCCCGTCTGTACAATCGGATTCCAAGTGTAGGTTCCAGACAAGCGCAGTGCATCAACGGGCGCATAATCCAATCGCCCTTGCAGGTATTCCTGACGAACCCTGGTCTTGTAAGTCTGGCTTGGGATTGCAGTATTCGGCACAATCGCACCACTCGTCGCAGCGCTTTGCGTAAAGTAATTCACCGTGCGCGTGGTATTGAAAATCTGCGGCGCGTAGCTCAGGAAGAACCATGCACGATCCCGCTTCATAGGGCCGCCCAGCGCAAAAGACGGATAGTGATTGGTAAATTCATCTCTGGCGGGTCGCAAATAATCATTTTTCTGATAGAAGGCGGCACCCGTCCCGCTTCTGAATTGTTGGAGGAAGGGACGCGGCCCGGCCCACAATTTATCCGGCTCGAATTGATAGTCAACCAACCCATGGAATTCGTTGGAGCCGCCTTTGGTCACGACGTTCACCACGCCGCCCGTTGCGCCGCCGTATTGCGCTTCAAACCCTGACGTCTTGATTTGAATTTCCTGCACGAATTGGAATGGCAGATTGTTGTTCGTGTTCAGCACGCCAGTGCGGAAATTATTGACCTCTTGTCCGTCTATGATGAAGGCGTTTTCGGAACCGCTGGCCCCGTCAATCTGGAAACCGCCGCTCTTGCTTTCCGGGCGAGCCGCCGGAGAAATCTTGAGCAAGCTGGCCATGTTCGTGCCTTTCGGCAGCGAGTCAATCACTTTGGTCGTGATGTTGGTTTGAATCTTGTTGTCTGCCGGGTCAATCCGCGCGATGTCATCGCTCGTGATCGTCACGGCTTCCGTCACCGAACCCGTTTTCAGCGCGAAGGTGAGTTCCGTAGATTTGCCGAGCACCACGCTGACGCTTTCCGCGACGGAAGAACTGAAGTTGTTCGCGCTGGCCGTCACTTTGTAGATGCCGGGCGGAACTTGAAGAATGCGGAAGAACCCATCGCTGCCGGAAGTGGTCGTGCGGGAAAACGCGGCTCCCTCCACCTTCACGGTAGCGTTAGGAACACGCGCACCCGTCGCATCGGAGACAGTTCCTTCGATGTTGCCGGTGGTTTCTTGCGCCCAAGCAAAAGGCGCGGCGAGCGAGAGCAAAATAACACACAAAAGCGTACCGAATACGCTTTTCACTAAACTCGCGAATGTTGGTTGTTTCATGAAATCCTCCTAAAGGGCTATGGAAACGGCGTGATGCTTACTTGTCGGGATGCAAGTTCACGGCGTTTCCGGGGACCTAACTTAAAACTGTGCTTTACCTGGTTTTACTTGTAAGAAATTCAAGTACTAGTCCTGACTGGGGTTGGAGAGCAATCTGTCAACCATATTCCCGTGGCTCCCAAACCGACTCTTGCGATGCAAGTGCTAGGCCAAGTCAGAAATGCCGGGAGAATGAAGGGGGAAAGCCTGTGTTGGTAGATATTTAGGCCTCAAGAGGGAAGGCGGAGCGGAGAGCAAAGATTCAGAAAACTGAATATCCATTCATTTTTTTGAATTTCCTTTGCGACAGGTGTGGCAGACAAATAGCTGAGAAAGAAGCTGCAAGATGGATTCTTACGCTGTCGCTCCTTCGGCGTTCTGTTCTTCGTCGTATTCGCGCAGCAGGTCCAGAATGAGCGAGGTGTTGTTTTGCGCATTGATCTCGCGCGCAAACGGGACGGGCGATTTATGGAAGGTGAAATAGCTGCCGCTGGCGACTTGCATCAACTGCTTGAAGGCGGCGACGCCCGCCGTTTCCTCCACCGTCGCATTCACGATTTCGCCGTCGGTGAAATAGACCTTGCCGTTGAGCGGTTCTTTCGTGATCGCCAGGATGCCCGTGAGGTGGTTGTTTTCGAGGACTTGGACGACGTCGAAGATGCTGACCTCGGCCAGATTCCCTGCCAGCGTGGCGGGCGGCCCCGACGGTTGTGCAGGGACAGGAGCCGTGATGACTTGCACGGGGGGCGTGTTCAGTCGCTGCTGTTCCTGCTGCATGCGGCGCAGTTCCTGCAACTTCGACGACACCGAAGCCTGCGGATTCAAACTGCGCGCTTGCATCAAGCACCGATTGGCTTCTTCAAAATTTCCGGCGCGCACGTACAAACCCGACAGCGCAATACATTGGCTCGCGGCTTGATCCAGCTTCCTTTGTGCAATGTAAAGTTCAAGCAGCCTTTCGCGCAGTTGCGTGTTGGTCGGGTGGCGATCCAACGCCGTTTCCAACGCCACAATGCCCCGTTCCGGCAAGTGATACTTGATGAGCAGTTCGGCATCCAGAATCACACTTTCGACATCAATCGGATCACTCTTTTTCATAGGCGCAAAGTTGGGTTCTGGGAATTGGTTCGGCCCCGGGGTAGGGTGCAATCAGCGGCGGGGCGGCAAGACGCAGCGGAGTGTAGCATTTTCAGTTTTGATTTCTCAATCTTAAAGTCTGGGGAGGTGGAAAGTAGAAAGTGAAAAGGCGAAAGTAGTCGGCTCTGCGCTTTCGACTTTTCACTTTCTACTTTCCACTTTCCTAAGCTTTCTCCCGCAACCGCTGCAGCATCATCCGTGCCGGGCCTTGAAACAACGACATCAAGCCCATATAGCCGTAACCGACCAGGAAAATCATCAGAAACGGAATCGTGCCGTAAATTTCGGAGCGGATGGCGTAGGCAATCGCGGCAACGAAATACAGCGCGAAAAACAATTCAATGTACGGCAAGAACCCGTGTTTGCGGCGATATTTGCGCGCTTGTTGCAGCCAGCTTTCTCTGGCCTGCTTGACCGCATATTTCGGCGTGCGGACAAAACTCGACTTCACGCGAAACAACGCTTCCAACACGGCGCGCGTGTTCGAGAAGACCAACCCAATCCCCATCCCCATCACAATCGGCAGCAACCACAAGCGCCGTTTTTTGTCCGGGTGCAAATACAAAATCGCCGAGCCGTAAAACGCCGCAACGGACAGCGTCGAAAGAATCATCAGCGGCGCGTCCAGCAGCAGCATGTGAAACAGCCCTTGATTGAAACGCGCGATCAGGACAGGAATATGCAACAGGCTGAGCACAATCATCAGCGGCGCGGCCAAGTTGCCATTGAGCCGAAACACCAATTCAATTTTTTGTGCTTTCGATAATTTCGGATGTTTCCAGATGCGCGGAATCAACTTGATCCCGACTTGCACCAAGCCTTTCGCCCAACGGCGTTGCTGTGCTTTGAAAGCATTGATTTCGACGGGCAATTCCGCCGGGACATCGTCATCCAGCAAATACACATAGCGCCAGCCCATCAACTGCGCGCGAAAGCTCAAATCTGTGTCTTCGGTCAATGTGTCGTGTTGCCAACCGCCTGACCATTCAATCGCCTGCTTGCGCCACATGCCTGCCGTGCCGTTGAAATTGAAAAACGCGCCCGTGCGATTGCGTGACGTTTGCTCGACGACAAAATGCCCGTCGAGCATGATTTCCTGAATGCGCGTCAGCATCGAGTAGTCCGAATTGATGTGGCTCCAACGCATCTGCACCATGCCGACTTGTTCGTCCGAAAAGTAATCCACCATCTTGCGCAGACAATCCGGCTTCGGCAAAAAGTCGGCATCGAAGATCGCCAGCAATTCGCCCGTTGCCGTGTGCGTGGCGTTTTCGAGCGCGCCCGCCTTGAAGCCCGTGCGGTCGGTGCGATGAAGGTAGTGAATGTTGTGGCCTTCCGCTTTGTAGCGAGCCACGGCGGCTTCGGCAATGTTGACGGTCTCGTCCGTCGAATCGTCGCAGACCTGAATTTCGAGCAGATGTTTCGGGTAATCGAGCTTCGTCACCGCTTCGAGCAAGCGTTCGACGACATAGAGTTCATTGAAGAGCGGAAGCTGCACGGTGATGCGCGGCAATTCGTCTTCCGCGAATTTGCGTTTGGGCTGCGGCGTGATGTCTTTGTAGCGCCAAAAGTGATAGACCATCCGCAAACGGTACAACCCCAAAATCGCCATCAATCCGAGTAACGTGAAATACAACGTGATGACCGTGATGTCAGTAGCATCGAGCGAAGTCAGATAGCTCAGATTCTCGCGCCCGTTGCGATAAATCGGCAACATCATGCGCTTCACTTCTTCGGGGTCAGGCGCGTTTTGGAAGAGAAACAATAAATTCATCGGGACACCTCAACAATAAAAAAGCAGGTCGTGAAATCTCACGCCTGCCGCAAATCATACAAGGAAACGGTCGGAGAAGCGATTCTGAATTCCCTCTACAAGAATTTATGCGACTTCAATTCTTCGCCTAGCGATCCAATCGCCAGTGCTTCGCAAACGCCCCATCCCGTTTCACCGTCGTTACCGAAATGGCCAGGATGCGCGCGTGATTAACAGAACGTGAGCTGCCCCCTTCTCACTTCAGCCTGCGGTGGAACACACATCCGCACACGGGTCTACATTTCGCAGCACATCATAGCGGCTTCCCAAACTACTTATAAGCACGACTCGTCAGAATCTTCTCGCGCCCCGTCAAATACAACAACACGATCAACACGACGAACGGAATCAACGACAACAAATTCGAGTTGTCACCGACAAAAAACGGATTGTGTTCGCCCGCCCATTCTTCGATCTTCTTGTTCGTGTCGGTCAACACGCCTGCCAAAAACGCAATCACGATGCCCGCAATTGCGCCGCCTGCGATGTAACCCGAAGCCATCAGCACGCCGGGGCTTTTGTCGGTTTCGGCATTGAATTGTTCTTCGGTCAAATTCTGTGACGCGAACTTTTTGCGCAGGTACAAATCCACTGCCCAACGAATCATGCCGCCAATAAAAATCGGCATCGAAGTCGAAAGCGGCAAATACACACCGACTGCAAACGCTAACGACGGCACGGCGGCGCATTCCAGCACCACCGTAATCATCACGCCGAGCAAGACCAATCCCCACGGCAGCTTTTGATCCAGAATGCCTTTGATAATGTAGGACACCAGCACCGCTTTCGGCGCGTCGAACTTCGGCACGGACGTTCCATCAGGCCGTTTGTCTACCGTGCCGTTGATGCCGGGATCAACCAAATAGACCGGCACGCCTTGCTCGTTGACCAGGTACTTTTTCGTCTCGCCGTTTTGATCGGTGTGATGCCACGTGAAATACGATTTGCCGTCAGCTTGCGGGCCTTGAACGTTTTCGCGGTCTTTCAGTTCTGAAACATTCGCGCGCAGTTCAGTTGTTTGCGGCACATAGACTGTACCCGTGTTATTCAACTGCAACAGAATCGGCCCCAGGACAATCGCCGATGCGAGCGAGCCGAACAGAATTGCGATCTGCTGATACTTCGGTGTGCCGCCGACCAAAAAGCCTGTCTTCAAATCCTGCGACGTCGTGCCGCCATTCGATGCAGCGATGCACACGATTGCGCCTACCGATAACGCAGTCACGTAATACGGCGGCGTTGTCCATCCGACCACCAGAAAGATCAAACACGTCAGCAACAACGTCGCAATCGTCATCCCAGAAATCGGATTCGACGACGATCCCACTTCGCCCGTCAGCCGCGACGACACGGTCACAAACAAAAAGCCGAACAATACAATCATCACCGCGCCGAGCAAGTTCATTTGCAACGAGCGAAACGCCAGAATCATCACCATCAAAGCGACAATGCCGACCGCGACCCATTTGATCGAGATGTCTTGTTCGGTGCGCGGCGCATTACTGCTGCTGGCGGTTGTCGAGCCGCGCAGGTCGCTGATGCCGCTGCGAATGCTGTTCCAGATGGTCGGAATTGAACGAAACAAACTGATGATGCCTGCGGCGGCGACCGAGCCTGCGCCGATGTATAAAATATACGCGCCGCGAATCTCGTCGGGCGACATATCTTTGATGGGCGTTGTGCCGGGCGCGAGTGCGACATCCGTTGTGCCGCCGAAAAATTGAATCGCCGGAATCAGCACCAAATACGCCAGCACGCCGCCACCGACCATCAAGCCCGCGATGTACGGCCCGATGATGTAACCGACGCCGAGCAGTTCGGGCGAAATCTCTGCTGACACCGAACCACTCTTGAATGGCGCGCCGAACACACGCTCCGGCACTTCTTTCCACAACTTGAACGCGGACATTGCTGATTTGTATGCGAGACCGATGCCGAAGCCGGTGAAAATCGTCTTCGCGCCAATCTTTGTTTTGCTGACCTCGACAGAACCTGAAGCTGCCGCTGCCTCCAGTGATTCATCATCTGCGCCTGCTTTCAGCACTTCCGCGCAGGCCGTGCCTTCGGGATACTTCAGCACGCCGTGTTGTTGCACAATCAACGCGCGCCTGAGCGGAATCATCATCAAAATGCCGAGCAAGCCGCCCAACACACCGACCAACATCACGTTCACGAGTTCCAGATTGAAGCCTAAAATCAGGATCGCAGGCATCGTCACGCCAAAGCCGAACGCAATGGATTCGCCCGCGGAACCAGCCGTCTGCACGATGTTGTTTTCAAGGATCGTGGCGTTCTTCAACCCAATCTTCGAGAGCAAGCGAAAAATCGTAATCGAAATGACCGCGACCGGAATGGACGCGCTCACGGTCAGGCCGGTTTTCAGCACGAGGTACAACGACGATGCGCCGAACACTATGCCGAGCAGCGTGCCGAAAATCAGCGGGACGGGTGTGAATTCGCGTAATTTGCTTTCGGCGGCAATGAAGGGGCGGAAAAGAGTTGTGGGTTTCGTAGCATTGGCCATAGTTTTGATCTCCAGGCATTTTGCGGGAGGTAGAACGTCACGATGAGCGGCATTCTCCATTCTTCATTTTTACTTCTTCATTCTTTTGGCAGGGAGTAAGTTTGCCAAGCTCTCTCTCGTCAAAGAATGGAGAGTTGAGAATGAAGAGTGAAGAATGTCTGCTCACAGCGGTTTCAATTTCATTTCAGAATGGTGCCCAGCGGTTCGATGTGGCGCAGCTTTTTCGGTTCCAACGCGCGGTAACAATCTGGCAGATCGAACTGCGTCAGTATGCCCGGCAACAAGCACGAGAGCGGCCATTGATAATGCTCTGACTCCGCAACGTCCGTGTACGAAGTCAGCGCGTTCTTCAATGTAACTTGCACGACGTTGTCTGCCAACAACGCGGCGAATGTCGCTGGAATTGCGCCACGCCCTTTCGCCGCCAAATGAACTTCGGTGTGACCGTAAAACTTCAGCCAATCCAGCACGCGCAAAATATCAAACGTCTTTTGCCCGACGTAAGGCCGATCCAGCATCAAGGCATGCCCAGCGTAAAAGTAATCATTGCCATACGGCACGAAGAAATGATGTTCGCCGCAGGTGTTCGGCAACGACTCGCCGATGCCGCGCACGTCGCACGTGTAGAACACGGCATTTTGTTCACTGGTGAACAGTTCACGAGTGAACGATTCTTCGCGCAGTTCGGCATCGCTCGACAAATGCGCGACATACAACACGGCGCGTTTCTGCCCCGTCAACGGACGCGAATAATGCGCGGCCTCGGACAGACGATAGACAATCGCTTGCACGTTGGGTTCGGTCTCGACGGCGTAAGCCGTGAATTCCTTCGTCAGGTATTGGCGGCGCGAAACGCGATTCAGAATGCGCGCGTCCGGCGTGCCCGTGCGCGGCGGCAATTTCAGCACTTCGGTGACCGCGCGTTGCAGTGCCGCGCCGCTCAAACGTTGCCGCGTCTTTGCCAACGCTTTTGATTTCTCAGCCGTGAACGAAAAGACCGTGCGCGAGTTCAATTCCGACACTTGCCCGCGCGGCGTACACGCGAGCGTTTCGTCTTTTTCGAGCGTCAACGTCGGCTCGGTTTGCGCGTCCGAAATTTTCGTCGCGCGATTGAAGAAGCGATACATCGCCTCGCGGTTTTCTTTCGTGTAGCCGTGATAGGTCGGCCCCGTAAACATCGCAATGTTGTCCGGCGCACCGAGCAGTTTGTACAAATGTTTGAGCCGCGCGTAGGCTTCTTCCGTGCCGCGCACATCGAAGAAATCTTTTTCCTGCGCAATCAAAATCACGGGCTTCGGAGCCATCGCGGCAATGAAATCATCTTCGTCTAATCCGAGCGCCAACATCTTCCAGGGATATTGTTCGCTGTCGGCAGGCAATTCGTTTTCGAGGTTGCGCCGCATCGTGGTCACAAAACAATCGGGTGCGGCCATCGTCCAACGCTCATCCAAACCACAGAGCCACGTCGTCGTCGTCCCGCCGCCGGAATTGCCTGTGATGCCGATGTGCTTGGGATCAACCTCTCGGCGGGAGAGCAAATAATCTAATGCCCGAATACCGTCCCACGCGCGCCACGCCGGAAAATTCTCGCCGACCAATGTTTGCTGATTGCCCGCGTGCAAATGCTCCAAGACGCCGTTGCCGATTTTTGATTCGAGCTTTTCGTTTGGGTATTGCAGCCGCTCGCCCTGCCCAATCGGATCGAAGATCAGCACGACGTAACCGAGCCGTGCCAGGCCTTGCGCAAACGATTGATAGTTTTCGCCCGCCTTCGCATTCGGCAAATGCCCACACGTCGCGACGACGCCGGGCAGCGGGAACTTGCGATTTTTCGGAAGGTACAAATTGCTCGTGACGAGAAAGTTGGGGCGGCTCTCGAAGATCACGTTTTCAATCGTGTAGGCATCGCGGTCAACTTTGCCTGTGACCTTCGCATTGAGCGGTGTCTTCGCAGGCATCGGCCCAAAGCACGAACGAATTTTGGCTTTGACCTCGCGCACGTAGGCTTGCGCATCGGCTTTGGTTTTGAGCGCGAATTTCTTTTTGACGGCGGCGGCTTCAATCTCACGGACGCGCGCAACGAAGTAATCCTGCATCAGGCGCGGAAAGCGATTGAGCGGTGCTAAAGTTTTGGCTTGCTCGGTGGTTTGCGCGAGCAGTTGCGGCGCGGTGGCAAGGCCGAGCGCGCTCAGGCTTAGTGCTTGCAGCCAAGCGCGCCGCGAGAGGTGATTTATTGATTTCAGGCTATCGGGCTGCACCGGAAACCTCCTCGGAAAATGTAGCGCGATTGGGCAAATCGCGTTACACCTCATTGGACTATTTGTATTGAAACCTGAGCAAATTGGAAATTTGCTCTACGTTACTTTTTGGATTCAGCGTTTGATGACAACGCCGTGCGGCGCATTGTTCCATTCGCCATCGGCAAACGCAATGCTGCCGTTGACAATCACGCATTTGATGCCGGTAGCGAAACGGCGCGGCTGTGCATAGCTCGCGCGATCTTTGATCTGCTGCGGATCGAGCAACACCAGATCGGCAAACGCGCCGGGACGAATCACGCCGCGATCTTGGAGGCCGAAAATCCGCGCTGGATACGAAGTCATTTTGCGCACAGCTTCAGCGAGCGGGAGCGCATTGTCTTCGCGCACGAAGCGCGCGAGGATTTTCGGGAATGCGCCGTACGCTGCCGGATGCGGCAAGCCGCGCCCGTAATCTTCGGCGTCGGTACAAAACGCGCTGAGCGGATGTTGCACGTATTTGCGCAGCAATTCGCGTGATTCCTGTTCGCCGCTCACTTCAAAAATCAGCATCGAGACTTGCCCGCGCTCAGCAATCAACACATCGGAAATCGCATCGAACGGTTCTTTGCCGGTGAGTTTGGCGAGTTCGAGCAGGCTGCGATTTTCGTAGCCTTTGTTTTTCCGGCTGGCGACATAGCCAATGCGAATCGCGTCCCAACCGGTCGCGCGCACCAAATTGTGCGGCCAGCCGTGCAGCGCGCAACTCGATTTGCGATGCGTGATGTCACGCCGGATTCGTTCCCGTGTTTGTTTGTCCTGCAATCGTTCGAGCAACGCATCCACGCCGCCTTCCAACGCCCAGGGCGGATAAATCGCAATCATCATCGTGGCCGCCGCCGTGTACGGAAACATATCGAAGCTCACGCGCAGCCCTGATTTGACAGCCTCTTCGTGCATTTGCAGCACGCGCTCGATCTTCGACCAATGCGCGCGTCCAACAGCTTCGTTGTGCGAATGATGGACGCGCACGCCGGTTGTGCGACCGACGTTCAGGAGTTCTTTCACAGCGGGAAGTAACGTCTCGCTGGAGCCGCGAATGTGGCTCGTGTAAATGCCGTCGTAGTCTTTGACGACTGCGGCGAGCGATTGCAGTTCGTCGAAGTCCGAATACATTCCCGGCGGATAAATCAAGCCTGTCGAAAGCCCCAACGCGCCATCGTTCATCGCCTGTTCCGTCAGCTTGCGCATCGTTCTGAGTTGCGACTTCGATGGCTTGCCCTTCGCCAAGCCCATCGCCGCAATGCGAACAGGGCCGTGCGGCGCGAGCGTGGCGATGTTCAGGCTCAAGCCGTTGTTTTGCACTTGATCGAGATATTCGCCAACCGTGCGCCATTGCCAACTCACCGCTTCCGGCGTCATCCACGCATTCACGGCGCGCAAAATGTTTGTTGCCTCGGCGTTGCCGAGCGGCGCGCACCCCAAACCGCAATTGCCGATGATGGTCGTCGTGATGCCTTGCGCGAGTTTGCCGCGCAGCAGTTCGGCTTGCCTTGCGGGCACGAGGGGCAGGATCAAATCGGCGTGCGAATGCGGATCAATGAGGCCGGGCATCAGCGTGAGGCTTTCGGCATTGATGATTTTTCGTGCTTTGAGGTTTGGGAATTGCCCCAGCGCGATGACGCGGTTGCCGTTGATTGCTACGTCTGCCGGGTACGCGCTTTGGCCTGTGCCGTCGAGAACCGAAGCGTTGGTGATGACGAGATCGAACGCCTCCGATTTGAAATTGGAGATTGGAGATTTGAGATTCACTTCAGCCTTCAGATTTTGTTGCTCCGCAAATCTTTCAAGGAATAGCGCGTGCCGCGCCATTCGATGCCGCCGCTGAAAATCGTCTTCAATGCGGCTTTCCAGAGAATGTAGATGAACAGCAAGGTGGCGAAGGGAAAGCCCAGCACATACCAGCGGCTTAGCCCCACAAAGCGCGTGTTGTTCCAGAAACTCAGGACGAACACAATGATCGCCGCGAGGTTGAGCCAGAAGGTTTTCCCCGCTGTCAAAAAAACCGCGACGAACGGAAACACCATAAACACCAGTAACGCAATGGTGGACACCAGCACCAGGAAGAAACTGTAACCGACGCCCGCGAACGCATTTTTCATCAGCCCTGCAATCAATTCTCTGACCGAGTGATACCACGCCACGCTCATCACGCCGTGCCCCCACAACATTTCCTGTCGTCCGCCGTTTTGCTTGACGAGCTTGCCGAGTTTCAAATCGTCATCCGGGCGCAGCGCAATCGGAATATGCCCGCCGATGCGTTGATAAAATTCGGTGCGCAGCAACTGAAATGCGCCGATGCCGATGTGCCAGCGATTCGGTCGCCGCACGCGCCAGGGCCGCGTATTGAGCGCGAAGAAATAACCGAACGCGGCAATGAACACACGCAACGGCAAACTGAGCGAAGCTTGTGTCGGCAGGCACGTCAGATGATCCAGCCGCTCCTGCAACAGATAATGCACCGCTTTGCTCACCGCATCGCGGCTCAGGACAACATCGGCATCGGTGAACAACAAAAGCTGCCCTGTCGCCTGGCGCGCGCCCGTGTACAGCGCGTGGTTTTTGCCCAACCAGTGCGCGGGCAATTCGGTGATCGTAACGACGCGCAGTTCGGGGTACTCCTTCGTCATCTGTTCCAAAATCTGCCCGGTCGCATCGGTCGAGCGATCATTGACGACGAGCACTTCGAGATTGTCATAGTTTTGCGTCAGCACGGATTGCAGCGCCGTTTCGATTTCGCGCTCTTCGTTGCGCGCGGCAATGATGACCGATACGCGCGGCGGGTTGATCGAAACCAAGCGCGGCACGTCTTTCAAAAATTTGATCGTGCGATTGCCGATGACCAATTCCAGGCCAAAGCTGACAAAAAAGAGAAGCGTGATGATGGCGAGAGCGAAAAGAAAAGTATCCACCAGTGCATTTGAGATCCTCAACATTGCGGAAGAAGGCAAAACTATAGCACTGGCGGTGAACTTGCTGAAATGGGGTGAGGACGATCTTTTTTTTTGGGGTGAGAACGTTACGGAAAAGACGCGCGGTGGCCCCGAAACTGCCGCCGCCGAACAACCCAAACTAACCACTACGACGACAGTCAACCGAGCGTCTTTTCACGCTACGATTGATTGCGAACGCCGTGCCAAAGTAATGGCAAAGTTGTGCCCGACAAGTTCGGCCAATATTAACAAGGGGTTGCGTGCGCAGCGGATGTTGCGGCGCGCAGGTGAAGGAGGAAAAGCTGACGATGTCTGTCACTTTGCGGTGACGAATTCTGTAGAGTCTGGGGAAATCAAACTTCCCCAGACTCTACAGAATTCTTACTGTGGTGGTCGGCGCGTCGGGCGTTCCGTGCGATCTCCACCGCCGCTGTTGGGCGGAGGCGTGCTGGGACGGTCAGGTTGACGCGGCGCTTCGGCACGCGGTGGTGCTTCCTGTCGCGGCGGTGGCGAAGAAGGCCGTTCATAGCGTTCGGAGCGTGTTTCGCGGGAAGGTGCAGGACGCTCTTCGCGGCGAGATTCACGCGGCGCTTCGTAGCGCGGTGTTTCTTCGACGCGGCGGGACGGCGGTTCGCGGCGTTCCGTTTGGCGGGTCGAAGAATCCGGCGGGTTAGTGTCGCGGCGATTTTCCTGGCGATTGTTGTCGCCCCAAATCGGCGACACGCGCGTGGGGCGCTCGGTGCGATCCCCGCTCGGTTGTTCGACCACGCGCGGCGCAGGACGATCTACCGGAGGCCGCTCCGGGTTACGCTCGACGCGACGATATTCAGGATCGAAGCGCCGGTCGTTGTTGCGGTTCACATCCGTGCTGCGATTCGTCACGCGCGAAGCATCCGGCACGGCATTGGTGCGATCCATTGGTTGTGATTGCCCGGAGTTTGGCGGGTTGGTGTCGCGTCCCAGACGATCCGGTCTGACGGTGCGATCCGGCACATCGGAATTGCGCAGCATTGGCATTCCGTTCGTCGCCTCTCCGCGCCGCGTGGTGTTCGGAGCCGACGGATCGCCTCCGCGCGTGAAGCCGGGCACATCTCCGCGCGCCACGCCACGCGAAACGACGTTGCGTTGCGTGACCAGACGGTTCGTGGGATCAGCTGCCGGGTTTACCGTCGGTTGTATGTTCGCCGTCACCACCGGACGCATGCTGTCGCCACGCATGGTCACGGCAGAGCGCAGAGCAGGTTGTGGCAGCGGCGTGTTGTCAAGGTTGTTGACCGCGACGCGATGCGTGTCGAACCGTCGCCCGTCCATCCGCGTGATGCCGCCCGGCGCGTTGTAGTTGCGATAACTGTCCAGGCGCTGCGTGATCGTGTTGCCGTTGCCGTAAATATTTGTGTTGTTGACAATCGTCGTGTTGCCGCCGCGCCGCCAGTACGGATGGTGATACTGCTCGCCGGGGCCAAGTGGAATCCAACCAACCGAATCAAACCGACCGTCGCGGTAGCCATCACGATACCCGTTGTTGTAGCCGCGATTGTAGCCGTTGCCCCAGCCAAACCACGTCACCAATGCGGGCGACCACGAGAAGCCCACCGAAACGCCGCTGCCACCCCACGGAACCCAGCACCAACGGCTGCGATGATACGCCCAACGACCGTAGTGATACGGCGTCCAGCCCCAGGGTTCAGTCGAAATCCACGTCCAGCCCCAATCCGAATACCAACGCCACGCGCCGACGCGATAGGGCGACCAGCCCGCTGCGACAGTGCGCGGCGACCAGACATACCCATAGTCCGCCGTGTGCCACCAATCGCCGTAGCGATCCAGGTCATACACGCCGGGAATGCCCGACGGCACATAGCGCGCGCTGAGCGAATCGGCTTGATAGGCCAGTTCGTCATCGCGGCGGTCGCTCCAACGCTCGAAGGCATCTTTGTCTTGCAGCTTGGCGATTTGATAGTAGCTGGGATCAGCGCCTTCAATCACGATGCGGCGGCCTTTCTTGACCGTGATGGAACCGAGTTCCTGATTGAAGATTTCGGCCTCGCCATTGCGCACGACGACTTCGGTCGTGCCGTCGTTTTGCACGCTGATGCGATAGTTGCCGGTTTTCAGCAGCGTCACGGAAACCGTCGGCGTGTTGACTTCAAAGTACAGCGGATCGTCGCGGTTCGCGTCATTCGCCGCCACGATGTCGAATTGTTTGCGATCCAAACTGTCAATGCGAAAAATCGCGGTTCCGACGGGCAAGGAAATTTGTGTGACGGCGGTGGTGAATTGCGCAATCTTGAAGCTCGTGTCGCCGTCAAGCCGCACGAGGTTGCGTCCGGTGAGTTGAATTTCGGCGCGACCACGCTGGCCGGTGAACACCTGATCGTTTTCGCCAAGCGGCGTGTTGGTCGAGGCGTCGTACCAGGTTTGCGGATCGTGGGTCGCGCGCCGATAACTGACTTCGCCTTCGAGGAAGCTGATGCGCGCCATCCGAATGATCGGTGCATCGGCTAAGACAAAAGCGAAAAGTGAAAGCAGCAAAGAGACGGTCAAAACCAAGCGGCTGGGTATCGAGGGAATCATATTTTTTCTCCGGTTCTGAAGGGAGTGTTGTTCATTTTGCAAAGTAGCCACTTTCGCGCGTGGCAACCGTTGTGCCGCATCGTGGGCAGAAAGAAATCCTTGCTTTCGCAGACTTTCCAATCCGCTCGGCTGTTTTCGGGAAGCGGGATTGTACACCAAAACGTCGAACGGGCAGCGCAAATGGTGAGACTTTGCCCTCAGCTAAGGCAACTCCGTAATCACAAATAATCGCTGAACCGTAAAAGTCCTATTGACTAGGACTCCCCATCGAACTATATTGCCTGCGCCGGCAAGCTATTTTCATCGTCAGAGTAACGGGATTTTGCGATAGCAGCAATACATAGTAGTTTTACGCTACTCAGCCGTAAAAAAGCATGTTGCCCCTATTCTTTTCAATTTCATCAGCAGAGCCAACGCGACGAGCCTAATCAGGCTGGTCGTATGTTACTGTTATAGCCTCCATTTGGTGGTTAACAGTTGTGTCCTTGAAGTGGACTAATTAGGTAGTGAAATAAGCAAGCAAGGAGCATTTTTACCATGACCCACGAGGGCAAGGGGTGGTGGAAAAGCACTGGAGAGCAGGCGCAGCGTTTTCTCGATCTCCCAAGACTACTTCATAATCTAGGCATTATTGCGGAACATTTAATCATTGTCGTCGTTTTGATTCTCGCTGAAAAGTTTCTTGGGTGGTTGATTCACCAGGTGCTCCCATCAAAATACTGGGATATGGTGGAGGATATTTGTTTTTGGCTTTTTATTTCACAATTAACGATATTTGGAGTGGCCTGCATTGCGTTTATTATCAAAATTCAATGGAAGGCATTAAACGGAACGTATATCCCCCACGAAGCGTCAACCCACGAGTAAATCATTGACATGCTAGCCGGCGATGTCACTCATATAAGGAGGAATGAGTGATGAAAACCAATTTAATGAGAGATTCTCTCAACGCATTATTTTCGATAAAGCGTACACATTTCCCTCACATTGCCCGCTTTTACTTATTTGCCTCGGCTATCTTTAGCCTACTGGCAATTTATCTTGAAAGTAAAGGTGTGGAGGGCAAAATCATTGTGATAGGAATTGTAATACTGGCATTGCCGTTGAATGCGTTGATCTATGCGCTCTTCCAAAAACGTGATGGAGCGGCCTCTTTACCTCACGTTATGCAGCCTCATTATCCTAGAATTCGCCTAACGAGAAAGTCACTTAATAGTGAAAACGAACTGCCAAAAGAGGAGCCAGAAGCGGTGATTAGCGCGACTGTCGGGAAGCTTCGCTAGTCTTCAACGATCCAAGGCTTTAGCATATGCCCCATCACGGCAGATATAAACACAACGACAATCACTATACCAATTGGTTTAGGTAAACGTAGTGCGTCACAAGTAAGTCCTATAGCAACCCCGCAAACACTTAGCAAACCATATAACCTAAAAAATTTCGGGAACCCGGTTTTTTTGGCCACTTCAGCCTTATTGATTACTTCAGATTTTGATTCACGCAAACGCCTCATAATAACGACCTCGCGACTTATCGTTCGCATCTTGGATGGCTAAATATTGATCCGCGTGGCTTCGGATAATCAGGAGGGCCACAATCACTAGCTATTCTAAACATCTTTTTCCTTTTTCCATTGCAAAGCTATAACAGGCTCCCTTCTTAACTAACAGCCCCAAGCAATATTTTCCCTTTACGAATCTCCTGCATCCCTCTGGCCTCCTCGCTAGACTAGGTATGCTTTTCTGCCTTCTTTATGTGTAAGCGAGAAAGAACACCATAAACCGACAAATCGCATAGCATAGTTGGAATATTTCGTCGCCTCCGTTGGATTAAGCGCGTGGAGGACGAAAGCGACAATGCTTGAGGCACTGAAACAACATTGGCCGGAATACCTGATGGAAGCGGGCGGGCTGGGTCTGTTTATGATTTCTGCGTGTACGTTCGGCACGTTGCTGGAACATCCGGCGTCGCCCGTGCGCCAAACGATTGACGATGCGTTGGCGCGGCGCGTGTTGATGGGGCTGGCGATGGCGTTGACCTCGGTCAGCATTGTCTATTCGCCGTGGGGCAAACGCTCCGGCGCGCATTTGAATCCGGCGCTGACGCTGACGTTTTTTCGGCTCGGCAAAGTGGCGAAACACGATGCGCTGTTTTATGTCGCGGCGCAATTCATCGGCGGTGTGACGGGCGTTTTGATTGCGGCGGTATTTCTGCATTCGTTGCTCGGTCATCCGACCGTGAATTATGTGGCGACCTTGCCGGGCAAAACCGGCGTCGTCATTGCCTTCATCGCCGAAGTCGTCATTACTTTCCTTCTGATGTTGACCGTGTTGACAGTTTCCAATCGCGCGAAAATCGCCCGTTTTACAGGTCTTTTCGCAGGTGCGTTGGTCGCCACCTACATCACGTTGGAAGCGCCGCTGTCGGGGATGAGCATGAACCCGGCGCGCACGTTTGGGTCGGCGTTGGGTGGGAATATTTGGACGGCACTCTGGATTTATTTCACGGCTCCACCGCTCGGTATGTTGCTGGCGGCGGAAAGCTATCTGCGGCTCGCGGGCGCGCACCAAATCTTTTGCGCCAAGCTGCATCACCACAACGATCAACGCTGCATCTTTCGGTGCAGATTTGGAGAAATCACGTAATGATCGAATACAGATTGAACTGCAAGCATCTGTATCATCCGTTCAATCCGTGTTCGATTCTCGAGAAAGTAAGGAGAACCTATGAAAAAACTCGTATTTGCAATCGCATGCGCCGCGTTGCTGAGCGTCAACGCCTTCGCCGATCACAAAGACAAAGAAGTCAAATTCACCGTCAAGGTCGAAAACGTTTCCAGCAAGGATTTGCAAACCGCGTCCGACGGCACGAAATGGCCGTTCGCGTTGTCGCCCGGTTTCTGGGCCGTTCACATGCGCGAAGTGCGCTTCTTCAACGAAGGCCAGGTGATGGCTCCGAATGGCCTGGAAATGCAGGCCGAGGACGGCAATCCGGCGGGCATGGTGGATTTCCTGATGGGGCATCACAGCGGCATGCAGCATGGCGTCTTCAATACGCCGAACGGTGCGGAAACGCCCGGCCCGATTGGTCCCGGCGGCGCGTTTGAATTCAGCTTCAACGCGAAACCCGGCATGAAGCTTTCGTTGATTACGATGTTCGGCCAATCGAACGATTGGTTCTACGCCGCCGATCCCGACGGCATCAAACTCTTCGAGAACCACAAGCCAATCAGCGGTGACATCACGTCCAAATTCTTCTTGTGGGATGCGGGCACGGAAAAAGACGAAGAACCCGGCATCGGCCCCAATCAAGCGCCGCGCCAAAAAGCGCCGAACACAGGCGCAGCCGAAAATGGCAAGGTGCATAAAGTGAAAGACACGAAGTATCAAGGCAAAAACAGCCAATTCTTCCGCGTCACGATTACGGCGCAGTAAAGTTGAATCGAACACAGATGACGCGGATGGTGCGGATTGGAGCGGATCAAATCAGTGTGAATCTGCTCCTTCCGTGTCATCCGCTTTCTATTGGCGCGTTCTATTTGGGAGGAACTATGAGAACACTCAAAATCATCAACAAAGCATTTGTCATCGCAATGATGCTGACCGCATTCGTCGTGATTGCCAAAGGCCAAACCACCGACAAGAAAACCTTGACGCTCGACGGTGCAAAGAAAGTCATCGAAGCCACCAAAGCCGAAGCCAAACGCCTCAACGCGCCGAGCGGCGTGATCGCGGTCGTAGACGACGGCGGCAACTTGATGGCGCTCGAACGACTCGATGGCACATTTGCCGCCGGAGCCAACATCTCCATCGGCAAAGCGCGCACCGCCGCCTTATTCAAACGCCCGACAAAAGCCTTCGAGGACATCATCAAAAACGGTCGCACCGCGATGGTCGCGTTGCCCGATTCGTTCTTCACGCCGTTGCAAGGCGGCATTCCGATCAATGTTGACGGGCAAATCGTTGGCGCAGTCGGCGTGAGCGGCGCGGCTTCCGCACAACAAGACGAAGACCTCGCCATCGCAGGCGCGAAGGCGCTTGAATCAAACGTCGCCAAAACTGTCAGCTACTTTGAAAAAGACCAAGTCGCCGCCGCGTTTGCGAAAGGCGCAGTGCTCTTCGACAACAGCGACAAATACATGGTTCACGCTTCGCATCGTGACAAAGCCGGCATCGCTGAAGTTCACGAAAAAGACGCCGACATCATTTACGTGCTCGAAGGCTCCGCGACGCTCGTGACCGGCGGCACAGTCGTTGATCCGAAGCCGACCGCGCCGGGCGAAATTCGCGGCAAAGAAATCGCAGGCGGCGAAACGCGCCAGATCACCAAAGGCGACGTCATCATCGTCCCCGCAGGCACGCCGCATTGGTTCAAGGAAGTGCCAGGGCCGCTGAATTATTACGTCGTGAAAGCGCGTTGAGGAGGGGCTATGAAGATAACAAAATTGTTTTTTCACCGCAGAGGCGCAGAGGTTGCGCAGAGGTTCGCAGAGAAAAACCAAGTTCATGCTAGAGGGCAGGCGCACCTATCCGAACGCTGGAGGAAAACTGTAAATCCTCTGCGAATCTCCGCGCTGCCTCTGCGTCTCCGCGGTGAATTGTTTTTTACAATCGCCTTACTATTCTTGAGTATTACGAGCATTCCTGCGCAACCACCAACTCCGAATAGCAAACCGGACGCCGCAATTGATCTTGCCACCAATGAAGGCGCAGCGCTCGTCAAAGGCGCCTGGCGTTACAGCGACACGCGCATCACTGAAGTGGATTTCAAAGGCCCCGGCGCAGACCAACAACCAACGGGCACGCCGCTTCGCACGTACGATTATGAACCCAAAGCTGGCGTCGCCGACTTCGACGATTCCAAATGGGAAGTCATCGCGCCGACCAGCTTGAGTGATCGGCGTTCGACCGGACGAATCTGCTTCAACTGGTATCGCATCAAGCTCACGATTCCGGCGCGTGTCGGTGACTTCGACACAAAGGGCGCGATAGTCGTGTTCCAAACGGCTCTCGACGATTACGCCGAAGTTTGGGTCGATGGAGAATTGTCACGACACCTCGGTCAAATGGGCGGCTCGGTGATTTCAGGATGG
>CAZWAK010000030.1:0-58185 GCA_964631865.1 uncultured Heliobacteriaceae bacterium | reverse complement strand
GAAGTGTTGCGCGACATCAATCTGGTGATTCAGCCGGGGCAAACGGTCGCGTTCATCGGACGCACAGGCGCGGGCAAATCTACGCTGATGAATTTGGTTCCGCGCCTGCTCGACGCTGCGCCGGGAATGGTGTTGATTGATGATGTGCCGATTCGGGCCATCCCGCTGCAACGCTTGCGCGAAGGTATCGGCTACGTCACACAGGAAACGTTTTTGTTCAGCGAAACACTCGCCGAAAACATTGCGTTCGGCGTTGAGAAATCCGAACCACAACAAATTGCTCGCGCCGCCGCTGTCGCCGGTTTAGCTGATGACATCAACGCTTTTCCCAAGCAATACGAAACCCTCGTCGGCGAACGCGGCATCACGCTTTCCGGCGGCCAAAAACAACGCACCGCCATCGCCCGCGCCATCATTCGTGAACCCAAAATCCTGATCCTCGACGACGCACTCTCCGCCGTAGACACGTACACCGAAGAAAAGATTCTGACCGAGTTACGCAGCGTGATGAAAGGCCGCACGTCACTCATCGTCGCGCACCGCATCTCCACCGTGAAAGACGCCGATTTGATTTGCGTCTTAGATCACGGACGCATCGTCGAACGCGGCAGGCACGAAGAATTGATGCGGCTCGGCGGCGAGTATGCCGATTTGTACGAACGACAATTGTTGGAAGAAGAGTTGGCCGCGAGCTGAGAATATTTCGTCAATCATTGGAGTGGAACATGACTACTGAAAGACTGGCCGTACCACGTATTGAATATTTGCACGTTAAGAATTATCGCGCGCTTAAAGACTTCAAATTAGAGAACCTGAAGCCGCTAACGGTGTTTCTCGGCCCTAATGGAAGTGGCAAATCAACGGTCTTTGATGTCTTCGCCTTTTTATCGGAGTGCTTTTCGGTTGGCTTGAGAAAAGCCTGTGATCGTCGTGGGAGGTTCAAAGAACTAAGAACTCGAGGGCAATCAGGCCCCATCGTGATTGAGCTAAAGTATCGTGAGGGGAAAAAGCGAGAATCTCCTTTAATAACTTATCATTTAGCGATTGATGAAAACGCTAAAGGGCCTTTCGTAGCTGAAGAATGGTTACAGTGGAAAAGAGTTTCCAGAAGTCATCCTTTTAAGTTCCTCAACTTTAAGGAAGGTCAAGGACAAGTTGTCACTGGCGAAGTTCCAGATGAGAATGATACACGGATGGAGGAACAGCTTGATTCCCCAGAAAGACTAGCCGTTAATACCTTAGGACAATTAGCCAAGCATCCACGTGTAAGCGCACTAAGACGATTTATTACGAGTTGGTACTTATCCTATTTGACCGCAGATAATACACGTGGAACCCCAGAAGCAGGGCCACATGAACGGTTATCTCCTACCGGGGATAACCTCCCCAATGTGATTCAATATATGAAAGAACAGCATGCCGAAAGACTAGATGAAATTCTTTCCATCATGCGTCATCGAGTCCCTCAATTAGAAAGAGTAGATGCTAGCCCAATGGCGGATGGCAGGTTATTATTACAAATAAAAGACGCGCCATTTCCTAAGCCAATTCTCTCAAAATTCGCTTCTGATGGAACCTTGAAGATGTTGGCGTACTTGATGGTTTTGCATGATCCGAATCCACCCCAACTGATCGGTATCGAAGAGCCAGAAAATCATTTACACCCTCGTCTTTTGCCGGAACTTGCTGAAGAATGTCGCGCTGTATCAGGACACACACAATTGATGGTAACAACGCATTCACCGTTTTTTGTGAGTGAATTGCGACAAGACGAATTATGGGTTCTCTATCGAGATAACGATGGGTTTACGCAAGCGCGGCGCGCATCCGAAATGCGTGGGATCAACGAGATGATGGAAACAGGGGCTAAATTAGGACAGCTATGGATGGAAGGTTTTTTTGAGGTAGGAGACCCTTTAATCAATGCAGGCCGCCCCCGTAATAACGGGAATAGCTCTAAATCTTAGGAGAGGGCGATGCGCATAGATTTTTTTGTTGAAGAACCATCGGCGGAAGCGGCGCTGACTAATTTATTGCCTCGCATTTTACCCAACGAAATTGCTTTTGAAATCCGAAATTTTCAGTCGAAAGATACGTTACTCAAGGAACTCCCTAAGCGTTTGAGTGGGTATAAAAAATGGTTTCCTCCTGACCTACGAATAGTGGTCTTGATTGATGAAGATGGGGAAGATTGTCAGCAGCTAAAAGAACGCCTCGAACTCGCGGCTAAACAAGCAGGACTAATTACAAAATCGCAGGGTCAGAAATTTCAAATTTTGAATCGCATTGTGATTGAAGAACTTGAAGCCTGGTTCTTCGGCGATGTTGAAGCATTAGTCACTGCCTATCCAAAAGTCCCGGCTAATTTAGCCAACAAAGAGAAATATCGAGACCCGGATGCAATTACAAGTGGAACTTGGGAAGCGCTCGAACGAGTCTTACAACGGGCAGGCTATTATGCGGGCGGGATGCCAAAGATTGAAGTTGCCCGCAAGGTCTCCGCATTTATGGAGCCAGATCGAAATCGCTCGAAGAGTTTCAAAGTCTTCAAGGAAGGACTAAAAGCGGTTATAGAAAGTGATGGGTGAAGCGTAGGCTTGCTCCTTGCAACCAGCACGCTTACAGCACTCAAATCAACCAATCTTTCATTGAACAATCACAGGAGTCCTGCATGAAACCATTGCCCCGTATTGTTTCATTCGCCTTTTGTTTACTGCTCGCGCCTTTCGTTCACGCGCAACCCTCTGACGCAACGCGCGCTTTGCTCGCCAACGTTGCCAATGCCGACATTGATCCAACGCCGTATCTGGTCAGCGAAAAATACGACGGCGTTCGCGCGCTGTGGGATGGCGAGACGCTGCGTTCGCGCGCGGGCAATGTGATCGCGGCTCCGGCGTGGTGGCTGGCGAAGTTGCCGAAGCAATCACTCGACGGCGAGTTGTGGATTGCGCGCGGTCAGTTTGAAAAGCTGTCCAGCTTTGTGCGCAAAACCGTGCCGCAGGATGATAAATGGCGGCAGATCAAATACATGATTTTTGAATTGCCCGACGCGCCGGGAACATTTGCCGAACGCTACGAACAAATCAAACGCATCGTTGCTGAGGCTCGGTTTCCGCAACTCATCGCCGTCGAACAATTCCGCCTTCCTGACAATGCTGCGCTCAAACGTAAGCTTACGGAAATCGTGCGCGCGGGCGGCGAAGGCTTGATGTTGCATCGCGCCGATGCGCCGTACATCACGGGCCGCAACGATGCGCTGCTGAAATTGAAACCGCTGGAAGATGCCGAAGCGACGGTGATCGGATATGTGCCGGGCAAAGGCAAATACGAAGGCAAGATGGGCGCACTGCAAGTCGAAACGTCGGACGGCAAACGGTTCCAGATTGGCACAGGATTCACCGATGCGGTGCGCGCGAAGCCGCCTGCCATCGGGACGGTCGTGACTTTCACCTATCGCGGCCTCACGAAAACGGGGCTGCCGCGCTTTGCGAGCTTCTTGCGCGCGCGGGAGAAGTTTTGAGATTACGAAACATGCGAAAAGAACGAAACAAACGAAAGGCGCTTGACCAAAATATATTTCGTCTGTTTCGTTATTTCTGTTTGTTTCGTAATTTCTTTCCTGACACTTCTGCGAATTAGAACTTTACTGGAAGACGATGCAGATTTTTCAAAGCACAACCCAAACGATCACACACACACAACTCGCCGAGGCGATTGCGCGCGCCCAAGGATACTTGCTCGCACAACAAGAACTCGATGGTTATTGGTGGGCGGAACTCGAAGCGAATGTCACGCTGACTGCTGAATTCATTATGCTGCACCGCATTCTCGGCACGGATCGAGAGGCGCAAATTCAGCAAGCCGCGCGCTACATCCTGCGCGAACAACGCGAACACGGCGGCTGGGAATTGTACTTTGGCGATGGTGGCGAATTGAGTACGACAGTCGAAGCGTATTTTGCCTTACGGCTCGCGGGCTACAAAGCGGACGACGAACGATTGGTCAAAGCGCGCGAATTCATTCTGGCAAGCGGTGGTGTAACGAAATCGCGTGTCTTCACGAAACTACATCTCGCGTTGTTCGGCGCATTCCCGTGGGACGGCATTCCGACCTTGCCGCCCTGGTTTATGTTTTTGCCAAAATGGTTCCCGTTCAATGTGTACTCGATGGCGAGTTGGGCGCGCTCTTCGACCGTGCCGTTGCTGGTTGTGATTGATAAGCGACCCGTGTACGAACGCGGCGTCAAATGTGATGAATTGTTTGTCGAAGGTTCGCAGGCGAAGGCAGGTTACAAGCTCAAGAACAATGACAAGACGTTGGTCGGCGCAGGCTTTTTGCTGGCCGACCAACTGCTGAAAATCGCCAATAAAATCGGCCTCGTGCCGCTCCGACAAAAAGGCATTGCGGCGGCAGAACGCTGGGTGATCGAACGGCAGGATCATCCCGGCGATTGGGCTGGCATCATTCCGGCGATGCTGAATGGACTGCTGATGCTTCACGCGCTTGGCTACAGCAACGATCACCCATACATCAAACGCGGCCTCGAAGCGATTGATCGCTTCGGCATTTCCGAAGGCGCGTATGCCGATGGCGAGACGATGTATTACCGCACGCAGCCTTGTGTTTCGCCGACGTGGGACACGGCGCTCGCGGTCACGGCGTTGTTGGATTCCGGCCTTTCGCCATCGCATCCGAAACTCAAGCTCGCAGGCGAATGGCTGCTGAGCAAGCAGATTTTCAAATACGGCGATTGGGCTGTGTACAATCAAACAGGTAAACCCGCCGGTTGGGCGTTTGAGTTTCACAACGATTACTACCCCGACGTAGACGACACCGCCGCCGTAGTCCTCGCATTGCTCCCGCTCAAACTCGACAACGAAAATTACAAACGTGAAGCGATCCGTGCGGCGATGCAGTGGGTGATGACGATGCAATGCAAAACAGGCGGCTGGGGCGCGTTCGACGTGGACAACACAAACGACCTGTGGAATCAGATGCCGTATGGCGATTTGAAAGCGATGATTGATCCGCCGACGGCTGATGTGTCGAGCCGTGTGTTGGAAGCGTTGGGCCACATTTCAAACGCCTGGAATGAGCGCCATTTTACGCCGCAGCAACTGCATCGCGCGTTGGATTTCACGTTGCGTTTGCAGGAAAAGGACGGCGCGTATTGGGGTCGTTGGGGCGTGAATTATATTTACGGAACCTATCTGGTGTTGGTCGGTTGGAAAGCCATCGGCTTTGATATGACGCGCCCTGAAGCGAAACGCGCGGCGGAGTGGTTGCGCTCCGTGCAAAACACAGACGGCGGTTGGGGCGAAACGTGCGCATCATACAAAAAACCCGAACTGCGCGGACAAGGCCCAAGCACGGCTTCGCAAACGGCGTGGGCATTGCTGGGCTTGATGGCAGCAGGCGATTATGAATCGGACAGCGTGACGCGCGGCATTGCGTATTTGCTGGGCAATCTGAACGACGAAGGCTGTTGGCCGGAAGCAGAGTTCACGGGGACAGGCTTTCCGGGTCATTTTTATATCAACTATCATCAGTATCGGAATCAGTTTCCGCTAACGGCGCTCGGCAGATACCACGCGCATTTCGCCAACCGGCGCTAACGGTTTGATCCTGAGAGACGGTTACTTCCACTCGCCTTGCAGCACAAACGAGGCCCAATAATAAGGCGACGCCCATTTCTTTTGCTGCCAGAGTTCGAGTTGCGCCGCCCGCAAGGCTGCCGCCGGACGTTGTCCTTCTGCCAACAACTTGCGATGAAAGCGGGTCATCAACTCCATCGTCCCTTTGTCGCTGACTTCCCACAAACTCACGGCCACACGCGCGGCTCCGGCATACATAAATCCGCGCGTTAACCCAACGAGTCCCTCGCCTTTGATCTGCTTGCCCAGCCCCGTTTCGCAGGCGCTCAACACGACCAACTCGGCGGGGAGGTTCAGATTGTAGATTTCATGACTACGCAAAAACCCTTCCTGCGGGCGGCCTTGTTCATCGAGCAGCGAGAGGATCAACGCCGAGAGTTCCGGTCGTTCGGCATCCAGCCATCCGTGCGTGGCAAACAGCAGGTAGCGGTACTGCGCCAATTCGGGACTCAGCGCCAATGACCGATTCGCCTGAAAATCCAGCGCAATCCGCCCCAGGCCAGCGGGCGCTAAGGCCAAAACCGCTTCCGCTTCCAGGCGCGTTGAAGGCAGGCGCGGAATCGTCACGGCTTTGTCTGCCGCGCTTCGGACTGGCTCGCGGAAGGCGGCGTATCTGGACAAGGAGCGTTGTTCTACAGTGGTTTCTGACGGCGCGGCTGTGGCGATTTGTTTGACTCGTTCGTCGCTTGGATCAAACACCGGGTCAGCAAGCGCCGCAATCAGTTTGGGCGCGCGCGGACGGTTTTGCATTTCCTGTCGCAACGTCGCCAGCGTGGTTAAGGACGGAAGCGAGACCACTTCATGATTCACGAGCAACGGCGTCGGCGTGGCTGGTTGCGTCGGGCGCGGCGCGGCGCGGCGTGGGGGCGGAGGCGCAGTCGCCACAGCACGCAAGGGTTCGGGCAAAGCCACGAAGGGCAAATATTGCAAGGCTCCATCGGCGACAATCAGCAAGCGTTTCTTGCCCCATTGTGGTGCGACCGGAGCCAGGATCATGTGGCTGAGTTTGGTCGCCGCCTGCCAATATTCTTCCTCGGCCTGCGCGCTGGTTTTCGGCGCTAAGCCCACGCCGCGTTGCAACGTATTGCGAGCCGTCAAGGCATCATAGACTTGACGCGCCACTGCCTCGATTTCCGCACGTTTCGGCAGCACAAAGCTTTGGAAGGAATTCTGCGTCAACGCCCACAGATAGCTGCGCTCTTCGCCCAGCGCGAATTCCAACAACAGCGTCTGGTCATCCAACAGTTGCCCTTGCATTTCGATCACGTCCAGCGGTTGCGGCTGCGTCAGCGCGGCATAACGCGGGCTGGTTTGCCGCAGCGTCGTGCGCACTTGCGCCAACTCCTGCGTGAGCGCATCAATCTCTTTTTCCAGTTCCGGGTTCTGCGTCGCACTCGCACTCGCTTGCAGCAGCACCGCCGCTTTTTCGTTGAGGCGACGTTGTAATTGCTGCTCGGTTTTGAGCAACGTCTCGTCGCCGCCCTGCCGCAGATGCGCACCGGCTTCGATCAGCAATTCAATCAGGCTGCGGGCGCGGGCGCGTTCGCTGGCTTGCAGTGCGAGCCAATCGAACTTCGCGTTGGGTTGCTTTTCGTGCAATTGCATCAGCGTGTCAATGTAAGCTTCGTACATCTGCTGCACCGAAGCGAAGTACGACGTGCGCAATTCCTGACTGGCGATTTTCGCGCGCAACGCTTCGACTCGTTTGAGCGCGGTTTCCAGATCGTTGCGCGCTTCGCTGAGCCGTCCCTGTTGCCGTTCGAGTTGGGCGAGTTGATAGAGCGTCAACGCCTCGCCCTGTGGATCGCGCACGGCACGCCGCAGCGTCAGGGCTTGCAGATAATGATTCTGCGCGCGGTCGGTTTCCTGCAACGCGGCATAAACTCTGCCGAGGTTCGTCAGCGTCTGCGCCTCGCCCGCGCGATCCTGCAACGTGCGCTGAATCGTGCGCGCCGCCTGATACGCTTGCAAGGCTTCCTGATATTGCTTGAGATCAAAGTACACGCGGCCCAAATCGTGCAGCACCATCGCTTCGCCACGCGGGTCGGCCAATTCTTTGCGCAAGGCCAGCGCCTGTTGCAAAGCGTCGAGCGCGACGGTTGCTTCGTCCAACGCAGTCGCCACGTTGCCCAATCCCGCCAACGCCAGCGCCCGCCCCGCCCGTCCGGCCGCGCCCAACGGCGTCAGGCGCGCGAGCGCGTCTTGAAAGAACGAGCGCGCCTGTTTGTATTCGCCCATCTGCAAGTTCAAGTGGCCGAGCGCGTTGAGTTCCTGCGCTTCCCCGGCGGAGTCTTTGAGCTTTTTCTGGAGTCGCAAGGCTTGCGTGTGATACTCCAACGCTTGCTGATAATCGCCCTGAGCGCCAACAACTTTTCCCAATGCGCTCAAGGCCAGCCCCTGCTGCCGCTCGTCGGCGAGCGATTGCGCCAAACGCAACCCCTTGAGCAAGTTCTCCTGCGCCAGTTGTTTTTCGCCCAATAAATCATACGCCGTTCCGAACGCCAGCAACGTTTGCGCCTCGCCGCGTTGATTGCTGCGCTGCCGAAACAGCGCGAGGGCTTGCCGCAAATAGGTCATCGCGGCTGGCGGCTGATTCGTTTGCAAATGGCTTTGCCCCAGCAATTGCAAGACGCGCGCTTCGCCATTGGCGTCTTTCAATTCACGTTGCCAGGGCAGAGTTTGATTGAGTTGCTCCACCGCCAGCGCATACTGTTCGAGCCGATAGAATGTCTCGCCCAAATTGAGCGTGCTGGAAGCCAGCCCGCGCAGGTCACGCAGGTCGCGCCATAGTTCATTGGCTTGCTGAAAATGCGTGCGCGCCGTGTCGTATTCGGCCAGTTGGAAGTGGGTTTCGCCCAGCGCGTTGAGCGTGGCGGCTTCTTTCGCTTGATCGCCGAGCGCGCGCCACATTTGCAGGGCTTCAGTGTATTTCTCTACGGCTTGTCGAGCCGCAGCGGGCGTGCGTTGTTGTTGCAGCAACTGCGCCCGGGCAAAAACGTCGCGCGCCGCCTCTAAGCCTTTTTCTAACTCAGGCGTCGGGCGATACGCCACGAGCACGACCTGATAATACGGCGTATCGGGCGGCGGCACGGTCGTGCCGGTTCCGCGATGTCCGTCTTTGCCGATGATGGGGATTTTCGGATAGACGCGCTCGTCGCGTTTCTCTTGTTCGGTCGAACTCGGTCGTTCAATCGTTTCTCTTTCCGGCAGCCCCAAGGCGACGCCTATATCCCGCCCCCCTTTTATCCATCCCGGCATATTGCGGGCTTCGACACGGATCGTGTATTTGCCGGACTCTTTGGCAATCAAACCCAGCGGATACAATTGTGGCGTATGGCGACCGAGGCGTATTTCCGTTTGTCTGACCTTGCCATTTCTCAAATGCTCGGTTTCGTACTCGCCGGAATATTCCTCGCGGAATTGCATGTTTGTGATGCGTTGACCGCTCGGAGCAAATAATTTTACGTCACGGAACAGTACGCCATTGGCGCGCACTTGCACGTGTGCGTAATCGCCCTTGCGCAAACGCAGAATGAACGTTTGCACCTGCTCTTTCCCAGTGAGTTCCTGATAAAGCGGCAGCCTCGGCTCCAACTCCGGGAAGACCACTGTTTCCGGCGCACCCGGTTGGATGGCTTGCGCGAAGGAAGGCCACCCGGTTAGCAACAAGCTTACGACGATGGCTGAACGTAGAAAGGTGAATTGAGGGGCAAACATAAATATCCTCCGCGGCAAGGGCTGTCTTTGCCTGATCAAGGTTGCATAGGCTGAAGACTCGAAGCAGAGTTCATTGCTGCTTGAGCGTCACGTCAAAAATCACGAGTTGGGGCGCACCTATCGGTTGGGGCGCGACGATTATTTGGGCAGGACGGCGTTGCCACGCTTCCGCGGCCCCGCTCGGTGGCGTTCGCGGTTCCGTTTCTGATGCCGGAACAACGGGTTGCACGCCGTGTTGCTGTTTGAAAACTTCCCATTCCGCTTGTTCCTGAAGCGTTAGTTCATGTCCAGCAGGAGCCGCTAAGAAGGCTGGTGCAAGCAAGGGCTGGGTAGAAAAAATCATCGTGAACGTCGTGGTTAGCGTTTCGTTCAATCCCAGCCAGATGTCCTTTTCGACAGGAAAGGCAAAGGGGCGTTCGGCAATCAATTGGTTGGCGCTGCTCCTGATGTAAACGCCCCACTCTCCCGACGAGCGTTCGTCAGTCACTTGGTTGGCGCTGTTTCCTGTCGGCGGAACCGGTCGCGCCGTCAAAAAAGTTTGTGGGATATTTCGTTGCCCGGGCGCGACGATGTATAGATAGCCGCTCGTTTGCGCCGTAAAGTGAAATTTAAAATCCTGGTTCGCCGCAAGGGGGGCGGTTCCATTCGTGAACAGGCTGGCGGTTTGGGGGCGGGAAACTTCGACCGAAAACCGCAGCAGTTCGATGGGCGTGGGCGTTTGTGCCGGCGGCGTTGCCGGCGTACTTCTTCCATAATGCCAGCCTGCCACGCCGCCGAGTAAACACAGCAGGAACAGCAGCGCCAGCCCGAAGTGAAGCGGGCGCGGGCGCGATTGCCGCCAGCGCGTCCCCGCGTCGGTTTCCTGGCGGAGCAGGTTTTGCGTAGGAGCAAACGATTGCGTTTGTTGCAAGGCCTGGATGAATTCCGCCGCCGTTTGGAACCGCGCTTCCGGCGCTTTGTGCAAGGCTTTGGTTACAGTTGCGGCGAGAGCAGGCGCGAGTGTTCCGCCCGTTGGCAGCACGATTTCTTGCTGCAAAATCGCCAGGAGCAATTCTTCCACCGTCGTTCCGGTAAACGGGGGCGCACCCATCAACATTTCGTACAACACAACTCCGAGGCTGAACAGATCACTGCGCCCGTCCAGTTTGAGTCCGCGCAATTGTTCGGGCGCAATGTAGGCGGGCGTGCCGATAATTTGCCCGGTGGCGGTGTGCATTCCCAGCGGCAGCGTTTCGGTGCCGCTGGCTTTGGGTTGCGTGCTTTTCGCAATGCCAAAATCCAGCACCTTCACAATGCCATCCGGCCTGAGCATGATGTTTTCGGGTTTGATGTCGCGGTGAATGATGCCGGCCTGATGCGCGGCTTGTAGGGCGGCGGCCATTTGCAACGCGATGTTCACGGCTTCGGCTTCCGCGAGCGGCGCTTGTCGCAGACGTTGCCGCAGCGTTTCTCCGGCGACAAATTCTGTGGCGATGAAACATGTCTCATTGATCGCGCCGATTTCATAGACCGTCAGGATATTCGGATGATTCAGCGCCGAGGCCAGCAATGCTTCCTGCTCAAAGCGGCGGCGGCGCTCGTGATCGGCAGCAAAGGCTGGCACTAAGAACTTGAGCGCCACTTTGCGCTTCAACCGTTTATCGCGCGCCAGAAATACTTCGCCCATGCCGCCGCGCCCCAATGGTTGCAGGATTTCGTAATGTTCCAGCACGGGCAACGGCGGGGACGCTTGCGCGATTTGTTGCGCGACGGCTTCCACCGCAGGCAGCGTGGGCGTTTGCTCCGCTTGCTCCTGAGCCGCCAGCAGTTGCAACAGTTCTTGCGCTAAGGCAGCGTCGCCGCCGCAGAGTTGTTGCACGCGCGCGGCTCGTTCGGCACGCGGATATTCCTGCGCGGCGAAGAAGAGCGACTCCAGATTTTTCAGACGTTCAGCTTTCATCGGAACGTGGCTGGCTGAGTTCGTGGTACAACCACGCTTTCGCCATACTCCAATCACGCGATACCGTGCGCACGGTGACTTGTAACACGGCGGCAATTTCCTCCAACGACAGTCCGCCAAAATAGCGCAATTCGACCACGCGACTTTTACGCGGATCGGCTTGGGCCAACGCCTGGAGCGCCAGGTCGAGCGCGACCACATCTGCCGTCGGTTCGGACGACACGGTCAAGGCTTCATCTAATTCCACGCGCGCGCCGGGCTTGAGGTGACGCCGTTTCGCGTGCTCCACCAGCAAGCGCCGCATCACGAGCGCCGCCACGCCGATGAATTGACTCCGCTCATTCCATTGCGCCTCTTTCCACTTCGCCAAACGCAGATACGCTTCATTGATGAGCGCCGTTGCCTGCAACGTATGTCCCGGTCGTTCCCGGCGCAGATAGCCTTGCGCCAGACGATACAATTCCCGCTCGACCAACGGGTAGAGCTTCTCAAAAGCGGATTGGTCGCCCTTACTCCAAGCCTGAAGCAAAAGCGTGACTTCGTGCGGCGCAGGCTCTGCCATACATTTCTCAACCCTGTACAAGAACTCGTAACAATCGCTAGTGAACTGAGCGCGCAAAATGTATCACAACTGTTCTTGATGAGCTATTGCGACAGCCTTGTCCGCCCGCGAGAAAACCTTGGGGCCAATTTTTTTTCTGCTCCATGTCCAGTTTTCTTTCCCTTCCGTGCATTAGCCAGTGAACGAAGTAAGTACAACGCGCCATTGAGCGCTTATCCAGATAACGTAAGCGGGAATGCCTCAGGCAAAAAGGACATGCCCGCGTCATTGAAAGAGGTATCCACATGTTCAGGCTACAATTGATACACACCTTGACCCGACACAAACTCTTCGCTGGTTTGTTGCTCGCGGTCGGCTCCTTATTTTTGTCGCACGCCGCCCAGGCGCAGGCGATTGCCTTTCAGGAAGCTGGGTTCACCGGGCCGGCAGTACATTTTCCTGCGGGGGAATGGCCGATACCGGGCTGGATGAATGACCGCGTTTCCTCAGTGTTGGTGCATCCCGATTGGCGGGTCACTCTCTTTGAGCATAACAACGGCGGGCAGCCGGGCGGACGGGCGCGCAGCTACAGCAGCAACACTCATTACGTGGGCGACGAAATGAACGACAGAACTTCGTTCATTCGCGTCGAGCGCAACGAAGTCAAAGTGTTTCAGCATGCCAATTATGAGGGCGCGTCGCAGGCCATCGGTCTGGGAACAACGGTGAACCTGGGCGCGGTAGGTGGCAATCAAATTTCGTCCTTAACCGCGCCGCAAGGAATGGTGACCACGCTCTATGATTTCGCCCTGGGCGGCGGCAGCGGCGAGCGCCGCAGCTATCTGCGTGACGTTCCCAATGTCGGCGCGACGATGAATGACCGGGCATCCTATATTCGGGTGCAGGAAGCCTCTGAATTGGAGGTCAGAAGTTTGCGCATCACGATTCAAACCGGCGGCGATGATTTGCGTTGCAACAGCCAGGCCTACGCTATCGTTCGCTTTCGCAGCGGCGCGCAGCAGCGGCATCCGCTGAATCGAGGAGCGCAATGGAACAACCACACAACCGTATCTGTGGATATGCCGCTGCCTGCGGGGACAACGCTGAGCGACCTGATTTCCTTCGGGCTTCATTTCGATTCCGGGCGCTGCGGCCCCTTCGATACGGGCGATAACTGGAACGTAGATCGGCTGCTGGTCGAATTTGCTTCCAGCGAAAGTGTCGGAACCTTGTTGGAACGCAGCGGCACGCCATTGGTGCGCTTCACCGAAAACGAAGTGCGGGATTGGAACGCCGACACGTTAGTCGCCGCAGCGTTTACGCGGACGTTCATTCATACTGCGACGACTGCGAACACGTCAGGGCACGTGACGACGCTGGATCATCCGCTGCTCAATAACAATCCGCGGGCGCTGGTGCAAGTCGCGCAGAACTGGAATCCGAATGGTGGCACAGGCGTCTACAACAACGCGCACATCGGGGTCTATTACACCGGTTCGCGCTGGGCGATTTTCAACCAGAACTTTGCCGCGCTGCCGCCGAATGCTTCCTTCAATGTAACGGTGGAAGCCGCCAGTTCCACGACACGCTTCGTGCAACAAGCGCGCCTGGGCAACATTGCCGGTCATGGTACGGTCATAGACCATCCGCTCACGAACGGCAATCCCCATGCCTTGTTGCAGGTCACCGCGAACTGGAATCCGAACTGGAATCCAGCCAGCACGGGCGGCGTTTACAACAATCACGCGATTGGGGTGTGGTACAACGGCAGTAAGTGGGAAATCTTCAACCAGGATTTTGCCGCCATGCCACCGAATGCCGCCTTCAATGTGGCGATTCAATCGTCCTTATCCGGCGCGGATTTTATCCACCGGGCGCTGCCCGTCAACATTACGCTGCACCGCACCGTGCTTGACCATCCGCTGGCCAACGGGAACCCGCGCGCCAAATTGATGATCACGCCGAACTGGAATCCGGGCGGTTTCGGCGGTGTCTACAACAATCACGCGATGGGGGTGTGGTACAACGGCAGCCGGTGGGAAATCTTCAATCAGGATTTCAGCGCGATGCCACCCAATGCCGCCTTCAATATCACGATCTACCGTAAATAATGGTAGATTTTTCAGGGCAGGTTCGTGCCAGCAACGAGGGAAGTTTGCTTCGTTGCTGGCGCTGCCCTCGTTTTCACCTAGGAACTCGCCGTCTTTTGACAATAATTCTCCTCCGGGACTCAACTTGCCGAGGAGATTCGTGACATGATGCAAGCGGATTGCGAGAAGGAACTACTTGCCGCTGAGGTTGTACAGCTATTGACGGAAGCGACGGCGGAGTTGCGCACAAATCTGAGAGAAGGTTAGTTATGTTGAGAACAATGCTTTTGCTGATTTTGCTGAGTTGTTCGATCAGCGCCCAGGTCGTGGATTCCGATGAGACGTTGCGCGGAGTGTTTTTGAAATCGCGCGCCAAATCCGTTGTCCCGGCGAAGGCGAAGGCTGGGTTACGGAAGACCACAGAAAAACCGGCGACAACAGATCGGGAGGCACAGAAAGTTCAAGTGCCGCCCGACGCGCCCATAATCCTCGGCTATACGCTTTTCAAAAAAGGCCGAAACGGAAAACCGCTCGCCGTTGATGCCACGACCATTTTCAAGGAAGGCGACGCGCTGCGGTTTGCAGTGGAAGCAAATTGTGAAGGCTTTTTGTACATTTTCACGCAGGAAAATACGGGCGACGTGCGGATGTTGTTTCCTTCGCCCCGATTGATGAGAGGGGCGAATTATCTGCTTGCCCATCACCGGCTCGAAATTCCTTCCCGCCAGGAACCCGACCCGGATAACCAATGGTTTCTCGTGGATCAGCAACCCGCACAGGAACATTTTTACTTCGTCCTGTCCCGCGAACCGATCCCAGGCGTTCCGTTTGCTTCCGCGCTGCTGAAGTACGACCAAAGTGCCGGGGGGCAGGAATGGAAACCGCCCCACCCGCTCTGGGAAGGAGTATTGGGAAAGACTGCGCTGCCAATGGTGACGCAACAAAACGCCGCAGCGCCAGAGATCAAACCGGAAGAACGGCGAGGCATTGGGCTGAGGCCGAAACCCGGCTCGGGGCCGCGTGTGCTCACGCGGCAGTCACGAGAGGGTTTCCTGCTGTTACAGGTGACACTGACACACCAATAGCGCAGCGTTCATCCCTCAATAACCAATCGGTCGTCGTGTTAACTGTCGCACAAGGATGTTCCCCGCATGATTCATTTCTTCGAGCTTTTGATCAGCACAGTTCTACTTCGCCCTTACGTCTTCATCTTCTTCGCCTGCTATCTCTTCCTCGCCATCACGCATATTGGACGCAAGCGCACATTCATCTTTTCCATCGTCGCTTTTGTCATCGCCTTTCTTTGCGAATGGAGTTCGGCAGTCGCGGCAACAGGCTTTCCGTTTGGGTTGTACTATTACATTCCGGCGACAACGGACAAAGAGTTATGGATCGCAGGCGTGCCGTTTATGGATTCGTTGTCGTTTACCTTTTTGTCGTATGTTAGTTGGGAGTTAGCCGTTACGTTACTTGCTAAATTACAAGTAAGCTGGCGCGATGTACAAAAAGAAGATTATCAGAACTTACGATTATCTTGGCCAGTTACTTTCCTCGCAGCGTTCCTGATGATGTACTTAGATATAATTATTGACCCGGTGGCGCTGCGCGGAGATCGTTGGTTTTTGGGGAGGATTTATTACTATCCAAATGGCGGCAGTTACTTCGGCATTACTTTAGCGAACTTTCTCGGCTGGTACTTTGTTTGTGCAGTAATTTTACGGGTTTATAGTTGGTTAGAAAGAAAGCTCAACTTAACTAATACGAAAGGTATTCTTAACTATCCCTACAAAGCTCTTGCGCCGGTTGGATTGTACTTCGGCATTCTCGGCTTCAATTTATTTATGACGTTTTGGATTGGGGAAAAGGAATTGGGCGTAGTGGGCGTCATTATTATTTTGCCGCTCATCGTCTTGTTGTGGCTCGCGTTGTATCGCGGCCAGCGCGAGGGAATCTGACGCCATCACTTCCCGGCCTGCCCGCACACAATCTTCCTGCGCGGAAGCACCACACGTAAACAATGCGGGCGCGTAGGTCAGCGTATCATCGCGCATATTGTTCCACACGCGCGTCTTGCTGTAGCGCACGGCGGTGTAGCCGAGTTTTTCTTTGGCACGCCAGGTTTCGGCATACGCGGTTTCTTCGCTCTGGCCGCGCAGGTGATAACTTTCGTGCAACAAGATCACGGCGCGTTCGGTGTCATCTACTGTCTTGTGGAAAAAATCGGGATACAACGTCATCACTTCAAACGGAAAGTTCGTCGCCGCGTAAGCTTGCGGGTGACCGAATTGATAATTCCACCAGTGATCGGTGGCGCGATACGTCGTCACGCGACGCAGCAACGTGGCTTCGGTCGTGAAACCATGTTGCTGCAAAATCGTGATGGCGCGCTCGACCGCCTGGCGTTGCTCGGCGACCAGCGGGGCCGACGTTTTGAGCAACGACGCATACCACGCAATCATAAAGAAAGCGGCCAGCAACGCGATGCGCAACAACGTGCGCCCGAAGGTGAATTTGTGCGGATCAGGGCTGGCGGCACTGGCGCGCTGGGCAGTCAGCGACTTGCCGCAACGGCGACATTGGAATTCATTGAGTTCGTTGTAGAGCTTGCAATGCGGACAAACCAAACCGACGAGGCGATTGGACATTTCGTGTTCCTGAAAACCGAGGCGGGATAATATTGCGACTTGCGAGTGGTTAGCCGATGCTGCTTGGAGACGCGCGGCATCATAAGCAGTCTGCCCGCTCTAGGCAAGAAAATAATTGTGTCGGCGCGCAAATGGCGGTCGGCGCTAAAAAAAGACGCGCTGAATGAACCAATAACTGCCCGCCAAAATCACGACCACTGAGCCGATGGTTGCGACTCGATGCCCCAATCCTGGATTGCGATGGCGCAGCATCGTCAGCACTGAAACCACAACCAGGACGATGCACACCTGTCCGATTTCGACACCGAGATTGAACGAAAACAGCGACCAGCCGAGCGCCTGACGCGGCAAGCCGAATTCCTCGAGCACGCTCGCAAAGCCGAAGCCGTGAATGAGGCCGAAGCAGAACGCGATCCACGCGCGCACGTCGCGCCCCGTGTTGCCGACCATCAAATTATCTATGCCGACGTACACGATGCTGAGCGCGATGGCGGGTTCAATCCAGCGCGCGGGCGGGTTCGCAATGTCCAGCGCGGCGAGCGTCAGCGTGAGGCTGTGCGCGATCGTAAACGCAGTGACGATGGTCAGCAATCGCAGCAGGCTGCCGCCCAGCAACAATAATCCGACGAGAAACAGAATGTGATCCGGGCCGATGAAGATGTGGTAGATGCCGCTCGTGAGAAACGTTTTTACAACTGCCAGCGTGCCTTGTCGTGTGCCAGTGAAATACTCGAACGTCGTGTGGTCTTTGTCGAAGAGTTCCTGCCGCACGAGCGCGTCCTGCTCATAAATGTTCAGGAAGGTCTGATGCTGCGAATCGTAGGGAAAGAGCAAACACTGAACGCGGAGCGAGCCGGGCGTGGCTTTCGTATCAAAGCGCAAGTACAAGGCCAACGCATCGCGGTCGGGCACGGCCTCGATGCGCAACAACTCCATCGCCAGCGTTTGCCCATCGGCAGTCAGCCGCACGCGCGAACGCAATAGATTTAGCATCGCGTCTCGCCGCGATTCTATCTGCGTCGCGTCGAGCAGCGTTGCGGGCGGTGTGAGATTCAAATCGTGCGCGAGATCAATAACGTGAACCGTGAGCGTGCCTTCCAACTGGCTTTGGCTCAAGCGCAAGTCGAGATAGCTGTAGGGCGCGGGATGTGCGTGTAACGGCGCTGCCAACCATCCGAAAACAACGATCACCAGCCCTGCCCTTCCATTTATCATCTTCCATTTGTCATTTTTCATTTGCCATTGTGTGGGTGGCGGTCGGAACAATGACAAATAACAAATCTTAAATGACAAATGGAAAATGATAGACAATGGTACCTCTATTTCAATTCACCATAGATGACGCCGACATCCGCTTTCAGTCGCCCCAGATTGTAGCCTTTATATTTTTCGGGCAACGTGAAGCTGTCGGCAATCTGCTCAGCGGTCTTGCCAGATTTCTTGGCCTGTTCGACAGCCGCCACCATATCGCGCACAAACTCAGTGTATTCTTTGAAATCGTTCCAGGTCATCACCGTGCTGTGACCGGGAATGATCTGTTCGACGCCTTTGACGCCTGCTACCACTTTCGCCAATGTCTTCGGAAATTCCAAGCCGCTGCCGCCGTTGCTGGTGTCCATGTACGGTGCGCCTTTGAGCGGAAACATATCGCCCGTGTGCATCACCTTCAGTTCCTTGAAGACGACAAACGTATCGCCGCTTGTGTGACCGCGTCCGAAGTAATAGAGGTCAATCCGGTCTTTGCCCTTCAGCAAACTGAGCTTGTCTTTGTAGGTTTTGCTGGGCAAAAACTTCTTGTTGGCTTCCGGCTGAAACATCGGCATCTTTTCCATGCTCGCCTTAGCGTTTTCATGGGCCACGAATTCCACTTTGCCGGTGAAGGCTTCGTTGCTGCCAACGTGATCGCCGTGCGTGTGCGTGTTGATGACCATCGTCACGGGTTTGTCGGTGACGGATTTGATCTGCGCCAAAATGCCGGGGCCGTTGTTCGGCAGTTTCGTGTCCACAACGACGACGCCATTGTTGGTGATGAACGCAGCGGTGTTGCCGCCGCCGCCCGTAATCATAAACAGGTTGTCTTTGACTTTTTGAATATCAAGCTTGGCCGGTTGTCCCTGCTGTGTGGCATAAAGCGAAACCGCGCCGACGAGCAAGAGCAGCAACAAGGCTGCGAATCGTTTCATAGAGAGCCTCCTGTGATGAATTGTGTACCGCGTTTTGTGCTGGGCATCATATACGGCGAGGCCAACAGGGGCAAGAACGATCAGGGTGATTTGTTTTCAATGGCGAGAGCCATTGAGGGCGCGCGAAGCGTTTGGAGTGCTGCGGCTGGACGTAGCTTTAGCATCGCACCGATTTCCAAAGCGACGTCGAGTCCGTCGCACTCCAAACGCTTCGCGTCAATACCGAACGCGTACTCCGTTGGTGACGGCGGAGGCTTGATGGTAGACTGCCGCCTGCTTTTCCTGAGAATCAACGACACAACACAACTTCGGGGAACCGCGAGATGCCAATTGCGACCGGAACCAAATTCGAGCAGTACGAAATCCTTGCGCCGCTCGGTGCAGGCGGCATGGGCGAAGTGTACAAAGCCCGCGACACACGATTGAACCGCGCAGTCGCCATCAAAGTGCTGCCCAGCGAAGTCGCACACGACGCCGAACGCTTACGCCGCTTCGAGCAGGAAGCGCGGGCCACATCGGCGCTCAATCATCCGAACATTTTGACGGTGTATGATTTTGGCGACTACGACGGCAATCCGTATTTGGTGATGGAGTTGCTCGATGGCGCAGAACTGCGCGCGCAACTGAACAATGGCGCATTGCCCGTGCGCAAAGCGATTGAGTATGCGCAACAGATCGCGGCGGGCTTAGCAGCAGCGCACGACAAAGGCATCGTGCATCGGGATTTGAAGCCGGAGAATTTATTCGTGACGAACGATGGTCGCGTGAAGATTCTCGACTTCGGCTTAGCCAAGCTACGCCCGCCGCGCAATGCGCCGACGGGTTCCGACATCGCGACGATCAAGCAACATACGAATCCGGGGACGGTGATGGGAACGGTCGCCTACATGTCGCCCGAACAAGTGCGCGGGCAGGATTTGGAGCAGCGATCAGACATCTTCAGTTTCGGCTTGATCCTGTATGAAATGCTGGCCGGGCAACGTGCGTTTCAGAAGCAGTCGTTGCCGGAAACGATGTCCGCAATTGCGAACGAAGAAGCGCCTGACCTCAGCGAAGTGAATCCGAAAGTGACGCCGTCGCTCGAAAAAATTGTGCGGCATTGTTTGGAAAAGAAACCGGAGCATCGCTTTCAATCGGCGCGCGATTTGGGCTTTGCGCTGGAAGCATTGACGACGCCGAGTTCGTCAGGAGCGAATCGGACAGAGGCGGTGTTGGCACTCGACTCAACCGTGAAGCGAAGCATCGGACGGGAACGTATCGCGTGGATTGTAGCGAGTGTGTTGGGACTGATCGCATTCGCAATGACAGCGGCGTATCTCAAACGTTCGGCTACTGATTCGCGTGCCGTCCGGTTGGCTTTTGTGCCGCCGGAGCAGGTGGAGGTGAACACTTTTGCCGTGTCGCCAGACGGACGAACGCTGGCTTTTACAGCCTACGCGGCAGACGGCAAAGGGCAAATCTGGGTGCGTCCGCTGGATTCTTTTGTGGCACAACCCCTCCCCCAAACTCAGAATGCAAGCGAGCTTTTCTGGTCACCGGACAGTCGCTCCCTCGGCTTTGTGGCGGACGGCAAGATCAAGAAAGTCGAAATCACGGGCGGGCCGGTGGCGGTGTTGAGTGAAGGGCGATTCCACGTGGGAGCCACATGGAATCGCGCGGGTGTGCTGGTCTTTGCCCCCGGTTTTGGCACGGTGATCCATCGTTTGCCCGAAGCGGGCGGGCCGCCGGTTCCCCTGACGGTACTGGATCAATCGCGGCAGGAAGATTCGCATCTGTGGCCCAGCTTCCTGCCGGACGATCAGCATTTCCTCTATCTGGCGCGCAGCACACAACGGCGGCAGAACGAAATTTGCCTCGGCTCGCTGGCGGCCAAAGAACCCAAACGGCTGCTGATGGCGGATTCGCTGCTAGGCTATGTCGAGCCGGGCTGGCTGGTCTTTGTGCGCGAAGGAGCGGTGATGGCGCAGCCGTTCGATGCAAGCCGCTTTGAACTTTCCGGTCAGCCTGTGACCCTGGCTGAGAAGGTGAACTACATTTGGGATGTTGCCGGCGCGTCCGCTTCCATTTCGGCCAATGGAGTGCTGGTTTATAAGAACAGCCGGGTGAGAAATATTCAGCTTGAGTGGGTTGATCGGCAGGGCGCGCGCATCGCAACGGTTGGGTCGCCGGGCGAGTATGCGGTGGGGAGGCTCTCGCCGGATGGTAAGCAAGTTGCCCTGACCAGCAATGATCCGCGCCGGGGAGGGACTGACATCTGGCTGCTTGACCTGTCGCGTGGCGTTCCGGCGCGTTTCACGTTTGACCCGAATGGCGATAAATCCCCGGTCTGGTCGCCCGATGGCAGCCGGATTGTCTTCGCGTCAGACCGCAAAGGCGGTCTTTATCACCTCTTTCAGAAAGCGCAGGGCGGGACAGGCAATGACGAATTACTGCTCGAATCCAACGGCGACAAAGGAGCTGAGGATTGGTCTGGGGATGGGCGATTCATCCTCTATTCGTCATCCGATCCGAAAACCAAAGGGGATGTCTGGGCGTTACCGCTCTTCGGCGACCGCCAACCGTATCCGCTCCTCAACAGTGAATTTAACGAATACGGCTCGCAATTTTCGCCCGACGGTCATTGGCTGGCTTACGTTTCGGACGAATCGGGTAGCCAGGAAATCTACGTGCAACCGTTCACAGCGGAAGGCAAGTTAGGCGACAGCAAACAACGCATCTCAACCAGCGGCGGCTATCAACCGCGCTTCAGTCGCAATGGGCGGGAACTATTTTACGTGGCTAACGATGGGCAGATGATGGCCGTTGCCCTGAAGCCGAGCGCCACGACGTTTGTCTTCGAGCCACCCAAAGCGTTATTCAAAGCGCGGATACTGACGTACTACAACGTGGCGGCGGACGGGCAACGATTCCTGATCGGGACGCTGGCGGGCGAGGCGAAGGAACCGCCGATCAACGTGATTTTGAATTGGACGGAAGGGGTGAAGAAGTGAGGAAGTGAGCGAGAGAGGAAAGCGAAAGTTATACGGTGTACGCTTTAGCGGAGGAAGTATGATTTGTGAATTTTGCGGCGGGCAAACCGTCTCTCGAAAAGTCAAAAAGCAGCATTGGCTCGGCGGCAACCTCTATCTGGTGGAGAATGTCGAAGCCGAGGTCTGTTCTGAATGTGGGGAACGCTATTTCCACGCTACAGTGCTGGATCGCATTGATAAACTGTTGACGGCAGAACACACAGTCAAAGAACGACTGTTGGTAGAAGTCGTAAGTTTTGCGTAGGTGACAGTCTGGTGTGGCAGTGGACAATCGCCTGCCGCTTCAAGTACAGTGCCGTTTACTTCGTGACCGTCCGTTTGAGGAGAAACCACCAACGTGTTACGTGCAGGTATTGTCGGATTGCCGAACGTGGGCAAATCCACCCTATTCAACGCGCTCACCGCTGCCGGAGCGCAAGCCGAAAATTATCCCTTTTGTACGGTTGAGCCAAACGTCGGCATTGTCGAAGTGCCGGATGCACGCTTGCAACAACTGGCCGACATCGTGAAGCCGCAGAACGTCATCCCGGCAGCGGTCGAATTCGTAGACATCGCCGGACTTGTGAAAGGCGCTTCGACGGGCGAAGGCTTGGGCAACAAGTTCTTGGCCAACATCCGCGAGACCGATGCGATTGTGCATGTCGTGCGCTGCTTCGATGACCCGGACACGATTCACGTGATGGGCGGCGTTGATCCGGTGCGCGACCGCGAAGTGATTGAACTGGAACTCGCGCTGGCGGATTTGGCCTCGGTCGAAAAACGCATCGAACGTTCGCGCAAATCGGCGAAGGCGAATGACAAGGAAGCAATTGCCGAATTGCCCGTGCTCGAAGAGGCGATGAAGTTTCTCGGCGAAGGCAAAGGATTGTGGGAAGCAGGACTGTCGAACGAACAGAAAGAATTGCTGAAGCCCCTGTCATTACTGACGGCGAAGCCTGTTTTGTATGCCGCGAACGTGAGCGAAGACGAATTGAGCGGGACAGAAGGAAAGTATCTGACGACGTTGCGCGAAGCTGTCAAAGCATCGGGCGAGATGGCCGAAGTCGTGCCGTTTTCGGCGAAGATTGAAGCTGAATTGTCGGAGCTTTCAGCCGAAGAACGCAGCGAGTTTTTAGCGTCGCTCGGCATCGAATCTGCCGGGTTGGATCGCTTGATTCGTGCGGCGTACTCATTGCTTGGACTGCAAACGTATTTCACCGCCGGGCCGAAAGAAGTGCGCGCGTGGACGATTCACAAAGGCGATACGGCTCCGAAAGCAGCGGGCGTGATTCACACCGATTTCGAGCGCGGCTTTATTCGCGCCGAGACGATTGCGTTCCAGGATTACATCGCGTGCGGCGGCGAAAAAGTGGCGAAGGAAAAAGGCTTGATGCGGTCAGAAGGCAAGGAATACGTCGTGCAGGACGGCGATGTGCTGCTGTTTCGGTTCAATGTTTGAAGCGGATCATTTTCCATTTTCCATTTGATATTTTTCATTTGTCATTGCGGGAAGATGCTGCCGCAGGCAATGAGAAATGAAAAATATCAAATGGAAAATGGAAAATGAAATCCCCAGCTTTACTGCCCGGCTTTCTTGATGGCCTTGCCCGTTTTTTCCGTGCCGCTGCCGACTTTGCGGACGCCCGTCTTGGTCACACGCTTGACGGTTTTCGCGCCGCTGACGGTTTTGCGTTTGGTCGTGCCTGCGCCTTTGCGGACTTTGCGGACAACGGTTTTCGTGCCTTTCGCCGTCGCGCCGCCTGCGGCTTTCGTTTTCTCCACCACCGTGCCGGCCCCTTGTTTCATCTTGTCGCCGACGCTTTGCGGAGCAGCCCAAACGCTACTCAACAGCGCACAGATCACAACCAAAATCATTGCAATTTTTTTCATAAGAATCGTCTCCTTGAGGTAAGTTGGTTAGCCGCGATACACGCGCACAAGGCTGGTGTCCTCGACAGCACCGAGTAAATTTGACATCGTCTCGCCCAGCAGCGGATGTTTCAGATGCGGCGCGATTTCCGTCAGTGGCACCAATACCGCGCGGCGCAAATGCAAGTACGGATGCGGCAAAATCAAATCCATGCCGTTGCGCAGTTCGTCTATGACATGCTCATCCAATAACAATAAATCAATCTCGACCGCGCGCGTGCCATCTTCCACCAATCGTTTGCGGCTGATGCGCGTTTCGGTCGCCAGGCAATAATTGACGAACGCAAACGGCTCCAGATACGGCGCAGTCACGGCCACAATCATCGTCAAGGCTTTGGGTGCATCGGACGCAGCTTCGACTTCATAGATCGCCGACGCACTGCTCAAGCGAATGTCGCCGATGACCAATGAACTCAAGGTGCGCAGCAGATTGGCGGCACGGTCGCCCAACATGGAAGTCAAACTAAGATAGGCGGTCTGGGGCATAATTGGCTCGCAGCAGTATGAACGCGGAACGATGTTTGATAAATTCGCCGCACATACTTTACCGAATATGAACCAGAGTCAAGTCACCCCTGAAACAATCATCGCGTCCAAAGGCGTCGAGCGCATTCGCGCCGGGCATTTGTGGGTCTTTCGCAGCGATGTTGTGCAAGCCCCGCACGTCGCCGACAGCGGCGCAATCACGCGCGTCGTGGACAAACGCCACCGTTTCGTCGCGTGGGCGCAGTTCGGAGCCGAATCCGAAATCACGTTGCGTGTGATCTCTAAAACCGATTATGCCGAGACGAAAACCACGCCCGAATTCTGGCGCAACTTTTGGCGCGACCGTTTGGTTGCTGCGTACGAATGGCGCAAACGCATCGTGGGCAAAGCCGAAGCCTATCGGCTCATTCACGCGGAAGGCGATTGGTTGCCGGGCTTGATCGTGGATCGCTACGGCGATGCGTTCGCGCTGCAAACGTTGTCGCGCGGAATGGACGTGCTGAAAGATTTGTGGGTCGAGTTGTTGATCGAGTTGTTCGACCCGCGTCTGATCGTGGAGCGCAATGACGTGAAGGTGCGGCAGTTGGAAGGCTTGCCGATGAAGAGCGGCGTGCTGTATCAAAAGCCCGGCGCAAATGCGGCGACCGAATTTCAAATCACCGAAAACGGCCTGAAATATTGGGTGGATTTGATCGGCGGGCAAAAGACCGGCGCGTTTTTGGATCAACGCGAAAACCGCGCGGCGGCGTGGCGGTATGCGCACGGACGCGGGCTGGATTGCTTCAGTTTTCACGGCTCGTTCGCGCTGCATCTGGCCAAAGGCTGCGAACACGTGACCGCGCTCGACATCTCAGCTCCGGCCATCGAACGCGCCGCCCGCAATGCCGAACTCAATCAGATGCGCAACGTTGAATTCATTGAAGCGAATGTTTTTGACAAGCTGGCGGACTACGATGCGCGCGGCGAACGCTTCGACACCATCGTGCTTGACCCGCCCGCGTTTGCGAAAAATCGTGGGGCGATTGCGGCAGCGTTGCGCGGCTACAAAGAAATCAATTTGCGGGCACTGCGTTTGCTCAATCCCGGCGGCATCTTAATCACCTGTTCGTGTTCGTACCATGTGGACGAAGCCTTGTTTTTGGAAATGCTGAAGGACGCGGCGCAGGACGCAGGTCGTATGATTCAGGTCGTCGAAAAACGCACGCAAAGCCGCGATCATCCGGTGTTGCTGACTGTGCCGGAAACGTATTATTTGAAATGCGTGATCCTGAAAACCCTCTGAACGAAGCGCATGCAAGTTTCGCTAGATGAGTTTTCATTTGCTTGTCTGGTTGATGAGCGCGCAGCGTTTGGAGTGCTGCGGCTTGACGTAGCTTTGGTATTTGCTCGAAGACGAAAGCGACGTCGAGACCGTCGCACTCCAAACGCTTCGCGTGGTCTAGGGCAACGACGAAGTGTAGATCACGGTAAAGCGTTCGCGCGGCTCGTTGGCTTCGGCAAAGACGCGGTCGCCATCACACAAGCGCACGACCCAAACATGTCCTTCGGCAGTTGAATCCCGCTCGTCCACGCCAATCAACAAGCGCGCGGGTTCGCCATAGCCGTTCAGCAAGCGGTACACAATCAATGACCGTTGCAGACAGCGGCCCCAACGCAGCGGAAAATTCACAATAAAGTTGGCAAACCAAGCGATCTTTTTTGCATCTGACAGCCGCCAATTCGGTTGTGGCGACAAATAAAACGAATCAATCGTCGGCAAAGCGGAGACCAATTTCGGTGTGATAGACGAATCAGGAATGACTTGACGAACTTGCCAGGCAGCCCGCAGCACCCGCGCCAGGAGCCAATAATTCTCCCAGGCGAAGGCATAGCGGTAGAAATTTCGTAACTGCCCAAAGTTCATCGCGGTCTAATTGAGAAGTGGGGGGCGTTGGTTTTGCCCCAACAATGGTATAATTCGCGGCTGGCGAAGGGAATGATTTTGCGAAAGATTTTTTGAGAGGGATTTTATGAAGAAACTTGTTTCGGTTCTTTGCGTCGCGGCGCTCGCGTTGAGTACAGGGCTATCGGCATTGATGGCGCAGCAAAAAGGACAGGTCGAATTTGATGTCCAGCATTACAAAATTGAGGCAGAGCTAATGCCGGCGGAACAAAAGCTGCGCGCGCGCGCCGAAGTCACCTTCATTCCACAAGCCGAAACGCGCTCGGCAGTCTTCGAGATGAACGGCTCGCTCACGATTAGCAAAGTAACGCTGAAACCGAATCTTGCCTCTCCCACTACGACACCCACGACGACATCAACCGTTCCGAAACCAGCGAACACCAGCCCAGCGACGCCGCCCACGTTGACGCGACAAGCGCAACCGCAAACGACGCGCCCTGTGCCCAAACCGACAACCAATATCACTACGCAAAAAACGACCACGCCCGCGCCAAAACCAACGACACCAACCGCCGCCGCCGCTGCGGCAGCCGCACAAGCGCCTGTCCTGCAATTCGTGCAGGACAATCGCGAGAACATGAACGTGCGCGTTGACCTCGGCTCGGTCGTGCCCGCCAAACAACCCGTCACGATTATTTTTGAATACGAAGGCGCGCTCGAATCGCCGCAGGGCGGGCCGCTGCAAAACGCGCGGCTGGCGTACGTCGGCAATAGTGGCTCGTACTTGTTTTATGCCGCGCGTTGGTTCCCGTTTCACGAATACGCGGCAGATCGCGCGACCTATCAAATCACGCTGACCGTGCCGAAAGAAATCACGGCGGTCGGCTACAGCGAACAACCGGTCGTGGCGACACCTGTGCCGAACAACAAAATGGCGTTCACCTTCGTCAGCACGAAACCTGCGTTGCCGGGCAATTATGCGGCGGCGCAATATATTGCTAAGCCATATAGCTTTGGCGGGATGACGGTGGAGGTCTATGCCAAAGTCGGCGATGAAAAATCCGCCGATCACGTCGCGCAAATCGTCGGCAAACATCTCGAATATTACTCATCCAAGTTTGGCGCGTATGCGTACGGCAATCGCTTCATCGTCGCTGAAGTGGATGAAGAAACGCTCGAATCCTACACGGGCGCGGGGATGTTGTTCTTGAATCCCAAAGCCTTCGCCACCGGCAATGAAGAATTGTTGGCGCGCGAAGTGGCGTATCAATGGTGGGGGCAAACCGTCGGCCTCAAGTCGTTCGATGATGCGTGGCTGATGCAAGGCTTGTCGCAATTCAGTGGGCTGATGTACATCAAAGACAACGAGAACGAAACGCGCTTCCAACAAGCCTTGCAGGCCGAGTTGGAAAAAGGCCTGGCCTTCGAGCAATCGGCTTCGATTCGCAATGCCCCGAAGCAACTGGACGATCAGGGCGCGGCGTTTCGTTCGGTCGTGTATTACAAAGGCGCAGTCGTCTTCAATATGCTGCGGCAAGCGATGGGTGAACAAAAATTTGATGCGTTCCTCAAGAATTACTACGCGCAACAACGCGGCAAAAATGTGAGCTTGGATGAGTTCGAGACATTAGCGTCAAATGCCGCCGGACGCAATCTGCGTTCGTTCTTCGGGCAATGGGTAGATTCGACGGGCGTGCCGGAGTTTCGCGCCGATTGGCGGATGCTGCGTTTGAAAGACGGCTTCCGCGTGCCGGGCACAGTCAAGCAGGAAATTGAAGCCTTTGAGATGCCGATTGAAGTCGTGCTGAAAACCGAGGCCGGCGCAGAGAAGCAGGAATTGTTGATGAAAGGCACGTCGGCGGATTTCGACATCATCACGAAGAGCAAACCGATTGACGTCATCATTGATCCCGATTCCAAGTTGATGCGCAATTCGGATGAGTTGCGACAATCAGTCGTCGTGCGGCGCGGCATCGAACACGTCAAAGAAATGGAATACCTCGAAGCCGAGCAGCAATTCAACGCGGCCATCAAACTCAATCGCGGCAATTCGTGGGCGTGGTACAACCTCGGTCTGCTGTGCATGCTGCAACGCAATTATCAAAAGGCGCTCGACTCGTTCGATCAAGCCTTGAACGGCAATCTGCGTCCCGATTGGATCGAGGTGTGGAGCTACATTTATCGCGGCAATGCGTGGGACGCGATTGACCAGCGCGAACGCGCCATCGCCGAATACAACAAAGCCATCAGCAACGGCAGCAACTACGACAACGCGCAAGCCGTCGCGCAAAAATACATCGAGCAGAAGTTCGATCCGAAGAGCCAGAAATCCATCGCGAGCAATTAACCAAAGGAGGTCGTATGATTGCATTAAAAGAAGCAACCATTGAAGACTTGTACAAAATTACCGACAAAGCAGAACTCGTGAATGGAGAGATTGTTCTTATGCCCCCAACAGGAGAAGACCCCGGCTATGCGGGCGATGAGGTGTACTCTTCGCTCCGTCAATACGCGCGACAGGAAGGAGTGGGAAGAGCCGTGAGCGAGAACAAAGGCTTCCACGTCAACCTGCCGCATCGCAAATCCTTTAGCCCCGATGCCGCTTATTACATTACGCAACGTGTAGGTAACATGAAATTCATCGAAGGCGCACCACTCTTCGCAGTCGAAGTGCGCAGCGATGGCGATTATGGTCCGAAAGCCGAAGAGAAGATGGCGGCCAAGCGGGCCGATTATTTTGCTGCCGGAACATTAGTGGTCTGGGACGTGGATTTGTTGAGCGAAGATGTCGTGCGCGTCTATCGCGTCACGGATCCGGCGCACGCGACGATTTACCGACGCGGCGAAATGGCCGAAGCGGAGCCTGCCGTACCCGGCTGGACGATGCCGGTGGATGATCTTTTCCCCCAAGATTAACAAAGAAACTATGCGTCATTTTATTGTCTTTGTTTTATTTCTCACTGCACTCAGTTTCACTTTGCACGCACAAACACAGCTTGTCGTGACCAACAGCACGAAGTCGGAAAGCCGTGCCGAGACCAAATTTCACTATCTGTTCGAGAACGAAAAATTTACTACGCCGCGTATCGAATTGGAATTTGGCGCGGATGGCAAAGGCGAGTTTCGCTTCAAGAAAAAAGACAGCGAGGAAATCACCAACAAACTGCAAGTCACCACCCTGGTCTTGGGGCAAATCAGCGCGCTGCTTGCCGAGTTGAACTACCTGGACAGCAGCGAAAATTACCAGCACAAAAAAGATTTTTCGCACCTCGGCACAATCACGATTGACATTACCCAAAGTGGAAAACACCGCAAAGTTCAGTTCAATTACACGGATAATCCGGCGATGCTGAAACTGGCGAACATCTTCCGCAACATCGCCACGCAGGAAACGCGCGTCTTTGAAATCGAAACCGTGCGGCAAAGCGATCCCATTTCGACCCCCGCGCAGTTACGGTTTCTCGACAGCGAATTGCGCTCCAAAAACATCGCCGACCCGGAACGATTCATCGCGTTGTTGCAAGACATCAAAATGGATGAAGGCGTCCCGCTCATTGCCCGCAATCACGCGGAACGATTGCTGAAAGACATCAAAAAACCCAAATAAGAAAGGTTCCCCAATGCTCACCCGCAGAGATTTGCTCGTCGCCCTCCTCTCCATCACCGCAACCGTAACCGTCGTCGGCTTCGCCCGTAGTGAAAATCCGGTTATGACGTCTATGGTTTGGGATTGGAACAAAATTCCCGTCACGACCAATAATGCCGGTTTGAAGCGCCAGTTCTTCCAAGCCCCGACGCCGACGCTGAAAGAATTGGAGTGCCACGTCACCACGCTCAATCCGGGACAATCGTCCCACGCGCCGCATAAACACCCGGCGGAAGAAGTGCTGGTCATACGCGAAGGCACAGTCGAAGTGCTGAACAACGGCGAATACAAACGGGTCGGCCCTGGCTCCGTAATTTTTCAGGCGTCGAACCAAATGCACATGATCAAAAATGTCGGCGCGACGCCTGCGACGTATCACGTCTTCCAGTGGGTTTCTGAAAAAACACCCGCGCAGTAATTTGCCCCTTATGACTTCCCTTCTCATCCGCAACGGCACGATCATTGATCCCTCGCAATCGCTCGAAGCTAATCACGATTTACTCATCCGCGATGGCAAAGTCGAAGCCATCGGCGCAACACTCAAAGCCAACGACGCGGAAGTGTTTGACGCCACGAACTTGATCGTCGCGCCCGGTTTTATTGACCTGCACGTGCATTTGCGCGAGCCGGGGCAAGAGTACAAAGAGACGATTGAATCGGGCGCGCGCGCGGCGGTCGCAGGCGGTTTCACGAGCATTTGTTGTATGCCGAACACAAAGCCGGTCAATGACAATTCCGCCGTGACCAGCTTTATCCTCGAAAAAGCGCGCGCCGCCGCTCTCGCCAATGTCTTCCCGATAGGCGCAATCACCAACGGCTCGCAGGGCGAACAGCTCGCGGAAATCGGCGAAATGAAACGCGCCGGCATTGTCGGCATCAGCGACGACGGCAAGCCGGTGTGCAGCGCCGAAATGATGCGCCGCGCGATGGAGTATGCCAAAGACTTCGACTTGCCCGTGATTGACCACTGCGAAGATTGTTGTCTCGCGCCGGGCTGGGCAATGCACGAAGGCGAATATTCGGCGCGGCTCGGTTTGAAAGGCTTGAGCGGCGCGGCGGAAGATTTGCAGGTGTCGCGCGACATTCAACTCGCCGAATTGACGGGCGCGCACGTTCACATCGCGCATATTTCGACAGCCAAGTCCGTGGAGTTTGTGCGGCAGGCCAAGCGACAAGGCTTGCGTGTGACGTGCGAAATCACGCCGCATCATTTCACGTTGACGGACGCGGCGGTGTACGAGGGCAACTACGACACGAATTGCAAAATGGCTCCGCCGCTGCGCGCGCAAAGCGATCTCGAAGCCTGTCTGGAAGGCTTGCGCGACGGCACGATTGACGCCATCGCAACGGATCACGCGCCGCATCACGCGAACGAAAAAGCCTACGAATTCGACCAGGCCGCAAACGGCATCATCGGGCTGGAAACGGCGGTCAGCTTGACGTTGGATCGTTTGGTTCATCGCGGCGTGATTTCCATGATGCGAATGATTGAACTGCTCTCGTGCAATCCGGCGCGCATTTTCAAGCTCCAGCGCGGCACGCTGCAAGTTGGCGCAGTGGCCGACGTCACAATTTTTGATCCGCACAAAGTCATCCGAGTGGACGCGACCACGTTTCAATCCAAGAGCCGCAACATGCCCTTCGATGGCTGGGAATTCACGGGCGCACCCGTCGCAACGATTGTCGGCGGGCGGCTTTTGTGGCCGCGTTGAGACTTGCAGTCAATGATTCTCCGTTCTGCGTCAAAATAATGCCGGATTGTGGGCAGCCGCTATTGACAGGCTTCCAACGGCTAGGCACAATCCATACCCGTCACGAGATAGTTAGTTTTCCTGTCGGTCACCCTCACCATAGAGCAGCAGGTAACGCGCACCGATGAGTCGGTCGGTTTCGTGTCCCCTTCGCGCCTCATTGTCGTTCCTTTCGTCAGCTTCGGGCTGCGGATGTTGAGTTATGTCTGCACCTTCTTGCGGCAATCTCGCAGGTGCAAACTCAACAGTGCGTTCGCTGGCCCGACCACGTGCTGCGCTTGTCACGTCCCTGGATTTGCCACACGCCGCGCAAGCGTCCTCCACATCCGAGCCATCCGTCTCTTGTAACTTGCCTTGCCATTTAAATGATTGTGCCAGATTCCGTTCTGTCCCCGACATTTTCCCCTTCTACTTTACTGGGCAACCCCAGCTCGCAGTATAGACCGCAGGCGCATCAACAGGTATGCTGACACCGTGAAGAGCGGCGCAACAACTGTCACGGCCCTTCGCAAATCGTGTCTCCCCGAAAACCGAAACTGATTCTCTTCCGTAAAGTAGGTCGTTATGTACACGAGGCTCAAGACAACCCGAACGCTTTTTGTGCTGTTGCTGTTGGCCGTCGCTGTTGCTGCACAAACAACCGAACAAACGCAACAACCACCAGCGCAAAAGCCCCAAGAAACCGAAACGAAAAAACCTGATTCGCAAAATCAACGCATCGTAGACCCGGCCAAGATGCCGAAGCCGGATCCCAAACAAAACAACTCGCTCAGCGCCAAGCTTGACCGCGCGCTGACCCGCTTTGAAGACACCAAGATGCTCGAACAGATCAAGCTCTACCTGGCCAATCCGTACCTTCACGCGCGTTTTGGCGGCATCGGCGATGGTTCCGGGTTTGGTCTCGGTGTCGAGTTCACGAACAACACGAGCAAGCCCTCGAATGTGCGGTTGTCGTCTATTTTGCACGCGACGTTTCGGCAATATGTGCTGGCAACGGCGGGCATCAGCATGGATCCCACGCGCGGCAAACGCGAACGATTTCAGTTGGATTTTACGGGGCGCTACCTGCTCCGACCGCGCGACAATTTTTATGGTTTGGGGCCGAATAGCTTCCGCAGCAATCGCAGCAACTATGATTTGCAGGAGCGCGGCTTCAACGTGGCTGCGGGATGGAAACCGACGAAATCCCTGCGGCTCGGCGCGGGCGTTGATTTTTCCGCCGCGCGCGTGTTCGATGGGCAGGACAACCGCTTTGCCAAGACGCCGAAACTGTTTCCGACCTTGCCCGGTTTGGCACGCGGTGCCTCGCTGCTCAGCCCGCAAGTGTTTGCCGAATTCGACAAACGCGACAATCCCGGCAATGCAAGCAAAGGCGTGTACGCGCATTTCACGGTGAGTTCCAACGACAGCGTGGGCAAGGACGATTTCGGCTTTGTGCATTCGCACTTTGACGCGCGCGGTTACCTGCCGCTCGGCACGCCGCGCCGAGTCTTGGCGGCGCGGCTAATCGGCAACTTTAACAACCCGAAAGGCGGTTCCGAAATTCCATTCTTTCGCCTCGCGCATCTCGGCGACACGCAGACGTTGCGCGGCTATCGGCAATTTCGCTTCTATGGCCGCAACGCGCTCGCGGCGAATATCGAATACCGCTTTGAATTGATTCCGGGCATCGGCGCGCTGGCCTTCACCGATCTGGGGCAAGTCTATGATCGGCGCGCGGAACTCAGCATTGAAAATATGCGCGCGACGTATGGCGGCGGCCTTGAATTCAAATCCAAGAAATCCACGATGTTTCGGATTCTCGTCGCCAAAAGCCCCGAAGGCGCGCGCGTCATCATCGGGTTCGGGCCAACATTTTAACCCCTGTCATACTGTTTTGCGCCTGCATCCGCGAGAGGCAACAGGTCATCCGCAGGCAGATGAGCGAATTCGTCATGAGGTATTGGCAATTTATTGATCTCTTCGCCTTTATGGCTGGGGCTGCGCTTTCGACGAATGCCAGTGGTGCTGAAAAATGGGGTTGAGGCTGCTGACCGGTAGAGAACTTGGTCAGCAGCCCTTGATGTAGTGCGGTAGTCCACCGCGTGTTGCGGCAAGTCAGGGCCGCCGCTTAATCAAACGACTCGAACTTGATGCGCGTGAAAGTCGTGTTGCCCGTGGCAGCGAACACCAACTCACCATCGGAACCGAAAATCTCCACTTTGTCTGTCCCCTGAATTTGATCTCCGGCTTTATTAAGCATCAGCACCAGTCGCGCTTTGAGATACCCCAGGTAGGCACCTGTATTGATGTCGTAATTGACGCTGATGGCAGTCGCCGCGAATTGCCGACCGCCCAGGTGTTGCCAGACGCCGTGTCCAGACGTAAGCACTCCGAACATCGGGTCGGTGCTGACTCCGCCTTGCACGGAAGCAAGGAAAACCCCGTCGGAGGTGAAGGATTGGAGGATTCTGTTTCCCTCGCTGGAGATGCCGAGCCAACTACCAACGATGGCCTTCTTCTGCCGCTCGTTGCGGTCGCGCAGGCTCCCTTGTTCTTGCGTTTCCGGCTCCGTTGTTTCCGTCGCGCGCTCCGTGGCTGGCTCCGACACAGGCGCGACGGGGGTATTGCCATTGCCCCTGGCCCAAGACCTCCGGCCTGTGGATTGGGCATGTGTTGCGGTGGTGGAGATGACGATCATTCCAATGATTAGTAAGGTCCAAAAGATTCGTTTGGTTAGCATACGTGTTGCTCCTTTGTTTGGCGCAGGCGCTGGAGTACACTCATCGCCTGCGCATCCTGATAAATAACCCCGCTGCTGGGGCTGTGATATTTGAGTAGTCCTGGCTCTCACTGACGGAAACGACACACAGCAGCGAAACACGCAACGTCGGCAGAAAAAATATGGAGACATCCCTTCAGCCTATCAGCCAGTTGCTTCAGCGTTGGAGTCAGGGCGACCGCGCCGCGCTGGATGAACTCCTGCCGCTGGTCTACGACGAACTCCATCGGATCGCGCATCGCTACCTCGCACAACAAGCGCCGGGTCATACGCTGCAAACGACGGCCTTGCTCCACGAAGCGTATTTGCGCCTGGTGGGGCAGGACGGGAAACACTGGGAGAATCGCGCGCATTTCTTTGGCGTCGCGGCGCAGGCGATGCGTCACATCCTGGTGGATTACGCGCGGGCGCAAGGGCGCGAGAAACGCGGCGGCGGCGCACAACGCATCTCGCTCGATGATGGCTTGGCGATGGGGGCGGAACAGAGCCGCGAAATCACCGCGCTCCATGATGCGCTGACGGAGTTGGCGAAACTCGATGCGCGCCAGAGTCGGATCGTTGAGTTGCGCTTCTTTGGCGGACTGACCGAACCGGAAATCGCCACCCTCCTGCAAGTGTCCCCGCGTACCGTCAGCAGCGACTGGCGTTTGGCGCGGGCGTGGTTGCTGCGACAGATAGATCAAACCGCAAAAGCATGACGCCTGAACGATTCAGAGAAGTAGGCCGACTTTACCACGCGGCGGTGGTGCTTGAGGCTGCCGCGCGGCCTCGGTATTTGGGCGAGGCTTGCGCGGGCGATGAGGCTTTACGCGCCGAAGTGGAAGCGTTGCTCAGCTATGACGATGAGAGTAGATTTCTGGATCGGCCTGCCTTGGAACTCGCCACACAGATACTCAATGAAAAACCAGCGCGCTCATTAGCGGGACAACGAGTAGGCCATTGCCAACTGCTTGTGCTGCTCGGCAAAGGCGGGATGGGCGAAGTCTGGTTGGCCGAAGACACACAGTTAGGTCGTCAGGTGGCCGTCAAACTGCTGCCGGATGAGTTCACCACCGATGCCGCGCGCGTGCGCCGCTTCACGCAGGAAGCGCGGGCCGCCTCGGCGCTCAATCATCCGAACATCCTCACCATTCACGACATCGGCACGTTCGTCACCACAGCCGCCACCACGCATTACATCATCACGGAATACATCGAAGGCGAGACATTGCGGGAGCGCCTGCGAAAGCTGTCGAACGCGCAATTGCCGCTAGCAGTGGCGCTGGACGTTACGCTGCAAATGGCCGCCGCGCTCGCCGCCGCCCACAAAGCGGGCATCATTCACCGCGACATCAAACCCGAAAACGTGATGGTGCGCGAAGACGGCATTGTGAAAGTGTTGGACTTTGGGCTGGCAAAATTGACGGAGCGACGGAGCGACGGGGCGACGGAGCGACCAGGAGAGAGCAGCACGGCAGCGGGGATTGTGATGGGGACGCCACGTTATATGTCGCCCGAACAGGCACGGGGTGAGAAGGTGGACGCGCGCACGGACATTTTCAGCCTCGGTGTCATGCTCTATGAAATGATCGCGGGCGTGCCGCCGTTTGTGGGCGCGACCACGAGCGAAATGATTGCCGCCATTCTGCGGGATGAGCCATTGCCGCTGCGAACGCACGCTCCGGCGACCCCAGCGGAACTCCAGCGCATCGTTGACCACGCATTACAAAAAGATCGGGCGGCGCGCTATCAGACGATGGCGGAATGGCTGACCGATCTCAAATCGTTGCAGCGGCAATTGGAGCGACAGGAAGAAGGGCCGGACGAAGCCAACGCGGAATTATCAGGCGTCACCACAGCGCGCTTAGCGCAGCCTGCCCATACCGCCGAGCCAGCCACCGACACAGCCGAACAGCCCGGGCGCACCACCAAGCTAACCGCCTTCTCCGACCGGCTCAAACACTACAAATGGGGAATTGCTATCGCACTTGTGTTGCTGGCGGCAGTGACGCTGGCTGTTTATTTCGGTCAGCGCGAGACCGCCATAGATTCGCTCGCCGTGTTGCCCTTCGTGAATGTGGGGGCGAATCCTGAGGCCGAATATCTTTCCGACGGCATCACCGACAGCCTCATCAACGGCCTCTCGCAATTGCCGAATCTGAAGGTGATGTCACGCAACTCAGTCTTTCATTACAAGGGCAAGGAGACAGATGCGCAGCAAGTGGGACAATCGCTTGGCGTGCGCGCCGTGCTGCTCGGCAAAATGACGCAGCGCGCTGACGATTTGCTCATTAGTGCGGAGTTGGTGGACGTGCGCGACAACAGTCAATTGTGGAGTGCGCAATACAATCACAAGCTGGCGGATTTGCTGACCGTGCCCTCCGAACTCGCGCGCGACATTGCGCAACAGTTGCGGCTGCGGCTGAGCGGGGAGGACAAGCAGCGGTTGACGAAGCGCGGGACAGAGAATGCGGAAGCCTACGAACTCTATTTGAAAGGGCATTACTACAACAACGCGCAGGAACGTGAGAATGAAGAGAAAGCGCTCGAATACTTCCAGCGCGCGCTTGCGAAAGACCCGCGCTTCGCCCTGCCGTATGCCGAGTTAGCCGGGCTTTATGTGGGGATGGCGAGCATCGGCACCACATACACGATTCCGCCCCACGAAGCCTTGCAGAAAGCGAAGGAAGCGGCAGCAAAGGCCATTGCGCTGGATGACACCCTGGCGGAAGCGCATCTCTCGCTGGCCGAAATCGCCCGGGTGTTCGACTGGGATTGGAACACCGCCGAGCGCGAATACCGACGTGCCATCGAATTGACGCCGAACGTGGCTGCGCCGCACCATTTTTATGCCCACCATTTAGTCGGGCTGGGCCGCTTTGATGAAGCCTTGGCCGAGAGCCTGCGCGCCCTGGCGCTCGACCCGCTCGATGTGGGAATGAATTTTCATCTGGGCTGGTATTACTTCTACACGCGCCAATATGCGCAGGCGGCACCACAACTGCAAAAAACGTTAAGCCTGGATGCGAACCACAGTGGGGCGCACGGCATCCTCGGCTTAACCTACGGGCAACAGGGGCGGTATTCCGAAGCGGTCGCAGAGATGCGCCGAATGGAGGAGTTGAAAGGGCGAGATATGCGGGGGAACCTGGGACGTGTTTACGCCCTCGCAGGCCAGCGCAACGCAGCGCAAAAGCTCCTCGCCGAGTTGCAGGAGGAAGCCCAACACAAACCGGTCTCGCCCTACAACATCGCCATCATCTATGCGAGTTTGGGCGAGCAAGAGCAAGCCTTCGCCTGGTTGGAAAAAGCGATTGCCGAGCGCGACGGCAATCTGACCGATCCGGGTCTGAAGGTGGATGTGATCTTTGAGCAACTGCACGCCGATGTGCGCTTTGCCGCTTTGCTGCGGCGCATGGGGCTGCCGCAGTGAAGCGGGTCTGAACCCCCGCCCGGCAAAGCGCCTCTGGTTCTTGTGTACAGCCTGCTCCTCGCCCAGCGCGCTGCCTCCCAACTCGCGTCATTCCCACTGACACTCCGCCTCAATTTCCCACCAAACTATGCGGCACAAAACTTGCTAACAACTCAACGTCGCAAGAGTTCTTTGCAAGTCAGGAAATCCGTTGGTCTGGACTTTCACGTAGGTAGAAACGATGTTAGGGCAAGTTGCTCAGGGCGTGGTCATTAACAGATTGAAATTTCTCTGCAAGATTTTTTTGACAATTGACTGAATAAATATCCGACGCTTTTGCGCGTTACGGATTGACAAGCTTTGCTGGGAATAAATTGATAACGAAGACTTATTAAGTAACGGGGGAACACAATGAGAACGTACAAATGGCTTGAGGCGGCCTTATTCGCCTCCTGTCTGGCGGTGATGTGTGTCGTCGCGACGCTGGCACAGCGCCCACAACTTTATTCCAAGCAAGAGCCGATCCGCCTCGACTTCGACATGCAAACGATTGCGAAGCCCGCGACTTACGAAACCGGCTACCTCTGGGATTTTTCCAACAACACCTTCATTCAACCGTTCACGAAATCGCCATTCGGGCGCAAATCGGTCGAAGCCATCAACGTCAACACGCTCGATGAAGTGCCGAATTCGTCCTGGTTCACCAATCGCAACGGCGTCCGGCGGATGAGCCTTGCCGAAATCAAGCGCGCGGCGAATGAGACCGACGGCCCGGCTCCGGGCGCGCTCACCGTCGTCAAAGGCAAAACCAACGGCATCACGCCGGGCTTTCAAGTCAAAGACTCGCGCGGCGATGTGTATCTGCTGAAGTTCGATCCCGTCGGCTATCTGGAAATGTCTTCGGGGGCGGAAGCAATTGCGACGCGCTTGTTTTATGCCATCGGCTACAACGTGCCGCAAAACACTATCTATCGGTTTCGTCGTAACCAATTGAAACTTGATCCGAAAGCCACGTTCACCGATAGCATGGGCAAAAAGCGGCAACTCACGGAAGCCGACATTGACGCGATTTTGAAGCTCGCGGCGAGCTATCCGAACGGCGAATATCGCGCGTTGGCGAGCAAGTTTCTGAAAGGCAAGCCCGTCGGCAATTTCAAATTCGCAGGCGTGCGCGACGACGATGCGAACGACATCATTCCGCACGAGCATCGGCGCGATCTGCGCGGGCTGCGGGTGTTTGCCGCGTGGTTGAATCACAACGACATTCGCAACGGCAACAACCTCGATATGTTCGTCAAAGAAGACGGGCGCGAATTCATTCGGCATTACCTGATTGACTTCGGCTCGACGCTCGGCTCGGACACGGCGTTTCCAAACGCGAACGAAGTCGGCTACGCGCATCAAGTGGATTTCGGCGAAGCGCGCAAGAGCCTGCTGACTTTCGGATTGTACCAACCACATTGGCGTAGCACCGAAAACCGCGTGCAGTTCACGAGCGTCGGCAACTTCGCATCGGACAAATTCAAACCGCATCAATGGAAATCGAACTTTCCGATGGAAGCGTTTCAGAATATGACCGACCGCGATGCCTATTGGGCGGCGAAGATTGTCGCCTCGTTCACCGATGAACAAATTCGCGCGGCAGTCGAAACCGGCGAATTGTCTGATCCGAAAGCCGCCGAATATTTGACGCAACAACTCATCAACCGGCGCGATGCGATTGCCCGCGAATATTTCACGCGCAATGCAGCGATTGACGAATTGCAGGTGCAACAAGCGTCGAACGGTTGGGTCTTGAACTTCACGGATTTGAAGATGAAATTTACTCGTAATGGCGATGAAACAACTTACGAGTATCAACTCTCGGCGGCGGATGACACGAAACGAGTGCTCGCTCAAGGTAAGCTCGACAAGCCGCAACTGACCTTTTCCTCCGAGTTACTGCGTCAAATTGGGGTGATCGGAAGCACCGCAGCCAATCGCGGCGTGACGCAACTCAAACTCAAACGAAGCGGTGACAAGAAGGAGATGACGGCTTGGTTATTTTATGACGATGTGCGCAGACATCTGCAACTCGTCGGGCAATTAAACTGAACGCGCAGAGACTGATATGACTACGCTGGAATTTCTCAAACCCAATATCAGCCCAGAGCAGGCCAAGCTGGGTGCGCTTTCTCGCGTCGTCACCGGACGACTGACAGCGATGTTTCGCATCCAGAAACACGAAGCCCCGACGGCGCTGTTAATGTTCGCGTACTTCTTTCTCGTCCTGGCGATGTACATGATCGGCAAGGCGGCGCGCGACGCGATGTTTATTGGCGCGTTCGGCGCGTTGAAGCTGCCGTATGCGTTGGTCGCGCAAGCCGTCGCGCTCTCGGCGCTGGTCGCGGTCTACATCAAGTTTTCGCGGCGGATGAATCACTACAAGCTGAGCCTGATTACCTTGCTCAGCTTTGCCGGCAGTTCGTTTGCGTTGTGGATGGCGAATGCTCAGAGTCATCCGTATTTGATCTTCGCGTTTTACGTGTGGGTCGGTGTCGTCGGAGCGATTGCGCCGATGCAGGTGTGGACGATGGCGAACCTGATTTACAACGCGCGCGAGGCCAAACGCTTGTTCGGCTTTGTCGGCAGCGGCGGCATTCTCGGTTCGATCTTCGGCGGCTACGTCACACGCAAATTCGCGCCGCTTGTGGGCACGGAAAATCTGTTGCCCGTGATCGTCGCGTGTTTGCTGCTGTCAGCCGTCGTGCTGCATTTGATCTGGCGGCGCAATCGCGACCGCGCGGCGATGTTTGAAGAAGACAACGACGAAGCCGAGGAAGAAGCGCCTCAGAATTTGTGGCAGAGCGCCGCGTTGATCGGTCGTTCGCGCTACCTGCGCTTGATCGCGGCATTGGTGGCGATCAGCGCGATGGCGACGACGGTTGCGTATGTGCAATTTTCGGTGCTGGCGCGGATGCACATTCAAAGCACCGACAACCTCGCGTCGTTTTTTGGCGGGATGTACGAAGGTTTGAGTTGGGCCGCGTTCATCATGCAGTTTCTGTTTTCAGGCCGCTTGATGAATCGCTGGGGCTTGGGGCTGACGATTTTCATTCTGCCGTTGAGTTTGTTGTTCGGCTCGGTCGTCGCGTTGATCTATCCGACGTTGTGGGCGGCGATTTTGCTGCGCGGCAGCGATCAGGTCTTTCGGCATTCGATTGATCGTTCGACGACGGAGATGCTGTATTTGCCCATCGCGCCGGAAATCAAGATTCAGGCGAAGTCGTTTATTGACACGGTCGTCTGGCGCGTTGGTGATGCGTTCGCGGCAGTCGTGTTGATGTTCTGCGCGGGGATGTTGCCGACGATCAGTCAATCCGGGATCACGCTGCTGAACCTGGCGATGACGCTGCCCTGGCTGGCGATTGCATATCTGACCGGACGCGAATACGTGAACAATTTGCGCGCGAGTTTGCAGCGCCAAAACTTACCGCAAGATAAATTCGCCGGGTTGACGTTGAGCTATTCGCTGACGAATCGGCAGACTTCTCGCATCTATCAAAAGACGCCGGTCAACGAATTGCTGGAAATGCTCGACAACGAAGAAACACGCCCCGAAGCTGTGCGCGAGTTGTATCGTCGGCGCGCGTACCTGAGCGATCTGGAATTCGCCGAAGAAAAGATCGAGCGCATTCTGAAGGCCGAAATCAAAGCCTATCGCAAACGCGCGAAGCAGGTGAAAGAAGTGGCGATCACGGCGGAGTCGCAACAATCGCTCGAACGAGTGTTTCGTTTGCTTGGTTTGCTTTACCCGCCCGCCGACATCTATTATGCCTATCACGCGATCACGAGCGGCAGCCTGCATTTGAAAGCCAATGCGTTGGAGTTTCTGGATAATGTGCTGCACCCTGAGATCAAACGCTCGCTGATCCCGGTGATTGAAGTCAGCGTAATTTAAGATGATTCGGCACAAGCGAAATTCCATTCTATGCACAATCTGTTGGCTGGTGTTGCTCTCCGCGACACCAGCTTTTTCTTTGCGTTCGGAGGAAGCGCAACCATCGCTCACGTTCGCCGTCATTGGCGATTCCGGCACAGGCAAAGCGGGTCAATACGCCGTCGCACGCCAGATGAAAGCGGCGTATGACAAGAACCGCTTCGAGGTGGTGTTGATGCTCGGCGATAACATTTATACGAACGGGGACGCCAAGCACTTCAAAAAGAAATTTGAATTGCCCTACGAAGCTCTGCTCAACAATGGCGTGAAGTTTTATGCGTCGCTCGGCAATCATGACGTGCGCAAAGGGCTGAACGCGCAAATCAATTACGACAAATTCAATATGGGCGGGCGGCGCTATTATTCGTTTACGAAAGGCGACGTGGAATTCTTTGCGCTGGATTCGACCGCGATGACGCCGCCGCAACTCGCCTGGCTCGAAACCCAATTAAAAGCCTCGACCGCGCGCTGGAAAGTCGCGTTCATGCATCATCCCTTGTATTCATCCGGCAAACGACACGGCTCCGAAATGAATTTGCGCAGCGTGTTGGAGCCTTTGTTTACGCGCTTCGGCGTGCAGGTCGTCTTTTCCGGGCACGATCATTTTTACGAACGCATCCAGCCCCAACAAGGCGTGCAGTATTTTGTCGCAGGTGCAAGCGGACAGTTGCGCAAAAACGGTATGAAGAAGAAAAGCCCGCTCACCGCCGCTAGCAATGACCGCCTGCATTCGTTTCTGCTGGTGCAAGTTCGTGGGGCAGAGATGCAAATCGAAACCATCAGCGAAGACGGTTCCATTTTGGATCGCGTCACCATTGCACAATCTGCCGCCAAAGCGATGGCGCGCTAACGTTTATGCCTTCGCTGTGATGTCGGCGGCGGATGACGTCAACAATGAAGACCCAGTGCTGTCGCATCTTTTGGCAAACGGATGACTTGTCGCTTTACGCTTTGTTTTCGCTGAGGATGCCCATCTTGTTCAGATTGGCGACCGAGTGCTGCATCATTTGCTTCAGCACTTTCAAATCAAGATCGGCAAGTCGTTTGACGTACAAACACGAAACGCTGTGTTTGCATTTGCCCAGTTGCGGGAGCAGGTCTTTGTGTCGCTCGACGCCATCACAAAAGTACAACGTCAGGTCTTGCTTGCGCGGCGAGAATCCAATCTGGAACCAATCGTTTTCACGCCCCGAAGCATATTTGTAGTGGTAATGCCCAAAGCCGACGATGCTGCTGCCCCACATTTTCGGCTCGGCTTTGGTCGCTTTTTTCATCATCTCCACGACGGCGAAACAATCCGTGCGACGTTGTTCATCGGCGATGGAGTTCAGGAACTCTTCGACGCTTGCTTCCGTTTTTTTCGTTTTCAATTCCGCTGTTTTTTTGGTTTTCGGCTCAGCCATAATGACCTCCTATCTGATTGCATAATCATGCCGGCCATTGCGCAGCGGGTTTGCCCAACCACACCCACGCGATGAAATCCACGAGCGGCGGTTCCGCCCCCAATTCGCGCAGCCGGATATTGACCTGCCCGCGATGATAGGCGCTGTGCATCGTCACTTGTTGCATGGTTTCAGACAATGTCGAAGCGGCAGGCATTTGCCCAATGCGTACGGCAACCATTTCAGCCCAGGGCAAGGCAACGGGCTGCGCCAAAGCTTCTTCCGACAAGCTCTCCAAATACGGTTGCACATCGCGGTGATACGACTCTCCCCACACGAGCAAATCCGTCCCGCGCAGTTCGTTGCCCTTGTGTACCCACGCCATTACCGCTTGCCGCCGTTCGTTGTCGTCTTGCAAATGCGCAAACGCGCCTTGCCACACCGACAGAAACACGCGCTGCACCTGATGAATGTGATGCAGGCGGGCGCGCAAGGTTTCATCCGCCAAGGTCGCATCCAGCGACAACGCCGTGCGCCACACCAGCGCGTCCGCCCATTCCATGTGGCGAAATTGATCGTGCAAGTGTGCAAGCAAATTCATGGCTGTTTCTCCTCGTCTGAAAATTGCCAGCGCCCAATGTTTTCAGGGTCGCCGCTGATTTCGTTGGTGATCGTCATGGCGAAAATCAAGCGATTGCCAAACGGATCGTGAATGCACATTTCGCGCGCTCCCCACGGTTGATTATGAACGCCCGGTCGCGCGTGTTTGTACTGCTTCGCAAGCAATTCCTGCTGGTATGCATCTACATCATCGCAGTCAATCCGAATCCCTGTGCCGGGAGTGCCATCGCCGAAATGTTCCGACAAATGCAGCACGCAATCGCCTTTGGAAATGCCCATGTACAACGGCAAATCGCCGGCGAAGCGATGTTCCCAATCTACTTTGAAGCCGAGAAAATCCACATAAAATTCCTTCGCCTTCGCTTCATCGAAGATGCGTAAAATCGGGGTGATTTTGCCGAGGGTCATGCGGCTTTCCTTCCTGCCTGTCGTTCGCCCAGACAATAACAAAGCCCGTCCGGCGCAACGACGAAAAAGACTTTCCATACGGTGTCGCCGTGCTGGTCAAGCCGAAAGTCGGCGCGCTCTTTGGCCAAGCCATTGGCGCGCAATTCGGCAAAGGCCGCTTCGACGTCATCCACTTCAAAGAACGCGCCGTCTTGCGATGAATCGCCGCCGTTTTCCGCGAGGCCGATTTGCACATCATCGCGTGCGAGAATCGCCGATGTATGCGGCGCATCATGCCGCGACACAACCTGAAAGCCCAGCACCGTTTCATAAAATGGCAACGCAGCTTCGACAGTGGCGACAGGCAAATTCAGCGCGTCTTCTTGATACGGCCAGGCCGATTTGAAGATAGCTTTCATCATAATTTCCTTTGTCACAATATTGCTCGAAAAGAGGTGTCAAGAGTTCAAGCTTCAGCTTGGTTTTACGGTCGTAAAGCGAAAAGCCAAGCTGAAGCTTGAACTCTTAACACCCGTCTTCCACGTATTCCGATTCTTCCGGCGCATCCGTGTAGCTCTCGAAATCCATTTGAGGCTCGGTGGCAGCCGCAAGGCTCAGGGTTTGGGCGACAACGTGTAATGCAATTCGTAAAAATGCTTGCCGTCTTCAATCTTGATCGTCATCTTGCCCGTCAGTCCGCCGAGTTCTCCCGTGCCTGAATCGGGCACAACAGTGACGCTCAAGCCGGGTTCGCCGCGCGTCATCGTGCCGCTGTGTTGCAGAACGAACGTGCCTTTGCGTCCGTGCAACGCGCCGCTGACTTTTTCGATGGCGACATATCCGGCGGAGCCTTTCGTCGTCGTCATCGCGGACAGCATTTGCCCTTTGCTCGTTGCTTCCAAAGCGCCGTGAAATTGCTTGTCAATCGTCATGCGACCGAGCAAGCTGTCTTCGGATTTGTCATCCTGTGGCATGAGTTTCACGTCGAAGGTTCCGCTGGCGGTCATAGGTTTTCCCTTTGTCTGCGTCTGTGAAAAGACAATCGAGCCGCAACAAATCAAAGCCGCGATCAGGCTTGTCGCAAATAAATTTCGAGGCTGCATAAAGTTTCCTGTTAACTGCGCAATGGAATCAACGCGCGAATGCGTGCATCGCGCAAATACAGCCCGCCCCACACCAACACGCCCACCACAATCGGCATAATGAACACATCGCCCACGCGCACGTGTGTAGCGGTCGCGCCGCCCAAATATGCCGCCAGCAAAATCGCGCCCAGCACGGCTGTCTGCGGAATGATGTACAGAATCGTGCAGCACAGTTCAACGATCCCGATCCAAAACATCACGTTCGCGGTGTAGCCCATCTGTGCGATTTGTTCGGCAAATCCGGCAGGCTGAATCAGTTTCATGATCGCGCTGAAACACATCAATAGCACAGGCAACGCGCTGAGGATGCGCCCGCCCCACAGCATCTTCGGGGAAATCGGAGTCGTGGCAAGTGCAGATTGCATAAGGTTGTCCTTTCAGTTTTTCGATAGTTGTTCATTGAGCGAGGCTTATGAGTTAAGCATCCAGACGATCTTCATACGGCACAAATTCGCCGTATTCGATGTTGCGCCGCAGCAGCCGCAAATACGCCGCCCAGCAACAACTCGACACGCGACAATGCTCATTCAGTTCCGGCCAGCCCGTGTGATAAAAGCGCAATTGCGTCACGCCGTCGCGCTCTTCCAACACAAAGCCCACGCGCGTGCCGTCCCAATCGGCATCCGAGCGCGTCAGCACCAATTCAAATTCGCTGTCAGGAATGCAACGCGACACCACCGCGCGCCAATCGTACGGCGGGCCAAAGCCAAGTTCGTACTGCGCGCCTTCGACCGGTTCGCCCGCACAGTCTTTCGTCCACCAAGCGTCGAGACCACGAGGCGTCGAGATCATGGCAAAGACTTTCTGTCGCGCGGCTTTGATGGGCAGTTGATGATGGATGTCAGCCATGGTTCCTCCTCTTGGGTTTAGGGTTCGCATCGTTTTCCGCGATGCGAAACTTGACGATTTTGCGCACCAACGCGGTCGGCAGCGGCTTGTCTGCTGGAAAGCGAATCGTGCCAGGGCTGGTGTCGTAGTTTTTGAGATCGCCCGCGAATGCTTTGTTCACAGCCGCACTGAGCGGATACAACGAACAATGATTCGCCGCTGCGCCAAACGCGACCAGACGTTTTCCGTGCAAGCGAAACGCGGGCAGTTGATAGTATAAATATTCTTCGGCGTTCGGCGCGATGGCTCTGATCGCTTGCCGCAATTGTTCGAGCGCCGCGCGTTTGTCGTCGCTCAGAACGGCGAGATAGTCGTCAATGGTGTTGGGCTTCGCAATCATAGCGTTCTAATTGCTACAGGACGACACCTATACGTGTTGATCTACGAGAATTGTGTTTCCATCAGGATCAACGATCACAAAACTCGCCGGGCCAGTCGTGCTTTCATCGGCTTCGGTAATCATTGTGACACCTTGCGCTTTGAGTTGGCGCTGCAATTCGCGCACGTCGGTGAAGTCGCTGAGCGTTTCGGCATTCTGATTCCAGCCGGGATTGAAGGTGAGAATGTTGTTCTCGAACATGCCTTGAAACAGGCCGATGACGGTGTCGCCGTTTTTCAGAATCAGCCAGTTCTGCGCTGGATCGCCGTGAAACACGGTGAAGCCCAGCGTTTCATAAAACTGCTTCGACGCTTCAATGTCTTTGACAGCCAAGCTGACGGAAAACGCTCCGAGTTGCATACGTGTATCCTTTCAGGGTTTTGGGGGTTACGTTTGCGTGAATCGCAGCGTGTTGTGGTCGGGATCATCCACGTAGAATTCGCGCGTCCCCCAGGTTTGGTCGAGCGGGCCTTCGTGGACGGCTTGGGGAGCGTCTGGATTCCCCGGCGTGTGCAGTCCGCGCGCCCGGAACTTACGAAACAGGGCATCAACGTTGTCGGTCATCACAACAATCGCCTGACCAAACTCTCCATCGCCACGATGACTGGAGAGGAAAAGCTGATCGCCATTCCGTGACAGGACGCTGAAGCAAGGATCATCCAAGTGGTCATCGCCATCCACCAACTCGAAATCAAGCACGCCCGTGTAGAACGCCAGCGAAGCCCTCATGTTGCGGCAGCGAACGGTTGGGATGATAGCCATTTCGGTTTCCTTTAATTCATTCGGCGGGAGGTAGCCTTCCAACCAACCCGGCATCAGGTGCAAGTCGTGACGTCTATATCGTGTCCGAAGCAGAGAATGTAGCCGGAGTTATCTTCGACATCGAAATCGCGGCAACCGTACGGCGCGTTCTCAATCGCCCGCGTGATCTTCACGCCGCGCGCGCGATATTCTTCGTACAACGCATCGGCATCTTTGATCCAGATGTAAGCGTCCCAACAGGCATCAGGATTGACGGTGTGATTCGGGCGAATGTGACCGGGCGAGCCAACGCCTTTGAGCATGAGGGTGATGTTGTCTCGACACATCATCACAAATTGTGGCGGCTCGCCCCAGATGCGATCAAATTGAAAGCCGAGTTGGTCGCGATAAAACGCGGCGGATTGAAAGATGTCATCCACGATCAGGTACGGCGCGACACCATAGAATTTTTGCTCGGCGCGTTCCATTACTTCTTCGGCTCGTGCTTGCTGAATTGGGTGTAGGCGACGCGGAAGAGTTCGGCCAACGCGGCGGCGCTTTCCGGCGACAGATTTTTGTCGGCGCGCAGGTGGACTTCGACAATGTCGGGCGTCGCTTCCTGCGGGAAATAAATCACCGGTTGATTTTCACCCTTTTTCGTCTGCCCGCCCATGATGCGTTCGACCGGCATCTTCAGCCATTTCGTCAGACGCGCGATGTTGTCGGCGTCCGGCTGGCAGGTTCCATTTTCAATGCGGGATAAAGTCGAAGCGGACACGCCCGTCGCTTCGGCGACCGCGCGCAAGCCCATTTTGCGGCGCTCTCGTTCGCGCTTCACCGCGCGCCCTAATTCGGCAACGTTTACTAAATTGTCATCTGATGTTGCCATACGAATCCTCTCTTTCTGCTTCACAGTTCGCGCCAGACCTATTCCGACGCAAAAAAAGCGTACCATGAAAATTTCTGTCGCGCAACAGTTGTTTCATACTTGCAACATCAAAAAAAGCGTGATACATTGTTTCACAGATGAGACACATGAAACATCAAGCATGTGACAGGGACACCAGGGAGACGAACTGTTTTGCTCATCCGAACCAATGACATTTTGACGAGAGGAACGAACGCCATGACCAACGCAACTACGAACGCAAACAACGACGCAATGATGAATAATGTATTGATGGGCGCGCACTGGGCGGAAGAAACCGATGAGACTGCCGTGCTGAATAATGTCATTCCTTTTACGCAAACGCTGCGCACGTTGCGCGAGCCGTTGGATGCTCGGCTCGTCAAAACGCGCGAAGGCTGGACGGATTATTCGGGCAACAAACACATGGTCGAATATGTCGAATGGCACACGGTGGCCGACATCCTCGACCGCCAAGCACCGACCTGGGGTCACACCATTAAAAAGATTACGCAGATGGGCGAAACCGTTGTGGTCATCGCGGCCATCACGATCAACGGCGTCACGCGCGAAGGCATCGGCACGGGCAATGTCAACACCGAAACCGGCATCAAGAAAGCTGAGCACGACGCGCTGAAACGGGCGGCCATCAAATTCGGCATCGCGCGCGACTTGTATCAACGCGATGGCGAACACCACGAAGTAAATGCAGGCATTCCGCCGAAGCCGCAGCCCAAACCTTTCCCCGCGAATCCATTGGCGAAGTCAGTTTCCGAACTCGCCACGCCGAAGCAGGTCGTGCTCATTCGCTCGCTCTGCCGCGATCTCGACATTGATGTAGATGTGGAATTACAGGAAACGATGAAACTTGATTGCAAGGTCGAAGAGCTTTCACGCCGCGCCGCGTCGTCATTCATTGACCATCTGAAAGCGTTGCAGGAAGGCTCGGAAATTCCGATTGTGCGTCGCGCCAGCTAAGGCTGAACCGGCGCTAAACCTAAATTGTTAGTAGGAGGAATTTTTATGTCAGACCAAGTCAAACCCATTCCCGAAGGATACAGCACCGTAACGCCGTATCTGATTTTTGCCGACGCGGCTCAAGCGATTGAGTTTTACCAACAGGCGTTCGGCGCGGTCGAGTTGTTCCGTATGCCGACGCCGGACGGCAAAGTCGCGCATGCCGAAATCAAAATCGGCAACGCGCCGTTGATGATGGGCGGCGAATACCCGAACATGGGCTATCACGGCGTGCAGCATTACGGCGGCTCGCCCATCAGCCTCATGCTCTATGTCGAAGACTGTGACGCGCTGTTTCATCAAGCCGTCGCGGCGGGCGCAACCGTCAAGCAGGAACTGAAAGATCAATTTTACGGAGATCGTTCCGGCACAGTCGCCGATCCGTTCGGCTATCAATGGACCATCTCCACGCACAAGGAAGATGTCGCGCCAGAAGAAATGCAACGACGGATGGCCGCGATGGGTGAGTGCAGCGGTGAAGTCGCCGCGAGCCAGGCGAGTTAACGAAGCGCACGACTCGCGTTTGCGTGCCAGGAGCGATTTTCTAGCGACGTCATCGAAGCCCTGCACGCAAGCGCGGCACGCGCAACGAACAAATGATTTAAGAGGTACTAATTATGTTACGACCATACGACGCAACACAATCTTTGCCGCCCTACGAAGTGATCGAAGGCGCGCTCGAAACCTTGAAGGCCGAAGAAGCGCGCAAGCAAACGCCGACGAAAAAAGAACAGGTGCTAAATCTTTATCATCAAGGTGTGACCGACGTGGCTGCTATCGGACGACAAACCAGAATTCATCCGTCGTATGTCGCGCAAGTGCTGCGTCAAGCCGGGCTGTTGACGGGCTATTTCGATCTCTACACGTCAACCGACGCGGAGCAAAACGTATACTCGCGGTTCTTCCGCCACGTCTTGTCGTTCAAAAATGTCGAGGCGGCGAAGAAGTCTATAGACCGCATTGACAGCCTCTACCAGTACTTTGAAGAAATCGGCGACCGCGCGGGCCAGCATCAGGCAATGGTCTTGGCGCTGACGGGCAAGAATCGCGCGCGCTGGAGCGGCAAACACGAAGAAGCCAAGATTTTCAGCGACTGGCTCGCGGCACATTGATGAAAGGCCATAGAACACCGATCAGACAGATACTACCGATTAAGACAGATTTGATCTGAATCAATCCGCCTCTTCCGTTTCATCCGTGTTCTATGATCGTGTTTGCAATGGAATAGTGATGGAATTGATACGCTGATCACAACAGATCAGGAGCTATCCGTACCATCCGTTTTATCCGTATTCGATTGCGCCCACACTGGAAAAATCTATCTAAGAGAAGTTGAGCGGAGGCTTTATGCAGATCGCCTGCAAACGATTTGGCTGTCAGAAAGCGGTCGAGGTTTGTTACTGGACGTGCAAGCATCGCAAGAACTGCAAAGATTGGGCGCAGGCGCTGGACGGGCAGCCGGGACTGGTTGCGATTACGGAACGACTGGAAACGGCGGCGGCGAAAAGCGGGCGCGTGTTTGATGCCAAAACGCTCGTCAAACCTGTGCGTCTGAAACGCGCAGCGGCAGCTCCGGCGTTGCTTGCACCTGTGACCAAAATCGAAGTCAAGCCGATGGCGCACACAGTCGCCAAAGCTGTCACAAAGCCCGTAACCAATGGAACGCAGCACAAACAGCGCCCCGTAAAATTGGCTGCAAAATTGGCCGTCAAACGCGCCAAGCCCGAAAGGAAACTCATGGCGAAACCCGAAGACGAAAAGATCGAATCCACGACTGAAGTCTCTACACCGAAACCCAACGGAACCAAACCCGCCGCCAAACCGGCGAAACCGAAACCGCCGACCAATGGCACGGTCTATTTGTTGCTCGGCAAAAACGGCAAGTACAAAGAATTGCGCGAAGCCGATTTGCTCAAAGAAGCTGCGCATATTTTCAAAGACCCATCGTTGCGACTGGTGAAGGGAACGTATCTCGTCCCGCAAATCACTTTCAAGTCGCTCGATGACTAACTTTCACGAAGCAACCGAACACGCTGCGATAGGATTCTGGAGGCAAAGCATCGGGCTTGGTTGCTTCGTGAGACCCGCGTTTTATGTGGACATCGCGTGCTGGCTTGTCATTACTGGATAGCCCTCAGCCGTTGCGTCATCAGACTACGTTGGTGCGCGATGTTCGCTCCCAGCTTGTTGCTTGATTTAAGGTTTGACAGCAATTTTCGCAGAACGTCGAATAGCAGTTACCAGCCTGCAAGCTGAAACTCTTTGACCTGTACCTGTGAGGTGAGCAAGTGGTTTGAGGGTCGGTTGCAGCTCGCAGCGACTGGCGCACGCTCTATTCCGTCGGTCGAAAATTGCTGTCCATCAGCAAGAAAAAACGCCAACCGTGCGAACAGTTGGCGTTTGGGACGGACTCAGGGGAGGCCTATTCTTGATCCTGCGGGCTGGGCGTATTGGTCGGCTTCGGTTTTGCCTCACCCGCGTTCGCGCTGGAAGCGGCTGTTAGCGTCGTCCCATCGCGCAAAAAGCGATACGAGATCGAACGATACACGCGCCCGGCAATGTCGGCGGCTTTCTTGCCCGCTTCGCCGCGCCCGGTCGTAATCACCGTCACCACCAGCTTCGGATTGTCTACGCTATTGAACGACGTGAACAATCCAAGCTTATCGCGGTCGGTGCAGGTGCCGGTTTTGCCCGCAACTTGTCCGACCGGATCGAACGCGGCTTTGCCTGTACCATAGTTCACCGTGCCCGCCAATCCAGCCAGCATGCGCAGACGATTTTCGGGCGTCATATCAATTTTGCGGCGCAGTTGCGGCTTGAAGTTCGCAGCGTCCTGCGACGTTTTGGGTACGCGCGGCACATACAGGTTGCCACCATTGGCAATCGCTGCCGTAAAGATCGAAAGTTGCATCGCCGTCACACCAAACCCATCGCCGTGACTCGACATCAGCGTCGAAAATTCTTCCGGCACGAATCCTGAATCTTCGCCCGGCAAATTCACGCCTGTCGTCTGGCCAAAACCATATTGCTGAGCATAGCGCACCACGCGGTCATAGCCGAGACGGCGTCCGAGTTCCTGAAAGAACGGATTGTTCGACCTGGCAACGGCATCGGTCAACGTCATACTGCCGCCGCGAAATGCCACTTCGACGTTGGGATCAAACACGTTTTCCTGCAGAGCGGCGAGGCTGACAATCGGTTTGACGGTCGAACAGGGCTTGACGGGCGAAGCGAGCGCCATTTTCTGATTGACGATGCTGTACACACGACCATTCGTCGCGTCCATCACGACAACCGTTCCCGCCTTGCCACCGAGGGCTTCAATCGCCGCCTGACGCACAATCGGGTCTTCGCCAGCCGTGTCGTCGTTCTCGATATTATTGGCGGCGAGATTTTTGAGGGCGGCTTCGTGCGCACGAATCGCACGTTCACGCGCCGCGCGAATGGCGGCCAACCGAGCGGCTTCCCGGCGACGCGCTTCGGCCCGCGCCGACGCTAACATTTTTTTCTCGGCTTTGGAAAGTTTCCCGCGGCGTTCGCGCTTGACCAAATCCTGAAGATTTGGGCCTTTGACGACCTCGCGCCCTTTCTTCCCACGGCGGGAGTTCCGCTCGACGCGGGCGACTTCCTTGCGCGAGTTCCTCGAATTTTTGGCAACTTGCTTCTTGGACGATTGCCGCGAAGACGATTTGGCTGATTTGGCCGAACTCTTCCCCCGCCGTTTGCCAGCGTAGGCTGAATCGAGGGGGAGTAAAGTTGCCGTAACAAAGAGCATCAAAATTGGAGCAAAAAAACGAGCCATCTGTTTCATTCGTAATCCCTTTCCTGTCTCCGCCCAACGCCTCACTGGGACAGGTGAGAGCTGGAAAAAAATAGAAGTCCGAAGCGCCGGGTCGTGACAGTATTTCGCAAAGCTGGGCTTGTAGTCGAGCGTGAAGCTGGTGTGAAGCGCGTGTCTGAAAGTACATCTACAGGAGGCGTCGCCAACTGCTGCACCTGTTTCAGAACCGAAGACCTTACCTGTACAATTGGGGAGAACGCGCACTGTGGCTTCCTCCGGAGCTTTGTTCTTCATAATAACTTACAAAGCCAGGGGGCAGGCGCACGAACGGCACTATAACAAATCTTGCGTGCTGGGGCAAACGGTAAAACAAGTTGGTCAAAATCTATGAATCTTCTTTCCAGTTTTCGCGCCCAAATGGTTTTTTTTGTCGCGGCGATGGTCTTGCTGACGACGGTGGCCTTGCAGGTCATCAACCAAAGGCTTGAGCGCCGGATCACCATTGCTGCCGAAGAGCAATTCAACGAGGTCAATCGGGCCATTGACCTCGCGGTGAACTCCTTTCCTAGCGATCAATATTTGTATGAAATCGTCGCCGCGGAACATCTTTCGTTCACGCCCCAATCAACCGTCCAGAATATCTTCATCGTGGATCAAGACAACAATGTTATTAACACCACCAGCCAGGAAGATCTGAGCAGCCGATTGCGCCCGGAAATTTTGCGGCTGCCGCCGATCCGCCACAACGAAGCCATGAGCACGGTCGGGGGAAATCCCCTCACCAGTAAACTCCAGTTCCCCATTGAGACGGAGAGAGGAAGGCGACAGGTGATTCTCGTCGTCTCGCTGCAACGGCTTTCGCAAGCGGTCAGCGACGTCGGGCGCATCCGCCTGTTTGCCACCACGGCGCTGGGGCTGATTTTACTGCTCTTAACCGCGCTGCTGAGCCGACGCTTTACACGCCCGATTACCGAATTGGCGCGCGCCGCACAACGGGTCACGGCAGGGGAGTTGGAGTTTCAAGTCAACGCCTCGCAGCACAATGAAGTTGGCACCTTGTCGCGCATCTTCAATGAAATGCTGACCCAACTGCGCCGCAGCCGTGATCTCGAAGAACAATTGCAACGCGCGGAACGTTCGGCGGTCGTCGGTCGTCTCGCGTCCGGCATCGCGCACGAAATTCGCAACCCGCTGAATTTCATGAATCTTTCGATTGACCATTTGCAATCGCGCTTCCTCACTCCGCCGCGCACCAATCAGGAAGCCGAAAACGTGCGCCACGAGGCCACGCATATTCTCGGCCTCATCAAAGACGAAATCAGCCGCTTGAATCGTTTGGTGAGCGACTTTTTGAGCTATGGTCGCCCGGCCAAATCGAAGCTCAAGGAAGTCAATGCGCGCGCCCTGGTGGAAGAAGTCATCGGTATCGTGCGCACGCAAGCGGCACAACAAGGCGTCGAAATCACGCTCGATGCGCCGACCAACGGCGAGGCGAATTTTGAAGCCGACGCCGAGCAAATCAAAACCTGCTTCTCCAACTTAATCATCAATGCCGTGCAAGCGATGCCCGACGGCGGCGCGTTGAAACTTGCTATTACCCAACACGATTCCGCGCTGGACTTTGTGTTTCAGGACACGGGCTACGGCATTGACGCCGACCCCATCGAACAAATTTTCGAGCCGTATTACTCGACCAAAGAAACCGGCATCGGGCTAGGCTTGCCGCTGACGAAAAAGCTGATTGAAGATCACGGCGGCGCAATCAAAGTCACGAGCGAACTCGACAAAGGCACGACGTTTATTGTGACCTTGCCGCGCCACGCGCTACAAAAATCTGAGGACACAGATGCAAACTCGTCGGCATCTGTGGTTGAATAGCGAGAGGCTAACACTTTGCTGCGAGGAAAATGATGAAACCCAAAAACATTTTGATTGTGGACGACGAAAAGAATCAGCGCGACATCTTGCAATTGATTCTGTCGGGCGAGCGCGATGAAGCGGGGCAGCCGCTCTACGACATCAAGCTCGCCAGTTCCGGCCAAGAAGCAATGCGATTATTCAAACTGAATCGCTTTGATCTCGTCCTCACGGATTTGAAGATGCCAGGGATGAATGGCATCGAATTGCTCAACGAATTGTCGGTGATGGACAGTTCGGTTCCGGTGATTTTGATGACCGCGCACGGCTCGATTGACACGGTCAAAGAAGCTCTACGCGGCGGCGCGTTCGATTACCTGCAAAAACCGCTGGATCGTGCCCAACTGCTCGACACCATCGCGCGCGCCGTCACCAAAATGCGCGCCGTAGACGAAGAAATCGTCGGCGTTTCGGACGCGATGGAGCGCGTCAAAAAGATGATTGTCAAAGTCGCGGCCTCCAGTTCGACCGTGCTGATTCGCGGCGAATCCGGCACGGGCAAAGAACGCATCGCCCGCGCCGTTCACAAAGCCAGTCCGCGCGCCAACGAACGCTTCCAGGCCGTCAACTGCGCGGCGATCAATGAAAACCTGCTCGAAAGCGAATTGTTCGGCCACGAGAAAGGTTCGTTCACAGGCGCACACGCCGAGAAAAAAGGACTGTTTGAAATCGCCGACAAAGGCACGTTGTTCCTCGACGAAATCGGCGAACTGAACGTGAGTATGCAGGCCAAACTCTTGCGCGCGTTGCAGGAAAAAGAAATCACGCGCGTCGGCGGCACGAAAGCGATCAAAGTGGATGTGCGCGTGCTCGCGGCAACCAATCGGGAACTAGAATTGATGGTCAAGGAAAAACGTTTCCGCGAAGATTTGTTCTATCGTCTGAACGTGATTCCGCTCGACATTCCGCCGCTGCGCCAACGCCGCGATGACATTCCGGTGCTGATGGAGTATTTCCTGCACAAACACAGCGCGAATTCGGGCGGCAAGCCGATGAAAGTGGCGAATGACGCACGCCGTTTGTTACTGGATTATTCGTGGCCGGGCAATGTGCGGCAGTTGGAATCTGCTATCGAACGCGCGTTGTTGTTGGCCGAAAGCGATGAAATCACGGTCGAAGATTTGCCGATGGAAATCCGCGATGTCGCGCGCATCGAAGGCAGCGGCGGCTTCAAGCTCCCGGCGGAAGGAATTGACTTCGAGCAACTCGAAAAATCACTGCTGATTCAAGCGATGGATCAAACGAATTGGAACATCACACGCGCGGCGAAGTTGCTCGGTTTATCGTTCCGCACGATGCAATATCGCCTGGACAAATTCGGCCTCGCGCGCCCGAATCGCGGCAAAGGAGAAATCGAAGAAGAAAGTGAAGACACGAATGGCGAATAACATTTACCGCATCGGCATTGATCTCGGCGGCACGAAAATCGCGGGCACGATTCTCGATCACGACGGCAATGAAATCTTCGCCGAAGGCCAACGCCCACGCCGCGACACCGAACAGGAAAAAGGCTACGCGAACATCGTCGGCAAAATCGTTTCGCTTTACGACGAATTGCAATCGCACATCGGCAACGCGCCGCACACCTTCGGCATCGGCACCCCCGGCGCAGTCTCGAAGAAAACCGGCTTGCTGAAAAACTCGAACACAGTGTGCCTGAACGGCTCACCGCTCAAACAAGACCTGAGCGAACGGCTCAACCGCGAAGTCATCATCGAAAACGACGCGAATTGTTTTGCGATGGCCGAAGCGAAAAATTATCCCGGCCAAGTCGTGTTCGGCGTGATTATGGGCACAGGCTGCGGCGGCGGCATCGTCGTCAACAACCAAGTGATTACGGGCTTGCAATCCATCGGCGGCGAATGGGGGCATCACACGATTGCGCCGCACGACGGGCCGTATTGTTATTGCGGCAAACGCGGCTGCATCGAAACGTTGATTTCTGGCGGCGGCTTGCAGAATCGCTTTCACGAACGCTTTCGTGTGCCGCTGACGGTCAAGCAAATCTTTGAATTGGCGAAAAAGAGCGACAATTATGCGACCGCATTCGTAGACGAGTTTTACGACAACTTCGGCCTTGCGCTCAGCAACCTGATTGCGATTCTCGACCCCGATGTTGTTGTGCTCGGCGGCGGCTTGTCGAACGTTGACGAGCTGTACACGATTGGCCGTGCGCGCGTGCAGAAGTATATTTTCAGCGACGAACTGGAAACGCCGATTGTCAAAAATATCTACGGCGATTCCGCAGGCGTGATCGGCGCAGCTTTAATTGGGAGGTAATCATGTCAGCTTTACCAAAACGCAAATACACGATTGAGCAGTACATCGAATTGCTCAAAACTTCAGAGGAGCGGTTCGAGTATTTCGACGGCGAATTGTTTTCAATGGCTGGTGGGAAAATTGCCCACGGAGAGATTGCCTCGAACGTGCTTTACACATTGCGCAATCGGTTGAGCAACAGGCAATGCAGAGTCTATAACGGCGAAGTTGCGCTCAAAGTCCCCGCCGCGCCGCCGCTGCGGTGTCCCGATGCCAGTGTCGTCTGCGGCGAACCAATGGTCGAAGATTTTTATGGCATTGATTTGCTGGTGAATCCGATCTTGATTGTGGAAGTGCTCTCTGACTCAACTGCTGATTATGATCTCGGCAAAAAGTTTCTCGCGTATCAATCCATTGAAAGCTTCCGCGAATATCTGGCTATCGCACAAAAGCATGTGCATGTGATTCAACATTCAAAACAGGAGAATGGATTATGGGTGCGCCGCGATTTCATTGGCCTGGATAGCGAAGTCCACCTGGAATCGCTCAACGTCACGCTCACGCTCAATGAAATTTATGAGCATGTAAGTTTTGCCAGCGAATCAGTGTAGTCCCCTTATCCGACAAGCCAGAATCTTATTGCTCTTGGGCTTTTTGTATGAGTATACTGGCGTCGTTGCATAAGTATTGTCAGGCAACAACGCCTTGATTGCTATTGAGATTGATTGTCCGATATTGTTTATCCGGCCTCAGCCGGGCGGTGTCTCTCAGTCTTTCTTCGCCCCGAAAAGCCATCAGTTATAATTTTTGAGGTGACGATGTTTCCTCATCCAAGCCTTCTAGGAGGTTCCACATGGATTTTATTGACCAGCTTCAAGCCCTTTCCACTAAAGCGTTGAAAATCCGCGAGCATCTTCAGACAGAAGAAGCAACCAAAAATGCTCTTGTGTTGCCATTTATTGGAATTCTTGGATATGACATTTTCGACCCAACAGAAGTAATCCCCGAATTCATTGCTGATGTGGGAATCAAGAAGGGAGAGAAGGTAGATTATGCGATTGTTAAGGATGGAAAAGTCATATTGCTCTATGAGTGTAAAAAATGCGGCTCTCTGAGAATTCAGGTGGTCGTGCCCATATTTAGGGGCTTCGCAGCCGCC
>CAZWAK010000029.1:20021-58623 GCA_964631865.1 uncultured Heliobacteriaceae bacterium | reverse complement strand
GCTTTTTGCTGTTCGGAAGTAAGGTTACGGGATTGGGCAAAAGTATTTATCGTTAAGACAGAAACAATGAAGGCTAAGAGCAAGACAGGTAAATGACCATTTCTTTCACCTGCTTTTTTCTCAACCGGACTCTGGAATGTGATTGACCTCATCTCAATTTGACCTTTCGCTTGAGAACGCTCACGAAGAGCAGTTCTCCGGGGGATTGGAAACGGCTGGGATGACGCAGAGGGACAAGAGACACCTCAAGCCTGAGCCTGACCTGAGTGCTGCGCAGCCGCGGACTTCAGCAACAAGTTAGCGGTTGTTCATTCGATGGGCTGTTGATTGGGAGTGGTGTGAGAGTTTCCCTGGGCGGGGAGTTTGTCGTCTCTTCAATAACGGTTGAAGCCGTCTGGACAAGGGTCATTCTAAGAACCGGGCTTGGATTGTCAACAGCTTTTTTCTCTCTTCGTTATTTTTCTTTTCGGATCATTCAGCCTGACGTAATTTCCGCGTTTCGATCTGTCAAATTGCGTGTGAAGCACGATCTGCGGCGCGGTTTTTCGCCCCGTGCATCAACGCCTATTGACGCCAGCCGGGCAGAATTTCTAGTATCTGGTGAAGCGATGGGAAACCGATTCGGGCAAGCGTAAGTAAGGGCTATGTCAAGTAAGCAATCAAGCAGTAAAATCCCGCTGGAAGAATCGCTGAAAGTAATCTTCACCGAAGTTTTCCAGCAAGTCTCTCAGCGCCACGGCAAGCCGGAGATCACCGTCACCTTTTATCCATTTGTGGGCTTAAATAACACGATTCGGATTCGCAATCAGCAGGTGTATGTGCGCGTTTCGGATCTGCTGCGCGATGCGCCGCTGACCGTGCATCGCGCGCTGGCACATATTTTAGTGGGGAAGCTTTTCAACCGCCGCGCAAAGGCGGAAGACGAAACGCTGTATCGCCAATATGCCTATCAGCCGCACATGCTCCGCGCGTCGGAGTTGGCGCGGCAGCGGCGCGGGCGGAAACAATTGAATGGAGCGGTGGGGCGCACATACGATTTGGAGCGTATCTTCGCGCAACTCAATCGCAAATATTTTGACAATGCGTTGGCGCAACCGACGTTGAGTTGGAGCACGCGGCGCACCAAACGCATTCTCGGTCATCACGACGCGGCCCACGACACCATTGTCATCAGCCGTTCGTTAGACCGCGAAGCTGTGCCGAGCTACGTCGTCGAATATGTGCTCTACCACGAGATGCTGCACATCAAACACGAACCGCATCTGGTCAATGGGAAGCGCCGATTTCATACGTCTGCGTTTCGGGACGAGGAAAAACGATTCGCGCAGTACGAAGCCGCGATCCAATGGCTGGAGCATTCTGCACAGCGGAGGCGATAAGCTTATATTCATGGCTCGACACCAATCTTGGCAATCGCTATAATCGCGCCGGATTGAGCTTCCTGCATTTCCCACCTTTTGGCTGAAGCCTTCACAGATTCTGGTGTTGTGAGAAGCACTGGTTGTCCACTTGATAATTTTGACAATGTGGGAACGGCCACGAACAGGTCGGCAGAACAGGTTCCAATACCTTATTGAAGATAATAGCTGCCCTCGGCAACAACCATTCTCCCGATAATTTTTGATAGAGGAGTAACTATGGCAAAAACATCGCTCAAAACTACTTATTACTTATGCTTGATCGCTTGCTGGTTCGGACTGGCAGGTTTCGCAACTTCTGCACTGGCGCAGGCAGTTGCAATTGTTAATGCAGCCAGCTACGCCAAAGATGGCGGGACAGGAACCACCACCGGCAGCGGCATTGTTACGCCGGAGGGCATGGCCTCGGCGTTCGGGACATTCAACATCACCCCAGGGCAATCCTCTTATGCGGCGACCCCTGGCCAGGCGTTACCCAAAGTGCTGGGCGGCGTGCGCGTCAGAATCGGAACGACCGACGCGGATTTGCTGTTTGTCAACGCCGGGCAAATCAACCTCATCATTCCTGCTGGTACGGCCACCGGGAACATAAGCGTTGTCGTTACGAATGCGAACAGCACGACGGTGAATGGGACAGTTCAGGTCGAAGCCTTTGCGCCGGGGCTGTTTTCCGCCAAGACTGATGGCACAGGCGTGGCAGCAGCCGACTGGACACGGACGGGGCAATACCCATATCCCAAAGTGTACAGAATCGTGAATAACGTGCCCGTTCACGAAGACCTGGACGTCGGCACGCGACAAAGCCCGACCTTCCTGGTTCTGTACGCCACCGGGCTGCGCGGTGCGCCCGACACGGTTGCCAACGATCCTGCACCGGGGCTGAAAAATGTGGCCGAATCCTGCACCGTCACCGTGCAAGGCGTTCCAGCCCGCGTGGATTATGCCGGACGGCAGCCGGATTTTTTTGGCTTGGATCAAATCAACATTGTGATCCCGCCGGAACTCTCCGGGTTCGGCATTCTCAACGTTCGTGTGTCCATCAGATCGGGGCAGACCTCGCGCGGCTCGAACGCGGTGGAAATCAAAGCTGGCGGCGACTTCACCCAGCTCGCCATCACAGACCTCAATCTGGCCGGTCAAACCGTCACGGGCGCACTGACCGCAGATGATGCCATCGAAATGGATACGTTTGCGGGAACACCGCAAAATCCGAACCCGTTTTTCCGCAGCACTTATTTCATTGACGTGTATCGCTTCCGCACAACGGCGGCGAACACGACCGTTGCCATTGATCTACGCGCGAATTTAGCGGACGCCGATCCGCTCGACACGCAAATCATTTTGCGGAAGAATACCTCGACGCCAGCGGGAGATACCCAAACCTTTTTTGCGGCAGACGATCAGACCGGCGGCTTTGGGAATTGCCCGAATCCGCCAGGAAATTGTCGGCCTATTGCAGCCAATAACAATTCTCTGTTGCTCACGGTCATTCCCGACCCCGGCGAATACTGGATTTTTGTGACCAGCGCCGACATCGTGCCCAATGATACGGGCACATACACGCTCAAACTGAGCAGCAACGTTTTGACGCCGATTGCGTATGGTCAAACCCTCAATGGCAGTTTTTCAGCCACGACGAAGATACAGACGGCTGCGGGGGTCTACGTGGACGGCTATCATTTCACAGGGCGCGAAGGCGAAACGGTTCGCATCACGATGCGTGCGCCTGCTCCGGTGGATGCGCTCCTCATCTTGCACGAACGCGACGGGGACGAAATTCGCGTGGATGACAATGGCGCGGGCGGCACGGATGCGCAGATGAGCGTGACACTTCCGACCAACGCTGCGCTCCCGGTCACACGATCCTTCATCATCATAGCCACGCCGCTCGCGAATCTCATCACCGGGTCGTACACCCTTCAGTTGGAAAAGACGGCTGGATTACAGGCCACCGAAAGCGAAGCGATTGCGCCGGAATTCCGCATCCCAGAGCGTGTTTCCAACGACAACGATCCGCGCCGCTCGGTGGCGTCGCGCGCGTTTTGGCGACGCCCTGTACCCAAAGAAGAATAAATTCAGCGCGGCTGGTGAAGTTCGCTTCGCCAGCCGCTTTTTCCCCATGCACATTGGCATTGACGCACATGCCATCGGCGCGCAACAAGGCGGCAACGAAACTTACATTCGCAACCTCATTACTGCGCTCGCCGAACTCGATCAAACCCATCAATACACGTTGTATTTTTCTGCCGCAGCGGCTGCCGAAGCCTGGCGCAATCGGTATGCGAACTTTGCGGTTCGTTTGTTGCCGCCGCCTACGCCGCTCGTGCGCGTTCCGCTCGCGTTGGCGCTGGAACTGCGTCGTCGTCCGGTAGACGTGCTGCACGTGCAATACACTGCGCCGCCGTTTTGCCCTGCGCCCGTCGTGACGACGATTCACGATCTGGCGTTTGAGCATTTGCCCGAAACATTCACGCGGCGCGGCAAAGCGCAATTGCGTTTGACCGTGCGACGCACCGCGCGTCAGGCCGCGCATATCCTGACCGTGTCCGAGTTTTCCCGCCAGGACATCCTCAAGACTTACGGCATTCCGCCCGACAAAGTGACCGTCACGCACAACGGCTGCGAAGCGCAATTCACGTCGCGTCCGACGTCAGCGCGCGAAACCGAAACGATCAAACAAAAGTTCGGCATCACGCGCGATTACCTGCTGGCCGTTGGGAGTTTGCAGCCCCGCAAAAATCTGGTGCGCTTGCTTCGTGCGTATGCACAGTTGCGGGAGCAACAACCCGGTTTTCAATTGCAATTGGTCATCGTCGGCAGGCAGCTCTGGTTGTATGAGGAAATTCTGCGCGAAATCCGGCAACAAAGTTTTGCCGCCGATGTCATCGTCACAGGCTATGCCGATGACGATGATTTGCCCGCGCTCTATCGTTCCGCTGTCGCGCTGGTTTATCCTTCGCTGTTTGAAGGCTTCGGGTTGCCGCCGCTCGAAGCAATGGCCTGCGGCACGCCCGTGATTACAAGCGATTCGTCGAGCTTGCCGGAAGTGGTGGGCGAGGCCGCGTTGTTGGTGAACCCCTACGAAGAAAGCGATGTGGCGCAAGCGATGTGGCGCATCACGAATGATGCGGCGCTGCGTGCGCAACTACGTCAGGCGGGCCTCCAACAAGCCCAACGATTCACGTGGGCTGCCGCCGCCGCCAAAACCTGGGCGGTGTATCAAGCGGTAAAGGCGTAACGCGATTTGGTAAATCGCGGGGCTGACTTGGGGAACGCGCGCGATTTACCAAATCGCGCTACGCCTCAAAACAGTCTATGCAGCAACAGCAATCATCTTGAAACGCGCATCTGCCATCTCCAACTTCAATGCCCCGTGCGATCTTTGTGGTGCGACACAAGCGCACTTTGTCCTCGCGACGCCGCGACTTGATGGCCCACTTGTGTACTGCGAAAGCTGCGGATTGTTTTACATTGTCGCCGCCCCAACCGCAGACAACACTGACGCGCGAATGGTCGCCGAAGCTGTCCCGCCAAGCTGTCCCGAAAGCACGCGCATCGCCGATGAAATGGAACGGCTGGCAAATCGCGCGCGCGAACTGGCTTTGGTCGAGCCGGAGATCGAAGAACGCGAAGGGAAATGGCGCGACATCACTTCGGCGGAACGGCTGTCGGATTTGCTGCGAACGACAGGCACAAGCAACGGCGGACGCTTGCTGGAAATCGGCAGTTCGACCGGCGAATTTCTGACCGCTGCGGCCTCGCGGTTCACGGTGATGGGAGTCGAAGCCGACCGCGCCAGTTGCGCTGTGGCGCAAGCGCGCGGACTGTCCTGCTTCAACGGCACGCTGTTCGAGGCCAAGCTTCCGGCTTCTCATTTCGATGTCGTCGCGCTGTACCACGTGATCGAGCATTTCCCCAGCCCGCAGCGCGTGCTCAAAGAAATTCATCGAATCTTACATCCGCAAGGCTGGGTCGTGATTGAGACGCCCAACATCGCCAACCTTTGGTACAAGCTGCTCGGCGCGCGGTGGCGACAATTCATCCCCGACCACCGTTTCTTTTTTACGCCGACGACGATTCGGCGCAGTTGCGCAGAAAATGGTTTGGAAGTCGTGGCACTCCACTCGGTGCGCAAGGCGATGAGCGTGCGGCTTTTCCTCAGTCGTCTGGGACGCTATCACAAACCAACGGCGCAATGGCTGGCGAAAGGAGGCGAGCATCTGGGTCTCAGCGAGGCCACGATCCGCTTGAATTTGGGCGATGTGATGCGTGTTTACGCGCGGCGCAAAGAGCTATCGGGCTGATTCCGCAAGATTTTCGCGCTTGACAGTTCAGCGGCTCTGCGTTACTTTCCGCGTGTCGTGTGTAAAACTATTCCGGCAAGGTTTTGTTGAGGTAGGCCGGGCATTCAGAGTAGTTGCCATATCCCCTGCGGTTGTATTTCTTGTTCGCTCAAAACAATCCTAATTTTGCGGCGCTCAGAGCGGCCAATGTTGTTCGGTTCCCGTTCCCATCAGTAACCATTCAGCCGCTGGACAGGATATACGCAACCTCAATTCAGGCGCTCTCCAGATCGTAATTTAGAGCGCTCGCATCGGCATTCATCAACCCCATAATTTAAAGAGAGTGTGATTTGCCATGGCAGCCCCGTATATATCCCATGTGCCTGTCCGCCGGGCACCGTCGTTTGTACTGCAGCGCGTCTTTTATGGCGTCCCGTCCTGTGGGCCTTCGCTCCAGCATCATCTGTTGTTGGCGTTGCGCGAGGTCGTGCCACAAATGTATGCACGGCTGGTCGCGGAAACCGGCTTGACCGTAGACAAAACCCAACTTTTAGTTGAACGCAGGTCTATGATCAGCGCGGCTGGGGCGATGATGATTTTTCGGCTCATCGCTTCAGAGAAACTGTGGTGCGAGATTTTGCACCGCGCCAGCGAGACGTTGATGGCTGCCGTGTACTATGACCTCCCGTTCTCGCTCAAGTTCGCCCTGAACAACCTCCCGCGTCAATTGCGGATGCGGCTGACGCTGAAAATTCTGGAGCGTCGGTTGCCGCATATCGCGGGCAGTAGCAGCCGCTTAATCAACTACAACCGTCGCGGCAATCGGCTCTACATTCAAGTCAAAGACGGGCTGTTTGCCGATTTGATGGAAACACGAGCCGGAGCCAGAGAATTTTATGGCGCGGCTTTGCAGTGGGTGTTCTGGCATTTTGCGCGTGTCCAATGCACGGTTTCCGAAGTGCGCAGCCAATTGATTCTGGCGCACGAGTGCTGGTATGCCGTCGAATGGGAAGACTGATTTTCCGGCGTCATTTCTGTTCTCCCTTTGTCCCCTCTCCGCATTTCTTTGGCCTTTCGTTCGGGTTTCTCCCCGAGGTCGCAGTATTTTTGTGTGCCGTCGCTAATTGAACTAGCTTCCCTTTGCCAAGAGTAAAAAGTTGTGTTAATTATTTCCGCTTAATTTGGGCGCGGGTAAGTTCTTAGAGGAGCTGCAAGCGCCATTTCCACGACTTTTGAGGTGCATCACAAGTGACAAGTCTTGCTGTCCTCCTGCTGGCAGAAAACATCCTGGCGATTGATGGGTCTTTTCTTTTTGTTTTTATTTCCATCCTTCTCTTAATTTTCATCCTCAACGCAACGCTCTTTCGTCCGATCAACCAAGTGTTGGAAGACCGCGAGAAACTGAGCGGCGGGACTTCGCACGAAGCCCGGCACTTAATCAAAGAATATGACCGGAAAGTGATGCAGTATGAGGATGGCATCCGCAATGCGCGCCACGAGGCGTATCAATATGCCGAAGCCCAACGCCGCGAAGCTCTGGCCGACCGGCAAGACCTGATGGCGCAGGCCAAAGCCGAAGCGACAACACAAATCGAAGCGGCCAAACGGGAGATTGCTGCACAAGCCGCTGCGGCGCGCGCCGGTCTGGAAAAAGAGGCGATGGCGATGGCCGCGAAGGTTTCGGCCAGCATCTTGCACCGCTCTGTCAATGCGCCGGAGGGAAGCTAATTTCCATGATGACTGAACAACTTTTCTCTCTTGTCGCCCCGCTGACCTTCATCAATCCGTTAATTCCACGAGCCGTTAACGTCGCGATCTTTTTCGGCATTTTGTATTTTCTGCTGCGCAAACCGACGCGCGAATTTTTCGCGCAACGTTTTGCACACATTCGCGCGTTGCTCGAACGCGCCGCGAAGGAAAAAGCCGAGGCGCAAGCACGCATCAAGGCGATTGACGAGCGCCTCGCACAATTGGACAGCGAGGTGGCGAAGATCAAAGAAACCGCGCGGCAGGAAGCCGCCGCGGAAAGTGAACGATTGAAGACACAAACCCAGTCGGAGATCGAAAAAATCCGCGACACCGCGCGCCGTGAAATCGAAGCCGCCAAGCAAACGGCGCTCGTCGAATTGCGGCAATTCACCGCCGCGAATACAGTCTCGCTCGCCGAACGAATCATCCGCCGCGAACTGACGCCTGCCGATGATGCGGCGTTGCTCGAACGCGCGAGCCGTGAATTCAAAATGTAATTTATGAGCATTACCACTGTTGCCAATCGGTACGCCAAAGCGTTGGCCGATGTCATTATGGAGCGCGGGCAAACGCTCGCGGTGGCCGACGAAATCAAGGCGTTCGCGGAATTGGTCGAACACAACCCGGAACTGCGCGCTGTTTTTGCCAGCCCGGTCATCGCGTTGGAGCGCAAGAAAGCCGTCCTGAATGAGTTGCTGGCACGGCTCCAATTCCGACCGACGACGAACAACTTCTTACAACTGCTTCTGACCAATCAACGCCTGCACAACGTTGATGTCGTGCGGGCAAGTTTGATGAAAGAGTTGGACGAACGGGCCGGCATCGTGGCGGCAGAGGTAACGACCGCACGCACGCTGGCGACCCACGAGCGGGAGCATTTGCTTCATCAACTGGAAGCGGCGACAGGCAAGCGCGTGCGGGTTCATTTCTATACGGACCCTGAAATTATCGGCGGGGTTGTGACCCGCGTCGGGAGCTTGATCTACGACGGCTCCATCAAAAATCAACTGGCACTTATGCAGCAGCAATTAGCGAAGGGATGATTTGAGATTGGAAATTGGAAATTTGAGATGGGCAGCAGCGGCCTCTCAAATCTCCAATTTCCAATCTCAAATTCTCCGCAGGAGACCTATGGCAAACGAAATCAAAGCGGACGAAATCAGTAAAATTATTCGGCAGCAGATCGAAAACTTCGACACCAGCGTGACCGTGGACGAAGTCGGCACCGTCATCAAAGTCGGCGACGGTATCGCGGAAATTCACGGCCTGGAAAAAGTAATGGCGGGCGAACTGCTCGAATTTGAAGGCGGCGCATCCGGCCTCGCGCTCAACCTCGAAGAAGACAAAGTCGGCGCGGTGTTGCTCGGCGATTTCCAATCCATCAAAGAAGGCGCGATTGCGCGGCGCACCAAGCGCATCATCTCCGTTCCGGCAGGCGAAGCGATGGTCGGTCGCGTCGTCAACGCGCTCGGTCAACCTTCCGACGGCAAAGGCCCGATTATCACCAGCGATTATCAGCCCGTCGAGCGCATCGCGCCCGGCATCGTGGATCGTCAGCCCGTAAAAGAATCCATGCCAACGGGGCTGAAAGCGATTGACTCAATGGTTCCGATTGGTCGCGGACAGCGCGAACTCATCATCGGCGACCGCCAAACCGGCAAGACCGCCGTCGCGCTCGACACGATCATTAACCAACGCGGCAAAGACGTGATTTGCGTGTACGTCGCCATCGGACAGAAGAATTCGACCGTCGCTCAGGTGCGCGCCACGCTCGAAAAATACGGCGCGATGGATTACACGATCATCGTTTCCGCGTCCGCGTCCGATCCGGCAGCGATGCAATATCTCGCGCCGTACGCGGGCTGCGCGATGGGCGAATATTTTATGGATCGCGGCAAAGCGGTCTTGTGCATTTACGACGACTTGTCGAAGCACGCGGCGGCGTATCGGGAAATCTCGCTCTTGCTGCGTCGTCCGCCGGGACGCGAAGCCTATCCGGGCGACGTGTTTTATTTGCACTCGCGCTTGCTGGAACGCGCCGCGAAATACAGCGATGAACGCGGCGGCGGTTCGCTGACCGCGCTGCCGATCATTGAAACGCAGGCCGGCGACATTTCGGCCTACATTCCGACGAACGTGATTTCGATTACGGACGGACAAATCTTCCTGGAATCCGACCTCTTCAACTCCGGCATTCGTCCTGCGATCAACGTCGGCAACTCCGTGAGCCGCGTGGGCGGCAACGCGCAGATCAAAGCGATGAAGCAAGTCGCCGGCACGTTGCGCCTCGATTTGGCGCAGTTCCGCGAACTCGCGGCCTTCGCGCAATTTGGCTCTGACCTTGATGCGGCAACGCAAAAGCAATTGGCGCGCGGGCAACGTCTGACCGAAGTGCTGAAGCAGAATCAATACGTGCCGATGGATGTCGAAAAACAAGTCGCGGCGATTTGGGCCGTATCGAACGGCTATGCCGACGACGTTCCGGTCAGCGACATCACCAGGTTTGAAGCGGCGTTGCTCAGCTTCCTCGAAAATCAAGGCACGGCGCTCGGCTTGATTCGCGACAAGCGGCAAATTGATGACGAGGTCAAGAACGCGCTCACCAACGCGCTGAAAGAATTCAAGGAACGCTACAACGCTGCGGCGAAGTCAGCGGCCTCTTAGTGATTGCGGAAGGCGGAGTGCGGAAGGCGGATTTATTCTGCAATCCGAAATCCGAAATCCGAAATCCGAAATCGAATTATGCCTAATTTACAGGACATTCGGCGGCGCATCCGAGCCGTCAAAAACATGCGGCAGATCACAAAGGCGATGAAGATGGTCTCGGCTGCGAAATTACGTCGCGCGCAGGAACGGGTCGTGGCCGCGCGTCCCTACACCATCAAGATGATGGACATTATGAGCGACCTGTCGAAGCGCGCGCCCGAATTTCGGCATCCGTTGCTGGCCAATTCGCGCAAGCCCGTCGAAGGCCGCGAGGAACGCATCATCCTCGTGCTGGTCACGGCGGACAAAGGCTTATGCGGCGGCTTCAATACGAACCTGAACCGCGCTGCGACGCAGTTCTTACGTCGCCACACCGGACAGCAAGTCGAATTGGTGTTGATTGGTCGCAAAGGCGCAGAGTATTTCAAACGCCGCGACGTCTCGATTCGCCGCGACTATCTCGGCATCACCGGCTCCGGCAAAGTGAACTTCGCCGATGCCCAGCAAATTGCGGAAGAGTTGATCGCCGATTTCACGTCCGAAGAAAATCCGGTGGATCAAATCTATCTGATCTACAACGAATTCAAATCGGCGCTGTCGCAACGCCCCATCGAAGAAACGATGTTGCCCATCGGGCGCATTCAGGACGACGAGGAGCATTTGCTCGAATATTCCTACGAACAACCGCCCGGCGAAATCTTCGGCACGCTTTTGCCCAAGATGGTCGAGACGCAGTTGTATCGCGCCTTGCTCGAATCGGTCGCGTCTGAACACGGCGCGCGGATGACGGCGATGGATTCCGCCTCGAAGAACGCCAACGAAGTCATTGACAAGCTGACGCTGAATATGAACCGCGTGCGCCAGGCCGCCATCACGCGCGAAATCATCGAAGTCGTCAGCGGTGCAGCCGCCCTTTAGTCCAGAGAGTCTGGGGAGTCTGAGAGTCTGGAAAGTCATTCGACTCTCTGGACTCTCTGGACTCCCCAGACTCCATAGACTCTCCCCTCCCTCGCCCCTGCTTTTGAAGTTGTTATGAGTGAACACATCAGCCGCTTGCCAACCACACTCTCGCTGGCCCGGAAGTTATCGTACTGGTTGCCGCCGTTTCTGTGGATGACGGCGATTTTTATCTTCTCGACGGATCTGTTTTCTGCGGGCAATACGGGTGGAATGGTGGCGAAAATCATCCGCTGGCTGTACCCCGCCATCAGCGAGGAGAATCTGCAAACCGCGCATTTTCTGGTGCGTAAAGCGGGTCACTTCACGGTGTACGCCGTGCTGGCGCTGTTGTTGATCCGCGCGTTTCGCGCCGCCACCGAATGGCGTTGGCGCTGGCAATGGGCGTTGTATTCGTTTTTCATCGTGGGGATTTATGCGCTGCTCGACGAATATCATCAATCGTTCACAACCAGCCGCACAGGTTCTGTGTACGACAGCCTGATTGATTTGACGGGCGGCGTGTTTATGTTGTTCGTGTTGTGGCTGCTGAGTTTGCGCAAGCCGAAGCTCACAGAATCTGCTTGAGCGTCGCAAGGCTGATGTTTGCGCCGCACAAAATGATCACGACGGTTTGCCCTTTGCATTGTGCGTAGAGTTTTTGAAACCCCGCGATGGCCACGCCTGCCGAGCCTTCGATCAACTGATGTTGCGTCTCCACCATCCAGCGAATTGCCGCAACGATTTCATCTTCACTCACTAAGACATATTCATCCACCAATTCCTTGCATAACTCAAACGTAATCGCGCCCGGCTCAAAACCGCCTGCTGTGCCGTCGGACAGCGTGGCTTGCGGCTCGATTTGAATGTGATGTCCGGCTTCGACGGCCAGCGCCATTTCGGGCGAGTTTTCGGGCAGACAGCCGATGACTTTGACGGCGGGCCACACCTGTTTCAAATAACCCGCGAGGCCGGAAATCAAGCCGCCGCCACCGACCGAAACAAACACCGCATCAATCTTTTTGCTTTGTCTTTCAAGCTCGACACCGATGGTTCCCTGCCCGCCGATGACTTGCAGATCGTTGTACGGCGAGATATAGGTCAAGCCGTGTTCGCGCGCGTACTTCTGCGCGAAGAGTTCCGTTTCCAAACAATCCGCGCCGTACGTTGCAATGCGCGCGCCGTAGCGTTGGATCGCCGCGACCTTCGTCGGCGACGCGGTTTCCGGCACGAAAATCGTTCCGGTCAAATGCAACGTGCGCAAGCCAAACGCTGTCGCCGCGCCGTGATTGCCGGTCGAAGCTGTCACCACGCCGCGCGCTTGTTCTTCCGGCGTGAGCGACAACAATTTGTTCATTGCGCCGCGCACTTTGAACGAGCCGGTGTGTTGTAGGTTTTCGAGCTTGAGAAAAACGTCGGCGTTGTAAGACTGGCTTAGTGACAGCGAATGGTCGAGCGGTGTTTCGCGCACGAATGATCGGATGCGTTGCTCGGCTTGCAGAACTTCATCGTAGACGTTCATCGGCACAACTCCAGCCACAGCGCGCGGTAGTATCGCATCAAGCGCAGCGGATCAGGATTGTCCGCAATTTCGATCAGGCAATAGCGATTGTACCGTGCCTGCTTCATCAGGCGGAACAGTTCGCGCCAGGGGTAATCGGGTTTCCACAATTCGTTGATATGTGCGTTGCGCAGCCAGGGGTTGAGCAGCGCAAAGCTGTTTTTCACCGAGCCGTTTTCCACGTCTGTCGGGTTCGAGTTCCAGCAAATGCCGACCTGCGGATGAGCGGCAATCTCCATCATCCGGCGCATTCGTGCGGGCGCTTGCGACTCTGCGCCGTGAACTTCGACCCAGATTTCAATGCCACTGCCCTGCGCAAATTCGCCGCATTCGCGCAATGATTTGCCAATTTGTTCGAGCGTCTTTTCTTCCGGCACGTCTTTCGGAATGCCGTTCGGACGCACCTTCACGCCGAGCGCGCCGATGTCGTGCGCCAATTCGACGAAGCGTTTGCATTCGTCAATGTTTTTGCGCACGACCGTTTGATCGGGCGCGTGAAATTCACAGACCGAACCGAGACTGAGCAAGCGTACTTTGGAGTTGGCAAATTGTTGTTTGACGGCAGCGCGCTCGGCTTTGCTTGAGCTTGGTTCGACGCCGTGTTTATGCGTGGTTCGTAGCTCGGCGGCTTCGTAGCCGGTCGCTTCGCAATGCTTGATGATCGTGGCAACGTCCCAATCTTTGGCGATGTTGTAAGTCACGATGCCGAGCTTGAAGCCGCCGCCACCGAGCGCCGGATTTTTCCGGGGTTGTGCGGTGATGGCAGCCGTGTCACAGGCCAGCAAACCTGCGGTCGCAAGGCCGGTTTGCACAAATTTGCGTCGGGAACATTTCATCCGGTTTCCTCCGCACCGTTTTTAATGCGTCCGATGAAAATACGCAATGCCTGCACGATGTGCCATCCATCCACGCTGCAACTTCCATCAGCAATTCGTTTGGGGGCGGGCAGGATTCTTCATTTTTCCTTCTTCCTTCTTCATTAGCTGTCGAGGAATTCCCTAGTTCTAAATTGAGAATGGCTAAATTTCCACAGACGGGAAAGACGTCTCCCCCCGCTTCTTTCCCGTCTGCTTCTTCGCGTCACTTGGTTGAAGAACGCGAAAGTCATCAGGCGGGAACGGATCCTACCCCGCACTCCCGCCTGCTTTTTCCGCGCGTCCCCCAGTTTCGTGTCGCGCGGAAAATCCTCGGCCTTACTCACTGCCGCTTGAACGCTTCGTTCACTGAATTTCGCGGATGGGCAAGGCCGTTTGATACCGCGCCGCATGTGCTGCCAGCGCGTGGTCATACACGGAGCGAGTTTGCTTGGCGATGCTGGCCCAGGACAATTCCGTTTGTGCCTGCTGCTCTGTGTGCCGCCGCATGGATTGTCGCAGCGCCGGGTTTTGTAACAGCGTCACGACCGCCTCCGCCAAACTGCGGGCATCGCGCGGCGGCACCAGCAAACCGGTTTGGCCGTGCGCGATCATTTCAGGAATGCCGCCGACCGTTGTGGCCACGACAGGTTTGCCGAACGCATTCGCCAGCGCCAGCACGCCGCTTTGTGAGGCTTCGATGTACGGGCAAACGACGACGCTCGCCTCTTGAAACAAGCGCGCGACTTGTTCGTCCGGGATGCGTTCATTGAGTACGACGAAGCGGTCGCGATTGACCATCATTCGTTCGTACTGGCTGAAGTCATCGCCGCGTCCGGCAATCACGATGCGGGCGTTCGGAACACGCGCGGTGATGAACGGTTCGGCCTCAATCAGGTATCGCAAGCCTTTGTAATCCCAGATACGCCCGAAGAACAGGATAGTATTTTCCTGTTCCTGGACGTCGTCGCGCGCCCAGCGTTGATAGAAGTCATACGTGCCGTGCGGCACGACGTGAATTTTTTCCGCCGCGACACCGCGCTCTTTTATCAAGGCCTGTTTGATGGCCTCGGCGTGAACACTGACCTGTGTCGCGCATTTCCATTCCAGGCTGTGACCGAGACTGGAGCTTTCTTTATCGCCCGGATGGATGTGCGCATCATGAACCGTCACTACGAGCGCGCGACGACGCAGCAAGGGCAAGGCAAACTCCATCCACATAAAGCCGGACAAGATATGGACAACTTGCGGGTTAATGGCCTTGATCCGGCGCAGAATGGCGGCGATGGCGAGGAGGTTCAGCGGATAGCGTTGTCGCCAGAGATGGAATTGCCAGTACTTCACTTCGGGTCGTAAGGCTTGCAAATAATGAGCGGGAACCTTGTCCGGCAGCATCAGCGTTACTTCGCAAGTCTCCGCCAGCGCATTCGCGAGCGCGACAGAATAGGCATAGAGGTGAAAATCAATGAGCACAACTTGCATGAGGAAGTTTCCCTTTCGGTAATTTCGACTGCCGAGGCGCGTCATTCGTGCCTCAACGGGACGGCTGCCGGAGTCCCGCGCAGTTCTTGGTGGCGCACCCAGGCACGGCGCATTTGTTGTAAGGAAAACAGCAACGATGGGGGGAACGCCTCGCGCACGCCTTTGCGCAAGGTGCTGGAAGTTTGTTGCCATAGGGAAAAGGCGCGGGCACGCAGTCGCGGTGTGGTCAGGCGCACGGCCATCGTCGCGCGGGTGGTGCTGGCCCAGTCGAATTTGTAGCTTTCGGTGCCGCGCAAAAAATCATAAACCGTCGCACCGCGTTCGGTGGCCGCTTGAATGCTCAGCCCCAGCACGACCAGCCCGACACTCGCGTTGCGCCACGCCTGGTCATAGCCGGAGTTGTAAAAATAGTAGCGCCCGCGATGTTCCAAGCCATAAATCGAAGCGCGACATGCGCCTTCGACCCACAACTCATCGAAGCGCAATAAACCCGCCGCGGCAAAGCGCGCGACGAGATCACGATGAAAGCTTTGCAGGCGCGCGTGCCCGGTCATTTCCGAACCGCCCGCTTCGGCCCAGCGCGCCTCGTGCAATTGCAAAAACCGCTCGAACGCTGTCGGAGCTTCGGCGGGGTCGGTCACGGAGCGAAACGCGAAACCAGCGCGCGCGCGCAATTGACGAAGACGCCGTTTGAAGTTGTCCGCGCGGCGACTGTTTTTCAGCACGCTGTCCCAGCCCGTTGTCAAATCTACTTGCGGGCAAACATAAAGCGCGTGGGCGCGATACCGCGATGGCTCCTGTGTCGCTTGCGCCAACCACGCCACGCTGTGCGACTGTTCATCGAAGCCTTCCAATTCGAGCGCATCGAACGAAACCTGTTGGGTCAAAAACGTAAAGAGCGCGGCGGTTACTTCGGCTTCGCGTCCGGGCTGCGCCAGCACGTCGAGGTAATCTGCGCCGCCGAAGCCATCGCCCAAAAACGACAGCCGTCGCACCGCCAATCCGACCACGCGCGTCGGCTCTTCGTTGAGCGCCAGCAAGCCTGTCAATTGACCATTTTCGCGCGCACACAACAGCACGGGCGTGCCGTTTGGATTCAGCCATTCGTGCCACGTCGCCGCCCATTCCCACGTCAGAAACGGCGCGGCATCAGCGACGCGATACAAGGCTTGCCATTCCGCGCGCAACTGGTGCAGCGCGTCCGTGCCCGTCCTGATTTCAACTCTCAGTTTGCTCATACGTTGTTGCGAAACACGCTGTACCAGATTGCCGACTTGATTTCGACGAAGCCGAACTGCGCCACCAGGTCGCGGTGCAGATGATTGCAGTACAGCAAAAACACGGGGCGCGGATGCACGGCCAGCGAAGCGCGAATGTTCGCCAGCACCTGTTTCATGACCGTCGCGTCGAACGGGTTATAAAAATAAAACACCGTCGGTTCGGGCGGCAGAACAAACTCCGCCGCATCCTGACAATGTACTTCAATCGCGTGACATTGTTGCGTCACGCTGCGATAGCGAGCAATGTTCATCCGCGCCGCTTCGTGCAATTCCACCGCGAATTCCACGCCGATGATGCGCCGAAACGGATAGTCCGACGCCAGCAACAACGCGCGCCCTTTGCCCGAACCGAAATCCACAAACGTGAAGTCTTCAAAGCGAATCTGGAGCGGCTTCATCAAGGTATCGAACGCCGCCGGTTTGGTCTGTTCGTACTCTACGCCGTGCTGCCGGTAACGGCTTTCAATTCGTAATTGAGCGAGTTCAATGACGCCCGCTGTTTCGACACCAAAGCGAGCATCGAACTCGCGCTCACGCTTCCGCTCCCGATACCGCGCGGGCCACAGCCAATCCGCCAACGGATTGCCGAGCTTCCACGCGATGAGTTTGATCGTCCCGCTCAGTCCGCGCTGGTGCATAACTTTTTTAATTCGCCAGATCATTCTCCGTGACTCAAGTAAGGTCAGGCTGTGCTGACTTAATCGCTTCGGTCTCGCAGCCGGTCAGTCCGTACTGCCGGGATAATTTTCTTTGAGCTTCTGTTTGAGGTGGCGCGCGCGCAGTGCCACCTGGAACTTCCAGGCGTGCAGCACGTGCCCGATGAAGCCGCGTTGAAAAATGTAGCAATGCGCCTGCGCGCGCGTGTTTTTTGTCCAATACCGTTTCCACTCCGAGACGGGCGACAACAGGTCATACGTCGTCATCCCGCGTTCCAGCACATCGCACAATATTTCAGCCACCAGCAGATGCCCCGGCGAATATTTGCGAAAGGCTTCATCGTAGGCGGTCTTGAGCAGATAACAGGTCTGGTCATCTGTGACGCACAATTGCATGGCGATAGTTTGCCCGCCGCAATCCAGCCGATAGAGCAACAGCCGCTGCCGTTCCGCCGCCGCGCGTGCGAGTGAGTTGTAAAACTGGCGCACGCGGTCGTCACACGCGATGGCCGTGCCCTGGTGTCCTTTCCAGCCCGCCTGTTCGAGGGCATAGAAGCGATCCAGTTCCGTCGGCGTCGCCTGTTCCTCACACACCACTTGCACGACCCCTCGGTCTTCCAATTTGCGGCGTAAGCGACGAATTTCGTTGCGCCGCTTGAGGCTGACGTGCCGGAGCGTCGCCTCCAACCGTTCTTCCGTCGTAGCTCCCGACACGGCCAGCGGCAAATACGACGCGGCGGGCATTTCCCACTGCCCTGTCGGAAACGCTTCGCGCGCGGCTGCCGTCAACAATCGTTCGCCCAACCCGCCTGCGGGCACATCGAACAATTCAATCACGTCCCAACCGCCGCGCCGTCGCAACGCCTGCCAGAGCGCGCACACAGCTTCTTCTTCCTCATTGCGCCCCGCGACCAAATCAAAGCGGCACGAATACACATTCGCGGGGCTGCGCAGCTTGCGCACGGGGATGCCGTGCAGCGGGGTTCGTTCGCGGATGAACGGGAGCACCGCGCACAAGCGTCCGTTGCGACGCGCGGTGAACACGACGAGCGTTTGGTCTGCCGCGAAGGCGCGCACGTATGCCGCGAGCCATTCCGGCTGAAAGAACGGTTGCGCGCTGTGTCCTGTGGCGCACAACGCGCGCCATTCCGCCGCGAGCCGTTCGATGACTTCGACGCCGCCCGTTTGTTCTTCGACGAGCAACGGCGCGCGCGCCGATGAGAGGGGGTGTTCTGGTGCGAAATGTCGTTGCGCAATACCCTTCATCTGCATCCTGCTCCAAACCCATTTATCCAAACCGAAGCTCCTGGGACGGCGGCGTCGTGTCCCGCAAGTGGAATTGTTTGAGACCGAGCGCCTGCAGCAAGAGCATCGTCACGTAGAGCGGGTTCAGCAACACGTAGCGCTGCCACAAGCGGCGCGGCTCGTGGGAAAAACGATAGAGCCATTCGAGTCCGTTGCGCTGCATAAATTCCGGCGCTTGCGCTTGTGTTCCGGCGTGAAAATCAAAGGCCGCTCCGACCGCTAGCAACGGCATTGGCAACACGTCGCGGAATTCATACACAAACACTTCCTGACGCGGACAACCGAGGCCGACAAACGTAATCGCCGCGCCGCTCGCTTGGATTTGCGCCGCGACTTCGAGTTTTTCTTCGGCGGTGAGTTGACGGAAGCGCGACGGTTGCGTACCTGTGATGATGAGCTTGGGGAAGCGTGCGCACAAATTTTGCTGCAACTGCGCGAGCGTTTCCGCCTTGCTGCCGTAGAGGTAAATCGGCAAGCCTTCCGCCGCCGCGCGTTCGCAGACCTTGAGCATCAGATTCGGCCCGTACACGCGGTCTTGCAAGCCCGCGCGATGCAGTAAATTCAAGGCCCAGCGCACCGGTTGTCCGTCGGGCACGACGAGATCGAGTTGATTCAGGCGATGCCGATGTGCTTGATCCAGCACGCCCGTCATCACGCCGTGAACCGCGAGGGCGGAAACGGTGAGCGGCGTTTTGTCCTGCGCGGCTTGCACGATGCGTTCCACCGCGTGGGTGTAATCGGTGGCGTCAATGCCGACACCGAGGATGTTCCTTTTGGTTGGGTGATGGGTCGTATTAGTCTCGTTAGTCTTAATCGCATTCGCCCCATTCGCCCCAGCCCCAGCCGATCTCCCCGATTGCCAGCGCCCCACGCCCGCGGCATAAATCTCTTGCAGAATGGCCTTCACGTTGTAGCGCAGTTGCCAGTTCGGATAGTGGCTTTGGAACTTGCTCAGATCGCTCACATACCAAATATGATCGCCCGTGCGGTTTTGCTCTTCGTAGCTCCATTGCATCTCGCGCCCGGTGATCTCTTCGCACATCTGCATCGCTTCGAGCATTGAGCAATTGCTGAAGCGACCGCCGCCCATGTTGTAGACCTCGCCGCTGCGGGGTGCTTGAAAGAATTCGTAAAACGCCGCAATCAAATCGGCGCTGTGAATGTTGTCGCGTACCTGCTTGCCTTGGTAGCCGAAGACTTTGTACGGCGTGCCCGTTGCGGCGCACTTCATCAAATAGGCCAGAAAGCCGTGCAATTGCGTGCCCGAATGATTCGGCCCCGTCAGACAACCGCCGCGAAAGACGCCCGTCTTCATTCCGAAGTAGCGCCCGTATTCCTGCACCAACACATCCGCCGCGACTTTCGACGCACCGAACAAACTGTGCAGCGTGTGGTCAATGGACATGTCTTCGCGGATGCCGCTCGCGTACGGATGCGCGGGGTCAATTTCCCAGCGTGTTTCCTGCTCAATCAGCGGCAAACGATTCGGCGTGTCGCCGTACACTTTGTTCGTCGAAGTGAAGATGAACGCGGCGTCGGGCGCGTGTTTGCGCGTGGCTTCGAGCAGATTGAGTGTGCCGTTGGCATTGACGCTGAAATCGGTGTGCGGATCGCGCGCCGCCCAATCGTGTGAGGGCTGCGCGGCGGTGTGAACGATGAGTTGGATGTCTGCGCCGTATTTTTTGAAGAGCGTCTCCAACGCCTCTGTCGCGCGAATGTCCAACTCAAAATGGCGATAACGCGCGCCGAGTTTCTCGATCAGCGCCTGGCGTTGCCATTCGGTCGAGGCTTCCGCGCCGAAAAATTCGCGGCGCATATTGTTGTCTATGCCGATGACGTCATAGCCTTGGGCGGCAAAGAACTGCGTGGCTTCTGAGCCAATCAACCCAGCCGAGCCGGTAATCAAAACAACACTCATAATCGTGCTCCTTCAGTCGTAGTTAGTCAGGTCACCGAGTGCATGGCTCGGTGTTCTTCAGGCCGCGAGACGCAACCGCGCCACGCCCCTGGAATATTTGCCCGTGATGCCGCGCGTGGATTCTTCACAAACGCTGAAGCGTCCCAACGTGAACGGATCCGCGCCGCGTTTGACCCACGTGCGCTCAATCGTCGTCGCGGAAACAAATCCGGCGCGTTCGACCATCTGCCGCACGGCCTCGTTGCAGTAGCCATTCGGATAGGCGAAATGCTGGATCGGACAATCGAGTTGTTCTTCCAGCACACGCTTGCTGCGGCGAATTTCGCCTTCGGCAGCGGCGGCGGATTCCAGCGTCAAAATCAGATGCCGGTCGGAATGTGCGCCGAAGGTGATGCCCCCGGCGGCCATTTCACGAATCATCGCCCAATCCAGCAATTGATAGTCCGACGGATAATCCTCGGCGCGGACATCGAGCGCCGCTTCCAGGCTTTGTAAAATCGGTTGGCGCACGGCCAGCGGTTGATTATTCAACTGATTGGTCACACGCGCGACATCGCGGGCGGCACACAGACGCGCGGCACGTTCCGGCGGCAAGCCGGCGGCTTCCAGCGGCGCACATAAATCCAAGCCACGTTCCTGCGCTTGCAAGACCAGCCAATAAAGACGGTCGTGATCGAGCAATTGTGTTGTCCCCATCAGCGCCGTCGGGACATAGACAATCGCTGGCACATTCATTCGTTGCAGCACCGGCCACGCCTGTTCGTACACATCCCGATACCCGTCATCGAGCGTGATGACGGCGGCAGCGCGTGCGACCCGTTGCTCGCCGCGCAAAACCGCCAACGCTTCGTCCAGCGAGAGGATTTCGTAGGCCTCCTGGAGAATTTCCAGATGGCGGGCGAAGGTGGCGGCGGAAACCACCAGACCGAAAATCGAATGGCGTTCGGCTTCGGCAATGTCGGCCACCACGCGGTGATAGGCCAGAATCTGCACTTGTCCTTCGTCCGCCGCGCGCGCGCCGTGTTTGCGCGTTTGCGCCCAGCCGCGCGAGAACGGCGCGACCAGCGATTTCAGGGAGCGTTTGCTCCATAATTCGATTTGGTTCAGGGTCATCGCTTTCATACTTTATTTGCTCAGCGCTTTGGCCTGTTGCGGCTCCCCCCAACCAGATTCTCGGCCCAGCAAGAAAGCCAACGCCGATTGTCGCACCCGTTGTACCGGCAGCCGCAAAGCAGACGCCAACGTCAGACTGATGAAGGGTTCCAGTAACGAACGAAACCGCCACGCACCAACCGGGCCGGGCGGCAGCAACGCATACGCCGACCAGACAGCGAAGAACGCCAGCCACCACCATTTTCGCTGCCACAGGAACATCAGCACCGCCAATGGCAACAGCAGCATCCGCAACCCGTCGAGCGCGCGGAAAAACCAGCCGACGGAATTCCACATCGGACGCAGCGCCTGCAAGGCACCCGTCAAATGAATGCCGGTCAGAAGCGGCAGCCGCCCCTTCGTTTTTTCCACCGCCTCCGCCCGCAACGCCCGCACCAGCGCCGGATCATCTTTCGTCGGCCACAAATCCTGCGCCGATGACCGCCAAGCGGTTTGTTCTTCAGAGGCGTAAGCAATTTGATAAACCCCTAATTGCCGGTCAAATTCGGGCGGGTTGACTAATGCCATACGAATGTAACCTCGCAGCGAAATGCGCTCCGCCAAGCGCAGCGCCGCCGTGTCGTAGATGTAAAATGAGACATCGGGATTCGAACTCAACACCGCCATCCCGGCGCGCGCGTAGTTGAATCCGACCCACCCGCCCGTCAACGCCGCATACACACTCAGCATCACTGCCTGCCGCCGCAGAGAAACGACCAAGTGCGGTTGCAGGAGGAAGAAGACACTCGCCAGCCGCGGCAGCAGCGCGTACGACGGGCGCACCATCGTGGCCGCGAACCACAACACCGCCTGCGCCAGCACGCTCCAACCGGAGCGATAGCGCAAGGACAAAAACAGCGCCGCCACGACCAGAAAAACGGCGGGCACTTCGTTGGCGATGGAGCCACACAACAACGCCATCACGGGGCAAAACGCATAAAACAAGCCCGCCAGCAGAGTCGCTGTTTCGCTTTGCCACAGGCGCTGTGCCAGCGCCACCAGCAGCACCGCGGTCAGCGCATCGAGGAGCATTTACATCCGCAACGCCTAGAGGACGAAGTCGCTCGAAGTCGCGCCGGTCAAGACCAGAAAGAGCGAGTAGCCCGGCGTGCGAAACAAACTGGGAAACCGACCTTGCAAAAGCGCAGCGGCCAATTCGTGATACCCCATCGCATCGGGGCCAGAGGCGGCTTCAGCATGCCGTAACGGCTGCCAGCCAGCGCCCAGGCGAACGACCACTGCCAGCCCAAATGTGACAAACGCAATTCTCCTATTCATGCCATTGTGTTGCCGTCCTGCTCGGCTTCACTTCAGCCATTCTCAATGGGGGGGAGGCGGCAGCCGATTCTTCCTTTTTCATTTTTCCTTCTTCATTGTTTGTCGGGGAAAACCCCTGGAAAATAATGAAAAAGGAAGAATGAAGAATGTCGCGGCCACAGTTCCCAATTGAGCTTGGCTGACTTCACTCGTTCCTCGTAATGCTCAAGCTTGTAATTCGTTCATCAGCCGTTCCATCACGCGCTGTTCGTCAAACTGTTGCGCTTTGGTCAGTGCCGCCTGCCCCATTTGCGAGCGAAGCTGCGAGTCGTTGGCCAGCAGCACGATGCGTTCGGCCAATTCCTGCACCTGACCGGGCGCAAGCAGAAGTCCTTCGACGCCGTGTGTAATCAGTTCTGGAATACCGCCCACATTCGTAGCCAGCACGGGCAAGCCTGCCGCCAACGCTTCCAGCACAGACATCGGCATGCCCTCGCCGTAACTGGGCAGCACGAAGAAATCCGCCGCGCGGAAAAAGCGGGCGCGGGCGGCGGGCGGCACGGGACCAAGATGCTCGATATGCGCGCGCAATCCGCCTTCGTCGCACAACGCGGCGACGCTTTCCGCGCCGTGTCCGAGCAACGAAACGCGCAGGTGGGGTACACGCGCGACGGCCAGTTGCAGCGCGCGCAGCAAATCGCGTTCGCCCTTCAATTTGCCCATGCCGCCGACAAACAGCAGCCGTACCCACGCATCGCGTTCCCGCGGCAGCGGCGCGAATTCGCGCGTCTGGATTCCGTTCGGGATCATCACGACGTTTGCGGCGGGCAAGAGTTCGCGCAAGCGCTGCGCTGAAGCCTGCGACACGGCAATCAATTTATGACTGCGCTGCAAACCGGAGCGAATCCATCGTTGTCCGAAGCGGCTTTGTCGCGCGTAGTAATGATCGAAGTCGCCCGCGTGAAAATGCGTGACGACGCGCTGTCCTAGCCAACGCGCGACCGTAGTAAAAACGGCCTTGCGATAGAGACTGGCGTTGCTGCCGACGTGAATCATCGTGACCTGCGGACGCCACCAAATGATCGCCCACACCATTTGCAGCAACGCGCGCACGGCCAGTCCTAATTTGCGCCAACCGCGCGTTTCATCGCACTGCGACGCGATGTGTCGCATCGCGCATCCGGCAGCGGGCGCGGCGCGCAACAAGCCATCAATCATCGTGCTGATGCCGCCCAGCGTGCGCGTGCGATGCGGCCCCACCATCAAAATGCGCGGGGACGTTGTGACATCGCCAGCAAATGGTTTGGGCAGCGTCGCACGATGGGCTGATGGGGTATGTGATGGTTCTCTGAAATACAGCATAGGTTCTCAGGCAAAAATCTTGGATCTAGTCATTTTCCATTTTCCGTTTTCCAATTTTCATTTGTCATTGTTTTCGAGTTGCCCACCAGCACTGACAAATGAAAAATCAAAAATGGAAAATGAAACGACCGCTGCCCCGACAATCACATTGCGATGACGGGGCGGCGATGCAACAACCACACCAACGCCAAATAAATCGCTGCGCCCAACACAATGGCGCTCCACAAACCCCAGGCGCGCGCCTGCCATACGACAGCGCACATCACGAGCAACGGTGCGCCACACCGCAACAGCGTCGCCCCTAATTCAAGCGTGAACAGCGTGCGCGCGGCATACACGACTTCGATGCCCATCAACACGAGCATCGAAAGCAAATGCGCCGCCGCTGCGCCGCTCGCGCCGAAGCGCGGAATCAACGCCCAACACAACAGCCCACAGGTCACGACGCCCGCGACATTGCCGAGCAAATCCACCCGCTGATGCCCCGTTGCGACCAAGCCTCTGGCGACGAGCATGACCAGGCACAATGGCAAGGCGCTCGTCCCCAGCAAGCCCAAGACGATAGCTGCCTCGCCGTACTGCGCGCCAAACAACCACGTCAACACTTCGCGCGCGAGCAACCAGACCCCAGCGACAAACGGCAACGCCAGCATCACGACCAGTTGCGAAGAACGCGACAGAAATTCGCCCAACGCCGTCAACGAAATCGCCGCGCGGCGCGTCGCTTCGGGTTGCAAGACGCTCGTGTAACTCGCCAACAACACTGCGACCGGAACCAGAAAGCGCGACGCCACACCGTACTGCGCTGCGGCGGTGTCGCTGCCCAATCGTCCGAACAAAATCGCGGCCATCTGCCAATGCAAAGCCGAGAAAATCGTGATGCCCGCGAAGGTCGGCGTGACCCGACCGAGTGTCATCGCTTCTTTCCACTGCGCCGTGAGCAAATGTGACCACGTGCCACGCGCTGCCCACGCATACACCAAACACGCCAACACGCGCGCGCCCACAAACGACAAACCAATGAGCGCCAGTCGGTAGCCCGCCATCACCAACAGCAGCGGAACCAACGTGCGAAAGACATTTTCCACGGTCGTGGCCAACGCGATCACGCGCGTCTTGCCGTTTGCCAGAAAGACCGCTTCCGCCGTTGTTATCAAACCTGTTGGCAGCAAGGCCAAACTCAGCAGCGCCGTTGTGATTTGCACTTCGCGCGCCTCGCTCACAACGAAGCCGGTCGCACACATCAACGCCGCAAAGCCGAGCGAAGCCGCGAACAAAAAGGCGGCGGCGCTGGCGACAAACGACCGATGTCCGCCCGTCTGGTCTTTGCGGCGCGCGATTTCGCTGACGAGGTATGGCCCCAGGCCCAGCGAACAAAGCGAGACAAACGTCAGGTAAATACTGACCGCCACCGTGAAGCGTCCGACTTCCGCCGCATCGCGCCAACGCGCCAGCACCATCCACAGCAACACGCTGTTGGCGACATTGACGCCGCCCGACCACACCAACCACGCCGCGCGCCGCAGCAGTGATGTGTCCCCAGATAAATGAGAAGAGGTATGATCGGTTGTCGCAACAGTTGCTTTCATTTCTTACTGCTTCCTGACAATGTTCTGCCTCACCGCGAGTCATTTGTCGCGGTTGTGCGGCGGTTCGCCTGCGCGACGGCGAGCAACAAGCCCCATAACAAAAACGTGTCTTGCAACAACCACGAACCCAGCGTTCCTGGTTCTTTCAATCCGGTGAGGAGAAAAGCCATTTGTCCGCATAACAAGCCTGTGGCCAGCGCCCGCAACAGCGCATCCGGGCCGTGCATTGCTCGCCAACCCTGCCACGCGGCCAACAGATGCAGCAGCACAAACAACCCGACACCCGGCACGCCTGTTTCCGCCGCGATGTGAAAATAAAAGTTGTGAACCGCAAACAACTCTTCGCTAATCAAATCCGGCGTGCGGTCATAGCGGCGCGCTTCGTTGTAATACGAATTCAGCCCGAGTCCCAAAACGGGATGATCCTTGATCATCGCGGTGGCGACTTCGACGGTCGAAACGCGCGACTGCGCCGAACCGCGATCATCTTCGGTCAAGCGCACATACATCGGCTTCACAAATGGCAAGCACAACAGCAACAGCGCAACGACCGCCCAGCCGAGCTTCGGCAGCCAGCGCGTTCGTTCCTGCGGCTCCAAATCACGCCACATAAACGCCAACAACAACAGCACCGCCAGCGCGAATGCCGCCCAGCCGCCGCGCGCGTAGGTCAGAATCAAAGCGGGCAACAGCAGCAGCGCCACGCCGAGCAACAATTTGTGTTGCCAGCGCCGAAAGGCCGCAAACGACCCGGGCAACATCGCCAGAAACACGGGCGACCACGTGACCAGCGTGCGCGCCAACGCGGTCGGATTGCGCATCAGCCCGGAGGCGCGCGCGATTTCGCCATCGCCGACTTTGAGTTGATCCTCTTCCAACGCTCCGCCCAGCACCGACAGATGATTGAGCGGCTCCAGCCGGTTTTGTCCCACTGCGATCAGGCTGTTGAGGCCGATGACGATGGCCACGCACAGCACGACCTGGCGCAGCGCCTCGCGGTCATTGAATTGCGTGGCAACCACCAGACAAACCAATACGCTGCCCGCGAGCGACCACAACGAAGCCAGCCCGGACAAACCGCTGGAGCCATACGCGACCGACAACCCACACCACAAAAACAGCCCGCCCAGCGTGAGCAAAAACACGAGTGGCAAGGTGCGTATGGTTTGCGCGCGCCGCGGCGAGAACAGCGCGAGACCACCGAGGGACAAGGCAGCCAACAGGACGAGCGAAACATTGAAGCCCGAAGGCGAATGCATGCGATCCAGCTTGACCAGATCGAATTCGCTTTTGAAAAAAAAGCCTGCCACCAACGCATTGCGCAAAATCGGCACGACCGGCAACCGAACGAACATCCAAACGCCCAAGCCCAGCGCGCCGCCAATCCCCACACACAACACCAAGCCTTCCGTGAGCGGCAGCAGCAAAGCTGCGGCCAGCGTCGCGCCCAGCGCAATCGAAACGAGCACCAGCGCCACGCGCAGCGTCGTCGCACTCAGGCTGAAGCGAAGAGTTGTTTCCGGCGTTTTTTGCATACAATTACATTGCGCCTGTCCCGCGCAGTACGGCGGGAATCGTCTTGAGCAAAATCTTCACATCCAGCGCGAGCGACCATTGGTCTATGTATTCCAAATCCTGGCGAATCCAATGATCGAAGTTCGTGTTGCTGCGCCCCGACACTTGCCAGATGCAGGTGATGCCGGGCTTCACCGAAAAGCGCCGATTGAACCAGAATTCGTCAAATCGTTCGTAATCGCGCTGCGGCAACGGGCGCGGGCCGACCAGCGACAGATCGCCAAGCAACACGTTGAAGAGTTGCGGCAATTCGTCGAGGCTCGTCTTGCGCAGGAATTTTCCGAGCGGCGTCACACGCGGATCGTCTTTGATTTTGAAAACCGGCCCGCCGACTTCGTTCAGATGTTCGAGTTGCGCCTGTAACTGCGGCGCGTCCGCCACCATCGTGCGGAACTTGAACATGCGAAACGGGCGTTTGTTGTAGCCGAGACGTTCCTGCGCAAAGAACACAGCGCCGGGCGAAGTCAGTTTAATCAGCACGGCAAGCAGCAGCAGCAGCGGCGCGAACACCACCAGCAACGCGGCTGCACCCACGACATCTATCACGCGCTTGCAGACAAAGCCCCAACTGTATTCGGGACTGGTGTAGAGCGAGAGGATCGGCGTTTCGTCCAGTTGTTCGGCGACGGCGCGCGTCAGCCGCACCGAGAACAAATCCGAATGCAAGCGCACGGTGATGCCTTGTTCGGCGGCAGTCTGGACGATGTTTTCCATCTCTTCGTAAAACGTTTTGATCGGCAGCGCGATCATCATTTCGTCTACCACGTTGTCGCGCAGAATCTCCGCCATGCGATCTAGTGTGCCGATCACGCCGGGCTGCACGACGTTGTCAATGAAGCCGACGAGCCGATAACCGAGTTCCGAATGCTCGCGGATCATCGCGGCGAGTTGCTGCGCGCGCGGGCCTGTGCCGACAATCACGACGCGCCGCAAATTGCGCCCGTGCAGTCGAAACTGGCGCAGCGTGTAGTGCTTGAAAAGCCGCACCAGAAACAACAGCACCGACGCCAACAACCAGAAGCTTACGAGCACCCAGCGCGTCACGGTTTGCCATTGCAGCAGCAATTCCGCCGTCGAAAGCAGCAACGTGCAAAGGCTGACGGCCTTGAGCACTTCGGCCAATTCATCGCGCCAGTTTGAAAGACGCTTCGAGCGATAAAGCCAGAGCGACGACAAGCACACGCTCCAACTGATCAGTAAAACCGCGAGCGAAAGAAACACGTGCGATTCGCGCGCCAGCACGGAACGACCGACCGTTTGTACCGATCCCGGTGAAGTCAGCGCGGCGGCCAGGACAAACGCCAGGCTCAGCGCGGCGAGATCAAGCACGCGATGTGTCAGGATGAGTGATGAACGAACTGAGCTAGTCACAGCTATCCGTCTCCTTCCAATCAGGCTCTGGCCCATTGTCGGACAGTCAGACGAGCGTTTTTTGACAACACTTCTCCCGGAGATCAGTTCGGGACATCTGACCACACCAAAGCAAGTTGTTCTGCTACTATCGTTTTCGACCACGCAACGGGTTTTCGGCTCAACGCCGACGTTGCCGATTAAAAACCATGCCTAAAACTTTGGCCCGCGCTTTGTCGAGTCGCCGATGCGCGTGATCCATCCGTCGCAGCGGCGTGGCGTGCGGCTCCGCCACCAAAATCACGCCATCCGTCAACGCCGCCAACATGGCCGCTTCGCCATACATCGCAACCGCGGGCGCATCAATCACAATCAAATCAAACTCCGCTTTCATCTGACTGAGCACTTCCGCCGTTGAGCAATGACAGAGCAACTCGGTCAACGTGATCGCGCCCTGGGCCGAAGCAATTTCGGCCAGATTCGGCAGTTCCGTGCGCCGCAGCAAAAACTGCGGCGGAGTCGCCGCGCCACGTCGCGCCAGACGATTCCCTTTTTCCTCCCGCCGGGCCACGAGGCGCAAAAACGCCACTTTCATTTGGCCGTATTTCGCCAGCAACCGCGTCAATTCTCCGGCGACAAAACTTGTGCCTGCGCCCGGTTCGACGCCGCAAATCATCAGTGTTTGCAGATGCTGCGTGCGGACGGCGTGCATCACTTCCGTGCGCAATTCCAGCAGTTCTTCCCGCACGTTGTGGGGTAGTGGCGGCTTCGTTATCGTGGCGGTTTTGGGCACGATGGCGGAGGTGAAGCTCTCTGGGCGCGGCGCAGGTTCCGGTGCGCGGGGCGATGGCGCAGACGGTGCCTGCGCTTGTCGCACCAAAGCTTCGTGCGCAGGCACGACTTCAACACCGGCTCCCGCACGCACTACGACATCAAAGCTCGGCCCGAGGGCGAGACGTTGCGCCGTCGTCACCAGCGCAGGGCGCGACGCAGGCGTTGACGGTCGGGCTGCGGACGCAGCCAGATACGGGCAGAACAGTTCGTCCAGATAGCCTTCGATGTCAGCCAGCAGGGACACCGCCTGACCACGCCCTTCGACACTCAAATCGGCCAGAATGGGAATCTCATTGTCGTGCCATTCGTCCATCCAATTGCCTGCATTGTGAGTCATACGCTGCCCCCTTTGTCCTTATCTATCCGCTGGCGAACCGGCAGGAATTTGCGCCAGAATTTTCATCTTGTAACGCCGCTGCACCTGCTCCTCGCTGCGCAAATACGGATTCAACTTTTCCGCGACAAAACAACCGGCCAACGCGGCCAATAAACCAACCAACGTCAGCACCACCAAATTCAGCAGTGGCTTGGGGCTAACGGGACGCGACGAACGTTGCGCGGCTTCGGCCAGATTGACGTTGACGATCTTTTGCTGATTCAAGGCTTTGGTGATGTCCGCTTCCTGCGCCTTCTTTTGGTACAGCATATACGCTTCTTCGTTCACCGCGCGCGTGCGTTCCAGTTCCGCCTTTTCAAACGTGCGGCGATCCACTTCGAGCAACCGCGTTTGATATTGTGTCGCCACCGCCGCCAACCGTTTTTCGCGCTCGCGCACCGTCGCCAATGACGATTGCGTCGTCAGCAAATCGCTCAGCAAGCGACGATGGATGTCGTTGAGCGCGACCGAACGTTCCTGCGGCGGATTCTTTTCTTCGCGTTCCAAAGCGGCTTTGGCCTGCGTGATGCGCTGCTCGATGTCGCGCACGAAGCGCGAATCGGCTTTGTACTTTTGCAGCAATTGCGTGCGCTGCAATTCCATCGTCAGGATTTCTTCCTTCATCTTGTCGAGCGCGTTCACATATTTGGAAACCGTGCTCGTCTCGATCTTTTCGGGCTGCGCCGCCAATTGGTCTTTGATCGAAAGCAGCCGTTGCTCCAACTCATGCCGTTCGGTCTGGGCGGCATTAACCGCATGCTGCATTTCGTAAAATTGGCGCAGCAAAATATCTTTCTGGGTATTGGCGTCCACCACGCCGCTGCGGGCGTCAAAGCGTTTCAGGGCTTCGGTCGCCGCATCGAGCTTGTCGCGAAACGTGGCCGCTTCCGTCTGAAACACATTCGCGGCCTGTCCCATGCCGTGCAGTTGCAAATGATGATCGGCGTATTTCTGATAGAGCATGTTGAGCACCGCCGCCGCGCGTTCGGGATCGCTGTCGCGATAGGTCACGACGATGATGCGCGATTTGCGCACTGAAACCGCTTCCAGATTTGCGCTGACATTGAGCACCGCGCGTTCCAGCGGCGAGGTCTCTTTCAGTTGCAGCAAATTGCGATATAGTTTGCGCAGCGGCTCCAACTTGCCCGCTGGTTTTTCCGGCTCCTCCTCCAATTTCAATTCCTTGACGACGGCCTCGACGACCTCGCGGCTGCGGATGATTTCGAGTTCGGAGTTGAACTCCTCCTCCCCGATTTCCGGGCGCGGCAAATCGCCGTTGGCAGCCCCCGGACTGATGCGTGGATCCACGCGCTCGCGCGTCACCAACACCTTGATCGAAGCTTCGTACACAGGCGACATCAGCAGCGTCAGCGCCATCCCGCTCACGACCACGCCCAACAGCAAAGCCAGCGCCAGCCATTTGTGTGCCACGACCACTGTTCGCAGTTGCCGCAGCACCGCCAGCGGACTCACCGCTGCCATCGAATTGTCACGTTGCGAGGATTCAAACTGCATACGACTTCCTTACGTGATGGTGAAGCCCGGCAACAAGGATCGAAAGGCTTCAACGACGCGATTAAATCGGGACAACTTGGAATCCGGCACAAACACATAGTCGCCGTCTTCCAGCTTGAGGTCAGGTTCTTTGCCACTCGGCGTGAGCACTTGCGTGAGGTCTATGACCGTGACTTTCAAGGTTCGCTCGCCCACCGGACGCGCGTGCAAGACCATTTTGCGATGCGCGTCGCGCGTGAAGCCGCCGGCCAGCGCAATCGCCTGCCAGACGGTCTGCCCGCTGCGCAATTCATAACTGCCGGGCTTCGTGACCTGACCGCTGACGAACGCATGCGGAGCCACAAATTCGAGGAGGCTGACCGTCACGACCGGCTCCAATAAAATTTCGCTGTAAGCTTTCTCAATCGCTTTCTTCAGCTCCTGCGCGGTCAACCCGGCGGCGCGAATTTCGTCCACAATCTGCAACGTAATCATACCGTCAGGCCGCACGATCACTGCCGCCTCATTCAATTCCGGCTGATGCAAAAACCGGACGCTGAGTTTGTCGCCCGTTTTCACGCGATAGGCTCCGGCGGCTTTCGGCGGCGCGGCAGTGGCCTGGGCGTAGCTGTGTGCTTGTGACGAAGAAGACACGAGTAGAAACACGGCGGAGAGGAAACCCAGCAACAACATTTTTTGATAACTTACAATCCACATAGCTTTTCCTGGCGGTCAAAGGCGCTCGGCTGCCAACCGCTCGGCGGGAGACACCGAGAGCGAGCGAATCCGTCAAAACGGGTGATGATAAGCCTGCCGGAGAAGGGAGCCTGATTGGTCTCAAGCAGAGAAACGGTTGCGTTGTTGGGGTTGTTACGCAGAGAGAATCGCTACAATTCTCAGTAGGTGGTAATAAACTTTGGTGTGCTCTTCAGATCTAAATAAACTACCAAACCATCAGGTCGAGGCGCGTACCTGTGGGTTTTGTAGCAAACTCTTTTGAGGGATAAATGAAAGCACTATGATCTACCACCGGGGCTTAGGCTGACCATACTGGTTATGAAACATTCCTTATTTTCCTAGCTTCCGACCTCCTCATTACAGACCGAGATGCGGTCTTGCTTTTTCGGGTTTATGCTTTTTCGCTCTCATTCGTTTGCAAGGAACGAACGAGGGATATTCTCTTTCGTCAGCATTGACGATTTTTTTGGTTATAAGATACACATTTACCTAAATTTGCCATTCTTTTCTAGTCAATCGCTGTGCCACACCCTTTAAATCCTTCAAGCAGCTTCCTTCGTCACCACAAATGCCACAAGAACCCAATAGTTAGGTGTCCAACGCGGCATTTCGCTTCAGTCCTTCCGCCGAAAGCAAGGTAGACGTGCTGCGCACTCAGTTATCACTCCCGTCTAAGCCTATCGCTCGAAACACCCGCCTACTATCTGCAATCAAACCACTTATGCCATCGGCAACAAGATGACCAATGCTGCGAACTCAGTTACCACCAAAATTGCCGTACCGATCTAATTGCAATCTGGCAATCATCTTGCGCAAGCCGTTGCGGGAGATACCCAGTTCGGTGGCGACGCGAGACAGATTGCCGTTGTGGCGTGCCAGCGACCCGTTGACGATTTCGCGCTCCCTGTCCGCCAGCATTTCGGCCAATGTCTGGCGTGCCGCCGCAGGTGAAGCAGAAGGCGTCGCTTGGAGCAGCGCGGATTGTGTGATCGCGGGCGAAAGCGACTCCGGCAGAATTTTTGTTCCCGTTGGCGTCAGCGCCACCAACCGTTGGATTTCATTTTCCAGTTCGCGCGCATTGCCGGGCCAATCATAGCGGCGCAGAAGATCCATCACGCTGGGGGCCAGCGTGATTCTTTGCTTATTGGCCAGCCTGGTGTAGCGGCGCAGAAAATGCTCGGTCAAGAGCGCAATTTCTTCCCGCCGCTCGCGCAAAGGCGGAAGCGAAAATTGCACGACATTGAGGCGATAATAAAGATCCATGCGAAACTCGCCAGCATCCACCATCGCCTTCAAATCCCGGTTCGTGGCGGCGATCACGCGCACATTGGCGCGGCGGGGCTTGGCTTCGCCGAGCCGCTGAATCTCGCCGTCCTGCAAAAAGCGTAGCAACTTCGGCTGTACTTCGCGCGCCAACTCGCCGACTTCATCCAGAAAGAGCGTGCCTTTTTCCGCGGCTCCAATCAGTCCGGGAAAATCCGTGCGCGCGCCTGTAAAGGCTCCGTGCCGATGTCCAAAGAGTTGCGATTCGACCAATTCGCGCGGCGTCGCAGCACAATTGAAGGGGATGAACGGATGCGCCGAACGGCTGCTCAGCGTATGAATCGCGCGGGCAATGACGTCTTTGCCCGTTCCGGTTTCTCCGGTCAGCAGAATGGGAATGTCGCTGGTGTGGAGGTCGTAAATTTGCTCCACAATTTTGCGAATAGCTTCACTGCGATAAACCAGCCCCGGCAATGATAACTGCGGCGGCAATACGACCGACGTGCCGACCGACCGCGCCGTACGCGGCAACCAGCGATCCCGTTCCAAACCCGCTTCGGTTTCACGGATCAGCAAGGCCAGCAACGTCTCCGTCAGGTCTTCGCTGTGTTTTCCCACATAGAGCAACAATTGTTCGTCCGCGTGTGCCAGCAACGAATGAAGCTTTCGTTTATGGCTGCGCCGTTCTTCGCTAGCCGCTAAAGAGGACAGCGCCTTCGCTTGCCGCTCATCACAACCGAGATAGGTAAGCGGGACTGGCTCACGCCCGGCGAGCAGATGAAAAACGATGACCGGGGCAGCAGCAAAATCCTCGTGCAGGATGTGAACGAGTTCCCGCAGCAACAACGCCCGCGCGCCGCCCGTTTCGTGCAAGCGCGTCAGGGCCGAAACAATCGTGGCCGACAATGTCCGTTGCGCGGCTTTCGCCACGGCGTTGGTCGGAAGAGTTTTGATGGCGATTTCTGTACGTGTCAGCATGGGATGTTCGCCCCATTGCCGAAAAAGACTTTGCGCTTTTCGCAGGGCGGATAACGCACGTTCCGGGTCGCCAGCAAGAACATAGGCCTGGCCGAGATGAAAGCTGGCCACCGCAATGCGATATCGGTCTTCGATCATTTCCCAAATGGTAACCGCTCGGCTGAAGCATTTTATGGCATCTGCCTCGTTCTGGGAAATGAGTGCCAGATAACCGGAAATTTCTTTAAGATGCGCCAGCAACGGCGTAAGCGCCATTCGCTCGACTTCGCCGCGTACTTCGGCCTGCAAACGCACGGCTTCGGCCTGCCGCCCAACGGCCAAATACGCCTCAATCAGCCACAAGCGGGCGGCGGCCTGTCCACGTGGATCGCCCATCCGCTCACAGATTTCCAGACTGGCCTGAAACGATTGCAGGGCGTCTTCAGGCGCGTCGGCCATCAACCGACAGCGCCCCTGCGTGAGATGAAATTGGGCTTCGTTGAAGCCGACGCGCAGCGGCTGGAGAATTTCCCAGCTTTTCTGCAAGTACCTTTCTCCGGCGGAAAAATCGCCTTGCAGATACTGCAATTCGCCCAGCGATTCCAACGTACTGGCTTCGACCAGTAAAGCTTCGCAGGCGCGCGCTTCGGTCAGGGCTTGCTCGAAGGCCGCTTGCGCCTGCTTGATCTCGCCGAGCCGCATGAGGCTGAAGCCGAGATTCGAGCGCGCATTCGACAACAAGCGGGGCTGGCGCGCTTCTTCCAACGGGGCGAGGGACTTTTCCAGCAACTCCACGCTCTCCCGCCAGTGCCCTTGCAGTTGCGGGCCGATAGCCTGATTGATGTACAAACTGCCGCGCAGCAAAGGAGCTTGATGGTCCGGCAACAATTCCTGCGCTTGCGCAAACGCCCGTTGTGCGCCGGCCCAGTCGCTTTCGGTCAAGCAAACCAACCCCAGCCCATTGAGCGCCTGCGCTTGCAAGAAGTCGTCGTCGCTGGACAAGGCCAGCTTGCGCGCTTCCGCATAATGTTCATGGGCAAAACGAATCTCCCCCAAACGACGATACAGCGTTCCCAGCAGCAACCGACAGTTCCCCATCTCACCCGGATCACCACCTTGCCCGGCTTGAATCAACGCTTGTCTGGCCCACGAAAGGGCTTTCGGGATGTCTTTCGTTCCACCATACGCTGCGCCGAGTTGTCGTGCGACCTGACACTGCAAAGTCAGCGTCAACGGCTCGCGGTTTTCGGCGTCTTCGTACCCGCTCAGGACCGTGACCGCCTCAGAAAACCGGGACAGGTTTTCCCACGCTTCGGCCAAAAGGCAGCGAATCTTCGCTTCCTCATCTGCGGTGAGACCAGGGAGAGCCAACGCAGCTTCTCCGTGCGCAATCGTTTCTTCGTACTGAAACCGCTGCAAAGCCAAGCGCGCCTGATCCAGTGATTGGTCAATAGCCGCTATGACCACGCGGCGCGGCGCAGCGGGAATTGGCTCATCAGGTTGATGCGAAGAAGTTCCCATAACGCGAAAGTTCATCGTCACGGCACAGCGCCGAATCGCGTTGACCGCAGTGACTACGGTCAACAGAAAGAACGAAATGCCCGCGTCTTCCACTCCCGCAGTTGCCAATATTGCTTTCCCGTCTGGTAACTGGGTGAACGGTGCGATGGACAAAGGCGCGTGGGGGACGGGATTGACATCTTTTTCTGCGGATACAGGATGACAACTCAGTGAGCAGGGATCAGGATTGCCGCTATGACTGGAATTCGTTGGGGAATGAGGCCGAGGAACAAAAGCACGCCGCCCAAGTGCGCGCGGGCGTGCAAGACATGATACCGCTGGTCGTTATTTCATCGTCGCTTCGCCAGTTCTACTTCCGCCGCAATGAAGCCAAAGGCAGGCCAATATTTCCCGGCGGTGATCTTGCGAAAATACTCTTCGGCTTTGGCGCGTTGGCCGTTGTAGAGATGCCAATTGCCCAGGCCGTAGCCGACGGTCGCGATTTCCAAATCGGTGGCTTTTTCCAAGTTGAAAATCTCGGTTTCCTGCTTCAGCCCTTTGTAAAATAACAACCGATCAAAGTACGACCTGTTTTCTTTGACGTTCATATTCGGCGTGATGCGCGCTAAGACTTTGGCAGCTTCGTCATTTTTCTTCGCGCGGCGATAGGTCATGTAGAGCCAATCGGACACGGCGATGACGGAATCGTCCTTCGCTTCTTTTTCGGCGACCGCGCGGCATTGTTCGTAGGCTTTGATGGCCTTGTTGTAGTTGCCTTTGAGGTAGTAAGCGAGGCCGAGGTGATACCAAATGTCGAAGTCGTGATCGTTCAATTTCGCCGCGCGTTCGAGGTCGGCGGCGGCTTTGTCAAATTGCCGCGTGGTGATGTAACGATGGCCGCGATGGCGATAGAGCATCGCGTTAGTCGGCGCGATTTGAAGGCCGCGTGTGTAGGTGGCAATCGCGTCCTGATAGCGCCAAACATTGGCTTGCGCGCGACCGAGCGCAATCAAAAAGTCTATGTTTTTAGGATCAGCCGCCAGCTTTTCTTCGGCGGCTTTGACTTCACCTTTCGCATCAGGTTGCGCGAAGTATTGGACACCCAAGAGCGACGTGATTTCCGGTGACGTAGTTTGCGCTTGTGCCTGGGTCTGTCCGACCAGGAGCAGCAAACCGAAGACGACACAACAAAACGAGTGCAGCATAAACTCCTCCTCAAAAACTGTGGCGCGATTTGGCAAATCGCGGTACTTACGATGAACCAATGTGACGCGCATTCTAAAACGTTTCGTTGAGCAGTGCGAGTGGATGGCGGGCGATTTGTTGGCGATGGAGTTCCTGTGCTACAGTTCCTCGTATCTCAAATCACAGCTTGAACCAAGGTTGTTTGTACCGAAAAGCGTTGGCGCGGTTTTCCGCGTTGCACGCCGCGCTAGGAGGCGTCATGAAAATCCTGCTTGTCTACCCGGAATTCCCCGAAACCTATTGGAGCTTTCGCCACGCCTTGTCGTTTGAAGGCAAGAAGTCTGCCTTTCCGCCGCTCGGCTTAATGACGATTTCGGCGATGTTGCCGCCGTCGTGGGAGCGGCGTCTGGTGGATATGAATGTCAGATCGCTCAAACCAGCGGACATCGAATGGGCCGACCTCGTTTTCGTCAGCGCGATGATCGTGCAAAAAGATTCATTGCTCAAAGTCGTGCAGCGTTGCAAAGCGCAGCACAAGCGCGTTGCCGTTGGCGGGCCGTTCGTCAGCACCAGCAGCACCGAGGTGCCCGCCGCCGATTACATCTTTGTCGGCGAAGCGGAAACGACCTTGCCGGAATTCATCCGCGACCTTGAAACGGGCACGCCCAAGCGCATTTATCAAGCCGATGAGCGGCCTTCGCTCGCGCTCACGCCCGTGCCGGATTTTCACCTCGCCGAGCTTAAACGCTACAGTTCGATGTCCATTCAATTTTCGCGCGGCTGCCCGTTTCAATGCGAGTTCTGCGACATCATCGAAATTTACGGGCGCAAACCACGCACCAAAACCAATGAGCAAATGCTGGCGGAATTGGATGCCTTGCTGCAAGCCGGTTGGCGCGGGATGGTGCTGATTGTGGACGACAACTTCATCGGCAACAAACCGAATGTCAAACGCTTGTTGCCCGCATTGGCGGAATGGTCAGAAGCGCACAATCATCCGTTTGCGTTCATCACCGAAGCGAGTGTGAATCTGGCGGACGATGAAGAATTGCTGGCCGGGATGCATCGCGCGCGCTTTCGGCGCGTGTTTCTCGGCATCGAAACGCCGGTCGAAGAAAGCCTGAAAGAAGCGCAGAAGTTTCAGAACACGCGGCACAGCTTGTTGGAATCGGTGCGCCGCATTCAACGCTATGGCATGGAAGTGATGGCGGGCTTCATCGTCGGCTTTGACAGCGACCCCGAAGACATCTTCGAGCGGCAGATTCGCTTCATCCGCGAAAGCGCGATTCCCCTGGCGATGGTGGGATTGCTGAACGCGCTGCCCGATACGCAATTGTGGCGACGCTTGCAACGCGAGGGACGTCTGGTCGCGGAAAGCACGGGCAACAATACCGATGCCTCGCTCAACTTTATTCCGAAGATGGACGCCACGCGCTTGATTGAAGGCTACAAAAACATCCTGCGCAGTATTTACAGCCCGGCGGAATATTACCAACGCGCGCTGGATTGCCTGAAAGTCGTGCTGCAAGACGGCGATGAACCAAAGCGCGGCAACCTGCTTCATAACGTTGTTTCCTTCGGGCGCGTCGTCTTCACGCTCGGCATACGAGATCGCGCCCGCCGGGAATTCTGGCGCTTTCTGCGACAAGTACGCCGCGCGCATCCCAACCAATTCGTTCACGCCGTCACGTTAGCCGCAATGGGTTATCACTTTCGCAAACTGACGGACAGTTATTGCAATTGAGTACGTCGTAGCGGGGGGTTGTTAAAAGGCAGTGGTTTATTGGGGAAAAAACCCAGGGAAGAAAAAGCCCGACAACAC